>NZ_SUND01000025.1 GCF_005280205.1 Bacillus yapensis | reverse complement strand
CTATGTAACATAATGGAATGAAGAAAAAAGGCGAGATAAGAGGGTGGGGCTTAGAACCGCAAGGGTTTGAGGGGAGTGGGAGGGAGAGGGGTGGAAATACCAACATTTTAGCAGTTGAATATAGTAGAAGGAAGAAAAAGATGAGAAAAGGGAAAAGTCATTTTGCCAAATAGTTTTTCTAAATAGAGATGGTTAAGTTGCCCAATAATATATTTATTAATAAAGGGTGGTTTGATGTACTTACAAGAACTTATTGAAAAAGTTCACTTAAAGTAACGGGCAGTTTTGTTGAAGAAACATTCAGAAAATGGTAGAATAAGGTATTCATTCTTTTTAACAGGCTCCCCCGCTTGTTCAGACGGCACAGGTTCCGTGCTCAGTTGAGCAACTCTCAACAATAAAAGATAAAGGGGTGGTTATTATGAAAGAACTGTTTACAAGCCTTAAAGGGATACAAATCGTACTGCAAGCAATTACTTTATGTGTAAGTTTTCTAGTCTTTAGTAATGACGTCGTTGAGAGGTCTGTTAAAAAGAATGAATCATTTAAAAAAGGATCGTCTAAGACGGTCTTTTTTTGAAACGATTTATAATTTCTTTCTAAAAAACAATGGTTATTGTACCTATTTGAGAGGGTAATATCTTCATGTGGGACACTTTTTGACTATTTTTTGTTCTAGGATAAGAAGAAATGAGGAAGGTTTTATGGGTAAGTGTGCATTATGTCAGGAAGAAAGGGAACTAGAAAAAAGCCATATTATCCCAAAATTTGTTTTTAGGTCAATGAAGAGGAATTCGCCAACAGGGAATATGCGAATGGCATCGCAACCAAACAGGGTAATTCAGGACGGTGACAAACAGGCGATGCTATGTGGTGTCTGTGAAGATAGATTCAGTCCAAATGAAACAATCTTTGCTAATAAAGTTTATCATCCCTATCATTCGGACAATCTCCAAGTGGTGGAATATGAACAATGGCTCAATTACTTCATTACATCCGTCAGTTGGCGAAGCCTTTATCTTGATATCGTAGAATTTGTGCGTGACCAAAATATTGATATTATAGATTTAGATACTTTAATTGAAGCGGAAAAAATCATGCGTGAATTCCTTCTTGGAGAACGAAAAGACCTTGGTCACATTGAAAATCATATATTCTTTTTTGGCCCAATTAAGGAAGCGTCTGGGGATACCAGGGAGTTTGATTTACATACTGCCATCGGGGGAAGTGTTGTGGGCTATACTTATATTAGCCATGACCCCGACTCTTCATATGTATTTTTAAATCTTCAGGGAATATTAATTGTCACCATCTTAAAAAAGGCTGTTGAAGAGGTTTGGGAAAATACTTTAGTAGAGGAAAAAGGATTCTTTAATATGGGGGAGCCAAAACATGCTGTATCTTCACCAGTGTTTAATGAGCTTTTCGCTGTGGCTAAGGACCTTAGAGAATCGAGAGAGAAAATTTCAGAAAGCCAAAAAGAAAAAATTGTGGAAGCTATAAGGAAAAACCCGGAACGATTTTTAAAAAGTAAAGCATATCAGCGACTTAAAGACGATGAACGAATTAGAAAAAGGTAATTGCTAACTAAGGTCAAAGTTTTTAAAATTTAATATTGGTCATGTGGTAGTAGTGAGCTATGACTTATGCCCCTGTTACTTTCTACTTCCCCACGCTAAAAGGTTGTTCCCACTGTCACATAGTCGGTACCCAACCAGTAAGGAATCACGGAACAGCAGCACACAAATGAGCTATGTATGGAACCATTATTCAATCATTAATCAAACGTTTGTTTAAAACCAACATCAATAAAAATTCGGGCTGGATCTTGTAGTAGGTTCAGTCTTTTTTTTTGTTTCAAAAGACAAATAACGTTACTAAAAATAATGTTTCCAATCCGAAGGTTCTTTCCAGTTTTGTCTGGCTAGTCTTCGTGATAAAATTGCAGAGTATGAAAAATTGAGAGAAAAACTCCAGAACAAATGACTATAAGGTGCTGTCTAGTTTACAAGCACTAATCTTTAAATTACGAAAAGAATGTATCATAAATATTAAAACGTCGCTAATATGAAAGAGGGTTCATGGCATGACTAATAATGGAGATTCCACAAATGTTGAATTAATTATAGCAAACGCATTAAAGATGCCGGGTGTTAAAGTAAATAGAAAAGAATTTTTGGTAAAAACATTCGGTGATAAATTAAGCTCGGATAAAATCCCTATCTTGATTGATAAAGGACCACAAGAAGTAGGGATCGGTACTGACAAAATTAACAGAATGGCAAAATCCCTCGTAAATAAAAGAACGTTACAAAGTTCTGGTACATCGTTTGCGGCTGGTCTACCTGGTGGGTGGGCTATGGCTGCCACAATACCTGCCGACACTCTGCAATTTTTCGGAGTAGCTTTACGTTTATCACAAGAACTAGCTTATATGTTTGGATACAGGGACTTTTGGGATGATGATGAACTAGACTTGGAGCGAGTGAGAAGTGAATTAATTTTATTCCTTGGTGTTATGTTTGGTGTAGGTGGTGCTGCCTCGACCTTAAAAGTGGTTTCTTCCAAAATGGCACAACAGGCATTAAAAAAGCTACCTCAAAAAGCATTAACTAAAACCTTCTACTATCCTATTGTTAAGAAAATAGCAACTCTTATTGGGGTTAAGATGACAAAAGATACATTTGCAAAAGGGGTCTCTAAAGTAATTCCTGTTGTTGGAGGGGTAGTTTCTGGTGGTCTAACTTATACATCAATGACTAAAATGGGAAACCGTTTAAGAAATACAATGTATGATTCTTTAAACTACACAACACAAGAATTTCAAAAGGACATGGATGAAATCAAGAGAGAAATGCCAGACATCATTGACATAGAATTTGAAGAAATAGAAGATCAGTATAATAACGATCAAGATAAAGATAAAGATCAATAAGAGTAACACCAACTATCCAAAATTAACGATTCTTAAATAAAATTAAAGTTCCAAATCCGAAGGTTTCTCCGGTATTTTTTCCGGTTGGCCTTCGGATTTTTTTATGATAATTTCTGCAGGAATCCAATTGTGATCCACCCCCACATTACAATTAAAAATCAAAACAAGTCTAATAGGGTTTACCTTTACTCTGTGTTCTCCCAATCCTTGCCTTTGTATCAGTTCAGGCTGTCCCCTGTTCTTTTCCAGTTGTGTTTCTTACAGAATAGATAAGGCTACCTTCCAGCATTTTTTTAACTCTTTTAGGCTGAAAGACAATCCGAATTTTATTTAAGATTTACCAAAAAGAATCCTATTATTTGTCAAGATTAAAGCAAAAGTCGTTAATCTTATGTGTTGCTCTGAGAATTATCTCCCCCATGCTAATTTGGCGAATTACATGGTATAGTTCCTTGCATAGTCATTAGTCCTATATTGACAGGCAAAAAAATTTTACCATTGACTATAGTATATATCCTTGGAGTTTGGGGTAAAATGTATAATTTGTATTTAAAAGGAGATGCTTTTTCTATAGATAATTAGAAAAGGGAGTCATACAGGTATGAAAGTTCCAAAGGTAACTAAAGAGATTTTCATAGAGCGTCTTGCAGAAAAGACCAGAGATGATATTGAGTTGAAGGGGGATTTTCATGGCTATAATAAAGAAGTTACACTTTTTCATACTACCTGTAAAAGGGAGTTTTCTGTTACTGCAAGAGCCTTTTTACAATTACCAAACTGTCGATTATGTTCCAATGAAGCCTTTACAAAAGCTAGGCAGGAAAAGAATAAGCGTGAATTCTATCGGAAATTTTCAATGAAGCCATATAGTATGGAGTATACCTTTCTGTCAGATTACCAGAAAAGTAATAAGAAAATCAAAGTTCAACATAAAATTTGTGGAAAACCATTTTTTATGACACCGAATAAGCTAGTGAATGGGCAACAATGTTCTAACAAGGAGTGCGTAGGTAAAAGAATAAGAGAAGGTAAGATGAAGTCAATAGAACAATTTGATAAGGAATTAATTATAAAATGGAATGGAGAGTTCATCGCAGTCGGTGAATATCGTGGCAGTAAAGAAAAAGTTAATGTTTTTCATAAGAGGTGTGGAAAGATTATAGATGCCTATCCAAATAATTTGTTGAAGGGTCACGATTGCAAAGTTTGTACGAATAATTACAAGCGAAGTACGCTACAGTTTGAACGAGAATTACAGGAGGTACATGGTAGTGAGTATAGTGTGATGGGAACTTACAAAAGTAGGCATGATCCAATTCTTATAAAACATAATAAATGTAACACCGTTGACTTTGGAACACCTAATAGTTTGTTAAGAGGACATAGCTGTGCTTTTTGTTGGGGGAATAAAAAACTATCAACAACTCAATTCAGTGAAAGGTTAAAAGAGGCTGACCTAGATCAATATATTTTACTAACTCAATATCAAAACATGAAAACCCCGGTATTTGTATTTAACTCTAAATGCGGACATAAAAATTGGGCTTATCCAGAGGTACTGTTACGGGGAAGTGGATGCCCTTTTTGTAATATGAGCCATGGTGAAGAAAGGATTGCAAGTTTCCTTCAAAAAAATAATTTAGAGTACGAGTTTCAGTATACATTTGAAGACTGTAGGCATAAAAATTTGCTCAGGTTCGATTTCGCAGTTTTTGATAAATCGCAGGAAATTAGACTACTTATAGAGTTTGATGGAGAGTTTCATTATTTCCCCATTTTTGGAGTGGAGGGGCTTCAATATATAAAAAATAACGATACAATAAAGGATTTGTACTGTAAAGATAAGAAGATACCCCTTTTACGAATTGCATACTATGATATTAAAAACATAGAGGAGATATTAAGTGATGTATTATTTAAAGTGAATGGAAAAATGATTGATAAAGGAAAGGTAGGAACGTCTCTAAGCAATAAGGGTGGTGCAGAGGAACAATAGATAGACTTAATACCTTTATGTGGTTTTCCAATCATCAATCAATATAAATTTTGGCTGAATCTATTATGAGTTCAGGCCTTTTATTTGTTCATTATCCTCCTTACCTTGTTGCAACTGCGGTTTGATCTTGAGGAATCAAACATGGTGTTTAGCTATGAAATTGCTAAATCCGGCTGCAAAAAAATAGTATATACTTATTACAGATAACACAATAATCTAAAATCTAAATGGATAGGGAGAGGATTATATGAGAGAAAAAGAGTTTGAAAAATTCCTTGTTAATGACGGTAAGATTGAAAGCAAGGATAAAGCTGTTCGTTCCAGACTAAGCAAAGCAAGAAAAGTGGAAGATGAATTTCACGTAAATCTGGAAGAAATAGTAAGAGATGATGAGAAAATGTATAATACGTTGAAGCGAATTAAAAGCGAATTAATTGACTCAAATGGTTCTATTCAAAATGCTTTACGAAAGTATTATATCTTTGTTAATAAAAGGGGATTTTCAACGTTAAATCAATATGAAAAGAGGCATTCTATTTTCAAGTGATGTAAAATAATCATTTACCTCTGAACACAATAACTAACTCACAATTCTTTCATTACTTACGCATATTGGATTTTTGTGCTACCATACATTCAATAAACTTGAAAGAAGGGATTGCAATGAGTATATCCTCTGACTATTATCCTCTTAGTCAACACTTAAACATGCTGGTGGAAAAAGGGGTTACACAGACCACACTTACTTTTAAGGAGATTGAAGATGTATTAAAAAGGGATTTACCACCAACTGCTAGAAAGAATCCAACATGGTGGTCAAATTCACGAACGGAAAAATATAGACAGTGTGCTTCTTGGCTAGATTATGGTTGGGAGAAAAAGAAAGTGGATTTAAAAGGTGAAAAAATAGAGTTCCAATACATATCTAAATAAAAAATTCAGCTTATCGCATACAGAATTAACCAATTCTTCAATATTCCCCAACCCTTGTTTCAAGAGGATAGGAAAATTTAAAAGGTTCTATTCTAGTGAGGAAACAAACTAAATAGAGAAATGGCAATTCATATTTTTCTAAGTAAAATGTGTTAACACTCAACAATTATTTAAATGTAAGGTTGATTAGGCAATTTCAACATTTACTTTCTATGAACCTTTGTTATATCAATGTTTATTTTACGAAGTGTTAACACTTTTTAAACCTCTGAAAAGTGTTGAGTATACTGTAGCATCGCAAAGCCATTCAGTAGATTTAGCTCAGTGTGGCTTACTTAGTAATAATTGAAAATAGGATGAATTGAATTTCCCTTGGACTAACAATTTATTTAATCCTCAATTTCTACTTCCCAATCCTCAATATAGTCCGATCCAAGTAGTTTTTTGATTTCTTCTTCTGTTGAATCTTTATCTCTTTTAGATTTAAGGTAATCAAACTCTTCTTTTGGTACTAAGTATTCTCCTTCCATTTGCTTTCCAGAAAGGTACCCTTGTTTAATCCAACTTATCACTTTTTCTAATGTAACCTCATAAAAATCAGCTATTACTTTTGCAGGAATATGAGGTACATCAGATTCATCCCTGCCGCCACGATTTTTTCTTTCAATATGCTGCAAGATTTTCTCAGCTTTTTCGTCCTGTTTTCTTGTGGTAGTAAAAATAAACTCCGGAATCAGCCATTCACCATTTTCATTTTGATAAGCACCCTGGAACCTTCCTTTTTCACACATGTTTTGTACTGTTTGACGATCTAACCCTAGTTTCTTGCATACCTCAACAAGTGAATACATAACATCGCCCTCTTTCTAATTAGTAAAAGTTTATCCCAATACGTATCTTGATTATCGCACTTCCTAAAGTTATAATACAAATTAATAAAATTTAGAGCAGGGAAAATGATGATAAAAAAAATTATGATCAAAATAAAATTTAATATATTAAATAGCTCGTATTCCAGATAAGGGGGAATACGGGCTTTTTTATTTTCCTTTGACTTTAGTCATTAGTAAAAATCAAGTTTTAGCAAGAGGGGGGAGAAAGATTGAGTGGAAAAAGAAGAGTGAAAGTATTAGGAGGAAGGGCTGGATATAACTATGTTAGTTTTACCGGGGAAAAATATCAGGCTTTATCTCAACTCAAGAATGGGAAAATCACAACAGAAACGAAAGTGAATAGGGAAGATAAGAAAATAACAATTATTCTATCAAACATACCTTTTGTTCGTTCTTTTTCAATGGTATTTGAACTATTAATTGAACACTGGAGGAGGTTTATAGTAGCGGCAATTGTCTTGATTTTGATGGAGCTCTTATTCATTGGAAGATCCAATTCAATTTTTTTATATACAATACCCATTAACAACCTAGAGATGTTGTTGGGACTTTTAGTTATTGCAGGTCTAATCATAAAAATAAGTCCCATTGGAAAATATCATGGAGCTGAGCATATGACTGTCTCAACTTATGAGAGTGGCCTAAATTTAACTTTAGAAAACGTTAGAAGGCAACCGAGGGTCCATAAGGACTGCGGTACAAGTTTGGCTGTCAGTATCGTTCTATGTTTCTCCATCCTATCTCTAATACTTGATGATTCTGTTTATGTTTTTCTTTTAGCCTGGTCTATTGGATATGAGTTGTGGAGGGGGGAGCCAAAAGTAATTTGGAGTTTAATATTGGTAATTGGGAAGGTTACGCAATATCTTCTTTTTACATCAAAGCCTCAAAACAGGCATTTAATTGTAGCTATAGAGGCACTGAAAAGATTAGAAGAGAAAGAATTGGAAAATTAACGTGAGGAGAACAGAGGAGGTAATCGAAGAAATGAAAATCAAAAAAGACATAATTAAAAGAGAATCCCCGGATTTTTGGAAATGGGCTGGAACGAGTATTTCCTCCCTAATTTGTAGTGAAACGCTTATTGATGAATTTATAGAGAGTGAGAAACAAAAGATTGAAAAGGCCGAGAGAGAATTATTGGATATACATGTATTTAATTATGAGGATGGAGGTTATCCCATGGTAAATATAAGTTTCTTAACGAGGCCCAAACAAAGCTGAAAATGGTTGGGATAAATATAGACAGAGTGAAATAATTGATTTGTTACATGAGTGGTAAAAAGGTAATTGAAACCCCTGATACTAATTCTCAGGGGTCTTTTTAGGTTGATAGGCTTTGATAAAATCAAGAAGGCACTTACTGTAGATTTCTCTAAGGCGGATGTGTGAGAATCTACTAGAATACAAGTCATAGAAAGACTTGAAAATGTCCTCGTTTACCTGAATCGTTCTAGTGATACTTGTGCTGCTAGAGTCATATATTTCTGGCTCTAAAACCAATTGAGTTTCATTTGCATGCAAAAGCCCCTTTAACTCTTCGAGATGTTCAGCAACAAACTGCAATGTTTCCTCCATTTTGTTCTCGTCAGACCCTGATTGGAGATATTTCTTGTACTCCTCTATTGGCATAATTCGATCATATTGTTTGCTAGTTTTGTTGTACTGATAAGATGAGTTATCTCTCATGACTTTTGAGAAAGTAGATTCAGACAACCCTAATTTAGAAGCCGTATTTTTTAAATGGCAATCTTCCTCTTCTTTAAGCATTTTATTGACTAATTCCACTTTTTCTAGTGCGGATAAACTCATAAATTCTTGTGTATCCATAATGATTCCCCCTTTAATTTTTTCTTTTTATATAGTAGATAACTAATAAAGAAATATTCCAATATAGTAGGGAAACTTGGATTGAGATAGGAGTAATAAGAGAACCCCATACTGCTTAGTATATAAGGTCTTATGACAAATCAGGAACTGGTCAAGCATCAGTGAATTAATAGGAGGAAACTAAAATGGAACAACAAGGAAATCAGCATGTTCTTGATATGATTGAAAATCACTTCGGCGAATTAGTTGAGCAATTAAAGAATCAAAGAGGATATAGTTTGAAGGATATTTCTGATAGGACCAACCTCTCGCCAAGTTTCATTTTCAGGCTTATAAAAGGATACCGTGGCTGTGAGATGACAACCCGTCTAAATATCCTAATAAATGGATTTGGATTAGAGGAAGTAGCCGAGGAATACATGAAGCAGGTTTTAAAAGATAAAGAATCTCTAAAAAAGATTACAGGATGAGTAATTGAAAGTATTGCTACTGATTTTATTTTCAGTAGCTTTTTTTTGTGAGGGATTCCTGTTGTTAAATACAGAAATTAGAGGGAGACACTCATAGTTATCACATTGGAACCGTTTTGAGTACATAATACGGTACTTATATATTGAAGTTAGCTTTTAGAAACGTTTATAGACCGTATTTAGGCCTAGCTGAGCACAATATGGAGAATGAAACAAGAAAATGGGTAATAATCAATGGTTGGAATTGAGTTCCAATTGAAATAAGACTAAAATAATAAGTAAGTAAGAAAATTGCAAGAGGTGAATTCTGTGGAACTAAAAATGTTTTATCGTACACAGAGAGATTTGGCTGTTGATTTGAACAAGCTAGTGGATTCCTATTGGCAGGAAGAGATAAAAGAGAATGAGCTAATAGATGGAATTAAAAACTTATATGAACATAATCAAGAAAAACTAATAAAAGAGAATGAGTTCACAAAGGTCGTTCAGCAGCAATGCGGTAAAAGGCGTTTAGCTGTGGTAGGAAAGATATTGAAAATAAAGTAGGAAAATAGTCTTGTTTGAAAGGTTTGATTGCATGACAATGGAATTAGAATATTCTTCAAGTTTGAATGGGGCATCGTTTTTACTTTTTGAGTTAAAACAGGTTATAAAGTTGAAGCAACAAGGCTTAGCCAAAGATGAGATAAGAAAAAAAGTAAAGGAAGAAAATCTGTTTCAATTTAATAATCAAGGGAGAATCAATAGAGCACTACCTTCCATTATGAAAAGGGCGGAAGCTATTGATGATACTCTTGTTTCTTTAATGTTAGAAGGTTCCATTGAAGCGGGAAAAGCCCTTAACCTGTATGCCATTATGAAGACTGATTTGTTATTTTTTGAATTCATGGATGAGGTAATAGGGGAAAAGCTACATAATAATGACTATCTAATAGAAAAGAAGGACATCAATCTCTTCTTCACCTCTAAGGCGGAGCAAAGTGAAAAGGTAGCTAGTTGGAGCGACATTAATGTAGAGAAGTTAAAAAGAGCTTACATGCAAGTATTGTATGAAAGCGGAATGTTAAGAAACAGAAAAGGTAAAGAGTTAGACAGGCTAATTATTGATGAACAGATAAAAAATCATCTCACTCAAATTGGTGATGCTCGTTATATACGTGCAATGGGTGAGTAGGGGGTGAATATGTGGCAAATTTGAATGCAAAACTGGATCAGATTATACCGAAAATTAAAGAGGATAAGTTCATAGAGGGACGTGGCCTTGGCAATGAAATTAGCTTTTACGTATTTGACTATGAGCCACAAGATGAACTTGTGGTAAGGGATTATATTAAGCATATTAAGAAAGAATTTGGTTATGAAGGATCGAACCGGAGAATTATTGAGTTTGATTTATATAAGATGCTGCTAGAAATTACAAAAGATAAAAGGATCTTCGAACGAATTTTTGAAATGGAAGAACGTCAAGGAAAAGATCAATTGTTTAAAGCAATGACGACATTTGCAAAGCCAGAAGTGTTTCTAAGAAAAATTAAAGAACAAATGGATGATTATAATGTGGTGTTCCTCACTGGAATAGGTAAGGTTTATCCATTTGTTCGTTCCCACAACATTTTAAATAACTTACAAGAGGTGTTGGACAATGTTCCCGTTATCATGTTTTTCCCTGGAAAATATGATGGGCAATCATTACAATTGTTTGGAAAATTTAAGGATGATAATTATTACCGGGCGTTTCGATTAGTCGATTAAAAGTGATAGGGGGAATTTAGATGATTATTAAAGATATGTTTCAAAAAGACATTGAACGTGATATTCGTGGAGTCATTAAAGTAGCTCAACAAGATGAAGATAATATTTATCAGGAATTGGATGAGTATGTTGTTACCCGTGAGCTACAAAAACACCTTTCTAAGTTTTATGAGAATTATCAAAAAGGGATTAATGGTGTAACGGATAAGATGGGTGTTTGGATTTCTGGATTTTTTGGTTCCGGTAAATCACACTTTCTGAAGATACTTGCTTACTTACTTGAAAACAAGAAGGTAAAAGGTAAACAAGCGATTGATTTCTTCCAAGATAAAGTACAAGACCCTCTTGTATATGCGAATATGCAAAGAACGGCTGATGTGGAAACAGAGGTTATTCTGTTCAACATAGATTCGAAAGGTTCACTAGATAACAAATCAAAGGAAGATGCCATTCTCCGTGTCTTCATGAAGGTATTTTATGAGCATCGTGGCTATTACGGAGATATACCCGGTGTGGCCGAAATGGAGAAGTACCTGGATAAACAGGGAGTCTATGAGGCGTTTAAAGCGGAATTTAAGTCATTAGCTGGTGAAGCGTGGGAAGAACGTCGTAATAGTTTTTACTTTGATGCGGACTTTGTTATTGGTGCCCTAACGAAAGTAACCGATATGACGGAAGAATCTGCTCGAAATTGGTTTGAAAATGGTGTGAATAATTTCGAAATCAGTATTGAAAAGTTTGCGAAAGACGTAAATGAGTACATCAATAGTAAGGGGAAAAACTTCCACCTTATCTTTCTCGTGGATGAGATTGGTCAATACATTGGTGATAACCGCAGTTTAATGTTGAACTTGCAGACAGTGGCTGAAGATCTTGGAACCCATTGTAAAGGTAAGGTTTGGATTATGGTTACTTCCCAAGAGAGTATTGATAGCATTATTAAAGTTAAAGGGGACGACTTCTCACGTATTCAAGGGCGATTCGATACAAGACTATCTCTATCATCCATCTCGGTTGATGAAGTTATCAAAAAACGTATCCTATTGAAAAAGGACTTTGCTAATGACAAATTGAAGGTTCTTTATCCTGAAAAAAGTGCTATTTTAAAGAACTTAATTAGTTTCCGAGAAAGCACAGCGGATTTACGTGGGTTTGACAATGAACAGGAATTTGCAGATGTGTATCCTTTCATGCCTTATCAATTTAAGTTGTTACAAAACGTTTTTGAGCAAGTAAGAAAACATGGCTCTTCTGGTAAGCATTTATCTGAAGGGGAACGCTCCATGTTATCGGCATTTAAAGAAGCTGGTCTTCAATATAAGAATGCTGAAGAAGGTACACTTATACCTTTTTATGCCTTCTATGACACGATAAAGGAATTTTTGAATCCATCCATTTCAAGAGTTATTGAAGGTGCCTATGAAAATCCAGCCCTAAAAGATGATGATTTTAACATTAATCTGTTAAAGGTTCTATTCATGATTAAATATGTAAAAGAACTACCAGCAAATCTCGATAATATTGCTACTTTAATGGTTACTCATATTGATGAGGATAAGTTACAGCTTAAAGAGAGAATTAAAGTTTCTTTACGTAAGCTAATTTCCCAAACGCTGGTACAGAAAAATGGGGATAATTTTATCTTTTTAACAGATGACGAGCAAGACATTAATAGAGAAATCAAATCCCTAAATATAGATGAGGACATTGTTAAGCGGGAGTTAGCAAACTACATTTTCCAAGACCTATATGATGAAAAGCGGTTCCGTTACAACAGTGAATACTCATTTACCTACAATCAGAAAATGGATGAGAAAAATTATGGAAATCAGACATCTAATATAGGTATGCAACTTCTTTCTCCATTATCAGATCATTACCAGAAATCCGACCAGGAGTTAATGATGATGACTTCGGGTAACGGGGAAATGATCATTAAACTTGGTGGTAATGAGGCCTATATTGAGGAAATTGGTGAAGCATTACGGATTGAGGAATTCCGTAAGAAAACGAATATTACACAACTTCCTGAAAATATCCAAAATATCTTAAATAATAAACAAGCAGAAGTTCGTGAACGTAGAAGAAGGGTTCGTGAGCTTTTGGAGGATGCGATTAAGGACTGTGCTTTCTTTATCAATGGGGATAAAGTTGATATTAAGGGGTCAACTGTTCGTGAGAAAATAAATGCTGCCTTTACAATGTTAGTCGATAATGTCTACACAAAACTAAGTTATGTAAAGGAACACTTAGATAATGAACGGGCTTTAATTTCAATCCTTGCTACAAATGATGAACAATTGTCATTTGAAGAAACTTTGAAAGTAAATCCAAATGACTTGGCTAAGCGGGAAGTGTCTGAATTTATTAGCTTACAAGACGACTTGAAAAAGCAGGTACGTATTAAGATATTATTCGATCGTTTCGGAGACAAGCCATATGGTTGGAAAATGCTTGATATAGCAGGAATGATTGCACATTTATTAAAAGAACAACGTATTCGAATTCGGTATAATGCAGAATACTTGGAACCTGAAGATAATGTTAATACACTTGTAACGATTTTTACTAAGACACAGGAAGCCGACAAAGCCATTGTGTTGAAGAGGGTAAAAGTTGACGAAAAACTAATTAAAACAGCTAAAAGTATTTGTAAAGATGTTTTCAATAAAACAGATTTAGCTGATGATGAAGATGGACTATTGAAGGACATTCGACTACTTGTTGAAAAACAGATAGACGAAATCAAGGGGTACAAAGCCCGTTATGAGGGTAGAAAGTATCCTGGTATGAGCTTACTTGACAAAGGCTTAGAATACTTTGAGCAGTTCCACAGTGGCTTAGACAATGTATCTTATTTCAATAAGTTGAAGGAGTTAGAAGATGACTTACTTGATTGGGAAGAGGACATCGTCTATGTCAAAAGTTTCTTCGGTACTGATCAGAAGAAAATCTTTGATGATGGATTGGCAGCCATACGAAAATATGATGAAAGTAAATCCTATTTGGTGGGTGCAGAGGTAGAAGGAGTTATTAATAAGCTCCAGTCCATACTTCAGGATCCTTTACCTTACAAAAAGATAAAGGACATTCCTGAGCTTATTCATGCAATGGATGAACAAATTAATAATGTCCTTAATGAGAAGAGAGAAAATGCTCATAAAAAACTAAAAGATGATAGTGATTACTTATCGTTATTGACATCACAATATGGTGTATCCAATGAAACGAAAGAACGAGTAAGTCGTTACTATCAAGAACTTAATGCTAATGTAGATACATTTACAGATATTTATAAAGTTGACGCAACAGTTTCTCAAAGCACCAGCTTCAAGGAAAAAATGGAGGGGCATATCGAGCGGGAAATTACCGAATGGAGACGTAAAAAGGAAGAAGAACAAAGAAAACGTCCTGATGGTGAAGTAGTTGATCCTCCTGTATCGCCTGTTAAGCCGACCGTTCAAAAGCAACCAGTAAAGGTAACAAAGCTGGTCAATGTTAAAACATTAACTACTGAAGATGATGTTGATAAGTATATCAACGCCCTTTCAACAAAGTTAAAACAGATTATAAAAGAAAATAAACAAATTGAGTTTGTAGAGTAATTGAGGTGAATGGAATGAATAAATCTGCACTCAAGACTTTTGCTACGAATGCACGAAGAGAGCTATTGAAAAAGGTCGAAGCAAGAGCAATGAAGATAGGAATTACAGAAGATAACATAAAAAAAGCAGACATTGAAAGCTCAGATGCCATCTTTATAGATGGCAGACAGCTTTCAAAGGAAGAAAAGATTCAAAGAGATAGGTTGATTGATCGCATTGGTCAAATTGGATTCAAGCGAGTAATGGAGGAAGTTGCTTATACTTGGTTTAACCGTTTCACGGCTTTACGCTTTATGGAGGTAAATGACTACTTACCAACAAAGGTAAGGGTACTTTCTTCTAGTAATGCTGGTAGTACAGAGCCAGACATGATGAAAGAAGCACTATCGTTAGATTTGGATTTGGACAAGGAATATATTTATGCTCTGAAAATGAATAATAATTCAGAGGAACTATTCAAATACCTTATTATCAAGCATTGTAATGACTTGAACCGATACATGCCTTTCATGTTTGAAACAATTGATGACTATACAGAAATTCTATTTCCAGAAGGTTTGCTTGCAACCGATTCTTTCGTTAGGCAGATGACAAATACAGAAATTATACCGGAAGATAATTGGTCCAAGGTTGAAGTCATTGGTTGGTTGTATCAATATTATATCGCAGAGGAGAAAGATAGGGTAATTAAGGCAAAGAAGAAATATAAAACCGAGGAAATACCTTTTGCAACCCAGCTTTTTACACCTAACTGGATAGTACGTTATATGGTTCAAAATTCATTAGGTCGTTATTGGATTGAATCTCACCCTGAACATAGGGATCTGTTAGAGGATTGGGAATTCTATCTGGAAAACGCTAATCCAGGACTAGATGTTGATGATAACTTGGCTCCTTTCATCAATAAAGAGTTAAAAGTAGAAGAAATCAAATGTTTTGATCCATCCATGGGGAGTGGGCATATTCTTGTATACATGTTTGATGTATTTTATGAAATATACAGTAAAAGTGGATATATTGAAAGAGAAATACCGAGGTTAATTATTGAGAATAATCTATATGGATTGGATATAGATGATAGGGCTTATCAACTTGCCTGTTTTTCTGTTGTAATGAAAGCATTGCAATATAATAGACGATTTTTAAGAAGTATTGAAAGAGATGGTTTAATACTAAATTTGGCTTCAATTCAAGAAACCAATATTCTAACGAATGAAGACATTGCTTATATAGCTGGGGAAAATATTGGAAAGAGATATGATGATACCAAAGAATTTATTAAACAGTTTATAGATGGTAAAACGATTGGTTCCTTAGTAAATGTAGACCATTTTCCGCAAGACTTTCTATACGAAAGGTTAACATTTATTCAAAACAATCCAGCGAGTGATCTCTTTGAAGAAGGATTGAGAGAAAAAGCATTATTATTGTTACCAAATTTGATAAAGCAAGCGAAATTGTTATATCAAAAATATACTTGTACCATCACAAATCCGCCTTACATTGGATATAAATTCCTTAATGAAAAATTGAAGAAATTTATTGATGAAAATTACCCTAATTATGGAACAGATTTGTTCAGTGTCTTTATTAAATTTGTTCAAAGTTGTACTGAAGATAATGGTCAAATTGGATTAGTTACTCCTTATGCGTGGATGTTTATAAAAAACTATGAAATATTAAGAACTGACTTGATTAGAGATAGAACCATTAGTTCATTGATTCAATTAGAACCAAATGCTTTTGAGACTGCTGCAGTTCCAGTTTGTACTTTTACTCTAAGAAATTATAGTGTGAATGTGCCTGGGGAATATATAAGATTACTTGATTTTAAAGGCATAAATATTCAAGAAATTAAGGTGAAGGAAGCTATTCAAAATTCCGATGTAAGCTATAGATATACTGTTAGCGACAAGGTATTTGTGGAGATTCCCGGAAAAAGGTTTGCTTATTGGATTTCAAAAAGATTTAGAAGACTATTTATTGAAAGTGAAATATTGGATACTGTGATTGAAATTTCGGGTTCCCAGAACATAACTGGAAATAACAAAAAGTATTTAAGGAACTTTTGGGAAGTGGAGCTCCAAAAAATAAAGGAAAAAAGATGGAGTTTATATTCAAAAGGTGGAGATTACAGAAAGTGGTTTGGAAATATAGAACTTGTAGTGGATTGGTCAGAAGCTGGTAGAGCTTTTTATAAAAATAATCCAACTTCAAATTTATTAGATAAACAATACTGGCATAGGGAAGGCATTACGTATAATGGTGTATCATTGAGAGGTTTTACTGTCAGGTGGGTTAGTAATGTTATTTATGATAAAGGTGGACCTACCCTACATGTAAATGATGAGGAATTGCAATATTATATTCTGGCACTATTGAATACGAAAATAGCTTCAACTGTTATTAGTATTTTTAACCCTACTCCTAATACGCAAGTTAACGACATAAAATATATTCCTTTTATTCCTACAGAGGACAAGGATCTTAAAAGTAGAATAGTTAGCTTGGCAAAGGATTCAATCAAAATAGCCAAAAAGGATTGGGATGAATTTGAAAACTCTATCGACTTTGAGGTCTCACCTTTGCTTAAATATAAAACTGAAACAGGATTAATAAAGGATTCTTTTGATGAATGGAAAGCTGTCAAAAAACAAGATTTTCTCCAATTGAAGGAAAATGAGGAATCGTTGAATAAGCTATTTATTGACATTTATAATTTAAGTGAGGATTTCACTCCAGATGTGGATGATGAGGACATAATTCTTCATACGCCCGATTTGGAAAGGGATATTAGAAATTTCATATCATATGCTGTAGGTTGTATTTTAGGTCGTTATTCAATTGATATTCCTGGCGTAGTGTATGCTGGTGGACAGTTTGATCTTAGTAAATATAAAAGTTTCCCTGTAAGCAATGATGGAATTTTGCCGGTATTCCAAGATGATCATCTTGACAATGATATAGTTACACGTTTTGTGGAGTTTGTTAGGATTACTTTTGGTGAAAGTAATTTAAACGAAAACTTAGATTTTATTACAAATGCTTTAGGAAGAACGGAAAGGGAAACACCTAAAGAAAGACTTGGGAAGTATTTTACTACAGAGTTCTATAATGACCATATGGGCATATTCAATACAAGAGGAAGAAGAACCCCGATATACTGGCTTTTTTCTTCAGGAAGACAGAAAGCATTTAACAGTTTAGTCTATATTCACCGGTATGATAAAACAACTCTATCAAGAATGAGAACTGATTATCTGCATGAATACCAAATAAGACTGGAAGCTGAAAGAAAAAACCATTTAAATGTGATTGAAGGAGACTCGACTGCAAAAGAAATTAGTAATGCTAAAAAAGAGTTAAAGGTATTGGATAAGAAGATTGAGGAGTTAAAAGAATATGATGAAAAATTACATCATATGGCAGATATGCAGATAGAAATGGATTTAGATGAAGGAGTTATAGCGAATTATGAAATATTTAAAGGTCTCGTCGCAAAAATCTAATTAACTCTAACGAAGATACATCAGTGTTTTGCTGGTGTATCTTTGCACTATAAACTCAATAGAAAGTAGGTGAAGGGAATGAACATAAATCAAATTGAGGCTGCGTTATCAGATATATTCAAAGAGCCATTAAAAAATGGGGAAGAACGGAAGATTGTGTTCTGGGTGGACAAGGATAATGAATTCACAGAGGACATTGAACGTCTTTCCGTTGATAAAGTAAAGGTTCATACACTAACTGATCGTAATCAGTTTCAAACGAAATATTTACTTGAAGAAGAGGATCCTACCTCCCCCTACTTGATTTATACAAACTTGGAATTGGGTGTGGAAGACAACTGGTTAGCAGATACAGTTTTTTATTCAAAAACATTCTATGCAGATCGAATTTCACTTATTTTAAGTGAGTTGAATATAGACCCATCACTTCGGGCAGTAATCAAAAAGTATGAACGTTTCTTTAATAATAAGGAGCGTTTTAGAAAGTTTTCAGCATTAAATATAGAAACCTATTCAGAGGGGATCATTGAACTTTCTATTATGAGTGTTTTATGTAACGTTAGAACACCCGATTTTGAAGAGATTTTAAAGGCTGTATTAATGGACACTCTGGATAACAATGAGAATAAATACCTTTCCCTTCTGGAGAAGTTTTTTGATATTGAAGTGTTCTGGAATTATGTTTCTAATCACTATGGTTATGAACGGGAGAAGAAGAGTCTAAAAACATTATTCATCCATCTAGTAGTAACGGCATTCAGTCAATCGGTTGAAGAAGAAAATCTAAATGAGCTTAGTGATTTTATTTCCAATCGAAATAAGGCGAATGCAGTTGTGTTTATTGACCATTGGATGCACCATAAGACGGACTATGTGGTATTTGATGAATATGCGGAAATGGCTGAGCAGGAAATCCAACTTTCGAACATAATCAATAATTTGCCAATTGAAGCCTTTAAACAAGCGGATACTTTCCCATATCTCGACCGAGCAATCATCATTTACATAGCTAATGGATTGGTTACACAGCTTGAGGATTATGAAGAATACACGAAACTCATTAAATTGAGAAGAGCTAAGCATTACTATGATAATTTTTCTTCCATATATGAGGCACTATACTATACTGTGAAAATTCATGAGTTTTATAAAGAACATCGTCAAGGTATTCCACAAGGTCGTGCAATTGATTTGTATCAAGCGTATGTAAATGACTATCATTTAATGGATTCATATTACCGTAAGTTTTATGTGGCCTACGATGAAGAAAGTAATCATGATCTATTGAAAAAGTTAAAAATGCTGGTAGAAAATCTATATACAAACTGGTATATGGGTGAGTTAAGTTCTCATTGGTCCCAAGCGGTTGAGTCCGAAATGACACAGGACTGGTCATTACCCGGTATCAAAAATCAGCAAGACTTTTATTCTACTTTCATTGATTCTAAAGTTAGAAATGGGGAAAGAGTTTTTGTTATTGTTTCGGATGCGATGCGTTATGAAATAGGTGTCGAGCTGGCAGAACGTCTTAATACCGAGACAATGGGGGTTTGTGATGTAGAAACGTTACTCGGTGTTGTGCCTTCTATTACAAAACTAGGAATGCCTTCACTCCTTCCACATAAAGAAATAGACATAGATACAAATGCAAGGGTATTTGTTGATGGAAAAGATTCTTCTGGTTTGGAAAATCGGAAAAAGATTATTGAATCTAAAGTGACTGAAAGCATTGCTGTTCATTTTCAAGATGTATTAGCGATGAATAAAGCGGGACGAAGAGAAACCTTTAAGGGTAAAAAGCTCATATACATCTACCACGATACGATTGATGCAATGGGAGATAAGGCATCAACAGAAGTCTATACATTTAATGCAGTAGAAACTTCACTAAATCAATTGTATGACTTAGTTAAAATTATTCGGGATGATTTAAGCGGAACGAATGTGTATATTACGGCTGATCACGGTTTCTTATACCAAAGGGATGAATTAGAAGAAAGTGATAAGATTGGACAAGATTCAATAGATAATATTGAAGTTAAACGTCGCTATATACTTTCAAAAGAGCAGCGTGAAGTGTCAGGTCAATTGGCTATCAATCTGTCATCAGTAATAAGAAATGAGCAGCAATTAACAGCTTATTTGCCAAAGGCAACGCTCAGATACAAAATGCAAGGTTCAGGTATTAATTTTGTTCATGGTGGTGCAAGTCTGCAAGAAATTGTCGTCCCACTATTATCGTTTAAAAACAAACGTACTGGGCAAAAAGGTGCTAGGGCCATTAAAAAAGTAGATATTAAACTTACGAATACTACTCGTAAGATAACCAATAGCATTTTTAATCTTGAGTTTTTCCAAACCGAAAAGGTGGAAGACAAGACAACTCCTCGAACTGTTGTCATCTATATGGCTGATGAGGAAGGAAATATAATATCTAACGAGGAAACGATTATAGGAGACCGCCCATTTGATAATCCTGCTGATCGTACTTTCAAAATAAGGTTTGTATTGAAGAACATTCCTTATGATCGAAATAAAACGTATTACCTGACTATTAGGGATACAGAGACAAGTGTTGTAGTGGAGAAAATACCGTTTAACATCAACTTGGGCATTATCAGCGACTTCGATTTTTAAAAGGGAGGAGGACCGTGAGTGGAAGAAAGAGCAAATGAAGGATTAACTATTGATTTAGATAAAAAACTGAATGACGTTTTTGCTGGAAGAGTTGTACGTAAAGATTTAACCAATCTTATTAAAGAGGGAGCAAACGTCCCTATTTACGTACTCGAGTATTTACTAGGAATGTATGCTGCAACTGATGATGAGGACAGTATTCGTGAAGGACTAGAGCGAGTGAAAAAGATTCTTTCCGAAAATTTCGTTCGCCCTGATGAGGCAGAGAAGATTAAATCACGTATACGGGAATATGGTCAATACTCTGTTATTGATAAGGTAACAGTAGCGTTAAATCCAAAGATAGATACTTACGAAGCCGAGTTCTCAAACCTAGGATTAAAAGGCGTTCCTATATCATCCATTTATGTGAAAGAGTTTGATAAGCTCCTTGTCGGGGGTATATGGTGCATGGTAAAAATTGATTATTTTTATGATGAAGAGGTAAAGAACTCCAATCCTTTTAATGTTAGTAGCTTACAGCCGATTCAAATGCCAAATATGGACATAGCTGAGGTATTTGAAGGGAGAAAGAGCTTTACAAAAGACGAATGGATTGATGTATTAATACGCTCTATAGGAATGGAACCCACACAATTAGAAGAGCGGGTGAAGTGGCATTTGTTGCTACGTTTGGTTCCCCTTGTAGAAAACAACTACAATATGTGTGAACTCGGGCCACGAGGTACCGGTAAATCGCATGTCTATAAGGAACTATCACCGAATTCAATTCTCGTTTCAGGTGGACAATCAACCGTAGCAAATCTTTTCTATAATATGTCTACGAGAAAAGTAGGACTTGTAGGGATGTGGGATTGTGTTACCTTCGACGAAGTGGCTGGTATTCGTTTTAAGGATAAAGATGGCATTCAAATTATGAAAGACTACATGGCATCAGGTTCTTTTGCTAGAGGCAAAGAGGAGAAGAATGCCTCTGCTGCTATGGTATTTGTCGGCAACATCAATCAAAGTGTGGACACATTAATTAAAACATCACACTTGTTTGCACCATTCCCTGAAGAGATGGCAAATGACTCGGCATTCTTTGATCGGATGCACTATTATCTGCCTGGTTGGGAGATTCCAAAGATGCGACCAGATCTTATTACCGAAAAATATGGCTTTATAGTGGATTACATTGCAGAGTTTTTCCGTGAAATGCGGAAACGAACGTTCAGTGATGCTATTGATCGCTATTTTAAACTTGGGAACAACCTAAACCAACGTGATACAAATGCAATCAGAAAAACGGTTTCTGGTATGTTAAAGCTCCTTTATCCTCATGGGGAATTTACAAAGGAAGAAGTCAGTGAGGTATTGGAATACGCTCTTGAAGGTCGCCGTAGGGTTAAAGAACAGTTGAAGAAAATTGGTGGTATGGAGTTCTACGATGTAATGTTCTCATATATTGATAAGGAAACACTGGAAGAACATTATGTATCAGTCCCAGAGCAAGGTGGAGGCAAATTAATACCAGAAGGTATGGGCAAGCCAGGGCATGTTTATGTTGCGGGGCATGGTCATTCTGGCATGATTGGTATCTATAAGCTCGAAAATCAAGTTGTTAGTGGAACAGGTAAATTTGATAAATCAGGTGTTGGTTCCAACCGTGAAGCAAAAGAAAGCCTCGACACAGCATTTCGTTTCTTTACGGCTAATAGCAAAAGCATTAGTAATACCATTAGTACAAAAACAAAAGACTATCTCATGCACATAAGTGATTTACAAGGTATCGGTTTGACGGATGAACTGGCAGTTGCCGAATTAATTGGCCTTTGCTCGGGTGCATTAGGAAAGCCAACACAGGAAAGTTTAGTCGTCATAGGCAACATGACTGTCGGTGGCACTATTTCCAAAGTGGAGGAATTTGCAAATACTTTACAAGTATGCGTAGATGCAGGTGCTAAAAAAGTATTAATACCTGCAGCGTCAGTTATGGACTTGCAGACAGTTCCGCCAGATCTTTTGGTAAAAGTGCAGCCAGTGTTTTATTCTGATCCAATAGATGCTGTGTTTAAGGCTTTAGGGGTTAGCTAAATAGTATATCTATATAAGAAGGAGTCGGTTAACCCGATTCCTTTTTGTGCGTTTACAATCATTTTTAATGAGCATGTCTAATGGATAATTCTTAGAGGGCTCTATAATGGTAGCATCCACTGCATTTCTAGGTAGGCATTATCAACTTTGAGGAAAAGATTGCCCTTGACGGTAAAAACAAAATTATCTAGTTAAGAGGGGCTTTGTATTAACTGGAAATGCTTCATTCAACTGCATTTTTGGCTGATACGAGTGAAACGAGTGCTTTTTTCTATTTCCCTTTTTAACTCTTTTGAAGGTACTCTTTAAATATTTAATATTAGAGGATAATAGCAATTCTATATCCTACTGCATTGAATGAAGCATTTTATCCTTAATACGAGTAAAACGAGTGGTTCTTATACATTTTGACATTAGTAAAATTTATTAGATGGCGTAGGGAAAGAGAATATCATAAATAATAGCTTTTTATGTGAAATACCACTCGTTTCACTCGTATGCTTTGAAGTTAATAGGTATTTACTTAAATAGGATAAGCATTTCATATGGTAGAAGATTCACCTTGATGGTAAAAACAATATCATTAAGTGGGGCTGATGTTCCCATTAATTGATACGAGTAAAACGAGTAATTTATTTAATCATCTATTCTACTCTTTTTGAAAAGTTTTTTAAGGAATCCCATTTTGAAGGATGTAACCACAACGTTATTTTTGCATTGAATGAAGCATTTATGTCTTTTCGAGTAAAACGAGTGGATTAAATAAATATTAAGTAGATTTTTGATAGATAAATAGGGATCACTATAAAAAACCATGAAATTGATTGTAAATAACACCACTCGTTTCACTCGTTTGCCTTGATGTTATATCACATAAGCAAGCTAATACTCTCTTAAATAATGAAAAGACCGCTCTTTACGGTAAAAGACAAATACACAAAGTTTAGGTGGCAAATTGAAATATTAAGTGCTCCATTCAACAGGATCATGTAAATCAACAAGTAACGGTGTAGTAATAATTCTTATAAAGGTTCTTTTATTGTGGATGAAGTATTTGTATATGTACTCGTTTCACTCGAATACCCATATTAGGGATTTGGATTTTTAGAATGAATGTTGGGATAGATTATATAAGTTATACTCTTTCACTCGAAAAGCCTAGATAAAATATGTTTTTCAGGTACACATAGCCTTTTGTGAATGGAAATGTAGAGGTAGAACACAATAACATTGACTATAAACAATGGATTGGTGCATTATGTATTATGAAAGGTAAATCAAGTTACCTTCATTTTGATTTTGAAATAATAATCAAAAATTATATTGACTAAAGGCAATAGCGATGATAGAATTTAATCATAAGGTTGAAAGCAACATAACATTATAGGGAGGTGAGTCCTTGGAAAACGAAACTACATTTGATTTAGGTTCTCTTATGAAAAACGAAAGAGAGGCAAGGGGTTGGTCTTTTGCAAAATTCTCAGATGAAACAGAGAAGTATGGACATAGGTTAAGTGAATCGTACTTATATAGGCTTGAAAGTGGTAAAAAGAAAAATCCAACAACTCAGTCTTTAAAAGTGATAATGCAAACTTTAAACCTTTCGTTGGATGAAGTTCTAAAATGCCTAGGGATGGATGCTTTCCTAGATAAAGAAAATATGCAAACTGTGGAGCTGAATGAATTTGTTTTTCCTGAAGATTTGTTTCGGTTCAATGTGGTTAGACGAACGGATAATGGGAAAGAAACCATTACAAATGCCCAAAAAAGTTTGCTAAGAGAACTAATTGATGATTGGTATAGTATTACTGAACATGCCGATCCAACACGATTTAATGATACCTTTGAAAAGTATTGTTTACGATTAGGTGAGCTTTTAGAAAAGGAACGGAACCTAATTGAAATAAAAAAAGAAGATTTACAAATGACATTCAATGTTGACGTAATGCTCAATAAATATGGTATGAGTAAAAACGATATTCAATCTGAATTAAAGAAGTTAAATATAGTAGCACTTTATAATTCAAAGTCTTCCTCCATCCCATTGAATTTAATGGGTGATACATGGATGACGAACAAGGAAGATAATGAAATAGTAATAATTGATAAAATTTCTGAAATAGCAAACTCATATATAACTGATTAATATTTAGCGGGGGAAACACCCGCAAAAATATTACCTTTACATTGCCTAAAGGCAGTAAAGTGCAAAATACTTCAATTCAGAAAGGAAGATCAAGATGGAAGCAATAAAAAACAATTATCTTTACAACGGATTACCAAATGAAATTGGAGGGTTAAAACAATGGGCTTGTTTTAAAGTAATAGTAAAAGGAAAAAGGAAACGAATTGTTGCTTGGGATCCAATAAAGAACCAGGAGATTAAAGGCAACGATTTAAGTAAGTTAGTTTCTCTTGAACAGGCAATAAAACTGAGAGATGAATGCAGAATTGATGTAGACGGAATTGGTTTCGTGCCAAGCCCAAACGATGCCTATGTTGGAATTATAATTAAAGATGTAGAGAAGAGCAACCTCCTATCTGATGTTTTGGATTTGTTTCAAGGCTGCATTTATGCTGAATTTAATGATGGTATGTTGAATGCTGTCATAAAAACAGATAAAAAGGATGGCTCATTCTCTAAAGATGAAAATTTAGACTACATTGAGGAAAAAACAATTATTCCATTACATGGTAGACCTATAAAAAAGCCCAAAACTACTTTGAGTACCTCAAAAGGGATTTCATGGTTTAAGCGAATGTACCTAGAAACTAGGAACGAAGAAAAAACTGAAGAAAAGAAGAACTCTTTTCCGGAATACTATGTTGAAAAGAATGGTGAGCTAAAACTAAAACCCGATAGATTAGCATTTAAAATAATTGAAGATGAAGATTTGTTGTATGCCAATGATGCTGTATATCGTAGGGAAAAAGGAGGGATATACAAAGAAATGCAGAGTAAAGACAGACAAAAGATGATCAAGAACCGCCTTATACCAGGGGAGGCCCGATTTAGTCAGATTAAAGAAGTTGATTCTCTTATAGTACCTGAACTGGAAACAGATGAGGGCATCTTGGATCCAAATAGGAGTAAAGGAAAAATCAATTTTCAAAATGGAGTCTTGAAATTAGATACGTGTACCATAAGTGAATACCCAGAAACATATCGAACTGCTATCCAACTAAATGTGGCTTATGATCCGCATCAGGATTGTCCAAAGTTCAAGAAATTCCTTGAAGAAGTTTTAGATCCTGAAGACATCCTAACTATTCAGGAATTAAGTGGTTATCTATTAACTGCTGAAACACAAGCCCAAAAGGCATTTGTGTTAGTAGGACCTGGACAATCAGGAAAATCTACTTACATTTCAATGATGGAAGAAGTTATTGGATTGAATTTGGTAAGTAATGTATCGTTCCAGAATCTCTCTGATAAATTTTATCCTGCTGAATTAAAAGGAAAACTCCTAAACACTTTCTCCGATTTACCCCAAAAGGATATAGGTGATACAGGAATGTTCAAAAGTTTAGTTGCTGGTGATAGTACGGCAGTAAACAAGAAATATAAAAATCCTTTCACCTTAAACAACACAGCTCGTTTCCTGTTCTCATGCAATAAAATTCCCGCCAATTATGTTGACACATCCACAGGCTTTTACCGCAGACTGGTATTCATTCCATTTAACAAACCCGTATCCAATTTAAAAATAAATAGAAATTTGAAAGAGGAATTGCTAGAAGAAAAGGAAGGAATTGTACAGTGGGCACTAATCGGGCTGCAAAGATTGATGAAAAATGGTTACAGTTTTACAGAAAGTGCTAATGCTAAAAAACTGATGGATGATTACATGAAAAAAAATAACAGCACTCTTTGGTTCTGTAGTGAACATTTGAAATTGGATATTGCATCAAGCGTATCGGGGCAAAGGCTTTATGATGAATATAAAAAGGCTTGTTTAAATGCCAAAGTACGATCTGCTTCCCAACGAGAATTTTATTCACAAGTGGAAAGTCTATTTGAAGACGATGGTGTTTCAAAACATCAGGGATCACAAACTAGAGCTGTTGAGTTTGTTGGAATCAAATTAAAGTAAAAAAATGGAGAGTCGGTGTCCCTTAGTGGGGTAACAACCTTTCAAGCAAAAATTTCAAGTAAGGTAATTGGAGAGATTTATAATATTTCTCTCCTCATGTTACCTTAGATAACAACTAAAAAACAAAAAAAGGAGTAGATTTATAGTGACAATTTCAAGAGATTTCCATCCATATCGTTCTGCATTTATCCAAGAAAGAACGATGGCAAAAAGTGAGTTGAGTAAAGGTGATAAGGCCTCTAAATGGCGGAAGACAAAGTACGATGCTTCAACTACTTTTGTGAACCTAAAGAATCATGATGAATTTGAGAGTGCAGCAGTAGAAAATAATGTCTTTTCAATGGTTTTTCCAAAATTAAAAGCTATAAAGGAAGAAACACTTTTTCCTTGTGAAATATTCGATGGAAACGAAGCGTGGATTGGTAAGGACACTACAGGAAAATACAAATACTTCACAGGTCAACCTTATGATGAAGCAGTTGCTTATTCGATTTTTGATTTGCTACTTTGCTTTCCACAAGTACAAGGAAAAGGCTATACACAGCAATGTCAATTTGTAAGAGATGAGCTGATCAATTTACTGAATGTGTCTTATGGTGTTGTCGATTGGGAACGAAAGGAGAAAGAGAAATATATTGAAAATGAACGGATTCTTGCCTTATTTAAAAACCACGACTTTCAAGTTAAGTATCCCAATCTATTTAAAAAAATTAAGTCCTATGTAGATGTACTTGAAAACATGCTAATTCATGGTCAAAAGTTCATTGATATAGAGAGAAGAAGTGATAAAAATAACTCTATCTTCTCAATGTATGCTAGTCAAGGTAAATTATCTTCTGCAAGATTCAGTAGTGCTGTGAAAAGATTTAAGGAATTAGGATTACTTTTTGCTGAAAAAAGAAAAGTAACTTTTTTCGATAAGAACACTCATTCAAAATGTCTGACCGAAACAACATTATACTCCTTTCCACTTTACTCGGAGTCATACCTCAAGGAAATAGAAGAATGTTTAAAAGGGAACAAGGCACTTAAAAAATAAAGTGCTACCTATCCTCATCTAATTTACCCCTCTTGAGTTTTACCCGTAAGCTGAAATACCCCAGTTAACCAGTAAATCAAATACAAATAAAAAAGGAGAATGATAAAATGAATAACCAATTATCAATGAAATTAGCAGAGACTGTAAAGGAGGCAAAAAAATCCCTCTTATTTCCTCCAATTTACGAGGATGCTTATGGAGAAGGTGATGAGTGTTACGATGAAGGAACTTTTTTTCAAAGACAAGGAAAAGGTCTGTTGTGCGGAAAAATGGTGTTTTATTCCGGTGAATTTTATGATTTAACCATAGATGGTGATGTTGATCTTTGCATGGAAGTATTTTTGACTGATGAAGGTGAACTGGTAAAATTCTATACCATTAGGGAATCTCGCTATTGCCAAGTTTGTCAAGAAACCCACTCCCGTCTCCATCGTATGGTTGCAAAGGATCAATACTTAGATGACGATGAAATTGATGCAATTATAAACAACATTTCAGTCGATTTAAAAACTGCCGGCTAATCCTCAAAAAATTCCCCGGATTTTTGGAACCTATCAAAAAAAGGTTGGTCAACGGAAGGATAAATTGTGTTGGATAACTTTTCCACCTTGTCGATTTTGTGTGTTCCTAATTCGTTATCAAATTTAAAAGGAGATGATTAAAATTGAATGAAAAAGTTAGACAAATACAGCAAGAGTATCAGAAAGTTCGGGAATTATCGAATTATAGTATCTTTGATATTGAAAGCAGCCTAAAAGATTTGGCTGAGAAGGGATTTGTCTGGATTCTAAAAGATTTAAAAGAAATATGTGAAGCCGAGGAAATCCTCATTGAACACTATCTCAACAAGTTCAGATCCTACCAGATTTATGATAATCTTGAAGTTAACCCCTATCTACAATCCTCAATTGAAACTGCTGCAAAACCACCAAGCCAATCTTCATTAGATTTTGCACCCGTACAAAAAGAAAAGCAAACCAAAAAACAACAACACCTTGAAGTAAGAGATGTAAAGCGATTTATTGGTTATAAGAAGGCTAGGGAGCTAGAAAAAAAGGTAATTGAACTGTGTCAGAACTTTCCTTCATACGAAGTTGATCACATTGTAAACCAGATAGAAAGAAGTGCCCGTTCAATTAAAGACAGCATTGAAATGGGTGAGCAAGTTTATGTAGGTGAGAGATTTAACCAATACAGCATTGCAATAGGATCAGCAAAAGAAACCTCTGCATGGCTCCAAATGTCATTGGGACAGAAATATATAACCCAAGTTCAATTCGATGAGTTAGATAACTTAACAACTCAAGTGGTACGTATTCTAACAAAAAACTTGTCCAATATAAAAGAGAAAGAGGGCAAAGGAATGGATTTACCAAATCCCTTTACTCCAAATGTTAAAAACTTTGGGGCCTATAATAATGCTCTGCTGTTGGTTGAAAAGATTTACGAGATTACAAGAAAGCCAGAATTCTGGAAGGAAAAGAATCTTGTGAGGAAAATGAGGAAACGAGCGACATCCAGCGTTGCTAACATTGCCGAGGCACATCAACTGTATATTTCGAAAAAATTCCGTTTCTTCAATGATTCTATGAAGGCATTGGATGGCCTTGATAGTTTGTTGGAAACATCCTTAATCAAAGGAATTATTTCAGAGAAGGAACTAAAAGAGATTGTTGAGTTGAGGATTTCTATACGGAATGTGCTTTCAACGAAAATGGCAAACATTAGCGGTGAGAAAGCGAGTTAACTTTTGAAAGGATAAGGAGAGATTATGCTCCCTATCCTTTCGTGTATTATTGTTTGCCAACAAGGGGGTGTAATCTTTCTCGTACAATACTCTCAATCTCTTTAACGAGCATGTATCTTCTTTTCGATTCAATATTAGGTATTACAAAGGTTGATACTCTAATAGGATATTCACTAAATACAGTTTCAGATAAATGTGATAACTTCATACTGAATGTACTTGAATCACATTTTACATGTTGGTAAACACGTCCTTGTATGTTTTTATTGATTCCTAAATAAAAAGGAATCCATTCTTCCCTCTCGAAATTATTTCTAAGGGGTCTTAAACAAAAATGGTGTAAAAACCTTTTTTTGATAATCTTTGGATAGCTAGAGCCATCCCTCTCTATAGCCTCATTCCACAACCTATTTATAGATTCAAAGAAATGATCTCTTTTATTTTGATTAATACTTTTTCCATTATGACCCCAATCATCATAAAGGTCAATTTCATGTTTGTAAAAGGTTTGTAAATTGACCTCAAACAGATAAAGTCCAGACCCACTTGGGACTTTATTAATTTTTTCTTGGATTTCATCAAGACCATCATCTAAGCAGAATCTTATTTGATTATTTGATTTTTTAAATTCACTAATAACCTTTTCTGAAAGCTCGGTATTAATACTGTTTAAAATACTGTCGAATTCTTCTAGTAATTTATTAAAATTTTTGTCTACCACTAGGTTTCCCTCTTTATCACTAAATACAAATAAAGGTAATAAATACTTCTGATTAACAATTCTATTATTTAACGACTAATTAATCGTAGCAGTAAAGAACAAATAATTCCAATTGAATGAAATAATAATTCATTAACAATGAAATATATCTGAATCTTACACAACCCTGAAGAGTAAACAAAGAAATACTATTAAATCAGCATTTTTATTTTTGTATTTTGCCTCTAGGCTGTTGAATCTTACTCAAATAGAGATTTACAATAAATATGTAAGATTCACATAGGAGGTGAACATTATTGAAAGTTGTTCAACCGATTCGGGATCAAAAACAGCTTGAAGCAGTTAAAGGATACCTTCGTGGGAAAAATAAAAGAGATTTTTTACTTTTTATGGTTGGCATTTCATCAGCTCTAAGAATTTCTGACATCCTGAAGTTGCAAGTGAATCAAGTATGGGATGGTAAGAAGCCAAAAGAATTTATAGAAGTGAACGAAAAGAAGACTGGTAAATATAAGCGGTTTCCAATTACACCAAATTTGGCAAAAAGTATTAAAGAATTTATGAAAGACTTTCCTGAAAAGAAACAGGATGATTTTCTGTTTACAAGTAGAAAAGGTACTAATCAACCTATTACAAGGCAGTATGCTGCGTCGATGTTGAATGAAGCCTGTGATATGGTTGGGATAAAAGAAAGATTTGGGACACACGGCATGAGGAAAACCTGGGGCTTTTTTGCATTCAAAAAAGGAATATCACTTGACTACATATGTATAGCCCTAAATCATAGATCCGTTGCGGAAACTAAAAGGTATCTTGGTATATTACAAGAAGATCTGGATGAACTGTATTTACAGGTTAACTTATAAAAAATATAGAAAAGTAGAGGCATTTGTTGCTGACTTTATTATTTCGGATAAAAAAAACAATCCGAATTGCCAAAAGTCAAACGACAAATGCCTTTTCCTATTTAAAGGGGGCTAACAATAAAATGGACAAAGTTAATGCCGTCATTCAATACATTGAACAGCATTATCATGACGAGATTTGCAATGTACATGTAGAAACACTTACAGGTTATTCCTTTAGTGATTTTTTGGATGAATTTCAAAATGTAACTGGACTACAGTTCTTACGTTATTTGATCCGTAGACAATTAACTCTAATAAAAGATGAATTATGCAGTACCCATGATTTACAGAATATAGATTACTCCCCATTTAATAGTTGGGATGAGTTCTCTAATCTTTTTCGTTGTGAATTCAAAATGACTGTTGATTCAGCCATAGCAAATAAACACATTATTCTACAAGAAAGAGAGAATAGGGGAATATCAGATGATTAGAGAATGGAATGAAACAACCATTAATAGATTTCTAAAAGAAAAACGTGGGCAAGGAATAGGAAAAGACTACAAGCCTTGGCTACTCGTACAGGATATAGCTTCAAAAGGGCGATCCACTCGCATATTTGGTCATACCACTCAAAGGGTGCATCATATGTTAAGTGATTTGCAGTTATATTACTTCTATTTATTGGAGTTTGACGACAATGTTACTGACATAAGGGAGCAGTACCCTTTACTAGATTTCCACGACATGAATGTTCAAGTAGATGAGGAGCTTACAAAGAAATTATTTGATTCGAAGACACAAGTACCGCATATCTTTACGGTTTCTTTTTTGGTAACAAGGAAGCGGGAAAATGGTGAGCATTATTATCAAGCAAGAATAATTAAGCAATCGCAAGAGCTAGAGAAAAATGCTACCTTGCAAAGATTGGAACTCCAAAGAAGGTATTTTGAAAAGAAAGGGATTGATTTTGGAATTGTAACAGAAAAAGAGATCAATAAACAATTGGCACGAAATATTGGGTGGGCATTGAACTCCTATGACATTCAAGATTACCCATCCCTTACATTGAACTTGCCCCACTTGAAAAGGGATATGGTTCAGTATTTGACGAATAAATCCGATACATTTCAAGGCATCTTCTCCAGATTGGAAAAGGAATACAGTTTAGATAAAGGTTTGGGACTAATCTTGTTTAAACATTTGATTGCCAAGAAAGAAGTGAGTATGGATTTGAGCAAGAAAATCTATATGACTAATAAAATTGAAAATTATCATGTTGAATTTACTGGTGAAAATGGTGGTGATGTAGGGTATGCAGTTGGTAATTAATGATTTATTACAAAACACTGATAATCCGGAATTCATTCAAAGGGTAGTCTGGGTCGATATGGAGCATCAACTTTGTTTTCTGGTAAATGTCCGTGAACCATCATTTCCTTACAGTGAGGAAGTACACAATATTGAAACCTCTTTAAATAAAGGGGACGTTACGAAGATTGCAACTGACCCTTGGGCTATCAGTGTGAACGATGAGGACTTATCCAAGATAGAAATTGAGAAGCGTGATAAAGCATGGAAGGTAATAAACCAAATATATATTATTCCTGATATTTTAATCCCGAAACGTAGATCAGAATTAATCAATATGGTTAGTAAGAGTTTTTCTCTGAGTACAAAGACAGTTCGACAATATTTAAAACGGTATTGGGCAAGAGGAATGGTAAAGAATGCACTCTTACCTGACTTTAATAATTGCGGGAAACAACAGGGGAAGGAACGTCAATACACCAAAAAGGCAGGTAGACCATTTGCCTTTTCCTCCACTATTCAGAGAGCAGCAATTACTGATGAATGGAAGAAAATCATTAGAATAAGCCTAGAAAAATACTACTTTATTCGTTCAAAGCCATCATTAAAATATGCTTATCAACAAATGGTAAAGGAGTATTTCTCCAAAGAGGATGAAAAATCGGGCTATAAAGTATTGGATGTAGAAAAGCCTATTATTTCGTATGACCAATTTTACTATTGGTATCGCAAGTGGTACAAGCCGGAAGATGCGATTCATAAAAGAGAGGGACGAAGAGAATTTTTACAGAACTATCGAGCTATAACTGGTTCAGCCACAGAAGATTCTATGGGGATAGGTACATATGCCATTGATGCAACAATTGGTGATATATATTTAGTTTCCTCACTAGATAGAAACATTGTTATTGGCCGAAGTGTTGTATATCTTTGTGTTGATATTTTTTCCCGAGCCATAGTCGGCTTAGGTGTTGGAATTGAAAATATGTCGGGACATTCTTTGAGGGTTGCACTCGCTAATACGTTTGAAAATAAAAAAGACTTTTGCAAAAGAACCCTTGATATGGAGATTGAAAATGGAGAATGGCCGATACATTATATTCCTCATACTCTTTTGGCAGATCGGGGAAGTGAATTGATCTCAAATGAATTAACTCAAATAGTAGAAAATCTAAATGTTAAGATGCAGAACACAGGTTCATACAGACCTGAGCTAAAATCGGTCTGCGAAAAATACTTTCATATCGTCCAGCAACATATAAACCCGTTCCTTCCAGGAGCCATCCAGAAAGATTATATGAAACGAGGTGGCCGAGATTACAGAAAAAAGGCAGTTCTTAACCTCAATGAATATACTCAGATTTTGGTTCGCTGCATTCTCTTTTACAATAATCATAACTTTCTTTCGGACTATCCTTTAACACAAAATATGATAGAAGAAAAGGTTCGCCCTATTCCAATTGAGATTTTCAAATGGGGGTTACAAAAAGGAAACGGACAGCTAAGGACAATGTCATTAGATGCAATTCGAAGTAACATTTATCCAAAATCCCAAGCAACAGTAACCCCCAAGGGCATTCACTTTGGCAATCTTTATTACACATGCTCTAAAGCTGTAAAAGAGCGGTGGTTTTCTAATGCTAGAATTCAGGGAAATTGGAAAATGGAGATATATTATGATCCTCAAAGTGTAGCAACTATTTACATTCGGATAGATAGGCAAAATTATGAAGTCTGTTCTTTAATCGAGCAATACGAAATGTATCGAAATGTAAAGGAGGAAGAGCTTGTTAGTTTAAAGGAGAACCTTAGGCAACAAAAAGCAGAATATGAAGAAGCCCAAATGAATGGAGCCATCCAGTTAGCTCAGGAAATTGAATCAATTGTTAAACAGGCGAAGGAGAAAACTCAAGACCAATCTCTTAATGGTGAGGTTCCTAAAGATATAAAGAATATTAGGGAAAATCGAGAAAAGGAGAGAGAAGTATTGAAAAGGGAACAACAAGCCGTAATAGATCAAAAAAACATTGGAAGGCAATTGAACAAAGTAAATCATGATACTGAATCGGTAAAAGTGCTAGACATTTTCCGTAAAAAACAAAAGGAGGTGCTTCGTGATGAAGATAATTGAATTAGTTAATGGAACCAAAGCTCAAGTTGCAGAGTATAGGGAACAGGAAATATTGGAGTATCAAGGCAATCCTCTTATAGAGGCATTGCCTCCAATTTATTCTCAGGAGGAAGTCATTGATCGTTTAAGCATGTATCCTCCTTATAATAAGGAAGAAAGATATTTGAATGACCATCAGAGAGTTCATCTGATCTCAAGATTGTTACAATATTTTCAAGCCATACCGATCCATCTAAGAATTGAGTCATCAATTTCAAGGTTAATTAGAACAGGTTACACTTACCGAAATCCTGTAAGCTCTACTTATGCACAGAGTTTCGTGGATAACTGGAACAATATACAGAATAAATCATTTGATAAGTCAATTATCCAGACAGGACAAACATTGAGTATTTTGGGGGTCTCTGGTGTAGGAAAAACACGAACATTACAGCGAATCTTGCAAACTATTCCGCAGGTGATTTCCCATGTTACATATAAAGGGAAGGCCTTAAACCACTATCAAGTAACCTATTTAAAAATCGAGACCCCTTTTGATGGTTCCGTAAAAACCATTATTTACGATTTTATGTATCAGGTAGATCTACTTCTGGGCTCAAACTATTTTAATAGATATGTGAACAGTCATTTGTCAACAAGTCAACTAATGCCTATCATGGCTCAGATCGCTAAAAGTATAAACCTTGGAATGCTGTTTTTGGACGAGTTACAACATTTGAAAGGTATAAAGAATTCTAGGTCATCACAGATACTAAATTTTTTTACAGCGTTAATCAATACGATAAATATCCCTCTTATTATGGTCGGAACCCCGAAGGCAATGGATGTTTTGCAATCACAGTTTAGACAAGCAAGAAGAAGCACTAATATGGGGAACATCATGTGGGATCGCTTTGAAAATGATGCTATTTGGGACTTATTTGTTAGTGGTATGTGGAAATACCAGTGGACAAAAGAGGAAGTTCTTATTACAGAGGAAATATCTTCAATCCTATATTATGAGTCCCAAGGAATCGCCGACATCGCAATTAAGCTCTATATGATGGTGCAGCTACGTGCGATTAGTAGTGGTAAGGAAAAGATTACTTGTACGTTAATAAAACAAGTGGCTCAGGAAGAATTAAAGATGGTTCAGCCGATGTTAAATACTTTAAAAAGGGCAGATTATGGCAAACTAGCAAAATATGACGACCTAATGCTACCTAATATTGAGGACTATATTGAACAAGAACGGATTATTGTTGATCAAAAACAGGTAATGAACTCACTCCAAGAAGGAGCAAAACGGAAAAATGAGGAAGTACAATTAATTGATGATGCTGTTTTCCGTTTAGGGATGATAGGTTTTAAAAATGATGCTGCTGTTAAGGCAGTACAAAAAGTTATTTCTGAGAACAATCAAAAAAGAGATGTATCACAAGTCGTAAAAGATGCTTTTCTTCTATTAAACAATAATGAAAAAAGTACGGATAAAATAATAAGTAACGACCTGAGAACCATTATAAAAAAAGGGAAAGAACAACAAATAACTGTTTATCAAGCATTACTAGATGCTGGAGTAATTAAGCAGGATTACCCTGAGCGTGATGTTTCATGATTATACAATTCCCAACACCATATCCAGATGAACTTTTATATAGTGTTATTTGTCGTTATCACATTAGAGCAGGTAATGTCTTTTGGAAACACACATTAGAAGACTTATTTGGAAAGAGGACAATAAGTGCCTCGGTATTTTTGCCATCGGGAATTGGTTCTCTTGTTCAGCATTTACCAAAAAACACGACATTGAATGAACAGATATTAATAGAGAAACATACAATGTATCCTTTTTATACAGTGTTCTTGCCAACAGAAAAGGCTCAATCAATTTATGAGTCTATGATAAGTGATGACGGAAAAAAGATTTATATGCAATCGGGTATAATGGCAAGTTCTATTCCTCAAAACAGGTATTTAAAGTATTGCTCAGCCTGTGCTGAAGAAGATGTTGCTACGTATGGAGAAATGTATTGGCACCGAATTCATCAGTTACCTGGTAATCTTATTTGTCTGAAACATGAACTATGGTTAGAGAATAGTACAGTACCAATTACCCATTCAAATAAACATGCCTATATTTTGCCAACCACGAGTAACTGTGATTTAACAAAAGGGAGGAGGGCAAACGAAGATTTTCTACAACAATTAAAGGAAATCATTCATCAGGCAGAACTTTTATTGAATGGACGGTTCGAAAATCAGTCTTTTTCCCATTTCACGGAATTCTATCATCATCATCTAATAGAAAAAGGATTTGCTAGTTTTAAGGGACAAGTGAGACAGAAGGAACTGCATGTAGCATTTAATATTTTTTACTCTAAGGAATTATTGATAAGCCTTTACATAGACATTGGAAATACACAATGGTTAGCCAATTTTTTCCGAAAACACAGAAAATCGTTCCATCCGTATTACCACCTACTTATGCTCAATTTTCTTAGCTTAAATGTGGATTCGGTTTTCAGAGCAACTTCATTTGAAAATAATCCATTTGGTCATCCGAATTGGCCTTGCTTAAATGCCTTATGTCCAGACTATAAGGAAAGTGTTATTAAAGATGTTACGATTAGAAGATGTGAGAAAACGAAGAAGCCAATTGGGCGGTTTACATGTCCTACTTGTGGTTTTTCTTATACAAGGAAGGGGAGAGATCAACATAAAGAAGATCGTTACAAATATACTCGAATTATGGATTTCGGTTCCCTTTGGAAGAAAGAGCTACAATCTTTGTTGAGTGATGGATTGAGTTATCGGGAGATTGCCCGGCGGTTAGCTGTGGATACCAATACCGTAATTAAATATGAGAAAATCATTAATGGCGAAAGTGATTCAAAGAAGGAAGTTCATAAAGATAATGATATGGTAAATAAACGTCGAAGTGAATGGGTGCAGTTGCAAAAGGAATATCCTAACCTTTCGAAAACCCAATTGAGAGAGAAACGACCAGCGGTGTATGCTTTCTTATATAGGAACGATAGAAATTGGCTGAACGTAAATTCGCCAGAAAAGCAAAAGGTTGAAACTATAAATAACCGTGTTAATTGGTTGGAAAGAGATCAAGAAGTATTAAAGAAGGTCCGTAAGGTGGTTGAGGATATAAATAATGGAAACGGAAAGCCCATAAGAATTACAATAAAGACACTTGGAGACCTTATCGGAAAGAGAGCCCTATTGGAAAACCATTTGGATAAATTGTCAAAAACAAAGGGGTTTATTGAACAAGTATCGGAGTCGGAACGGGATTTCCGTTTAAGAAGAGTGGAGTTTGTAATCCTTGAAATGAAAGAAAAGGAAGAAGCTGTTAAAGAATGGAAGGTTTTAAAGAAAGCTGCCATTAAAGCAGAATTTTATGACGAAGTAAGAGATATTATACAATCATATTTGTAGTGCAATGTTTTTAGGATTCTCTACATATTTGATTGAGAATCCTATTTTTATGTGCTTTTTTGGCAACTTCCTATAAATATATTAATTAATCTAGCTTTCTCTCTTAATTCTAGCTTGTAATTTTGAGATTACTATTCCACAAAGGCATTATACTTATAAATATTGTATTCAACATTGTCTAATTTACTTGTCCACCGCAAACCTGAAATTTCTGGTAGAAGGTCTCGATGGTCTCCCCAATTCAAAATATGAATATTCTGCAATTCAGCTTCCGGTATGGACGTGAGACTTTTGGAGTTGTAGGCAGGTTTATGTACATTAATTAAAAGTTTCTCAGCGAGATCAATCTCCTTTGACCATGTGGCTTCCTCTGGCGTACTTTCACCTGCTATTCTGCCTGCATATATTTTTAGATGGTTGGAGTCGTTTGTATTCCACCAATTTTCTTGCGATACCCTTTTCCCAATCGTTTGCTGGTCTGCCTTTCCGATATATAACAAAACATCTTTTCCATAGACTATATGTTTTCCATAAATTTGATAGATACCATAATCGTAGGATTCATCAGTTAAATGATTTAGTTCATCTAATCTATAGGGTCCGTCCCAATCAATTTGAATTAGTTTTACCCTTATGTTTTTCATTTCAACCTTCCTTTACAGCTTTTTTTACAGCATTTGAAAAAATATGCAAAATTCTAAATTCTATATATTTCAATTTTGATTATCTCTTATTTAGAATGGAATATAAAGAAGCATTTTTTTTGCCTACATTATCGGTTATTAACTTTTAAAACTTTATAAGGGAGGTCTTTTATGGAAACGAGAATCTATGAAAGGGAAAAGTTATATAAAGAAGTTTGGGAAGAACCTATGACTACTCTTGCCACTCGTTATGGTGTCTCTGATGTTGCTTTACGTAAACATTGTATAAAAATGAATATTCCATTGCCAAAATCTGGGCATTGGACAAAAGTGAAGTTAGGTAAAAAAATTAGCATACCTCCTCTACCAGAACATAATGGTCCCGATAAAATAGAAGTGCCTGTTCAATCTATTGATAAAAGTTTTGGAGCTAAGATGTCTGAGATACTTTCGTTTTTATCAAACGAAGAACATCAAAGAGTAACTCACTATTCTTTGGCATTAAAAGTTCCTGATAGACTAACAAATCCTCATGATTTGATAGAAGGGACAAAACAGTATTATAGTTCTAAAAAAGGAACAACTCAAACTAAAGTAAGCAATGTTATTAATCTGAGTAAAATTTCAGACGAACTAAAAAACCGTGTTTATAGATTTTACAATACACTTTTTGTTGCTTTGGAACATCTAGGTTATACGATTGAAAATGGTGCACCAAAATCCTATGGGTACAGTAGAAGAGTTGTTGATAAGGAATTGAGTATCTCTTTTGGTGGAGATCGTGTTCCTATCTTTATAAAAGAAATACAAAAAAGAATTGACCATATACCAACGGATAAAGAAATAAAAAACAGTCTTTGGTCAATACCTTCTTATGATTACATAAAGACTGGTAAATTACATTTTGGTATTGATTCTTATCATGCTAGGCGTAAAAACTGGCGTGATACGGAAGCAAAAGTAATTGAAGATCAGATTGGTGAAATTGTTTTATGGATAATGGATGCTATACATGTTGAAAAAGTAAAAAGGAAAGAACGTGAAACTGAAAAACAGCGATGGTTAGAAGAGCAACTAATTCGAGAGCAAATAGCTGAACGGAAGGAAATGGAATTAAAGCAGCTAGAATTATTAGACCAATATGCACAGAATTGGGAAAAGGCTGAAAGGATTAGAAGACTGTTGGATGCAGTAGAATCAAAGTTTGCTAAGGTTGGTACTGAGGAAGAAAAACAAATTTTAAATGATTGGGTGAAATGGGCTCGGGAAAAGGCAGATTTATTAGACCCGTTAGATAAGAAAGATGATAATATTTTAGATAAGGGATTATGGTTATTTGATATTATAAAGCAAAAAGATTAGCAAAAAAAGTTTCGGGCATGGATATATACTGTGAAATGAAGGGAGGATTTTGTAAATGAAACCGCATAACTATTCATCGGATGCTCCAATATATGATGCTGCTCTTGACCGATTTAATCGTTTTCCATTTTCACAGAGAGTAGCCAATGTAATAGCTAAAAGAAATGATCCGAGTAGTATTGTAATAGGAATATATGGTGCTTGGGGTGACGGGAAAACCTCTGTATTAAACTTTATAGAAGGGGAACTTCTAAAAGAGGAACATGTCGTTTGTTTAAAGTTTAATCCATGGAGATTTGGTGACGAAGACCAGATGCTCATTAATTTCTTCAACGACTTAGCTACAGCGATTGATAGGTCTATAGAAAATAGAAAGGAAAGAATAGGCAACCTTATTGAGAAATACGGTAAACCACTAGCCTCTGTTCTTGGTAAAGAGGAGGTTGCAGATGGAGTAAAATCGTTCTTTTCAGGTGCAGATATTGAAGAATTAAGAGAACGAATTGAAAACCTTTTAGAAGAGGAGAAAAAAAGAGTAGTAATACTTATAGATGATATTGATAGACTCGAAAAAAATGAAATACATGCTGTGTTTAGATTAGTTAAGTTAACAGCAGATTTTAAATATACAGCCTATGTATTGGCATTTGATAAACATGTAGTATCGTCAGCATTACAAGAACGATACGGTGATATTGCTATAGGGACGGGAAATTCATTTTTAGAAAAAATAATTCAGGTTCCCTTAGAACTTCCATCAATAGAAAGCGAAGATTTAAGAAACTTTTGCTTTAATGAAATTGACCAAGTATTGAACTTCTCTAATATTGAATTAACTGAGGAAGATGTTAGGCAATTTGTAAGCAATTTCTCTAAAGGATTAGAAGCACACTTGAATACACCTAGACAAGCTAAGTTGTATTCAAATATCTTGTTGTTTTCTTTGCCTATATTAAAAGATGAAGCGAATGTTGTTGATTTAATGTTAATTGAAGGAATTAGGGTTCTATTGCCAGAAGTTTATGCTCTAATCAGAGACAATAGGGATTTATTTTTAAAAGATGGTACAAGTGGGTATGGCTATGATTATGACCAAAAGGAGAAAGTCAGAAGAAAAGAGAGAGTTGAATCAGCGTTAAATAAATTTACAAAAGAGGAAATGGAACAAATTATAGATTTGTTATGCTTTCTTTTTCCTAAGCTCAATAATGCCTTTAGAAATGTTCATTATGGGGGGAATTCGGAATTAAAATGGGGTGAAAAACAACGAATATGTTCTCCGCAGTATTTTCAAAGGTATTTCACTTATGCGATAACTACTAAAGATGTTTCTGATTTAGCAATTAATGAATTATTAAAATTCAGTGAACATAATTCTCCAGAAGATATTGTATGTAAAATAAATGAAATTTTGTCAGATAAGAATGCGGAAACTTTTATTTCAAAGTTAAGAAGGCTAAGTAAAAACTTCACTTTATTACAGTCAAAAAATTTAGCAATTTCTATAGCAAAGATAGGAAGTAATCTACCTAATCCTGTTCAACTTTTCAGGTCAATGAATACTTTGGGACAAGGAGCAATATTTACTGGTGACTGTATAGAGAATCTGAATAGTAAAGATGAACAGTTCGAGTTAGCCAAAGATGTAATTTTTAATGCAGACACCTTATTTTTTGCTACGGAGTGCTTTTCTTGGTTCAGAAGAGATACAGAGGAACATCCAAATCCTCAAGGTTTCTCTGACGAAGAATACTCAAATTTGGCAGGCATCCTGGCTAAAAGAATATCTTTTGAGTTGAGTAACATTGACAATATCGAAATTGGAAAAATAGAGAACTTTCCTTATGTAATATCAATATGGAATGAGTATGGGGAGCCCAAAGAGGCAACGAATACAATCACACGAATAATACGTAGAGAAAAGGATTTTGTGTTCGAGTTACTTAATTCTTATACCCCGACTGCATTTGGAGAATTTGGTTCAAGAAAATCAAGTTTTCGCAGAGACAATTATGATGCTATCCGAAAAGTTTTAGAACCAACTGTTATAGTGGAGGCTATAAATGAATTCTATAATGATTTGGTAATAGATGAACGCTATCCTGAATTTTTGGATGTACCAAGAAACGAGGAGCTTGCTAGGCAGTTTTTGTGGATACATAATAAGGTTGCAGATGAAGAAGCAAATAAAGAAGAAATGGATAGCAGTATGGAATAATTAGAAATGAACATTTTTTAATCATCAAGAAAACCGTAATGGATTCAATATTATCAAAAATCAATACAAATTCGGGCTGAATTCAATATGAGTTCGGTCTTTTTTTGATTCAATAATTACTGGTCCAATAATGCTTCAATAATATCCCATACAGTTGTTGTCCTCACTGTATATCGTAGTAATCTGATTCCAGTTCGTGATGTTTTAAGGAGATTGTTCATTCTTTTATAATTTATTTTATCTGGTACGGGAAAAGACTATTTATCAAAAAGAAGGAAGGAGAGAAGTGTAACAATAGGTGTAGTATAATATAAGAAAAGTATAATGTTTGGAGGGATTTTATGAAAATAGATTTTAATATTAGTGAGATTCTTACCTTACCAACCACGATTATGGCTGCACTATCCTTAGCAAGTGGCATACTTCTGTTCTCTCCAACTTCTTTATTAGATCAAATGTTCATGTTGGATTTTAGAGATAAATATGGATTTATCATTGGAATAGTTTTCATTGTTTCAGTATGTATTCTAATCGTCAACTTGATATACCAAACTGCTAAATCTCTCTCTAATGCAAAAGCAAAAAGGAACTTTTATGCTAATGCAGAAAAAAGACTAAAAAAACTAAATAACTATCAGAAAGCCATTATATATGCACTATATCAAGAAGATAATCGTACCTTGCCTTTACCATTACATGACGGATCTGTTTTAGAACTTGAACAAAACTATATGATTGGGAAAGCAACCTCCCAGTACATGGTAAGCGATTTAAACAATGCACTCTTTCCATACTTATTACAACCATGGGTATCGGATGAATTAAGTAACAGGTCAAATTTATTATCCGAATTCAGCACAGCTTTTGAAATTCAATATGAAAAGGAATTTAACCAGCGGAGGGAAAATGACTATTATTAAAAATCTAGTGATAAAGAAGGAAGTAAGTGATAATAAAGTTTGGAGTGACGAATCTGGGGAATATTGATAAGGATTTAGACAAGATTGGATTAATTATAAGGAAACAAGAGGAAGTATTTGATTTAACCATTAAAGAACTAACAAAAAAATACGAAGTAGTACCGGATTATATTGTGTTTGCCATGCTTCTTTTTCGAAAGATAATTGAAAAATTGGATGCTGTTTTTATATTAATTGAAAATCAGTCAGAAAAAGCAGCAGAATCAATTTGCAGGGATCTATTTGAGAATCATCTGTATTTTAAATTTATAGTCGATCCTAAAGGAAACCAAAAGCAACGTGCACGAGCATATCATTACTCTTATCTTCAGGATCAACTTTATTTAGTAAATACTTTGTTGTCTAAAAAAGAGGACGGAAGACATATAAGAAGATTTATGGGAATTGAGAATAGAGATGGGGATTTAGAAAAACTTGAAAAAGAAAGACTTAGAATCTCTAATAGCTTACAACGGGAAGAGTTTAAAAATATAAAATTAGAATGGGATTATCTTTTAAAAAGGAAAAACATAAACTACCCAAAATGGTATAGCCTTTTTAAAGGCCCTAGAAACATTAGAGAGCTTGCAGCAAGGTGTGGGCATTTACCTGAATATTTAACTCTTTACAATATCTTATCAACACAAGTTCATACAACAAATGTACTTCATCAAATAGAAAATATAAACGGTGTGGCTTTCCTAAAAAATTTAAGGATTCAAGATAATCCGGACCTGGTATTACAGTTTTCACGGAGCTTAGGAACCTTCTCTTTACTTGAATATGTAAACTTTGTTTTACCCGAACAGACAGAAAGCATTCGGAAATGGACCATAAGTAATATCATTAAGTAATAATATTAAGGAGTATCTCATAATTGGGATGCTTTTTTGTTTACAACAAAGTGTCGAAATATGGAAGTAACTGTTGGAATATTTGGTGTTTTGTTAGACTTGTTAAACTTTTCCTGTAAAATAGAAATTGACAATAGGCAAATTATATTGAGAGTAGGAACAGTTGGGAGGGAGTAGTTTGATAGAAAAGATTAGGGTTAAGGAAGTAGCATCCTATGATTCAGCGGGAATTGAAGTTAATTTGAGTAAGATCAACTACATTTACGGAAGCAATGGTACGGGGAAAACTACTATTTCTGAATTGCTACGAAATAGTGATAATCAAAAGTTCTCTTCTTGTAATATAGAATGGAAGCAAGGCAGCCCTAATTTTGATCTGTTTGTTTATAATAGAAATTTTGTTGAAGAGAATTTCAGTATCCACAACGATATTAAAGGTATCTTTACTCTCGGAAAAGAATCTACTGAAATATTAGCCTTAATTGACGGAAAATTGAAAGATGCAGAGAAACATCAGGACCGGATTGGAAATTTAGAAAATAACATAAAGCACAAAAAAGAGCAGTTAGAAATCTTAAAAACAAGTTTTATAAGTCAGTGTTGGAATTTAAAACAAAAATATGATGAAAGTTTTAAAGAGGCATTTACAGGTCTTCGTAATAATAGAGAGAAATTTATGGAAAGGTGTATGGATGAGGCCGTAAGTAACAATAGTCAACTGTTTCCAATCGGAGAATTAAAAGACAGAGTGGAATCCGTATTTAATGGCCCTCAAGAAAAAGTTGGAGTAATCCCAATTATTGACTATGATAGTTCCTTGGAGCATCAATCAATATTTAAAATAAAAATAATAGGCAAAAAAGATATTGATGTTGCACAATTAATTTCTAAATTAAATATAAGTGATTGGGTACAACAAGGGCACATACATATGGAGGATACAGATGGCATTTGTCCTTTTTGCCAACAAGAACTTCCTGTAAGTTTTAAGGAGAAATTGGATGAATATTTTGATGAAACATACAGCGAACAAATACATAACCTTAATTCTTCAATAGAAAAATATAAAAGTGATACTCTAAACCTTTTTGAAAGGTATAAATTTCTTGTTAACGAAGACACCCCTTTCGTTAATAAAGAGAAAATTGCTTCCCTATTTGAAATAATGAATTCAACTTTTAAGGAAAATATTCAGTTGCTCGAAAGAAAAAGCATTGAACCAAGTAGAAGTATTGAGTTAAATTCAATAACAAGCTACCTTGAGCAAATAAAATCAGAGGTTGAACAGGCGAATGTGCAAATTTCAGAGTTAAATAGGGTAATTGACAATATCAAAGAAGAAAAGGAAAGGTTAATAAAAGATATATGGCGATTTATCGTTGAAGAGAATAAGAGTAATTATGACAACTACATGAGTGATTTTCGAAGAGAGAATGGAGCTTTAGTTGGAATGGAGCAGGGCAAGGTACAACAAATAGGATTTAAAAAGAAACTGGAAGAAGAGGCCATTGAGCTTCAAAACCAGTTAACAAGTGTTTTACCTTCTATTCACGAAATTAATACGATTCTTAAATCATTTGGGTTCACAAATTTCCAGTTAGCAGAATCTGATGAACAGGGTAATTACAAGATTGTAAGGGAAAATGGTGAAGGTGCAAACGAAACGTTAAGTGAAGGAGAGAAGACCTTTATTACCTTCCTTTATTTCTATCAGCTAATTAATGGAAGTAATGATCAGGACAAAGTCTATACAGCAAGGGTAGTTGCGATTGATGATCCAATTTCTAGCCTAGATAGCAATATACTATTTATGGTAAGCAACCTGATAAATAATTTAAAGAAAAAGGTAAGGAGTAAAGATTCAAACTTTAAACAATTGATAATATTGACCCACAATGTTTATTTCCATAAGGAAATATCTTTCAATAAAGGTATGAGCAATAAAAAGCAGCCTGACGAAACATTTTGGATCATCAGGAAGACGGGTAATATATCTCACATTAGCGGGTATGAAGAGAATCCTATTAAGAATTCATATGAACTACTTTGGAAAGAATTACGAGAAAGTCCTAATTCAATAACAACGCCAAACATTATGAGAAGGATATTAGAAAATTACTTTAAGTTCTTTGGGAACGTTGATGTAAATGAAATTGTTGAAGGGTTCCCTGATGAAGATAAGGTGGTTTGTAATTCTTTACTTTCTTGGGCTAACGATGGGTCGCATCATGTGAACGATGATTTATATATAGATAGTAACCAAGAACAAAATACAATCTATTTTGAAGTATTTAGAAGGATTTTTATAAATTCTAAACATGAGTCTCATTTTAATATGATGATGGGTGAACTTCCATTGGAAATAGATGAAGGTAAAGATTCAGAAGAAGTTTTAGTATCGAGAGAAATCAAATTAGCTATGGAACAAGCTGCAGTAAGTCAGGAATAGGCTTATTAAGGATTCATAATGAAATTAAATAAGGAAAGTGAAAATATGATTCCATCTGATATGTATATGGAGTTTTTGAAAAGTTTAGGATTGTTTCCTATTGATAATTGGAATCAATTTGAAGCAGAACACCAAATCGAAATGAAGCCTAAAGTCAGGAATAATCATACAGTTAAAATAAGAAATCAAGGTAAATCCACCAGTGGAGTTTATGTTTATTTTGATGGTGAAACATGTTTGTATGTAGGTGAATCTAGTAATTTGGGAGATAGATTCAAGGATCATTATAATGAATCATGGAAGGAAAATCCAAAGGGGAGAAATTATAAACAATTTTCCTTCTTCAAACAGTATCAAAGGCCGTTGATTGTAAAATGGATTGAGATAGAAGACGCTTTTGATAGGAAGATAGTTGAAGCAATGTTAACGAAAATATTAAAACCTTTATATGAGGAGTATAAAAAAACAAACTAACTTCCCGATGCTATGGAGGGGGTGTCTGAAATTGTGGTTGGAAAATTTAGCAAAAGATAATCAACTGTCTTTATTAACAGGTACATATGGTAATATCTCAGGTAAATCTGTATTTAATAATAATGGCAAACGTCGCTATTTTTTAGAAAAACGATGGGCACGAGGAGGAGATGTCCTTACCGCAATTATGATGAACCCAAGTAGTGCGGCACATAATCAAACGGATAAAACTGTTGATCAGTTAATAGATGTTGCAAAAGTACAAGGCTGTCATGCACTATATGTTGTAAACATTTCAAGTATTATTGACGGTTCGAGTAATAAGTTAAAAAGTGTACAATTTTCCTATGAGGCAATAAATTGGGCCTTTGTTCCACAAGCAATAACAGAAGCTAAGGTAGTTTTTCTTGGTTGGGGAATAAAGGGACAACTAGGTATGCTTGAACAACAGAAGAGCAATCCTGATTTGGTAAATACATTTACAAACCTATCTAGTAAACTATATTGCTACGATGTGTTGAAATCGAAGGATAAAAAATTTGCAACTAAACCACTGTATTATGTACCGCACCCAAGACCACGGTTGGAACAAGAAAAGTACCGTTATGAACCAATACGTAAGATAACATCTCTTGAATTAGTAAAATTATTTATTAGGTAATTGAATAATTTATCAAAACAGGTTTTATAGTAGTTTGTAATTCACAAATTTGGAGGGCTTCTTCATGGGGATTAGTATGAGTGAATACTTAGAAAGAGTAGATAACAGGGTTACAGAACTTTTAGATGCAATTTTTGAAATTGAGCAAAATGCAATTGAAGTTAATAGTGGTGCCACAAAATTATATGAGGAGATGCGAGAGAAACACGCAAAATTAAATTCTTTTAGCGAGCAGGCACATTTAGATCAAGCCCAAGTATATAAAGGTCAAATAAAGGACTCTCAAATCAAAAATAATAAACACTTTGGCGAGAAAGTAGAAAAATGCGGGCAATTAATCATCATTGCGTATGATGGGCTCAAGGAAGTTCATGGTGTTACGGACGGGAAAAGAGAAACCTTAAAAAACAAAATTGAATTAAAATATGGTTCTGGTCATATTGAGTTAGTAGGTACTCAAGGTCTTGATGTAATTGACTTAGTCTGGGAGGGCCGTAATCAATCAGTGCACTATAAGGAAGGACTAAACAATCATGTTAAAACTGTGTTTAAGAAGTTAAAGAAAGATTATCCAGGGTTATTTGATAACTTCGAAAAAGAAAATATGTCATACGAGGTTGTGAAATTATTGGATTGGTTACTTGGTGTGGAGGAAGTAATTCCTAATGAGGAGATTAATACAGAGAGTGATGGTTACAAACTTCTTGATGCAATTGATTTAAAGGATCCATTACCGGAAGGCGAAAAGACAGGATATCATAAGTTCCGTGATTTCATGTCGAAATATAGTTGATTAAATATAAAGTATATTAACAGTCAGTAAAATGTTTGTTGTTTTTGGGAAGCATTTACTCTTATATCACTTAATCTCATGCCACTTTCTTGGTTTCCACGATAAAATGTCGGTACCTACTACTAATTAGTTGGTATCTCAACGGGAAAGGAATCGAGAAGAGCGGCGGGAAGTCAGTTGTGTTTATTTAATCAGTTTCTTCAAATCTATTTATTCTTCCAATGTAAAATAATGTTTTAAAAAGAATATCTAAGAAAGAATGGGGAGAATGTGAAATTTAAAATATTCAAGATACGTGAATTATTATATAAAAAACTTACTTACTCATTTGTCTTCATTATTACAGTTTGTTGTATTGCTTTATATTTCTATAAAAATGACAGTGAAGAAATTGCTTTTATTATAAGTCTATTCTATGCACTATTTCTTTTTATAATAAGCATTTATATTAATAATGAGGCAGCTAAAATTCAAAATTTGTTTCATAGAAGAAAAGAACAATATAGAAGTTTAAAAGACTTAGCAGAAATATACAAACCAACATCTTGGGAGAAAGATGATTTACTCTCCTATATTATATTTGTTCAAGGAATGACAGGAAGAATTGGTGATGGTAAGAGATCATTTATAAGAATTAATGGATTTGAATATACCGACAAATATCTTAAAATTGAAAAATCCTATTTGAACTTGAGAAAAGATCTTCATACTCTGTTAAATGACGAAATAAATAAATATATTCCTTCTAAAAAATTAACAAAGAAAGTTCGAAATGTGTTTATTCATGACATTACTAAATTCTTTGCTGATGTTATTGGTTGGTTAGACGACCACCTTGATTTAACTGAAAAAGAAAAAAGCGAGTTTCTTAATTTTATAGAGAGTTTTCGAAGGGTGAATAAAAAGAAATTTAAACAATGGGATAGAGCAACAAATAAAATTAAGAGGATGATCAGAAAAACAAGCGAAAAGTGTCAAGAAAATATGCTGAAAATAGAGGAATTATATGGAGAATTGCTCTTTGAAACTATAAATGAGGAAAATGCACTCTATACTAATTTCAATGTTATAGAAAAGTTAATTCAAGAGGTAAAAAACGAGGTCCTTGTATATTCTGACTTTGAAGAAATTACAGATGAATACTATCAAAAAGTCCATGATCACCTAGAAATTTTACATAGGAAATTAAATCTTATTAAAGAAGAAGTTGAGGAAATAAGTATTAACACTAATCCAGACTTTTAATTATTGCAGTTTATTTGAATGAACAAGGGTTTTCAATGGAATATCCTCTTACTTCTTTATTCTTATTTCTATTATATATAGCTGTTACTTTCCACTTCCCCGTGCTAAAAAGTCGGTACCTACTGCTAAATAGTTGGTATCCAGAGCGGAAGGAAGAGTGACGAAATAAGAGCAGGCGAACAATATGTACTCAAT
>NZ_SUND01000024.1 GCF_005280205.1 Bacillus yapensis | reverse complement strand
AAACCATCTTTCAGCTTTCGAACATGAGTTCAAAAGCATTATCCGGTATTAGCTCCGGTTTCCCGAAGTTATCCCAGTCTTACAGGCAGGTTGCCCACGTGTTACTCACCCGTCCGCCGCTCAAGCATATTGAAAGCAAGCTTTCAATATGCAAGCGCTCGACTTGCATGTATTAGGCACGCCGCCAGCGTTCGTCCTGAGCCAGGATCAAACTCTCCAATAAAGAGTAAGATTAGCTCTTAAATAAAACTTTAAATTAAACTAACGTTGACGTATGATTTGTTTAGTTTTCAAAGTACAATAATGATTTTTCACGAAAGTGAAAATATCATTCCTTTGTGTTTTCTCAAAGAGAAAACATCTCGTTCATCGCTCAAAGGCGACTTTTTAATATTAGCAGAAATGACTTTCTGCGTCAATATCTTTTTTTAAAAATCTTTTATTGTCTGTCGCTAGTCTTAGCGGCAACAGATAATAATATACCACGATAATAATTTCGAGGCAACACTTTTTTTCGAAAATCTTTAAGAAAAATAAAAGAGAGCAAATCTGCTCTCTTTTAACATATTAACGATGACGCATTAATGGGAATAATAATACATCACGAATCGATGGTGAGTTCGTTAAAAGCATTACTAATCGGTCAATACCGATTCCTAATCCACCTGTTGGAGGCATTCCGTATTCTAATGCTTCAATGAAATCATCATCCATCATATGAGCTTCGTCATTTCCCTGCTCTCTTTCTTTTAATTGAGCTTCGAAGCGTTCTCTTTGATCGATCGGATCATTTAATTCAGTGAAAGCATTCGCATGCTCACGAGCGACGATAAATAACTCGAAACGATCTGTGAAGCGTGGATCTTCTTCATTTTTCTTCGCTAGTGGTGAGATTTCTACTGGATGTCCGTAGATAAATGTTGGTTGAATTAGCTTTTCTTCAACCTTTTGCTCGAAGAACTCATTGACAATATGTCCATATAACATAGAATCCTTGATCTCGACTCCGTGTTCTTTGGCAAGAGCTCTTGCTTCTTCAACGGTCATTTCCTTCCAGAAATCCGCGCCTGTATATTCTTTAACAGCGTCTACCATATGAAGTCTTTTCCATTCAGGCTTCAACTCTACTGTATATTCGCCGTACTGTATTGTAGTCGTTCCTAATACTTCTTGGGCAATATGAGCAATCAGATTTTCCGTTAGGCTCATAATATCTCTATAATCTGCATAAGCTTCATAGAGTTCAATCATCGTAAATTCTGGATTATGTCTTGTTGACACTCCTTCATTACGGAATACACGTCCAATTTCATAGACCTTCTCTAAACCACCTACAATAAGACGTTTTAGATGAAGCTCAATCGCAATACGCATATAAAGCTGCATGTCTAATGCATTATGATGTGTAATAAATGGACGAGCCGATGCTCCACCGGCGATCGCATGCATCATCGGAGTTTCTACTTCTAGATAACCATTGTTATCTAAATAACGTCTCATCACTTGAATAATTTTGCTTCGGGTAATAAATGTAGTTCTGCTTTCTTCACTACTGATTAAATCAAGATAGCGTTGACGGTATCTTTGTTCCACATCTTTTAGACCGTGGAATTTATCTGGTAGCGGACGTAAAGCTTTCGTTAAGAGTTGGAATTCTTGAACTTTAATAGAAAGTTCTCCAACTTTCGTTTTAAATAGAGTACCGGTAACACCCACGATATCTCCTAAATCTGTACTTCCAAAAAGTTCGTACTGTTCTTCGCCAACAGCGTCTACACGAACGTAGATTTGGATTTGTCCAGTTAAGTCTTGTAAATGAGCAAACCCAGCTTTTCCTTTACCACGTTTAGTCATGATGCGGCCCGCAATTGTTACTGCAACATTCTTTTGCTCAAGCTCTTCTTTTTCAAGACCCTCATAAGCCTCTGTGATCTCACTTGTTAAATGAGAACGCTCAAAACGTTTACCAAAAGGATCAAGCCCTTTTTCACGTAAATCGTTCATTTTTTCTCGTCTAACTATCAATTGGTCATTTAATTCTTCCTGACTCATATTCATCATCTCCATTACAGCTATGTATTTCAAAATGATAATTGATTAAGGTACGCACATAAATACAAAAAATCATACTATACTATTTTACACAAAATATGTGAAAGAGACACCTATTACGTAATTTAAATAGAATAAAAAACTGCCAGTAATGACCGGCAGTTTTCTTTTCCATCATAATGAAAGAAGCTACAGAAGTCAATCGCTAAACCAATTGGGCTTGACTTAGCTCTTTTGCCTCTTGCTCTAAAACAAGTTCATTTAATAAATTCACAAGTTCGTCTCTCGTGTTACATAAATTAACCGCATTACGCGCTTTGGCATTTCCTTTGATTCCTTTTAAATACCAAGCTGCATGCTTACGCATTTCACGAACAGCGACATATTCACCCTTTAAAGCAATTAAACGATCAAGATGAAGAATACACACAGCAATTTTTTCTCTTACTGAGGGCTCATCGATAAGCTCCCCTGATTCCAGGTACTGAACTGTACGATAAATCATCCACGGATTACCTAATGCCGCTCTTCCGATCATGACGCCATCACAACCAGTTTCCTCTAACATACGCTTAGCATCCTGAGGTGATTGCACATCACCGTTTCCGATTAACGGAATATTAATCGACTGCTTTACTTCACGGATGATGTCCCAGTTTGCTTGTCCCTCATATAATTGAACGCGCGTACGTCCGTGTAGAGATACCGCACTTCCGCCTGCTCGCTCAACCGCTTGGGCATTTTTCACAGCATAAATGTGTTCCTCATCCCAGCCCATGCGCATTTTTACCGTAACTGGCTTGTCGACATTGTCTACTACCGCAGAAACCATTTCATAGATTTTGTCGGGGTCAAGTAACCACTTTGCACCTGCATCACATTTTGTAATTTTCGGTACTGGGCACCCCATGTTTATATCAATAATATCTGCATTTGTATTCTTATCGACGAATTTTGCCGCTTCAACCAGCGTATCTTTTTCACCACCAAAGATTTGGAGGCTTAATGGATTCTCTCGTTCATCAATATATAACATATTCATTGTTTTTGCGTTTTTTAAAACAATCCCTTTATCGCTGATCATTTCAGCACATACTAACCCTGCACCAAATTCCTTAACAGTTAGACGAAAGGCTGAGTTACAAATGCCTGCCATCGGCGCTAGGACCACTTGGTTCTTCATTTCGATATTACCAATTTTAAGCACTGAATATCTCCTTCCAACCACACTATTCTTCTGGTGGCGTTAAATCATCTATACTAATCTGTAGTATTTCAGCAACCTGTGCCACAAGCTCCGTTGTTGGCATGCGATTCCCTCGTTCTACTTCTCCTAAAATAGAAACTGATACACCTAGCTTTTCCGCAAAACCTTCCTGCGTAAAACCTTTTAGTTTGCGAAAAGCGCGAATACGTCTTCCCCATTTTTCTGCTTCCATATCCGTACTCCCTCTCTATCAGATATTTTATCTAAACAGTTCCGTAAAGGTTGGTTCGTCCTTGGTAGCTTCTCGTCCGGACTAATCTCTAGGAGTGGAATTAATACAAAAGCTCTTTCTTGCATTCTTGGATGAGGAACAAAAAGCCTATCTGTTTCAATATTTTCTTGATTATACAGTAGAATGTCAAGGTCTATGACTCGCGGTCCCCATCTAATTATCCTTTTTCTCCCAAGACTATGTTCGATTTCTAAGCAACTATCCAGTAATTCTACAGGTGTCAAAGCTGTTTTGATCTCAATTACCATGTTTAAAAATGGATCTTGTTCCGTATATCCTACCGGATCTGTTTCATAAATAGATGAAGCTTGTACCAAATCGATATGAGGATGTTCATGTAACAGAGTTAAGCAATCACCAATATTTTGATACCGATCACCGATATTTGTTCCAATCGCAAGAAACGCTCGATTCATAAATTATCTACTCCTTGTAATCTCCACTGCAACTGACTCGTAATGGCCTGGGATTGGTGGATCTGGCTTTATCACCTTGACCGTACAAGCAGCCGCTCTTGTAAACTGAGAAAGACATGTGTCGGCAATTTTTTCAGCGACCGCTTCTACTAGCTTAAACGGTTCCCCTTCAACAATCTTCTTACATACCTCATATAATTCTCCATAGTTTATAGAATACGTAAGGTTATCCGTTTCCCCAGCTCGTCTCAAATCGACGTTCACCACTAAATCGACGATAAATCGTTGTCCTAAGCGATTCTCTTCAGGAAAAACTCCATGATAGCCATAGAACTCCATTTTATTTAAATAGATTTTATCCATGAATCTGTCCCTTTCCAATAAGAATGTCCATCATTTTCGCCATTCTACTTACTTCCTTCACATCGTGAACACGGACAATTTGGCAGCCTTTCTGAATTCCGTAACAGATAGTAGCGGCAGTTCCTTCTGCTCTTTCATCTACCGGGAGATTCAACGCTTGTCCAATCAGTGATTTTTTCGAAGTCCCTAAAAGGACTGGGTACCCGATGTCGACAAGCTTATCCAAATGCCTCATCATTTCGATGTTCTCAGAGAGATCTTTCGCAAAACCAATGCCTGGATCTAAAATAATCTTATCATCCTTCACCCCTGCATTCTTTACGATCTGGATACTCTCAAATAAATCATTGACGACATCACGGTAAAAATGGCTATAATCACGATTATCACGGTTATGCATTAAAATAATCGGAACGTTAAAATTTGCAGCAAGCGTAGCCATACGAGGGTCTGCTTTTGCGCCCCATATATCATTAAGAATATGAGCACCCGCTTGAAGTGCTGCCTCTGCCACGGCAGATTTATATGTATCGATGGAAATCGGAGCTTGAATTTCCTTCGAGATGGCTTCAATCACCGGAGCAACCCGTGCGATCTCTTCCTCATCCGAAACTCTTTCATAGCCTGGTCGCGTTGATTCACCGCCAATATCAATAATGTCAGCACCAGCTTCCACCATTTGCTTAGCACGAATGACCGCTTGTTCGATCTGATTGTATTTCCCACCATCAGAAAAAGAATCAGGCGTTATGTTCAATATCCCCATAATTAACGTCTTATTACGATAGTCTAACGTGTACGGTCCACATTCAATCCTTTGATTTTGTAATTCTGACATTCTTATCCTCCAAAACTTTCGCTTTCGTTTATTGTAGCATTTTAGAAGTCATTTCTAAAACCTTTTGAGGACTAGGAAAACCCGTAAAAAGGAGCGACAATGAAAAGTCCTTGATTTCCCCTCATAAGGGTAAGCGGTAAACTGCGTGACAACTTCATAAAACAAAAAAAGCAATAGTCAACCGACTATTGCTCCTCGCACAAATATATCATTACTCAAAAGAATATAATGGTGTACTTAAGTAGCGTTCTCCGTTACTTGGGATAATCGCTAATACTTTCTTCCCTTTTCCAAGCTCTTTTGCCACTTTTAGTGCAGCTGAAATCGCAGCTCCAGAAGAAATACCACCTAGGATCCCTTCTTCTTTTGCAGCACGGCGAGCATATTCAAATGCCTCATCGTTCGTGATTTGAATTACTTCATCGTAAACTTCTGTATTTAATACAGTTGGTACAAACCCTGCTCCAATTCCTTGGATTTTATGAGGGCCAGGCTTTCCACCAGATAAAACTGGAGAATCAGTTGGCTCAACCGCATAAATTTTGATATCAGGATATGCTTCTTTTAGTACAGAACCAGCTCCTGTAATTGTACCACCTGTTCCGATTCCAGAAATAAAGGCATCAAGCTGGTCACCGAATTGCTCCACAATTTCTTTACCTGTTGTTCTTTTGTGTACCTCTGGGTTCGCAAAGTTTTCAAATTGTTGAGGCATGAAATAACCGTTTGCTTCAGCAAGTTCAGTCGCCTTACGAATCGCTCCACCCATTCCTTCAGGCCCTGGAGTTAATACAAGCTCTGCTCCATAAGCACGAAGTAAGTTTCTACGCTCCAAGCTCATCGTTTCAGGCATGACAAGAATCGCTTTATAGCCTTTTGCTGCAGCGACCATCGCTAAACCAATTCCTGTATTACCGCTCGTTGGTTCAATGATTGTATCTCCAGCTTTCAGCTTTCCTTGCTCTTCTGCTGCTTCGATCATCGCCAAAGCGATACGGTCTTTTACGCTGCTTCCCGGGTTCATGTACTCTAATTTCAAATACACATCTGCGCTGTTTTCATCAACAAGACGATTTAATTTTACAACTGGCGTTTGACCTACTAATTCTGTAATTGAATTGGCTATACGTACCATTACGACACCTCTATTTCCGAGTATTTTTATTGGATTAATTCAAATTTATCAATCCCAGCCTAAATTGTCAATCATTTTACATTAAAAAAACTGAATATTTTTCATTCAAAAAATCTTCACAAAATCAACAATTCAGGCTCCTTCTAATCTAGTAAAAAACACGAGCACAAGCCCGTGTTTTCATCCCTCATTGTTCACCGTAAAACCAGTCGACTTTCACTTCATTCCAAAAATCTTCTACAGTCGAATGCCCTTGCATTTCCTCTAGAGCAATCACTCTTCTAATTTCATCCTTCACTTCTTTAAAACCATATTTCTTTCCTTCAATACGCTCATGTAGCAATGCGATCGCATAACCTTCTTCGACTTGAATCGGCTCACTCCATTTGTCTGGCTTCAATTTCTCGATTGCCTCTATGTATTTTGGGGGCAAATACTCATCGTCTGCTCGAACGAATCCCAGATCGCCACCCTGACTCGCGCTAAATTCATCAATCGACATTTCCATCGCCAATGTAGAAAAATTTGATCCTTGTTCCAATTCCTTGACCGCTTGTTTCGCTTCATCCAGCGTTTTTACAACAATCTGTGAGACATGATAGGAAGTTGGTATGTTATATAGACTATTGTTTTCCTCGTAATAAGCTTTTAATTCAGCTTCTGGAATTTCAACATCCTTTGTTAAAATCTCTTCTAACAGCAAGCTTGCTTCGATTTGCTTCCGCCACTCTTCTTCACTTGACGCCTCTGTTGAATTCCCATACATCGTTTTGACTAAAAGCATTTCCCGATCAATCGCTGCTTCGGACACTTTAATATCGTATTTTTTCGCCAACGACTCAACAACCTTTTGATCGATAAGCTCCTTGAGTACATCCTTACCATATCTTGATTCCATGACATTCAGCCAGTCTTGTCTCGTGATTTCTTCTTTGCCTACCGTTGCAACAACCTCACCTGAACCAAAGCCTGTCCCCTGTTTAGTTAGAAAAAAAGCAACGGTTAGACAATTGATCAAAATAAGGCCAGCGATTATCAACCATAGCTGCTTTTTCTCCAACTTTTTTTCCAAACCGATTCTCCTCCAAAAATTGATCTGAATCATGGTCTATTTTGCTTCCTCTATTAAATTTTCTAATTCTTCTTTTGTGTACAGATAGGTCTCATTACAAAAATGGCACTGTGCCTCTGCTTTGCCATCTGTTTCGATCATATCTTGGATCTCTTCTTTTCCAAGGGTCACAATCGCGTCAGCAAATCGCTCTTTTGAGCATGAGCATGTAAAAGAAACCGGTTGTGTTTCAAGAAAACGGACATTCCCTTTGCCTAGCACTGCTTCTAAAATTTCTTCTGGCGTTAGTCCTTTTTCAATCAACTTCGAGATTGGCGGGATTGTTTTTAATTGTTCTTCAATTTGAGTAATCGTTTCATCCTCTGTCCCTGGTAATAACTGAATAATAAATCCACCAGCAGCAAGAATTGTATTATCTGGGTTCACTAATACACCTACACCGACAGAAGATGGAACTTGCTCAGATTTTACAAAATAATAGGTGAAGTCTTCCCCGAGCTCCCCTGATACAATCGGAACTTGCCCAGTGAAATAATCTCTTAAACCTATATCTTTAACAACTGATAGGAAGCCACTTGTACCCACAGCTCTTCTAACATCAAGTTTCCCATGTTCATTCAAATCAAAGTGAACTTGAGGATGGGTTACATAACCCCTTACATGTCCCTTCGCATCCGCATCAACAAGAATCGGACCGAGTGGGCCATCTCCCTCCACTTTGACTGTTAGCTTTTCTTCGCCCTTCAGCATAGAACCCATCATCACTCCAGCTGAAATGGATCGACCCAGAGCAGCTGAAGCCGTTGGCCATGTTTGATGGCGTCTTTGTGCTTCTCCTACCGTTTCTGTACTACGAACAGCATAAGCACGTACCTGGTCATTATAGGCCAGTGCTTTTACTAAATAATCACTCATTGTTTTGCCCCTTTCAAGATGCATTTCATTAGCTGTATTTAAAATATCCTCAAGCCTAATACAAGCTTATTTCTTTATCGTTTCCATGTTTCGTTTATAAATGAGCTGTAGACCTTTTAATGTTAAATAAGGATCGACAATATCAATAACGTTTGTTTCTTTAGCAATCAACTCAGAAAGTCCACCCGTTGCAATCACCTGTGGGGTTTCTTTACTCTGTTGCTTCATTCTTTTCACAATCTCTGTCACTTGACCTACATAACCATATAAAATGCCTGCTTGCATTGCCGCAACAGTATTTTTCCCGACAACACCTTCAGGTGGTGGCACAATTTCAATACGAGGAAGCTTCGCTGCCTTTTGATAAAGGGCCTCCGTAGAAATATTCACGCCTGGCGCAATCGCCCCGCCCATATATTGCTTATGTTCATTTACATAGCAATACGTTGTCGCTGTTCCAAAATCAACGATAATCAGCGGACTACCATATTCATGAATCGCAGCGACGGCATTCACGATACGGTCTGCCCCCACCTCACGCGGGTTCTCATATTTTATATCTAACCCTGTCTTAATTCCCGGCCCTACTACAAGTGGCTTAATATGGAAATAGCGTTCACACATTCTTTCTAACGCTAACATAATCGGAGGAACGACTGAGGAAATAATAATTCCTTTAATCGCAGAAAGCTCTAGCCCTACATGGTCGAACAAACTTTTAATCACAATGCCATATTCATCTTCGGTTTTATTTCGATTGGTTTCAATTCGCCAATGGTGCTTCAATTCATCTTTATCATAAACGCCAAGAACCATATTTGTATTACCAACATCAAAAACAAAAATCACCCGGATCACCACTTTATCTAAATTAAAGGCACAACATTCATATTCTGCCAACATTTTAACACAAATAAAGCCATTTTTCGCAACATGTTGCTTTAATGGAATGCGGAAATCTCGCCAGAAAGACAAATTCCTCATTCTCACAACACAAAAGGTGCCCCATATTTAGGGCACCTCATTCATTTACTCTTTTTTATCTTCATCAGTTGAAGTTGGCGGAACCTCAAAACCATCATCTGTTTTTCCTAAATCAACAGCTTCAGGCTTCTCTGTGCTTTCCTCATCCTTCTTGACGCTGATATTTACCTTAACGTCGTCATCCGTAGATGTCTTTCGTTCAGGCATTGTACCATGGTCAAACAAATGTTTGATTTGTTCAGCAACTAATGTTTCTACTTCTAATAAAGTATTTGCGATTAAATCAAGTTTGTCACGGTTCTCAGTGAGGATAGTTCTCGCTTTTTCGTAGCATTCTTTAATAATGCGTTGAATTTCTAGATCAATTTCATAGGCAATTGCATCTGAGTAATTCTGTTCATTATGAAGGTCGCGACCTAAGAACACTTGACCACCTTGTGGTTGACCAAATTGTAACGGTCCTAATTTATCACTCATACCAAACTCAGTAACCATTCGACGTGCAAGGGCTGTTGCGCGTTGGAAGTCGTTATGTGCACCTGTACTTACTTCGCCAAATACAATTTCCTCTGCAACACGTCCACCTAGCAATCCGACAATCTTGTCAAGAAGCTCAGGCTTCGTCATAAAGTAGCGGTCTTCTTTCGGAAGCATTACAGCATATCCACCAGCTTGACCACGAGGTACAATTGTTACCTTATGAACCATATCTGCTTCTTCTAAGACAACACCAATGACAGTGTGGCCAGCCTCATGGAAAGCAACAATGTTTCTCTCCTTCTTGGAGATTACCCTGCTCTTTTTAGCTGGACCTGCAATGACACGGTCTGTCGCCTCATCGATATCATCCATATCGACTTTTTTCTTATTTCGACGAGCGGCTACTAACGCTGCTTCGTTTAATAAATTCTCTAAGTCTGCTCCAGAGAAACCTGGTGTGCGAGCAGCAATAGCTTTTAGATCAACTGATTCATCTAACGGTTTATTTCGAGCATGTACTTTCAATACCGCTTCACGTCCAATAACATCTGGACGGTCCACTGTGATTTGACGGTCAAAGCGCCCTGGACGCAATAACGCTGGGTCCAAAATATCTGGGCGGTTTGTCGCAGCAATGATGATAATTCCTTCATTTGCTCCGAAACCATCCATTTCAACAAGCAATTGGTTAAGAGTTTGCTCACGTTCATCGTGACCTCCACCAAGACCAGCTCCACGCTGACGACCAACCGCATCAATTTCATCAATGAAAATAATACATGGCGCATTTTTCTTCGCATTTTCAAACAAATCACGAACACGGGATGCCCCGACCCCAACAAACATTTCAACAAAATCAGAACCACTGATAGAGAAGAACGGTACTCCCGCTTCCCCTGCTGCAGCGCGAGCAAGCAATGTTTTACCAGTCCCTGGAGGTCCAACAAGGAGCACCCCTTTAGGAATTCTTGCACCTAGTTCTGCGAACTTTCGAGGATCCTTCAAGAATTCAACAACCTCTACAAGCTCTTGCTTTTCTTCATCTGCACCCGCAACATCTTTGAAGCGGACCTTCTTCTTTTCATCGTTGTAAAGCTTAGCTTTACTCTTACCAAAGTTCATAACACGACTTCCGCCGCCTTGAGCCTGGTTTAATAGGAAGAAGAATAAGATGAAAATAATGATAAATGGAATAATGGAAGTGAAGAAGGTTACCCAACCACTTGTTTCCTTAGCAGGCATCACTTTTACTTCTGACGCTGCCGCTGCTTTATCCACTTCTTGTAATAGCTGTTCGCTATTCCATACATATGTTATAAAGGTCTTTCCTTCTTCATAACTTTCAAGGCTTCCTTTTACTTCATATACCCCTCTTTCAGGTTGAATGCTGAGTTCCTTTACATCACCTGCTTGTAAATGGGTAATAAATTCATCATAAGACATATCTTCTGTCGGCTCATTATTTCCATTGAAGAAACTTACAACACCAATAATGACCAAAAATATCAGTAAATAAAAGATGGTATTGCGAAAAATGCGATTCATCCCTTACCTCCTCCCACGGTAAACAACTATACTAACTAGTATCATAGTGATTTATTTGAAACCAAGGATTTTCCTTTTTGATAAATCCTTAATTTTCAAGCGTGTCTATGCCTATATTTTATAATAGGAATTGAAAAATAATGTTATTATTTTACGCTTCTTCTTTCGTCGTATATACCTCTGGTTTTAAAACACCAATATATGGTAAGTTACGATACTTTTCTGCATAATCAAGTCCATATCCTACAACAAAGGCATCAGGAACATTGAAGCATACATAATCAGCTTTGATATCCGCTTTTCTTCCAGTTGGCTTATCAAGAAGTGTGACGATTTTGATGGACTTCGCCTTACGATAGCGGAATAGTTCCACTAAATAACTTAACGTTAGACCACTATCGATGATATCTTCGATAATTAAAATATCGCGACCTTCGACAGAAGTATCTAAATCCTTAATGATTTTCACTTCACCTGAAGACACAGTAGAATTTCCATAGCTTGATACATCCATGAAATCCATTTCTAAATAGGCATCCACTCTTTTTAAAAGGTCACCCATAAAAGGCATGGCGCCCTTTAGAACACCAATCGCTAATGGGAAAGTATCCTGATAATCTTCAGTCAATTGCTTTGCCATCTCTTTAATTTTCGCTTGAATTTCCTCTTCAGTAATTAATATTTTTTCAATATCATTTTTCATGTTTTGCTGTGCCCCCTAGAAGATCATTGCTTATATACGTTAAAAGAATTATTCTTTGACTCACTTCATAATCACGAACCGAATAAAGATTCGATTTTTTTAGCCCTGGAACCCAAATGATCTGGTCATTTCGGTCGGTGACAATGGGCCAACCATTCCGCATATGTATCGGAACCTTTTCATCGATAAAAAGATTCTTTAATTTTTTCGTTCCATTCATCCCTTTAATGGTCATCCGGTCCCCGTTTTTACGAGTACGAATCACCAAAGGTAGAACATCCTCCTCCATATAAAGGAGAATTTGAGCAGGACTAGTAATTCTCATTTCTTCACCATGGAGAACTTCCATCATTAGTATGTCTCCATTTGGCAAAAAAACTTCTCCAGGCTTACTCATCTCTAGATTATAGGATGTTTGATTTGTTTGTATATGGAATTGAAAGGAGCATTCCTGATAGGAACGAACTACCTTTAACCCATTTGGAAAATCTAATGTTCCTGAAGGATGAGGACTTTTTAAAATAGAAAAAATCTTTTCAATATGTATGGCGGATAATGAAGCAGGTCTTACCTTATAAAGATAGTTTAATATTAGTTGAATCCCTCTTCTTTGTAAAGGCAAAGGCATTAGATTAAATGCTTCAATATCAATGGAAATTCGCGCATCCCTTTTCTCCGTGATAACCGATTTCAAACGTTCTTCTGTTAGCTGGACAAGAAACTCTTCATCGCTTTCTAGCTCCTCGCTTAACCGTTGAAACTGCTCATGAACCTGCGGATTTTCTTTTCTTAAAAAAGGAAGAATGTATTTTCGAAATCGATTTCGGCTATACACATCCTTTTCATTGCTCGGATCTCTTCGCGGTTCTAATTGATGAAGCAGGCAGTACTCCTCAATCTCTTCCCTGTTTAAACAAAGAAAGGGACGTACAAGCACTCTGTCGTGGAATATTCGTGAAAAAGGAATTCCAGCTCTAGCTTTCCCAGCGCTACCTCTTGTTAATCGCATTAAAATCGTCTCAATTTGGTCATCACCATGATGTCCAAGAGCCAGAGTGGACAGGTTGTATTTATCCATCACTTGTTGAAAAAATTCATACCTACGCTCTCGAGCAGCGACTTGAGAGCTTAACCCTGTTTTCTCCATATAGTCAGGAATATTCATTTGTGTCATTTCAAAAGGAATTTTTCTGTCTTCACAAAAACGTTGGACAAAAAGAGCTTCTTCTTCTGATTCTTTCCCTCGAAACATATGATCAACATGGGCAGCATAAATCTCTACATTCCATTTACCTTTTTGACTCCACAAAAAATGGAGAAGTGCAAGCGAGTCTGGACCACCAGAAACCCCTACTAAAATACCTATATTATTAATAGGGAATTGCCTCTTTTTAAGGAAAGCCTCTACTTTTCTTTCTAACATATTTTTCGCTTCCTTCTAAAGCTTACTATTCACTATTAAGCTTACCACTAATGAAGATCAAATCAAAACAATTCACATGAACGTTTCCGCAACTAAAAATAAACACATAATCTTCCTAGGTAGAGTACGTATGACACCTTCATTTTGTTTCAAATTTTTGCAGGTTTATTTTCACTCCAAAATTATATTCCAAATATATAGAGAAAGTAGAGTACAGATACAATCGTCACTATTAGAGTCGTTTCAACCCAGCCTCCCTTTCTTCTTTTAGACGGTTTAGGCGAATATCTCTGAGTTTTAACACTGATTCTGGTTCTTTGCTGTGGTGCGGGCGGAACTACAGATTTCGCCTGACTCCCTATTCCTTGGAGTATGTCCATTCTCATTTGTTTTGCCGACTGATATTTCCCTTGAAGCGCATTTAATATGATGTCTTCATACTTTTTTAATTCTGGCTTTTGTTGAATCATGCTTCTTAGCTGGTTCAACCCTCCTGTTGTCTTATTAAATCGTTTTGGATAGGCCATATTGATCATAATCATACCTACAGCAAATAGATCATAGGTTGGTTCTGCTTTTCGTGACCCCAATCCCCAATACCCTCGGTCATAAAACTCAGTGAATTCTTTAATCGCTCTCCCCTGGATCGTGGTGCCGCCGACATCAATACAACGAATTCGCGGTGGTGGGCCCATCACAATTAAATTTTCCGGCTTCAAATCACCAAAAACCCAACCTTGCTTATGTAAGGTGTCAAGATCAGAAAGCAATTGGAGTACAAGAGCTTCTGTCCACCCATTTCCTTTCTGTTGGATAAAAGAGAGCAAATCCGGACCCTCAATGTACTCCATTACATAAAAGGAGATTGTATGATTTCTTTGAACCCAATCGTCTACATCAACTAAAGAAGGCCCCAGGGATGACCCTTGGACCTTTGCGAAGGATTTGAGGACATTGACCTCCGATATAATCGACATTCCGTTGTCGCTCATTTTAAGCGCTACCCTTTGATTATGAAATTGTGCCAAATAAACAATTCCGTTTGCCCCAAATCCTAATTCTTTTAGTATCGTATAACGATGATGGTGCCATTTCCCTTCGATAATTGTCCCTGGACTAACCTTACATAGATTCTTCAAAGTACTGTTCATCATCACGAGATAATAGACTCCTTAGAGAACGTTTTTTCTTAAAATAGGCACAAGCTTCACGAATAGCAGGACCTGTAGGTGTAATCCCACCCGTTGTCAGCTTAGGGAAAATGCTTGTTAATGATTCAAGCTGTGGTGTCCAGTCCAGCAATTTTTCGACATCTTTCTTTTTCCCGGGAAATACAAATACACCGAACTGATTATTCCCCGAGCGGGCATTAAGGCTCAAAGACAGGTCCAATAAGGCTTCTTTGACGGTCGGAAGTTTATTTTTCATGCTGGCACTTGTATCGACAAGAATCAACACGTCCAAATTCACAGTTTCACCAAGCTCATCGACAACTTCCATGACTTCGCCTCTTTGTTCTGGCGGCAAATCCTCAACCGACTTCGAATCACCAAGGATTTGTCGAAGCTCTTTATTCACCACACCTTGTAATGTTTGCGTCATAGCCTTTCTTGTTACCATTTGCACGGTTTGAGATAATTTTTGCGCATAGACAACCTGACTGACACCGCTACCTGACATCGCTATGCCTTCTATTTCCTTCATTCCTTTTTCATCAATTGTATCGTGCTCCATCACTCCAATCACATTCACTGTTATGCCTTGCTCCTTTGCCAGAGCGGCCATCGCAATCGGATCTTCCCCTTGATTTGAGCAGCCATCCGTAATCAATAAAATTTGCTTGATCGTTCCTGGATTCATCCTTTCTCCTCCTCTTCACAGGTTGTTACCATTTTCGTCACATAGAAGAGGAAATATACATAAAGAAACGGATTAGTTTACTCATTATTAAGGGATTCTATTCTCGGCTAATGCCCCCTTAATTCGCTTTTTTACGATATTTATTAATTGGAATTGTGGCCCACTTCGGTGTATTATGCTTAATTTTCGTAACGACGACCGTCATATCGTCTTCAATTGCGTTTCGCGAGCGAATAACCTCCTCCATAATCAAATCGGCCACTGCCTGTGGATCATCTGTCGCAAGCTCACTTATTTTCCGCTTCATCCATAAATCATAATTCTCTACATGCTTAGGTCCTTCAAACACCCCATCACTCATCATGATTAATAAATCGCCAGCTTTTAGCTGCTCGTTCACCACCTCTACCTCAAAATCCTGTAAGATTCCCATCGGCAAATTACTAGCCTGAATTTTTTTCACAGTATTGCCTCTTTTAATGAAGCTCGGGATTGAGCCTACCTTCAAAAATTTTGCGGAGGCATTCTGCAGGTCAATCATCGCCAAATCCAAAGTCGAGAAGATTTCATCCGTTGTACGTAGCGACAAGATCGAATTGACCGATTTAATGGCTAGTTTCTCTTCAATTCCAGTTTGAAGAATTTTTTGTAAAAGTTTCAATGTTTCATTACTCTCAATATGAGCCCGCTCACCATTTCCCATCCCATCGCTTATGGCGACCGCGTGCTTCCCACCGTTCAACGTGATCATCGAATAGCTATCTCCCGATACAAACCCTCCATCCTTCGCCGCATGAGCAACTCCTGTTTCAACTGTATAAGCCTTAGCAGAGCGGAACGTAACGTGACAGAAACCATTTGGGTAAGCTGCACATTCTTCCGAATTCACAATAATCGTTTCTCCTAAAATATCTGAAAGCATTGGAGCAATAAGTTTCTCGCACTCTCCATGTCCATTACAGTATGGGATTGTCATATCAATGTCGACATTGCCTTGCTCCAAGCTATAAATTTCTACATGTTCAATATGAACTCCAAATTCTTGAAGGGATACGTAGATTTGTTCTTCCTGATGATGATGGTTATCTCGTTCTCTTTGAATCTCCTTCGCGAAATTCCCCATCACCGTCGACACCCCTAGCAACTGATCTGCTACAAGTCTTCGACTCTCCTGCACTTGTTTCTTAAGCTTTTGATTTGCTTGAAAGAGCGTAAGTTCTTGTTGAACGGTATTGATTACTTTCTGCGACTTAGAACAATGCTTATTCCATTCGCGCGAAAGCTTAGGAGAAATTTGTCCATCATTTTCATCCATTTCATGCATAATGTCTTTCATATATTCATAGGTTGTATTAAAGTTCCTTGCCCAGCAATAATCTTTCTTAAAACACATTTGGCACGTTTTTTCCGTGACATTGCTAAGAAAATAATCAATATCCTTCGAATCGCGATCTTGCCCTTCATTCAATTCATCATAGGATGCAAAGCTATTTGAAAGCGCTTGAAAAACGGATGAAAACTGTTCGACTCTTTTTGCTGTAACATCACGCATTTTCCTCATATAGTGTTGCTGTTCTGCTGCGTATTCTGATGTTCCAGGAATGAATTTTGCCAATTTTGAGGTCAAGCTTTGCGGCGTGAGTAAGAATAACAAGATGGCTGCTGCCGATTCTAATAGACTCTTATCGAGATTCGCACTTCCATCTCCGTACATCCCAATAAGTAGAGTAGAAATGAAAAGACCAATTGCCACTCCAATCTTTTTCCCTTCTTGTAAAAGCCCACCTAATAAGCCGGAAAAAGCAAGCAGACTCATATGATAGAAGCTAGAAACATTGGCCAAACTAAAAATAAGACCTGTTACAACACCTACGGTTGAGCCCACCGCAGCTCCTGCTACTAAAGCAAAGACGAGAACTAGGTAACGTGCCATGACATGCTCCAACGATAAATCATATATGGACCAACCAATCGTTCCGGTCATGACAGAAGCGAGCATAATAATAAGACATACTACTTCTTCCGTTTTCAATGTTTGTCTTCTCTTATTCGTCAAGATTAATGGGATACTCTGTAGAAAGATTAATGTCAGGATAAACCCTAAGCTCGCTTCAACTCCCGCCATCATTCCCTCATAGAGAGAAATTTGCTCCGTCATAACGAAGATTTTTGCTAGCTTACTAAGTAGAATGGTAAAAAAAACAAAGAATGGTAACGCCCTAAATTCATTTTTCAACCAGTTAAGAGCAATACGATAAAAGATTAGGAAAGCGAGCGAGATACTAAATGCGTATACCGCATCTACAATTGTATGAGTGGCAGCTCCTGCTACCAGACCAAGTAATGTAATTGGGGTGCGTTCTCTCTTCAATAAATAGACAGCTGCAAAAAACGGAAGGATAAATGGGGTTAATGTTGACAAAATTAAAGCTCGACCAAGCAAGAATCCGATAATAAACAGGATATATCCTTTCTTTAAAAAGAAGGTGTCTAGCTTTAACTGGAGCTTTTTCATCAAACCAGATAAGTCCAGTCTTGTTTTTCTATTTAAATTTAAACCACCGACAGACTCAATGAGCATCCGTTCTACCTTGTCCATAAAAATTCCACTCCTCACTTTTTAATGTAATCGACATCATAATGACATCAAAACGGACTATTATCACGTTCGTTGTAGCAATATCTGCATTAGCAAATATTCAAAAATCGAACCGTTCCAATCATCCGTCTCTCGTTTCATATTTAAACATTATGAAATTTAATAGTTGTTGCTTATTATAAGGAGGATCATTTCAGAAGTTTGTCAAAATTATGGACAAGCTTTTATTTTTTGTTCGACTGATTTCATGTTTATCCACGAAAAGGAAACAAAATGCAGCCCCGTATTCGCAGGAATCAGGACTTATGCATCGTTCACAATTAGAGATTTTGCTGATTTATAAATGAATTACAGGTCTAAAATACTATATTTTACAAGGCTCTTATCGCAGACATTGTTTATTTTCTTTCGAAAAAAACTTGTTGCTTTTGAATCGTAGATTGGCATACAAATTTCCTGTTTTACCTAAAAAACATATGAGAGAAGCGAAAAGTGCCGTGCAAAAATGATGTGTGTCTCTAAATCCAATAGAGAGTGTAAATGTCGGCCTTAGATTTTTTTCAAAGAAAAAAATTAGGACATTTACGAAAAAAACCACAACCATTGCGAAAACAGCATTTTGCAAACAAAAAAAGCAAGTCATGTAGACTTGCTTTTACGATAGAAAAAACTAAATATATATTCAATTCAGCAGCAAGTTAGCCTCTTCTAGCGCCTCTTCCGCCACGCTTTGATTCTGTGTTACGTTTTAAAGAAGATAGGCGGTCTTCACTATCCTTTAAGAACCGAGCCATTTTTGATTCAAAATTTTCTTTAGGAGCGCGGCTATCGTTCGTTCTTCCTTGACGAGCACGTCCTCCCTGACCTCTTGAATCTCCACCTCTAAAGCTTTTTTCAGGTCTAGCTGGTCTTTCAGGTTTATCTATTGCCTTCTTAATGGAAAGACCAATTTTCCCATCCTTCTCAACGTTGATGACCTTCACCTCAACCTGGTCACCTACTTTAAGATGGTCATTGATGTCTTTTACATAATTGTCTGCGACTTCACTAATATGGACAAGTCCTGTTGTACCCTCTGATAATTCTACAAACGCCCCAAAATTAGTAATGCCTGTTACTTTTCCTTGTAACTTGCTGCCTACTTCGATTGACATAAAAAAATTTTTCCTCCTTAAGAATTTAAGAAATCTTACTTGGGTCAACTTCCAATAAATATAATAATAACGAAATTGATCACTACTATATATTATACAGAATAGGAAAAAAGAGTGTCAATAATACAAGCTATTCGGTTGTTTTTTCCTTTTTTTCCTTTGTTGGGATATTAAAAATAACTTCTCCCTCTTCTGAAAGGAAATAATCCTTACGAGCAAGCTTCGCGATGTACTCATCGTCGTTTAATTTTACAATTTCTTCCTTTAAAATCTTCTCATCTTTCTTTAGACCAGTAAGCTCAGCGTTTAACTGTTTTTGTTCCTGCTTAATTTCATCTAAAGAGGAGGCCTGCGAAATGAGGGTGGAAATCATAAAATACGACATCACTCCAGCAAAAAGGAAGAAAACAACTAATCTACGAATTAAGAGTTTTTTTCTTCTTTTTGCCCCAATTTCATTTCTTTCTTGCTCTAAAGCATAGCCTGACTGTAATTTTGTTACACTGCGATTATTCATTGCACCCACTTTCGCACCCTCCTTTACTTTTTATATTTTTTCCACTTGGAAAGTAGTTTAATAATGATATTCTTTGTTTTTTGGAAAAATCCTGCAAATTTATTATATAACTTCTCGAGCATTTTTTTAATCTTTTTCGGCAATAAATTCCATAAAAGAATCATTAGCCACCCAAATGGCTTTAAAAATACCCTTATAACAGATAATAAGACCTTGCAAATCCATTTCACAAGGGCATAAAGTCCCTTTCCTAACATAATTATTAAAGAAATTATCGCGAGGACGATAGAATAGATTGGTTTATAGATCAAAAGGTGGAAAGCTTTGACGAAAAACCGATAAATAGAGATTACCATCGAAATGACAATCTCTAGTAATCTTAAGTATCCTCGTTTCAGTAGACTTTGATAGGCTGCAAATCCACATAATAGGGCTAGAAAAATATAAAACCTTAATTCTCCTTTGTTAACTAGGAACAAAACATAGAAAATAGATAAGCCTTGAAGGAACCAGAAAAGGATGTCGTTTATGAATACCAACCAGCTTTGTCGCTTGGATCTTTGCAAAAAACGGTTGTATGTATCGAGGGCCGCTCCAAAATAGCTTCCCATCCCGATCATCGCGATCATGGTTAAAAATTGCGTCGAAAGTGTCATCGGAACAACTTGCTAAAGAAGCCTTTAGCCTTCTCCCCATGCTGGTCATCAAGGTAAACAAGATCATAGATTTTCCCCTTAATAGACACGATTCCTTTGTCAACATCAAGGTTCTTCATTTGTAGATTTTGACCCTTTATCGCTAAGAAGCCCATCACCGTTTCAAGGAGAAATTCTTCATTGTCAAAGCTCTCTACTTGCTTTACTCCTGTTATATCTAGTAGTCTTCTTCCCCTCATGATAATATCATGTTCTTGTACAGGGGCTTTTGTTGTATTCGTATCGTAATATTGGCTCATTTATTCATCCCTCACTTTTTCCAAATACGCTTTTGTACAAGTGTATGAGGAAGTATGAAGGAATAGAACAAGCTTTCAGTGTAGAAGGAGGTTACTCTTCTGTGTCGCTAAGCTTTTCTTCAGAGACAACGGAGTACATTCCAGCTGCTTCTTCTTTCTTGGTTGTTTCTTGAAGTTTTTCGATTTTGACGGTGACTCTTTTTTGGCCGAAGCGAACGGAGAGTTCGTCACCGACTTTTACGATTGAGCTTGCTTTGGCGACGATTCCGTTGATTGTGATTCTTCCTTGGTCACTGACCTCTTTTGCTAGGGTTCTTCTTTTGATTAGTCTGGATACTTTTAGAAATTTGTCTAGACGCATGAAATTCACTCCCAATTATAATTAACTATTGCTTATATATTTGTTATTCCTTACTCTTAGCATCGTTCCAAAAATTGTCTAGTTCCATCAAAGTGAAATCACTGAACTCTTTGCCAGTTTCTTTGACACGTTCTTCAACGTAAGCGAAACGACGGGTGAATTTTTGGTTGGTGCTCAGTAGTGCTTCTTCTGGGTTGATTTTTAAGAAGCGGGCTATGTTGATGAGCGCGAAGAGGATATCTCCAAACTCCTTGATGAGTGCTTCTTGGTCGTTTGATTTCATTTCTTGTTCGAATTCTTGTAGCTCTTCTTTTACTTTGAGCCAAGCATCTTCTACTTGCTCCCAGTCAAAGCCAACTTTTGCTGCACTCTTTTGCAATTCATAAGCTCTCAACGTACTCGGAAGGTGTTTACTAACCTTATCTAAAAGAGAAGCTGTAACTTCTTCTCCTTTTTCTTCCCGCTTGATTTCCTGCCAATTTTTCACTACATCATCGGCCGTTTCTGCCTGTACATCGCCAAATACATGAGGATGACGTCGAATCATTTTGTCACTAATTGATTCAATGACTTCCGAAATGGAAAAATACCCCTCATCCTCTCCAATTTGGGCATGGAGCATGATCTGTAGGAGCACATCCCCTAACTCTTCAATCATATGGTCGATGTCTTCCTCGTGGATCGCCTCGATCAGTTCATAGACTTCTTCGATTAAGTACTTTTTCAACGATTCATGGGTTTGCTCTTTGTCCCACGGGCAACCATTTGGCCCACGTAGCGTGGCAATAATTTGACGAAGCTTTGAAAAATCCTTATAAAGAATCGTCTCATCTGATATAGGTGGAACATAAACCGAAGTAAGGTTATTAAGTGTTACTTCCCGATCCAGCTCATACAGAGGAACCTTCGTCACCTTTTCTTCTTTACTTCCGGCAGCCGTAACAATATATACTTCATAATCATCTGGAAGCTTCTCCATTAAAGTTAATTTTACTTCGGACGCGATAAATGTGTCATATACCTGCCCAATGATCATGTGCTGACGAACTTCGATTTCATCTCGATGAAGGCTCGTCCCGTCTAAAAGCTGAAAGCCTTCGATTGGGTCAATTTTAACAGCCTGGAAAAGAGGGTCCAGAAAGCTTTGTCCGCCACTAATTTCTATCTTGATTCCTTGCGCTTCCTCTCGTTCTAATAGCAGCTGCACTGTGCGTTCTGCTACAAGCGGATGTCCTGGTACGGCATAAACAATCGAATCCTTTTCTGCAAGATGAAACAATTCACGCGTTATTTCCTCGTATACTGCTTCAAAGGTGTCATGTTTTTCATAAGTCTCATCAAAGGACGCAAAAGAAAGTCCCTCTTGCTCTAATTCCTCAATTACTGGATGTTCCTTTGTGCGCAAATATATATGCTTCGATTCCTTTAGCAAACGATAAATCCCTAATGGGAGCTGGTCTAAATCGCCAGCCCCTAAACCAATGACAACAATTTTATTCAAAACTTCCTTCATCTCCTTTTTCTACTTGGAAATAAATATATGATTCTGCTCCCAAAGGGCAGTAGCGTTAATTCTTCCTTTGTAAAAATTCTCGTCCGAATCACAACGAGAAGATAGGTGAGCCCTCCACATGCGACGGCACCCAGTGCTTGTATCGTAGCGATTAGACGTTCATGGCCAAACAAATATAGATAATCCGTTAAATAGATAAATCCTTTTAACACAAAAAACATCGCGATCGATGATGCGGCCGCCTTCACCAAAAATGTTCCAAGCTTCAAACGGTGCTGCATCAATATTTGTAATCTAATTAAGAGAATAACCATAATAAGGGCTAATGCACCATTGGATGCCCACGCCGCCCCCATCGTTCCGAACTTTTGAACAAGGACTAGATTGAGCGCATATTTCATTCCGAAACCAACTAAGACGATTATTGCCGGGAATAGGGTGTAGCCAAAGCCCTGAAAAATAGCAATTAGGGTAAGAATGATCGAACCGAAAAGTACGGTGCAGCCTAACAGAGCGAGAACATTTGAGCCATTGCTGTTTTCAAATAACATAATATTTGTCGGCTCCATAATGGTCATTAATCCTACGGTTGCTCCTAGTCCGATTACAACACTTACTCTGAGCGATAAATGAACCTTTTCATTCAAACTTTGCATATTTTTCTTCATGCGTTCACTTGCAATGAGAGGGACAAGAGAAAGTGACATTGATGTAGCCACGATGGTTCCTAGCTGAATCAATGGTTGTCCCCGATCATAAACGCCTTTAAGTACTTTAGCATCTTCTCCATTTATACCACTTGCTATGAGCAAGGAATATAAATTCAAAGAATCAGCGAGCTGAAGGAGAAGAAGGAGCATGCCACTAACGCAAACAGCAAAGCCTTGCACAAATAAAAGCTTAAAAATCTGACTGGCTTCTTTAAATTTTAAGTTATGTATAATTTTTCGAACCTGAATGGATTTATAATCTTTTTTTACCCATATGAAAGTGACCAAAATCAATGCTCCGATTAATCCACCTGTCACCGAGCCAAATGCTGCTCCTGCCCCCACCTCATACATGCTGTAATTGGCTTTCACAAAGACAAAAGCGGTGACTAAAATGGTTCCGACTCGAATGATTTGCTCTCCAACCTGTGAAGTAGCTGTTGGTATCATGTTTCCAATCCCTTGATAATAGCCTCTTAGTAGTGCGGTAATTGGAGTAATTAAAAAGACAACAGAAATCACACGAATTAAGATCGATAGCTTTGGATCGTTCATTTGCTTCCCGATCCACTCAGCCCCAAAATATAAACAGGCAAACAATAAGATGCCAAGGATAAGAAGAAAGATGGCTGAAATAACGAGTAATTTTTGCTGGTCTTCTCGACTTTTTTGTTCTGTATAAAGCTTTGAAATAACTATAGGAAAGCCCGTAGTTGCAAGCACCAAGGCAACTCCATACAGTGGATAGACTTGTTGATATATGTAAAAGCCCGTATCCCCAACAATATTTTGAAAGGGTATCCGATACACTGCACTTAATATTTTGATGATGAGTGCGGCAACCGTTAGGACAAGGGCTCCTTTTACTAAAGATTTTGATTGATTAACAGGCTGCACAAGCCGAACTCCTTCCAGAACACGATTTCAACTGCCTGTATTATAGCATAAGTGGGATTGCTGAACCTTCAAGACATAAGAAAAAGGTAGCCAGCAAGCTACCTTTTTGATGTTATGGATGAGGCTCCGTTCTGTCTAGCTCCTGCGGCTAGCCCCTCGAGGTCGCTTCAGTCCAAAGTCTGAAGTCAAAGAACGACTTCAACCTTTGGCCTTCCAGCGCTTGTCGGGGCTGTTCAAGCCGCTTCCGCATTTCTATTTAAGATTCCATCTGCCTTGCTAGGAATCCCGCTGCTGTTTCGACTGCTTTTTGTTCCACTTCTCCGAGCGAACCTTCTTTTGAGAAAATAATGACTGCCCCGATTGGATCCCCGTTGGCAATAATCGGACCGACTACATAGGAAGATATCGTTTCTTCGTTTCCATCTACTAACGAAAGTCCACCTTGCTCCGTTTTCAAAACAGAGTTTCGATCTTCCATCGTTTTTTCTATCGTTCCACTGATGTTCTTATTTAAATAATCCTTCTTCGATCCACCTGCTACAGCAATATAAGTATCTCTGTCACATATTAATACTGGATTTCCCAAACTATCAAATAAAGCTTCAGCATACTCTTTAGCAAAATCGCTTAACTCGCTGATGGGAGAATATTTCTTTAAAATGACTTCACCATCGCGGTCTACGAATATTTCTAGCGGGTCCCCTTCACGAATGCGAAGGGTTCTGCGAATTTCCTTCGGAATAACGACACGACCCAAATCATCGATTCGACGAACAATACCAGTTGCTTTCATCCAACGTTGCCTCACTTTCATCTGATGATTTTAAAGACTGACATGAATTTCAACTGATGTGAAATCTTGTCATGTTTGAACTTAGTATCTTTCATATGGAAAGTTCTATACACAAACAAAAATTTTTCTCCTATATGGTAAATGTTCCATTAGAGTAAAATGATTCCAGTGTTCTTCTTTAATTCCCTTCTCATGGCGAAATGAAACGTCCGATATGACCTATTTCGTATAAAAAGTTCTTTCCTATTAAGATACCGTCTTTTCCTCATCTCTTTTTGCTTCTTGGAGGCCTTGAACCATTTTGAAAGCAGCTTGAAGCCAATGGGCTACTTCTACACCCTTAATGTGCAGAACGATTTTGAGACGATTTCCTTCCATCCCTAAACCGACCATTCTGCGAAATTCATTACTGATTTCGAATATCTTTTGTCCATTTATTCGTGCACTTTCTTCTTCTGATAAAAGAATCGTCACTTCATTCTTTACCTGCTTAATAGACTCTACACCGACCATTAAGGCATGAGCCTTGATTTCAGCAATTTGGAATAAATACGAAACCTCTTCTGGATACTCCCCAAAGCGGTCCACGATCTCTTCCTGCAGCTCCTCTATTTCTTCCATGGATGTTGCCGCCCGGAATCGTTTGTACATTTCAATTTTTTGATGTCCATCAGAAATATAAGCATCTGGAATGTACGCATCAATCTCAACATCAATTTCCACACTGCTCTTCTGTTCAATTTTCTCAAATTCGCCTTTACGCTCTTCAATTGCTTCTTTCAGCATTTGAGAATACAAGTCGAATCCAACAGAGTCAATAAATCCATGCTGCTGAGCACCGAGAATATTTCCCGCTCCTCGAATAGATAAGTCTCGCATGGCGATCTTGAACCCAGATCCAAGCTCCGTAAATTCCTTGATTGCCTGAAGTCTTTTTTCTGCGACCTCTGTCAAAACCTTATCTTTTCGATACGTAAAATAAGCATAGGCAACACGATTAGAACGACCGACTCGACCACGAAGCTGATAAAGCTGTGATAATCCCATGCGGTCTGCATCAAACACGATTAATGTATTTACATTCGGAATATCGACGCCGGTTTCAATAATTGTCGTGCTGACAAGAACATCAAATTCACCAGCTAAAAATCCTAGCATGACAGATTCGAGCTCATTTTCACTCATTTTCCCATGTGCATATGTCACCCGAGCATCCGGGACGAGCATAGAAATCTCTTCTGCTTTTCGCTCAATATCTTCAACCCTATTATAAAGGAAGTAGACTTGGCCATTACGAGCTAGTTCACGTTCAATTGACTCGCGTACCAATCCGCCATTGTACTCCATCACATAGGTTTGGACAGGAAAACGATTTTCAGGTGGCGTTTCAATTACAGACAAGTCTCGTACTCCCAGCATCGACATATGCAGCGTTCTCGGAATCGGCGTCGCTGTTAATGTTAAAACATCCACATTTGTTTTTAATTGCTTAATCTTCTCTTTATGGGTTACACCAAATCGTTGCTCTTCATCGATGACAAGCAATCCTAAATCACGATAGATAATATCTTTCGAGAGGATACGGTGCGTACCTACTACCACATCGACCGTTCCATTTTTTAAGCCATTAATCGTTTCAGTTTGTTGCTTTTTTGTTCGAAAGCGACTTAACAGCCCAATGTTAATCGGGTAATCTTGAAATCTCTCACGCATTGTCTCATAATGCTGCTGTGCTAAGATCGTCGTTGGAACAAGAATCGCGACTTGTTTTCCATCAGCAATCGCTTTGAAGGCAGCACGAATCGCAACCTCTGTTTTTCCATACCCAACATCACCACAAAGGAGACGATCCATCGGACGTTCTCTTTCCATGTCCTTTTTAATCTCGATAATGGAGCGGATCTGATCTTCGGTTTCTTGATATGGGAAAGAAGATTCGAATTCTCTTTGCATTTCTCCATCCGGAGAGAACGCATAACCCTTTGTCGCTTCACGTTCTGCATACAACTTGATTAAATCATCGGCAATATCCTCAACAGAAGATTGAACCTTTTTCTTAACCTTCTTCCAATCGTTTCCGCCAAGCTTATAGACCTTCGGCTCTTTTCCTTCAGAGGCTACATATTTTTGCACAAGATCAATCTGCTCTACTGGAACATAGAGCTTGTCACTGCCTTGATAACGAATATGCAAATAATCCTTATGAATCCCGTTAATTTGTAACGTTTCAATTCCTAAGTATTTTCCGATCCCGTGATTAACGTGAACAACATAGTCGCCCACTTTTAACTCTGAATAACTCTTGATCCGTTCCGCATTGGATAGCTTTTGACTACGACGGGCTTTTTTCGGCTTTTTGTTAAAAAGCTCTTCTTCCGTAATCACAGCAACTTTTTGAATCGGAAGTTCAAACCCTGTTTGAAGATCCCCTTCCATGATTTGAACTTTCCCAGGCAAGAGATCCTGATGCCCTTGGATAATCGTCGATTCAATTCCGTAATCCTCAAGTACACTTTCAAGCTTATCTACCCGTTTACTATCTGCTCCAAGAAAAAGAATCGCATACTTCCCTTTTTTCAACCGGTCAATTTCAGTTTTTAACACATGCATTTGACCGTGGAAATTCTGCATTTGCTTGCAGGATATATTAATAATATTTTGCGGATTCGTACCCGGAACATGCCTTAGGAATAAGGACATATATATCAGGCGTCGTCTTGCTTTTTGCACCATCCGTTGAATGTGATGACTAATCAAGACATCGTGAATCATTTTGCCTTCCCCTAAGAGGCTCGTATACCACTCGGCTTCCTCTTTTTCTAACGAATCATTCATTTCCTGAACTCTACTAATTTCGTCTGCAAAAATCAATGCGTTCTCTGGTAAGTAGTCAACTAGACTATTAGATTCTTCATAGGCAAATGATAGATATTTGAAAACCTGCTCTGGTTTTTGTTTATTCTTTAATTGTTCAATCTCGTAGCTGATATTTTGTGCCAGGAGCTGTTTAGCCTTTTCATCTTTAATCTTTTTTAAGCTTTTTCCCAATCCTTCTTCAAGCTTGGCTGCTACTTTTTCATAATGTTCGGCTTGGAAAGGTATTTCTGTTGCAGGACCAATTAATATGTCCTTCATTTTATTTCGAGATCGCTGGTCCTCTAGAGAAAATGAGCGAATCGATTCAATTTCATTATCAAATAATTCGATTCGAATCGGATCTGATTCGGTTAGTGGATAAATGTCAATAATTCCACCACGAACACTGAACTCTCCTGGTGAAGAGACCATTTCCGCTCTTACATAACCCATTTCAACAAATCTTAGGAGTTGACGCTCAACATCTATATCTTCCCCAACCGCTAATTTTAGTTGTTGTTCTTTCCAAAGAGTCTTTGGTGGGACGATTTTTCTTAATCCTGAAATAGGAACCACGATGATCCCTTTATTATTTCTACTCCAATGATTTAAAACATCAATACGCTGTGCTTTTAATTCAGGGCTTGCGACACTCATTTCGGCAGCAATTAATTCGTTCGCAGGGTATAAAAATACTTCCTGCTCAGAAACAAGCTGGATGAGGTCATCATACAGCTTTTGAGCCTGTAAAAGATTATAAGTAACAATTAATAATGGCTTTTTTGTTTCGTTGTATACGGATGCTAAAAATACCGTTCTAGCAGAACCAGACAATCCAGCAACCAATTGCTCTCTAAGGCCGCCTTCAATTCCTGCTATAACCGAACGGGTATCATCCTGCCCGATAAAAAGCTGTTTCAGACCGAACACAAGACTCCTCCTCCCTTTTCCAATGGCAAAAAAATTCATCAAGTTCAAACAGAAAAATGCTTTGGAATATCGTCCAAAGCTTGTTTCTAGTGAATAAGGTAATCATTTTGATAATAAGCTGGATTCCGTTCGAGCGATTCCTGACAATCTTCACAAATGGCGGTAATGTTTATATCTCCCGTTAAATCATAGGAGACCATATCCATCCGTTCTTCATCGGTCAGTTTATGCAAGCCCAACTTTTCAGTATCCACAGATAAATTATCAATTGTACCTATATGAACTCCACAGTGGCGGCAATGGTATTTTAAGGCCATTTAAAGCCCTCCTTCTAAACGACTCTTTGCTATTATTATTGACCGTTTAAAAGGGGCTTTATTCATTTTTATTCTATGAATCAATTGCAATTTTGCGTTACTGATTATATTCGTTCATTACTTGTAAAAATGGTTTCTCTAGAATGGCATCACAAGCTTCCGAGCACTTTTTCACAACCTCTTCGATTAGGGGCTGTTCTTCCTTCGAAAATCGTCCTAACACGTAGTCCACAATAGGCTGACCGTTTGAAGGGCGATTGATGCCAACTCGTATTCTATTAAATTCTTGACTACCTACATGAGCAATAATAGATTTCATGCCATTGTGGCCACCAGCACTTCCTTTTTGTCGTAAGCGGATTCTTCCGACTGGTAGATCGAGATCATCATAAATAACAATTAGATCTTCAAGATCTATTTGATAATAGTCCATAAGTGGACGTACTGATTCACCAGATAAATTCATATAGGTTAAAGGTTTTAACAAGAATACTTTTTCTCCGCGAACATTCCCCACACCATATACACCCTTGTGCTTTGCTTGGTCGAGGGGAATTTGCAGTTGCTCTGATAAATAATCAATGACTTCAAACCCTATATTATGCCTCGTTTTTTCATATTGTTTCCCAGGATTCCCTAACCCCACGATCAATTTCATAATCTCACCCTTATTCGCTCTTTTCTTATTGGTTTTTCTTATCCCAGGTTGATTTTCGCTCCAATCAACTTAGTTAGCAATATCAAACTTTTAAAACAAAATTCTAAAACTTGTCCTATCTAAATTATAATCAAGCCGCTCAAAAAAAGCATATGTAATTAAAAGAGACGATTGCTATACATGAAGGGGCTGACTTACATAGTCAGTCCCTCATCAATACATATACTTAATTATGAATCAGTGGATTCCGGTTCTGTTTCTCTGCCTTCTTGATTATCCGGAGCACCTTCTTCTTGTTGCTCTCCAGAATCAATTTCCTCTTCGACTTTTGGTGGAAGGATCGAGACGATCGTTTGCTCTGCCTCTGTATTAATAGTGTATCCTTGCTCACTTGTAATATCGCCAACTGTAATCGTCTCGCCGACTTGTAGTTGAGTAACATCCACCTCAATCGCCTGCGGAATATTAGATGGTGTCGCGGTCACGGTCACTTCATGGAGGGACTGCTGCATGACGCCGCCATCTTTTACCCCTTCTGCTTCTCCAATTAAAGTAATTCGCACATCAGCCTGAATTTCCTTCGACATATCGACTGCAAGTAAATCAGCATGAACGATTTCACGCTTGATGGGGTCAGATTGATAATCGGTTAAGATGACATTCACTTGTTTCCCATTCAAGTTTAATGGAAAGACGCCATTTCTACCAACTTCGCGCATGGTTCTCAAAAAGTCTGCTCCATTTATGTAAACGGAGGTACTCTCTAGTTTGTTTCCATACACAACGGCTGGGATATTCCCTTCTTGTCGAATCTTCGTTAAAGCAGAATTTCTAAATTCCGTTCTCTCAACAGCCTGTAAAGCAGAACTCATTGTATGATCCCCTTCCTATTGGTGCATATCCTCTTGAGTCTTTTCGAAAAGAACTTCTCGAAATAGACTCTCCTTTATAAAAAATGCCCAAAAGAAGTAAGGAATAAACATTAATTTTTTGATCAAGCAAAGGCTTGCTTATGAAAAGCAAGCCCTCGTTTTTTATAAAAATCAATCAAATAATGTACTTACAGACTGGTCTTCGTGAACGCGGATAATCGCTTCACCGATTAGTGCAGCAACAGATAGTTGCTTAATCTTTCCGGATAATTTTTCTTCGGAAAGTCTGATGGAGTTTGTCACAACCAACTCTTTAATCTTAGAGTTTTCAATTCTTTCAATCGCAGGACCTGATAATACAGGGTGTGTACAGCACGCATAAACTTCCACAGCACCGTTTTCGATTAACGCATTGGCAGCAAGAGTGATCGTACCTGCTGTATCAATGATATCATCAATCAAAATAGCCACTTTGCCTTCAATGTTCCCGACGATGTTCATCACTTCGGCCACATTTGGCTTAGGTCTGCGTTTATCAATAATAGCAATTGGAGCTTTCAAACGTTCTGACATCTTACGAGCACGAGTTACGCCACCATGGTCAGGAGAGACGATGACAATATCTCTGTCAAACTCTTTGCTCTTGAAATACTCAGATAAAATCGGAACGCCCATTAAATGATCCGTAGGGATATCGAAGAAACCTTGGATTTGCGGAGCATGTAAATCAAGTGTAATAACACGAGTTGCTCCAGCAACTTCAAGTAAATTCGCCGTAAGCTTTGCAGTAATTGGTTCACGAGCACGGGCTTTACGATCTTGTCGTGCATAGCCGTAGTATGGCATAACAATATTAATTGTCTTCGCAGAAGCTCGTTTTAAAGCATCGATCATAATAAGTAATTCCATTAAATGCTCGTTTACGGGAGAACTTGTTGATTGGATAATGAACACATCACAACCACGAATACTTTCTTCGATGTTGATTTGAATTTCACCATCACTAAAACGCTGAACAGAACACTTACCTAATTCTACCCCGATTACTTTTGCGATTTCTTTTGCAAGCTCCGGATTTGAATTTAACGTAAACACCTTTAAATTCGGATCTAAATACTGGTTTGACATGATGAACCTCCAATTGCTTTCTTTTATTTTGGCTGTCTTCTGAAAGAAAAGAGCCGCTTATTTATTTCTGATTTTTTCTGCGTACTGTTCCTTATTAACCTGACGAGCTCGTGCAATAGCTAGTGCATTCCCTGGGACATCTTCAACGACTGTAGAACCAGCGGCAACATACGCCCCTTTTCCAACGGTCACAGGTGCGACTAAATTAGAATTGCAACCAATGAACACATCATCTTCAATCTTCGTTAGGAATTTATTTTTACCATCGTAGTTAACAGTTATAGAGCCGCAACCAATATTCACATCACGACCAACCTCAGCATCTCCAATATAGCTCAAATGTGATGCCTTGCTGCCTTTACCAAATACAGTTTTCTTAATTTCTACAAAGTTACCGATCTTTACTTCATCATGTATTTCTGATTGCGGGCGAATATGAGCGAAAGGCCCAATATTCACTTGTGCACCAATCTCACTATCATGCGCGACAGATTGTCGAACAATAGTACCTTCACCAATATGACAATTCTTAATCTCACTGTTCGGTCCAATTTGGCAATCTGAAGCAATTTTTGTATGTCCTGTAAGGACAGTTCCTGGATAAACAATCGTATCTTGACCAATTTCTACATCAGCATCAATATACGTATTGTTCGGGTCGATAATGGTTACGCCATTACGCATATGGAATTCATTGATTCGATTTCTTAACGTACTTTCAGCCTGTGAAAGAGCAACTCGATCATTCACGCCAAGCGTTTCATCAAAATCATCCGTCTGGAAAGCTGTTACGATTTCACCACGATTTTTTAGAATCTCGATCACATCTGGTAAATAATACTCACCTTGGACATTTTCATTAGAAACATTTTTGAGCGCATCAAATAGCGCTTGATTGTCAAAACAATATGTACCTGTGTTAATTTCTTTGACTTTACGCTCTTCATCTGACGCATCCTTGTGCTCGACAATCTTTTCAACGAAGCCTTTATCATTTCTGATAAGACGACCATAGCCTGTTGGATCATCTGTATAAGCAGTTAAGACTGTTACTTTAGCATTTGTCTCTTCATGTTGTTTCAACAGAGCTTCCATTGTTTCAGCTTTAATTAAAGGAGTGTCTCCACAAACAACTAGTGTTACTCCCTCTTTGCCTTCGAGCATTTCTTGCGCTTGCATCACTGCATGAGCAGTTCCAAGCTGTTCCGCTTGTAATGCATAGCTGCACTGGTCACCTAATTGAGATTTCACTAGTTCTGCACCATGGCCAATCACAGTGACAATATGGTCCATATCAAGCTTTGAAACTTGATCAACAACATGTTGAACCATTGGTTTGCCACATACGGGATGTAAAACCTTATAAAGCTTTGACTTCATCCTTGTCCCTTGACCTGCGGCTAAAACGACCGCATAACGTTTAGACATTGACAGTCCTCCATTTAACCTAAAATATTGAAAAGAAAAATTAAAGCAACTATGCTTGATTTTTCTGCAAAAAATTTAATTTAATCCATTAAGAATATATCCTAAATACACAACTATTTCAAGGAAATATCACAAAGTACAAATAATTGTCAGCTCATGAAGGCGAAGTGTCCATCCTAGCGCTAATTGGGACGAAAGGTGCGTTTTAAGAAATATAACTTTTGGAGGATTTGTTCAAAAAATTTTTAACGGGGGTTTATGAATGGAGAAATTCGGGTATGAATTCGAGGTGAAGAATGAAAATAATCCCCATAAAAAAAGGCACTACTTGATGCAGTAGGCCCTTGTTGCTATATCCTATGAAGCTCCGGCTTCTTCAAATTCAACCTCTAATTCACCTAGACGGTGGTATTCAGCCAAAACAGCTTCTTGGATTTTACCGCGTGTTCCAGAATTGATTGGATGAGCGATATCACGAAATTCACCATCCGGAGTACGTTTGCTAGGCATAGCCACGAACAAACCGTTGTTTCCGTCGATGACGCGAATGTCATGAACAACAAACTCATTATCAAGTGTAATCGATGCAATCGCTCTCATACGTCCATCTGTATTTACACGGCGAAGTCTTACGTCAGTTACTTCCATTTTGTTCACCACCTTTGCAAATAGATACAAATCTAGTTAATTAATTCCACATATTTTCTATTAATCCTTCTTTTCTGTAAAAATTTTTTAAAAATTGGGTCTAAATTGTGAACCCGCTTTCAAAAACTACTAGAAAAGGGAGATCCTCATTAAGAAGGATCTTTATTTTACTAGAGCGATTACTTCGATTTCGACTAATGCATCTTTTGGCAGTCTTGCAACTTCAACGCAAGAACGAGCTGGTTTATGAGTTGAAAAATACTCACCGTATACTTCATTGATCGCCCCAAAGTCGTCCATACTCTTAATAAATACGGTTGCCTTTACCACTGTCTCCAATGAAGCCCCTGCTTCTTGTAAGACAGCCTGGAGGTTTTTAAATACTTGATGTGTTTGATCTTTCACATCGCCTACTACCATTTCACCTGAAGCAGTTAACGGAATTTGTCCTGAGCTATAAAACAAGTTATTTACGACAATCCCTTGAGAATAAGGACCGATCGCAGCTGGTGCCAGATTTGTTTGCACGACTTTCATTTGTTAAGCCCCCTAACAATTTTATACTAATAAAGATTCTATCTTTTGAAAATAGTTTCCTTCACTAACTGTGATCTTTTTTTCTCTCACATCGACATCAGAAAGTTTAACAAGAGATAGATAATCGTCCACTAGTCGTTCTTCCGTTTTCTCTGCTTCTACTAATACAGCAATTCCCGCTACAGATGCGTTAAACTCATCTAATAAGCTAATCATGCCATTAACCGTTCCGCCTGCTTTCATGAAATCATCCACGATCAGCACACTTGAGCCCTCTTCTAAACTTCTTTTTGAAAGTAGCATCGTTTGAATTCTTTTTGAAGAACCCGATACATAGTTGATACTTACTGTTGAGCCTTCCGTTACTTTACTGTCCCTTCTAACGATCACAACTGGAACATTCAACTGACTCGCAACCGCGTAAGCTAGCGGAATACCTTTAGTAGCAACTGTCATTACCACATCAATTTTAGTATTGATATAAGCAGACGCTAGGAGTCGTCCTGCTCTTTGTAAAATAGAAGGATCTCCTAATAGATCCATCATGTACAAATACCCTCCAGGTAAAAGGCGATCAGGATTCGCAATTAAATCACATAGTTCCTGAACAAAGGGTCTTGCTTCCTCTTCCGAAACCTTCACATAAAACTTAACCCCACCTGCTGCTCCTGGAACCGTTTGTAATGTGCCGATACCCCTATGCTCAAAGGCTTCTTTAATAATTCCTAAATCCTCACTAATAGAGGATTTTGCTGACCCATACTTTTCTGAAAAAAATGACAGAGATACGAGTTCTCTAGGGTGGTCTAGTAAATAATTCGTCATATCGATCAGGCGTTCACTTCGACGAAATTTCACTGGTCAAACCTCCTTTTAATCCGAATATTTTATCGTTAATATATCACTAATATACGGATCTAATCAAGAGTATGCCTTTCCCCTAGCATTCTAACCGCAAACACCTGGTCACAAAACCCTCTTAATCCATTGTATAAACGATGCATTCTTGAATCATGTTGGACTAAGGCAAATACTGTTGGTCCACTGCCACTCATCAGAACAGCATCTGCACCAAATCGGTGCATTTGGTCTTTGATTTGTGCTACCTCAGGATACACATTCAACGTAACATCCTCTAGAACATTGCCAACATTTTTGCAAACACCTGTAAAATCCTGCTGACGAATCGCTTCAATCATCCCTGCTGTATTGGGATGAGAAACCCCGTTCATTTGAAGGCGACGATAAATATCTGCCGTTGAAACCCCAATCAATGGTTTTGCTAGAACGACCCAACAGCTTGGAGGAGCAGGAAGATGCTCAATCTTTTCTCCTCTGCCTGTCGCGAGTGCCGTCCCACCGTACACACAAAAAGAAACATCCGAACCGATTTCCGCACCAAGTACGGCTAGCTCGTCCATGGACAAGCCAAGCTTCCAGAGCTTATTTAACCCTCTTAAAGTGGCCGCTGCATCACTACTTCCACCTGCAAGGCCAGCTGCAACAGGAATCGTTTTCTCTATGTTTATTTGCACGCCTTCTTTTACCTGAAATTTATCCTTCAATAATTTCGCTGCTTGATAAGCGAGATTACGTTGATCATCCGGAACAAAACGATTTTGTGAAGTAATCTTAATTGTGTCCTGAGATAACAACGTGAGTTCGATCCGATCAGCTAAATCAATCGTTGTCATTATCATTTCAACCTCATGATAGCCATCCGGACGTTTATGTAAAACATCTAATGATAAATTAATTTTGGCTGGTGCCTTCAATAAAACCTTCAAAAAATCCACCTACTTGAATTTTTTCGCTTTGGCGAAAATAATTTTCCTTTATATTTGCGCTAGCAAAATAACTTTCCTTAATATTTTTCGCATTAGCGAACATAATTTTCCTTTATCCTTTGCGTTAGCAAAATAACAATGCTTTTTCGGCTTAGCGAAAATAGCTATGCTTTTTCGCGCTAGCGAAAATAGCTTTCCTCTAACCCCTTTTTTCCACCTTAATATTATATGTATGGACATGACGTGAGAAATTCATCCATTTTTCGTCCTATTGTACCATAAAACAATTTATATAGACGTGCTCTTCTTCACAATTCGCAAAAAGAACTTTCTTTAACCTTTCGCATAAGTCTATCCTTCTCCATTATGAAAGTATACTAAATAGAATAAGCCAGGGCTAGTAGCCCTGGCTTTAACGTAGTGAATTCATTTTTTTCTAAAAAGGTTATTGCTTATTGGCTAGTTGCTGCTCTGCGAGTTCGATTGCTCGCTTAACCATATTTCCAGCATCTTTTGCACGAATGCCGCCCCAACCTTCTTTCTGGACAACATCATAGAAGCCCAACTCTTTCGCAAGCTCTTCTTTTAAGCCCTCTGACATAACGCCGCGTCTTCTGCCCAAAACGAACAGCTCCTTTCTTCACTACGTACTCTTATTATGAATAACGAAAGGATAAAACATGTGCAATAGTTCAAAAGCAGAAGCGCCTTGCTCAGCCCCGACAAGCGCTGGAAGACCAGATAATGAAGTTTGTTCTTCAACTTCATCATCTGGTCTGAAGCGACCTCGAGGGGCTAGGCGCTGGAGCTAGATGTGGATGCGCAGAATACAGAAGATTACATATTCGTGAAATTAAGCTTCTGAAAAAAATAAAAAGCAGCAAACCTATGTTCACTGCTCACTCAAATATAACTTAGCTTAACGCTACTTGTCCTGTTGTATCTTCATAGAAGGTAATTTGAACCGTTTCTGTAAGTACATCTGCATAGCTGTACGATACACGTTCGAATGCATTTTCATCCTGATCTAACTCAATCACAAATACGGATGGATAAGTCTCAGCCAAAATACCTGAACGTTCAATCGTCTTTCTACGTCCACCGTTGGCCTTAAGCAACAATCTTTTCCCTAAATTTGAATCAAGGGCTTTCTTAATATCAACTAAAGTTTTTGCCATTCGGTCCACCTCACTATGTAAAGTATAACACACTGACACAATAAAGTCAAACACAAAAATATAAATTATAACAGTGTTTAAAAATGATTGTCAATATATTTTATTCCACATTTTTTTCTAATTTTCTACAATTAGGTTTTTTCGCGTTAGCGAAAATAACCTTCCTTCTCACTTCGCGTTAGCGAAAATAACTTACCTCTTTAAGTTTTCTCTCATTTCCTTAATATACTTTCCTGTTTTGACAAGAATATGTATAGCTATACAAAATAGTATAATGATGCGGATTATAGCATTTTAACTAAAGTGGAGGATAGACTCCCCCACTCGTTTTTTTGAATCATTATTGTCGAAAAATTTATTCTTGGTTTTCTGCGGTATACGGCATTCCAGTTCTTAAAATCCCTCTCGTCTCGACGCCACCTAGTCCCTTTTCCCCTGTTAACGTATTTCTCAGCACATCCCATACGTTGATTCTCTCCATGAAGGGGGTAAAACTAATTTTCGCCACTATATAAACAGGATCTAAAGCATGTATATTCACCCGTGTTGGTGAACTGGCAAAATTGGCTCCTGCATGAATAAGGGATTCAAAATGGGATTGGCAAGCACCAGCGAAAATCACGAGATGATCTAAATTAGGAATTTTTTTACGCGCCTCTATAACCGTTTGAACGAAGTATTTCGAATGTCTGTATGCATTGATATCGGTAATGGAGCCCTTCGATTTCGAATAAGCGTCATGTCCTGTAATTACTAGGATATCTGGACGGTAATATTCAATAAGCTGCCCAATTTTCTGAGGCATCTCTTTCTCGTTGCAATGGATTCCTGTTACCGGAATACCAATCCTCTCATAAAGGCTCAAGCATTTCTTTAAATAAGTTGGATCCCCATCAATGTGAAGGACTCGCCCAGGCATTTGAAAATAGCTGACCTTTTTTGTATAGCCATCAGTCGTTGCATACTCTTGTTTCTGTTGCAACAAATCTATATCCTGTTGGAACAACCGATAGGACTGTTCCTCAAGAGAGCGAAATTCTCGTGTCAGTTGCATCCGCTTTGATTGGTCAATGACCAACAGATCTTCATAAGGAGCATCAGCTATTAAACGAAAATCCTCACCATACAAGACAGCAACTTTTTGACCGTTTTCTTCTTTAATATCAATGACTCGGAACAGAATATCGCATTTATAAGAAATTCTTCCGACAATGTCCATGAGGTTAATCGTCACATAAAGTCACTCCAATTCGTCCAAGTAGAGCCTTCTAGCTTCTTATTCATAGAGGTAATAGTCGGTAACCTTCCCTCTGTAACTCCACTAAAAACAGTGATCACTTTATTTCAAAATATGCATTTGACTAGAAACATGTGCTTTTGTCGGACAATAAAAAAAGGAGGCTCTATCAAGAACCTCCAGTGTGTAGCCAAAGTGAAATTAGTTAAAGTAAGGATATAGCGCGTCACTAAGGACTGCAAATTCCTCAATAGAGAGGGTTTCTCCCCGTCTTGTTGGTTCGATATTCGCTTCACTTAAGGAAGTGAGAATTTGTTCCTTCTTCTCTTTTCCAGAAGGGAGCTGACTCGTAAGATTGTTTAAGATCGTCTTTCTCCGCTGAGCAAAGCTTGCTCTTGTCACAGTGAAGAAAAATGCCTCATCCTTTACAGACACGCGCGGCGTCTCTCTAACGGTTAGACGAATAACTGCTGAATCAACATTGGGTTGTGGTACAAAAACCGTTTTTGGAACGATCATAACGGTTTCAGCTTCTGTATAGTACTGAACAGCGATCGACAGTGAACCATAGTCCTTGTTCCCTGGTTTCGCAGCAATACGCTCCGCCACTTCTTTTTGTAGCATACAGACAATTCCTCGAATCGGAAGCTTGTCCTCGAGCAATTTCATAATGATCGGCGTGGTCACATAGTAAGGTAAATTCGCGACTACCATAACATCCTCAATCCCAGCGAATTCCTCCGCAACAATCGATGCTACATCCGCTTTTAAAACGTCTTGATGAATGATTTTTTTATTTGGGTAAGGGGCAAGTGTTTCCTCTAAAATGGGCAATAATCGCTGATCAATTTCAAACGCGACTACTTTTTTACTTCTACGTAATAATTGTTCTGTCAAAGCACCAATACCAGGCCCAATTTCAATCGCACCTGACTCTTCTGTCAAATTGGCGTGGTCTACTATCCGATTTAATATATTTGTATCGATTAAGAAATTCTGTCCTAGACTTTTCTTAAAAGAAAATCCATGCTTTTCTAAGATTGCCTTCGTTCTGACAGGCGTTGCAATATCCTTATTCATCTTTCTCCTCCTGCTGTATCACTTTTATCGCTTGCGCAAAGTCATTTTGGGTGATTTGAAACATCTGAAGCCGTTTATGTAGCTGTTTTCCATTGGTATAACCAATTTTAAGGAGTTTCCCAAGCTTTTCTCTCCGCTCCTTTGAGCCAGTACCACCAATCAAACCAGCGATTAGTAAATCCTCCTGAGAGATTTCCTCGACTGCATCATCTGCCATCAGATGAGCATCCTTTAGTGCATTGCGTATGACTTCAGGTGATGCGTGTTCGACGCCCACTCCCTTACCATGCTTATGCAGAGCATCTTCTTTGGGAATGAATGCATGTTTACATTCTGGCACGTGAGCAGTTATCGTTTGTCTAATTTTTTGACCAGGAAAATCCGGGTCTGTAAAAACAATCACGCCTCTTGTTGCTTGAGCGAGCTTTATTTTTTCAATCGTCTCTTCATTAATGGCCGAACCATTGGTTTCAATGGTATCTGCTTCAACAGCCCTTTTTATCGCTGTCGTATCATCCTTACCTTCTACGACGATGATTTCTTTAATCTTCATATTTCCTCCATTAAATCTCGAAAGCTTTTCTTTGATCATTTTTTATGAAAAAATTGATAAATAATTGAAACATTTTTGTAATGTTGTTCGTCTATATAAGTGTAATGAAAAATGAGCAAAAAAACAAAGAACATCACAAAAATAACAAAAAAAGCAGAGGATACCCCCCTGCTCAAAAACAAACCTAATAGTAAGTAAGGTTTAAATATATCTAAACTAAATGTATTAGTAGCTAGTTCAAAATTTTAATTTTTACAGTTTTTCTGCCCCATCGATAAGCATCTGATTTTGATGAAAAGAATACATCAATCTTATTGCCTCTGATGGATCCACCTGTATCAGCAGCTACGGCATAACCGTACCCTTCTACATACACCTTTGTTCCTAATGGAATGACACTTGGATCAACTGCGATAATTTTCGCATTCGGGTTCGCTTTTAAATTATAACCCGTTGCCGTTGTTCCAGAGCAACCATTACAGTTAGCTGTATACGCTGTCGAGCTCACATAGAATTCCTTACTTACGTTTTCTGCACCACGAGATACCGTTTGTGCAATTACTTTTGTACCAACTGCCACTACCTTATCACGCTTTTCTTTCACAGTCGTTTCATTCAGTAGCGTTCGCGATACTTCCTTACCATTCTCAAGAACAACTTCGAATTCCTTCTTAACGAGTCCTTCTTGACCTGAGGTAATTGTTTTTTCTGTTCCTTTTGTCAGGGCTTGATCTTTCTTCGTCACAACAGCAAATTTAATTGGTTCTTCCACTACATCGGTGACTTTTTCAACTCGAGTGACCATAACTTTAGTCTCTTCTGTGACGGATTCGTCCTTAGTTGGTTCTACACGGTCTAATTCATTTAGCGTGATTCCTTGTTGTAATAAAAAGTCAGCGACCGTAGTCGAAGTTGACCATACCTGCTTTTCTTTCCCACCGTCAGAGAGTGTTATAGAAAAAGCCTTATCTACTTGAATATGTAGATCGTCTTTAATTTTTGAATCTATTGTGGGTTGAACCTTATCATGCTCGCTCAAGGTTATTTTTTGCTCTTTTAAAAACTCTCCAACCGTATCGGCTGTTGTCCAGACTTGTTTCTTTTCGTTTCCCTTTACCATTTGGACCTGTTTTGCTGGTTCCCATACAACCTTAAGATTCTCTTTTACTTTCGTATCGGCTGATGGTGATACATAGTCTTCTGAGTGAAGTGAAATATCTAACTCTTTTAATACTTCTTCTATTGTTGCTGCATGTGTCTTAACGACTTTTTCTTGACCATCTAGCGTAAGTGCTACTGTTGTTTTCGTTGTTTCGTAGAATACAAACCCAAAGGCTGCAGCAAAAACTACGAAACTAGCTAAAATAACGGTCAATTTCTTTTTACTCAAAGACTTGGAAAACAGGTTTTTCATGTTTTTGATTACGATGAAAAACGCCTCCTTCTCTCTCGAGTGATTATATAGACTTAACCTCTTGATGTCAACCCATCTACTCCTCCCCTGAACATATTCCCTATTATGCAAAATTTATCCATAGATGAAAAGAGAGAGTTATCGACACGGTTATCCTATGAAGAAAAGGAGACATGTAGAACTTTTTAGAATGAGAATTTAATTGGACAAGCCTCATCCTAATTCGACAGCATTCTATATCATTTAATGCCGAAAAATTTCTTGGCATTTTCGGTTGTTTTTTTCGCAACTTCTTCATAAGTGATCCCTTTAAGAGCTGCAATTTCCTCTGCGACTAATTTAACATAACCTGGCTCATTGCGTTTTCCGCGATGAGGGTGAGGAGCCAAATACGGGCAATCTGTTTCAATTAAAAGTTTGTCCAGTGGAACGGCTTCTGCTACCTCTTTTGGTTTCCGTGCATTCTTGAATGTAACTGGTCCACCTAATGAAATATAGAAATTCATGTTTATGCACTCTTCTGCTACTTCTACACTTCCGCTAAAGCAATGCATGATTCCCCCTACTTCACTAGCGCCTTCTTCTTTTAGGATTTCTACAATATCAGCCGTTGCTTCTCGATTATGAATGACAATTGGAAGTTTCACTCTTTTCGCCAGTTGAATTTGCTTTCGGAATACTTCCTTCTGTATGTCCTTCGGAGACTTGTCCCAATGGTAGTCCAACCCCATTTCCCCAATCGCTACAACTTTGGGATGGTTCGCAAGCTCTTCAATCCAAGCCAAATCCTCATCTGTCATATCAATTGCATCAACAGGATGCCAACCAACAGCTGCGTACATAAAATCAAACTGTTCTACGAGCTCCATCGCTCTTGTAATCGTTGGACGATCAAAGCCAACAATGACCATGTTCTCTACGCCTTCCTGTTGAGCTCGTTCGATTACTTCGTGTAGATCTTCGTCAAATTGTTCGGCATTTAAGTGTGCGTGTGTGTCAAATAACATCAAAATTCTCCCTTCAAGACTAATATTATTTTTTTGTATCATTCTTTACTCTTAAGTTACTTTTATATAACCTTCCGTTTCATTATCTCAATAAAATAGTTCCTATCTCTCAAAAATTATCTCCATATATACATCTTTTATCAAGAATCCTATTTTAACAGCAGTCATTATTATTCCTATAAAAGAAAAACATAGAAATGTCTCGCGTAAATTGTTACACGTGAAACATTTCTATGTCTATCAAAAAGCGGAAGCGGCTCGTCCAGCCCCGACAAGCGCTGGAAGACCAGAGGATGAGGTCGTTTTTTGACCTCGTTCTCTAGTCTGAAGCGACCAATGAAAAATGTTCTTTATTTTTCAACCAGGGGCTAGCCGCTGAAGCTAGATCACAAAACTTTATTTTACTCGAGCACCAAGAGGAAGTGCTTCTGCAATGGTTGCTAATGATAACTGTCCATCCTTAGAACCTGCTAAAATCATTCCTTCAGAAAGCTCTCCACGAAGCTTCACAGGCTTAAGGTTCGTCACACAAACGACTTTGCGGCCTACTAACTCTTCTGGCTTATAATATTGAGCAATTCCAGAAACCACTTGGCGCTTTTCATATCCTAAATCTAATTGAAGCTTTAATAATTTATCTGCCTTTTTAACCGGCTCTGCTTGAATCACCTGAGCAACACGTAAATCAACCTTCATAAAATCATCAATCGTGATTTCTTCACTATCAGGCTTCTCTTCCTTTATCTCTTCCACTGGGGCTGGAGTTGGCGCTCCTTGCATCTTCTCTTTAATAAAAGCAACTTCTTCTTCGATATCAAGACGTGGGAAAATAGGATTTCCTTTTGCCACCTTGACGCCTTCTCCAATCGCACCGAACTGAGCTAGGCTTTCCCAAGAAGTAAGTTCTGGAGAATTCACACTTAATTGATTGAAAATTTCTCCTGGAGTACGAGTAAGGAACGGTTGTAATAAAATCGCTGTTCTTCTTAGAGACTCAACCAAATGAGCCATTACAGAACCTAGCTCTTCAAATTTTTCTTCCTTCGCTAACACCCAAGGTTGTGTTTCATCTATATATTTGTTTGTTCTACTCACTAACTGCCAAACAGTTGTTAACGCAACAGAGAATTCCATCTTCTCCATTGACTCTTCATATTTTTGAACAGTCTCTTCACTCACTTGACGCAATTGTTGATCAAACTCTGTGTTTGAGTCTTTGTATGCTGGAATAACACCATCGAAATAGCGATCGATCATCGCAACTGTACGGTTTAGAAGATTTCCAAGATCATTGGCAAGATCAAAGTTAATTCGCTCTACAAATCCTTCTGGAGTGAATACCCCATCAGATCCAAATGGAACTTCACGTAGTAAATAATAGCGAAGTGCATCTAAACCATAACGATCGATTAACGTCACAGGATCAACGACATTCCCTTTTGACTTGGACATCTTTCCATCCTTCATCAAAAGCCAGCCATGAGCAAATACTTTTTTCGGAAGCGGTAGATCTAAAGCCATTAACATAATTGGCCAATAAATCGTATGGAAACGAACAATTTCCTTTCCGACTAAGTGTACATCAGCAGGCCAAAACTTTTGATACTTCGAATCATTGTCAGTACCGTAACCTAATGCCGTAATATAGTTGGATAAGGCATCAATCCAAACATAAATAACATGCTTCGGATTGCCAGGCACCTTAATGCCCCAATCAAATGTCGTTCTAGATACAGCCAAATCTTCTAATCCTGGCTTAATGAAATTATTAATCATTTCATTTTTACGAGATTCTGGTTGGATAAACTCTGGATTTTCTTCATAGTATTGTAGCAAGCGGTCTGCATACTTGCTCACTTTAAAGAAGTAAGACTCCTCTTTCACTTTTTCAACAGGTCTTCCACAATCCGGACAGTTGCCGTCTGTTAATTGTCTTTCCGTGAAAAATGATTCACATGGTGTACAGTACCAGCCCTCATATTCGTCTAAATAGATATCTCCTTGCTCTAATAGCTGAGCAAAAATTTTCTCTACTACTTCTTTGTGTCGAACTTCAGTAGTTCGAATGAAATCATCGTAAGAAATATCAAGCTTCTTCCATAAATCTTGGATACCTGCCACAATTTCATCAACGTAGGCTTGCGGTGTGACACCTTTTTCCTCTGCTTTTTTCTGGATTTTTTGACCATGCTCATCCGTACCCGTTAAGTACATGACATCAAATCCACACATGCGTTTATAACGAGCCATCGCATCTCCAGCAACTGTCGTATACGCATGCCCTATATGTAGATTTCCACTTGGATAATAGATTGGGGTAGTTAGATAAAACGTTTTTGAATGTTCCTGCATCATTTTCCCTCCTTATAGGGATAAAAAAAATATAGTCTCGACGAATACTTTCTATATAGGAAAGCGCAAGCGCCTTGCTCATCGCCGTACAAACTGGAGGGGCATCGACTGAGATAAAGGAAACTTGAATTGCGTGAGCAATTCATAGTTGACTTATCGTAGGGAGGTGACCCGAAGTTTGCTAGGCGATAGGCGCTGGAGCTAGACAATTCTCAAAGTTGAGAATTATACATTCTTATATTTATGAAGAAATACACTCGTCATCTTTACCTATTCTATCATCAAAATATACCTAAAAATAAGAAAATGTGCAAACAGAACAAGTATATTCTTGCAATTCAAAAGGGAGGTGCATATGAGCAAACACTAATAACGAAGAATTATGTCGAAAGTTGTCGAACAGAATCGATTTAACAAGTTACTGAATATAATAATTTTTCGGATATTTAATTCATTGTTCTTGAAATATACAAAAGACCCGATGTAAAATCTATGTAACAAATGATCCAATAATTACTAAAAAAATACAGATAAAATTATTGACGTTTATGGGAATTACTGTTATTATTGGATTAGAGAAAAATTTGTCGAATTATGACGAAAAATAGATAGAGAAAAATATATTTTTGGAGATTGAGAGGAGATTTTAAAATGAAATCTACAGGTATTGTTCGTAAGGTTGATGAACTTGGTCGCGTGGTTATTCCAATCGAATTAAGACGTACATTAGGAATTGCAGAAAAAGATGCTTTAGAAATTTACGTAGATGACGAGCGTATCATTCTAAAGAAATACTTACCAAACATGACTTGCCAAGTAACTGGTGAAGTTTCTGATGACAACATGACATTCGCTGACGGTAAGTTAATCTTAAGCCGTGACGGTGCAGAAAAATTAGTAAAAGAAATCCAAGACGCTTTCACTGTTAAAGCTTAATTAAATATTCAAAGGCTCCTCTTTCATGAGGAGCCTTTCTTATTCTTCAATATGATACGCCTGATATACTTCTCTTTTATTCAAGTTTCGATCTTTCGCGGTTTGCTTGATCGCCTCTTTGGAGGAATAGTTTTTCTCGGAAATATAGTGTTCAATATGCTCGACTAGAGATAAAGATTCCCACCATACATTGGCTTCTTCTGCCCTCTCATGACTTCCTTCAACAATGATACAGAACTCTCCTCTAACTTCATCAGATTGCGCCCATTCAAGAACTTCGCTCATCGTTCCACGAATAAACTCTTCATAACGTTTCGTTAGCTCTCGACAAAGCGAAACCTTTCGATCTCCAAACACATCCAACATAAGCTGTAACGTTTCCTTTAAACGGTGCGGAGACTCATAGAAGATCACCGTAGACATTAATTTCGATAACTCCTCCAGCTCCCGCTTCTTGTCCTTTTTCTGTCTTGGTAAAAAACCGTAAAAGTAAAAAGGCTGCGTTGATAGACCTGATGCAATCAAAGCTGTAAGAGCTGCATTTGCTCCTGGAAGAGGCACGACCGTTAAATTCTCATTTGTTGCTGCTACAACTAATTCATAGCCAGGATCGGAGATCGTTGGCATTCCGGCATCACTCACGAGTGCAATTTTAGCACCGTCCTTCAACCTCTCAATCAGCTTTTCTCCACTTGTCTCTTTATTGTGCTCGTGATAGCTGACAACTGGCGTGGCAATCTCAAAATGATTGCAAAGTTTTTTTGTATTTCTTGTATCTTCCGCTGCGATTACGTCCGCTTCTTTTAAAAGTCGGATCGCTCGAAAGCTCATATCTTCTAAGTTTCCAATTGGCGTAGGGATTAAATATAATATCCCTTTCGTTTGTTCATTTTCAAAGCTTTTTTGCTGCCACATTATCGTTCACCTAAATCTCTTTATTTTCTCTACTATGCTTTATCCCCATAGAGAATTTCCTTTATTTCCGGTGTGTACTCATTGTTCTCTTCGTATACATATAGCGGGGGAAGTATTTTTAAATCAGATTTCCCATCCTTGATTGCTTCGACTAAAAGAGTGTTTGCTTCCTTGCCCCTTTTTGGATACACAAGTTGAATTCTTTTTGGCTCCAATCGATATTGACGCATGAGCGTGACAATATCCACTAATCGCCCTGGACGATGAACAAAGGCCACCTTCCCACCTTGTTTAGCCAACTGACTTGCCACACGAATCGTATCCTCTAACGTACAATAAATTTCATGGCGAGCGATAGCCAGATGTTCATTCGCATTAATCTCTTCCTTAGATGGCGTTGGAAAATAGGGAGGATTACACGTCACCACATCATATTTTCCGTTCCCTAGCTCACGTGGCATATCCTTAATATCCCCATGAATCATCTGAATACGATCTTCAAGTTGATTATATTCAATGCTTCTTAGCGCCATATCATAGAGTCGTTCTTGAATCTCTACCCCTGTAATGTCGCCCTTCGTACGAGCGCTAAGAAAAAGCGGAATCACCCCATTACCGCTACATAAATCAATTAACTTTCCCTTTTGAATGGGGACATAGACAAATCTTGCGAGTAGCACAGCGTCCAAAGAAAAGGAAAAAACCGATGGGCTCTGGATAATTCGTAAATCCTCTGCCAATAAATAATCCAGACGCTCATCATCTTTCAATTGAACCATTTTGAACCTCCTAGTTGAAAAAAAAGCCTTCCCGTGTGGGGAAGACCAACTTATTTTTTATTAAGAAAAGATAGGCAGAAAAGACAATCTCCTTCTTTACGAGGACTTCCAAAATGTAAATTACAAATATGGAAACCTTCCTGGTAGAGTCGGGCTAAATTATCATATCCTTCCCCGATATCTACGATTTTTTCATCTGGATTCCCAGATAATTTCTTTTGATTCTGATTTTGATCCAATTGCTCTACATCAGAGGTTGTATGTTCTAGCCGACGTCTTAGATGAACATTTTCTAGCTTCAATGAGTTATTCTCTTCCAGTATTTCCGCTAAATGCTCTTTTAACTCACCAAGCTGTTGATACAGCTGCCCAATTCGCTCTTCCATATTACTCACTGAATCAAAGATTTCTTTTTTATTCACGCTTCCACCTCAATCGTCTGTGGATTCCTACATAGCGCCTTCCTTTAATATTTCATCCAGTGTATATTCGAGGACACGCTCTTGATCTATCATTTCTACCTGAAGTATACGTTCTAAAATGTTTAAACCAACAACTTTGCCAAGACCAGCTGGTGTGCCAATAATTTCACCAACATCCGGAAGCTGCTCCTTGGCTGATTCATACTCATCATTCTCATATTTTAAGCAGCACATGAGACGACCACATAATCCAGAGATTTTTGTTGGATTAAGAGAAAGATTTTGATCTTTCGCCATTTTGATGGATACAGGCTCAAAATCACCGAGGAAGCTAGAACAGCACAGCATACGACCACATGGGCCAATTCCACCAAGCATCTTCGCTTCATCGCGGACACCAATTTGTCTTAACTCAATGCGAGTTCTAAAAATGGCAGCTAAATCCTTCACCAATTCTCTAAAATCAACCCGACCATCCGCTGTAAAATAAAAGATCACTTTATTCCGATCAAAGGTGTACTCGACATCAACAAGCTTCATATCAAGCTGATGAAGATCAACCTTTTCACAACAAACCTCATAAGCTTCCTTCGCGGACTGCTTATTTTCCTCTACGATCATACGATCCTTTTGATCGGCAATTCTCAGAACTTTTTTGAGTGGGAGGACAACATCATGTTCTTCAACATGCTTAGGACCAATGACGACCTTCCCATACTCTACTCCTCTAACCGTTTCCACGATTACAAAATCGTCCTTCTGAATTAAGAGATCTCCGGGATCAAAATAATATATTTTCCCCGCTTTTTTAAAGCGGACACCTACAACATTATACAAAGGTAGATCCCTCCTGCAATTCTAGCACAAGCTGCTCCATAAGCAGCTGCGGATTCATATTTGCATGCAGCTTTCTCTTAGCGTCTAATACAGCCGTCATCTGATGGGCTAGACGCTGTCCAGAAGTTTGCAAAGCAAATTGTTCAAGACGACTGCTCTCGTCCAAATAAACAGCCTGGTTTTGCTTCCCGAGCTGTATATATAATAAATCTTTGAGGATTAGTAGTAATAAATCTAGTCCTTGATCGATCTGCTCTTTCTCTTTAAAGTGTAAGAACCAATTTTCTTGAAGCGCAACCAAAGCTTCAAGTGGATTTTTTCTTAATACTTCATATAATTTTACCACTATGCTTTGGGCTTGTGCAAACCATTCATCATTACTTAGAAGAAGTCCTTCATCCAAATTATTGGTAAGTTGTGCAATGATTGGTGCTTTTCTTTCTGAAACGCCTCGATCTATCAATTTTTGAATCAAATGCTCAGGAGATAAATGTTTGAAAGTCACAATTTGGCAACGTGATAGAATGGTTGGTAAAATTTGTTGGGCTTGTTCGGTTAATAGAATCGCTGTCGTCTCCGATGTTGGCTCCTCTAAAAACTTCAACAAGCTATTCGCAGCGTTTACTGTCATCCGATCAGCATGGACAATCGTGTACACCTTCCGCTTCGACTCAACCCCTGTTTTCGAGAACTCCTCCTGCAAAGACTGGATTTGATGCTTCTTAATGGAAGCCCCATCTGGCTCAACCACATGAATATCAGGATGATTGCCACTATTGATCCTTTTACAGTTATGACAAGCTTCACAGGGCATGTATCCATCAATTGGAGCCGTACAAAAAAGACTCTTCGAAAGAAGCATACTAACCTCTTTCTTCCCAGTCCCTCGCATCCCCTCGAATAAGTAAGCGTGGGCTAACCGACCTTTGTTTATACTATTCTTTAACATTTTCAAAACGTTTGGCTGCATTTCTTCTAAGGTATCCCACGTACTCACATCTATCATCTCTCTTACATTTATTTCAGATTAAAAATTATGAAACTGTTCAATTGGCAATACAAACACGGTAGCTCCACCAACTTCTACTTCGACGGGATACGGGACATAAGTATCGGCATTTCCACCCATCGGTGAAACTGGAGCAACCATTTGCTCCCGTGCCTGACAATTTTCTTTAATAACTTGTAACGCTTTATCAACCCGAATATCCTCAGTTCCAATCAAGAACGTCGTATTCCCCGATTTCAAAAACCCGCCGGTACTTGCTAGTTTTGTCGCACGAAAATTATGGTCCATTAGGGCACTTGATAATCGATTACTGTCCTTGTCTTGCACCACTGCTATAATCAACTTCATAATACCAGCTCCTTTAATTTTCCGTTTGTATTATGTCTATTATAACAGGAATTTACAAAACCAACAGATTCTATATAAACAAACATGCCTTAAAGATTCAACTTTAAGACATGTCTGTTCTGGAATAGGATTAAAGTAACCCCTTTACCTTCTGATAAGCTGTTTCTAATACAACATCAATGGTTTGCCCAGCGTCGATTTTATACATTCTTTCTGGGAATCGCTTTAATAAAATTTGGTACCCTTCACGCACATCCTGATGAAATTGAAGGTTTTCCAAATCGAGTCGATTAACCTCTCGCTCACTGCTTTTATTAATTCTTTCAAGACCGACTTCCGGCTCTATATCAAAATACAAAGTTAGATTTGGCATCATATCATCAATTGCAAAACGATTAATGCTATATACCTCATCGATGCCTAGCTTTCTCGCATGCCCCTGATAGGCTAGAGAACTATCGATGAAACGATCGCATAGTACGATATAACCTTCTTTTAATGCAGGCTCTACTTTTTCCACTAAATGCTGTCTTCGTGCTGCCGCATATAGTAGAGCTTCCGTTCTCGGATCCATCGCTATATTGTTTTTATCCAGAATAACATTGCGAATTTGTTCAGCAATTTCAATTCCGCCTGGTTCTCTTGTATATAATACCTTCACGCCATCAGCTTGCAATTTCTCTATAAGCATCTGCAGAATTGTTGTTTTGCCAGCCCCTTCAGGACCTTCTGTCGTAATAAATAAACCTCTAGTCATTGTAATCCTCCAATTTTACTAAGAAAAGCGCATGGCGCTAGGTCATTCTTAAATTTCTTTCTGTGAAAAAATTTTCAGCATTCCTTGTGTTAATTGCTGCCCACCTTGGAATCTCGCTCCTGAATTCAACAAATGAGTGAGGCCTTTCACATCCTCTTTTGTGATCATTTCCCCTTTTAGTAAAAGTGGAACTCCAGGTGGATAAGGTATAATCGTATCTGCACATATAGAGTTCTCAGCATTCGCAATCGGAACATATTCTTCCTGATTTGAATGCTCCCTATGTAGTGTCGAGATTTTTTCCTTATAAAAATAAACATTCTTTCGATCTTCTTGAATTGCTGTTAGATTGATCGCCCTTAATTGTTCCATGATTTCATCAAATGGAAAAAGCATATTCTTTTTCAGCAATGGCAATACGAGCAAGACGTTATTCGGATCCGCCATTTCTGTATAAATTCCTTTTTCCTCAAATATACGCTGTAATTCAAAGCCTGTCTTATCGCAGCGTGATTGCAGCGTCAGTTTTAATGGGTCTCCTTGGTGAATCGGGAATTCTAATACCTTCACAAAATCTAAAGTTTTGAGTTCCTTCTTAAAAGCTTCAATCGTTTCTTTTAAAAAGTGCTCGTCCTCTTTTTCAAAGGTTCCAATATAACTCCGTGCCAAATCTAAAGATGCCATGATCGGATAAGATGGGCTACTTGATTGTAAGATTCGTAAATAGTGATTCACACTCTCTATAGAAACATACTCGCTGTTGACATGCAAAAACGACCCCATTGTCATCGCAGGCAATGTTTTATGAGCAGATTGCACAACTACATCTGCTCCTAGTTCGACAGCAGATGGCGGAAAATACTCGCCTCCAATAAAATGTGCCCCATGGGCCTCGTCAATGAGTACCGGTATATGTTTTTCATGAGCAAATTGAATAATCTCTTTCAAATTAAAGGTTATGCCATAATAATTCGGATAGGTTAAAATAATCGCTTTGCATTCCGGGTATAACGTATAGGCTTTTCTAATCGTATCAAGAGATACCCCTCCTGCCACTCCGCAGTCTTCATGCTGCTCTGGACCAAGAAGTACAGGTTGTGCCCCCGTTAGTTCAATTCCATTTAGTACTGATTTATGACAATTTCGCTGAATAAAAGCAATGTCCCCTTTTTTCAGGGTCGCCATCATCATCGCGAGGTTGCCAACTGTAGACCCATTCACAAGAAAAAAACTTCGCTCCGCCTTATATGCATCAGCTAAAAGTTGTTCAGCTTCTAAAATAGCTCCTTCAGGAGAATGAAGATCGTCTAAATTCGTTAATTCTGTTACATCGATATCCAGTATTTCTTGAAAAAAGGGAGTCGACTGTAACAGCAAACCATTTTTATGTCCTGGAACATGTAGTGAAATCGGCTTTTTTTCATTATGTTTTCTCAAAGCCTCAAATAAAGGCACATCAAACTGATTCATTTTATCACCAATATCCATTTTATCAAATATGAAGAACAATTAATCTAAAAATCTTCAAGAAGACATACAACGAATGCGAATTTGGAACATAAACTAAGATTAACCTCTTCATCAAGTTTTTATTATGGACTTTATCCTCCTTTTAGCACGCGAATATTCAAAAAATTGTTATAGAATAGGGGATTTATGGGCAGAATAGTTGTGTGGAGGTGGAGTTATCTTGAGTTCGTCATTAGCAAAAAAATACCCTGGGGAATTATGTGTCATTTGCGATCAATCAAAAGATGAGGGCATTCATCTATACACATCTTTTATCTGCTCACATTGTGAAAAAAGCATTATTTCAACGGATACAAGAGACCCTCAATATAAATATTACTTAAAAAAACTAAAGAAAATTAATACACCTGAAATTTATTCGTAAAGACGTAGCCCTGATTGGGGCTTTTTTTCATGTCGATATTAGTCTTCTATTTTCCTAGACTAAGAAGATTTGGGCTTTTTTTAGGGAGCGTCGGATCTCTTCGTCAGGTGTAGTCACTATAGCCACTTAACCGGAGAAATTCCGTTTATTTTAAAAAAATAATAGATATTACGTGAAATAGGCGGAGATTTTCCGCTAAATAACCTAATAAGCCTTAAAATCTTGAAAAATGTATAGCTTAACCGGAAAAATTCCGCTTATTTATAGAGCAGTAAGTCAAATTCCTGATTTAGCCGGAATTTTTCCTCCTATTTTTCAATGTAATAAATTCACACTCATCTTTATTCAAGCTTCGATCAAAAAAAAAGTACCTCATTGGATACTCTTTCGATTTTGCCCGGCAACGTCCTACTCTCACAAGGGGACAGCCCCTAACTACCATTGGCGCCGAAGCTTAACTTCCGCGTTCGGACTCCGGTCGTCTATGACCGTCGGATCTCTTCGTCAGCTTCGCTCGTTCAGTCCTCGCGTACATCGTACGCTCCAGGCTTCTCTCCCTCGCTTCCTTGACCTCCTTGGTCCTAGCCAACCTCGATTTTTTACTTTTTACTTTGTTTCTATTTGTTCATTGTCCTTACGGACAATCTTTTCACATACAAAAAAGAGTACCTCATTGGATACTCTTTCGATTTTGCCCGGCAACGTCCTACTCTCACAAGGGGACAGCCCCTAACTACCATCGGCGCTGAGAAGCTTAACTTCCGTGTTCGGTATGGGAACGGGTGTGACCTTCTCGCTATCGCCACCGGACTAT
>NZ_SUND01000023.1 GCF_005280205.1 Bacillus yapensis | reverse complement strand
TGGGAAGTTAGATTGATAAATGGAAAGCCGTATACTCTGAGAGGAGTACGTACGGTTTGGGGGGGAGTTCTTGGAAACCTACTTAGGAAACTAAGCAAGGCACTGGGTTCTTACCCTACTTTCATGAAGGTGTTTTAAGAAGCGCTGCTTCTATTATAGTAGCCCATAATCATCCATCCGGAAATCCTTCACCTTCCGATGAAGACATAGAGATCACAAGGCGCCTTGTCGAAGTTGGCAAGATCATGCAGATTGAAGTCCTAGACCATATCATAATTGGCGATCACAAATTTACAAGTTTGAAGGAAAAAGGGTACCTCTAATTGGATATCCCATTACACATACACTTAGGAGGAATTAATATGAAAGCGGTATTTAACACAGAAAAGGTAACTTATGAGTTAAGTAAGTCGGGTTATACCAGGAATGGACATTTCGTGCAAGGAGAAGTGACGTTGAAAGAACTTTCAATCGGTCAACCAGCTTGTATCGACGTCAATTCTAATGGCTATAAGCAAGTGATAAGGACAGATATCGTGACAGATATTGAAGTATGTCCCGCTTTCTTTAAAATGAAGATGAATACAGAAGTTCATCCTTATAAAATCACCATTAGACGTTCTGAAGGTCACGTTCTCAGTACCATGAAAATTGGTACGGAGAAAGAAGTGAAAGAGGCCATTTCTAAAATGTACCCGGATTGCAAGGTCAATTACGAAATTTCCCCAATCCCTACTAGGAAGAGGGGGATTTCTTAATCTATGAATCTTCAAAAGGGACAAGAGATAGCTATTACTCTCCGTGGAAATGATAAGCCAATTATGGCTACTTTCCTAGCGTGGATACCTAATCTACAGGTAAAAGCCCAGGTCTTTCTTGTAGTTGAGTGGAAGGGTGAAGAAAGAAAAATTCATGATATTTTTATCGGTGAAATAAACGGTAACAAATTTACAGCGTAGGAAGAGATAAGTCGGTTCGGAAACGAATCGGCTTTTTCTATTTAATATATTACACACTTTAGGAGGAATCTTTTTATGGCACGTATCGCTTCACAATCAAAGGGTGGCTTTTACGCAACACCAGAAGGACAAATGAGTTTAATTTTACCGCATATAAGGTTACGAGGGGAACAAGGTTACTTGAATCTCTTTGATCCGTGTGCTGGTGAAGGAGAAGCGTTAAAACAATTAGGTGATAATTTTAACACCTTGCAGAATCTTATTGTTACCACGTATGGCGTTGAATTGGAAGAAACAAGATTTCATAAGGCTAAAGACGTTATCGATCATGCGATTCATGATGGGTATGAAAATATTCGAACTGAGTGGAATTACAATGCAGTTTGGTTGAATCCTCCTTACGACGAAGTATTTCATGAACGGACAGAGCTTCGATTTTTGAGAACTTTATCTTCTAAATCCAAAAACGTCTTTGCAAACAATGGATTGCTGATGTTTTGTGTCCCTCAATATGTGTTGGATAAATGCGCGATGATTTTATCAGAGCGTTTTCGAGATATAAAGGTATACCGGTTCACAGATGATGCTTATGACGTATTTAAGCAAGTTGTGGTCTTTGGATATTTCGGTAGCCCTCAATCTCGTGATGTAGTAAAAGAAACCCGTGAATATTTGAAGGAGATTGGTAATGCAGGACCAGAAGTATTGCCAACCCTGGAAGAGATCGAGGAAGAATTTTATATTGAACCTTCAAAAGAACCGATTTCTATCTTTCGAGCGGGTAAACTTAAGGCCGTTGAGTTATTTCGTGATCTGAAAGAATCTACGGTTTTTCATGAATTTGAAAAAAGGGTAACCCCCGAAGTCAAAAAAAGCACAATGAAACGTCCTCTTTTACCACTTAAATTAGCTCATGCTGGAATTGCCATTGCAGCAGGTGCAGTCGGTGGGAATATGGGAACACACATTGTTGTCGGATTGACTAAGCCTGTAACAGAACTAGCAGAAGTCGAGGACGATGAAGGTTTAGTAAAAAAGGAGATTTATACAAAGCATCATAAATCCGTTGTCCGTGTTTTTGCACAAGACGGCATTCATGAATTGCAATAGGAGGATTAAAATAATGAATCAGAATAAGGTGTTTTATGTTACAAGAGAAGCTTTCTTGGAGGCATTGAGTGATACAGAATCAAATATAGTTGAAGTTCACTTCGACTTTAGAAGGAATATTGGAAGTATTATTTTTGAAGTATCTTCCAATGAATCAGAAGTTGAAGATACAATCACTCTCACGTATACAAATGAAATTTCCTACCATAATGCACTTGCCGAGTTACATGGTATAGTAGAAAGCTACTTTAATTATGAACAGAACGCAGGTTACATTGCAATCGAGCAACCCGAAGAAGGTGTTGCGAAATGATTGCAGTCCTGTCTTGTTCGTGTGAAGGGTTGGATATGAACTGTAAACAGTGTAAAGGTCATGAACGCATCGAGGTAGATCAGACCTATTGGATTCCAAGCCACTTTGACTTTTCTCTTTTGAGATTTGAGCCAGTCGCAGGACTGTTTCAAGTCTTTCTTTCTGGAGAAGAAATCATTGGAGCTGGGGATATTGAATATAGGCCCGAGAACCGAAGCTACTTTGTGTATAATCTTCATTCCTTTTGGGGTGAGGAAGGCCACAAAATCATGATTGAGACTATGCTTGCACATGAGGATATCGACATTGTTGAAGGGAATGTTATATGGGAGGTTTTACAATGAGTGAATTGTCGAATTTTGAAAAAGGCTTTGCGCAATATTTAGATGTCATTAAAAGCCCGACTATAGATCAACGTCATTCTCCAACTACAAGGAAGCTAAACGAGGCAGTATGTCTAATGGCTTCTGAAGATATGGACTTAATGAAAAAGATTGTAATGAATCGCTGGGTGATTAATCGTGCATTGAGTAGTGCATTTGCAAGAAAATACAACATTTAGGAGGATTTCTCTCGATGAACATTGTCTCAAGTAAACCTATTTCATTTAAGCAAATTCGACTTATTCAACGTATTACTAGCATTCTTAATATCTCTTTTAATGGAAGTACTAGTAAACAAGCAAGCCAATTTATTATAGAGAATATAGTTGAATTTAGAAAAGCGAAGAGAATTGATGAAGCATATGCTCATATTCAATATAGTGAGCATGGATTTATCGATTAATTAATGAAAAATTGTGAAGAAGTTAAAACTCTATTAATCATTACACTAAGGAGGAGATTTAGATGAATAGATGTCAATATGGTAACTGTGAAAAAGAAGCAACTACAAAAGGGTTTGTGATGGCAAGAAACCCTAAACACGGAAAAGATATTCCAACTAAGGTTGTTGCTTGCAATAAGCATAAAAAAGTATCGGGATTTTTTGAATCTAAATAAAAATTACATGCGCATAGGAGATAAAAATGGAATACAAAAAATGTGTTAATTGTAGTCATGTGCAACAAGTAAATGATAAAAATATTTATCAAGACATCGCAGGGAAATATACTATTTGCGAAAAATGTAATACTGCTTATGGTGTAGAGATAAAAACTGATGATATTTATTTTAAATCGTGAATTTTATTGCACAATCCGAAGATATAACAAAATCTCAAAAAAAAAAACATTAGTACCTAATATGAATTCATAACAATTACAATACACAACAAGGAGGGATAGCCCTCTAACTACTTTTAAAGAGTTAGGGGGTAGCCCCAACTCTTTGTGCAGTTATGGCGAATACATTATGAGAATTACATTACAATCCTTAGAAAGAAGTTTTGATGCAAGACTACACTTTACGATAGTAGACAAAAAAGAAATTGTAGCAGCTAGTTACATTGGAGTACCCGAGAGTGTTATTGCGATCACAGCTGGAATTATTGAAAGTCGTGAAGTGAGGATCAATAATCTAATATTCAATCGTTCTTCTGATGCATTTAGGCGCTTAGATAGAAGAATTGGTATGGGTGACGTTGCTCATGGAATGGTTTTTAATTCTTTAGCTACGATTGATGGGATTAACAATGTTATACAAGGTGACGAAAATAGCAAAGGCTACATTATCTCAGTGAATGGAAATATCAAAGACGATATTTCGGCTCATGTGATAGAACGTTTCGGTCTACCTATTGAATTCAAAGAACAGTATTCGGGGTTATTTGGATTCATGTATGAGGAATTAGAAGTAATTCAAAATCCTGACTTCCAAGGACTTTATCCCAATCTCCGAGCTGTACGATTTGATGGAAATGAGAAAGAGGTACTTGAAATCGTGGAATCGGCATTAAAGAATGGTATGCTTATCATTCCAAAATCAGAGGTAAATGGAGTCTTTAATCCAAAATGGTCCATGAAAGAGTATATGATTAACAATGCACAAGCAATGAACAAATTGCTTGCTGAATTGAAACCTCTTCATACTATGATGGATAAAATAGATCCTGCGATTGCTACAATGTCACGTATTCCATTTCCTGCCCAAGCACATGTTATTCAAGGTTTAATCAACGGTTTAGAGATTTCAAACTCTGAATGGACAGCAGCTAACATGGGAACGGGAAAATCGATTCAAGCTTGTGGTGTCGCTCATGTTCTTCACGAAAGAAGAAAGCGTAATAAGGCCAAGAAGGGAATGGCAATTTTACTTTCCGCTCCTGGTATTACATTACGAAAGTGGCAAACAAAAGAAATCGGAAAAACGCTACCGTATGCGAAAACAACAATTATTCGTTCGGCAAATGAAGCCTTACAAATGCTAGAAAAAGTTCGTAATGGTTACAGACCCGCTCCTGGTGAAATGGAGATTACCATTGTTGGTATCGATAAAGCCAAAAGAGATGCCGAACCTTACTTTTCTGGTGTTTGGAAGCGGGTAAGTGGGAAAAAGCATTACGGATGGCATTGTCCTGATTGTGGAAGACAACTCATGAAGAAAATGGAAGGTGAGTGGTTCGGCCTTGAATGGTCAGATGTTGCGTATGGGGAACAACCATCTTCAGAACGACTAGCAGATGCTAGGGCGGAGAATAGGTTGCGTCCAAATGGGCTTCCAGAAGATTATTCTGTAAAGTGGAGACGCACTAAGCAATTCATGAAATGTTCTTATACTCCAATGCCTAAAGGATGTCTATATGAAGAAAAGCAAACATCTTTAGGAAGAAATCAGCAAGAGACTGTTAAAATTCTTGCAGAACAACGAATGAAAGCGGTTTGTGGGACAAAACTATATCGACCAGCTGTAAAAAGCCTTGGTGAAACTCGAAATACTCCTACTACGAATATTTCAAGAGTCTTTAAAAAGATGAAGAAGTATTTTGACCTAGCGATTGTAGATGAAGCTCACCAATGTAAAGCTGGTGGATCGGGTCGTGGAGATGCATACGATAAGATTGTAAAATCTGCTAAGAAAAACCTTAACCTTACAGGTACATTGGTCAACGGTAAAGCGAGCTCCATGAAAGAACTTTTATGGAGAACGACTCCGCATGACTTAATTGAAAAAGGTTTTACAGATTCTACAGGCGATCTTGCGTGGGCGGAGAAATACGGCAAATTAAAACAGGTTGTGTACCTTCAAGATGAAGTGAATTCAACTGGATGGGTAACTAGGCAGCGTAGAAAACCTATGCAACCTACTGAAGAACCTGGTATTGCACCACAAATGACAGCTCAGTTTCTATTACACAAAACAGCATTCCTTGATATTGATGATTTAGGTTTACCACTGGTTGAATTGGTTGAAAAGCCAATCTTTATTGAACCAAAATCAGAACATGCTGCAGCGTATCGTGAGTTCCATGAACAAATGTATCAGAAGTGCTTAAAATTGGCTCATGCTGGCGCAAAAGGAGCTTGGTCGAAGTTTAACCCTGCGGTATTAAATTACGCAGCTAGACCTGATTTAGGCGCATTTTATAACTTTGGTTTTGCAGATGATTATGGTGAGGATATTATTACAGCTCCAAAACTAACTGGCTATACATCAAAAGAAGAGTGGCTTATTAATCAAGTCAAGAGTGAACTTGCTGAAAATCGAGGAGTTGTTATTTATAACACGTACACAGGAGAATATCAATTAAATGAACGTACTTTTCAAATTCTTGAAGAGAACGGTGTTAAAAGGGAGGAAATGAGAATACTCAATGAATCTAATACCGAGAAGCGTTCTGAAGTTCTTCAAAAGTACGAGGAAGATGGCGTAAAAGTTGTGATCACGAATATGAAATTAGTTGAGGTAGGGTTGGACTTATTAGCATGGCCAACGATTATTGCAAACCAATTAACGTATGAAGTGAATGTCTTCAGACAAGCAGCTAAAAGAAGTCACAGAATTGGTCAGCACCGACTATGTAAAGTATTAATTCCGATCTTAAACGGGACTCAAGAGGTATCTCAATTTAAGAAGGTAATGAGTGCTCGTGGTCATGCATTAATGACAGAAGGAAGATTAGATCGTGGAGAACTTTCTAAGTACTCTTATGATGAACAATCTTCACTAGCGACTGATTTAGCACAATGTTTTGCTGAAGCTGACCTTGCAAATGCTTGGGAAGAACTTGCCGCTAAAGAGTTTGAAGGGCTTGAAATGATTGCTGAAAGTGAATTCCAACAAGTGTTAGATTTACGCATGAAGGAACTAGCTGAAACAACATTAAAGCTATGTGGTGTTACAACTCCATCTACTTTACAAAGTACAGAGGAAAAAGCAGTTGAACAAGATGACTTATTATTCGCGTTTAATTTCTCACAAGAGCAGGAAGTGGCCGAAGGTGATGGCGGGTTTATCAGCGTTATTGATTTATCCAGCTATAAGAAGAAGCGTTCACAGAAAGCTCCTACAGAGAATCAACTCGTGTTTAATTTCTGATGAGGAAGGGCAGTCATTGACTGTCCTTTTTTATTTACAATAGTAGGTTATACTTGCTGAATAAAGTTAGTGTGAGAAATCTTTATTAAACTAGAATCTATATGTTAAACTAACAGTAGATTATTTTTTATTTGCTCATTATGAGCCTGATCGTGAAGTTAAGCACTCTATTGAGATGCACATGAGTTTTTAGGAATTTTCCTAGCAAACCAATGTCATCTTTTAATAGGGTGCTTTTTTGCGTTTACAGAGAAAGGAGGATATATGATTTCAACACTTACCCAAAAGCAATCACGAGTGATAGAGACTTTTAGGGAATGGGGAATGTCGAACAAAGGGATAGTTGCACAACATGAGCTTGTCAAACACCTGCCCGAATACCCATTACGAGAATTATCATCCTATGAGTTGTTTATGGCATTGCACACTGGCTATACAACTCTAGCATGAACAAACACTTAGGAGGAATAAATATGAATCGTTTTACATTGGATGCAAGACAGCTCGAACGAAAATTCTTACGCTTTCTTCAGAATCAGAAATCCTTTTTAACCGTAACAGGTAGAGAGAACCAATTTGTATCGGTGAATAGGGACTATCTGTTAATTCAATCTGCTAAAAATCAAAAGCCCTGGTCAATTACCCGTAAGAAACTCAGGGAAAGTATCTATTACACGTTTAGTAAGAGAACCATAGTACGTAAAGATGTAGAGCAATTTTCAAGCTTTTCGTCTTCTCTTTTCGCTATTTTGTTCAAGTGTTTTGAAGGAATGGTCCATATAAAAAAGTTGCCGAGTGGTTTGTTACGATTGTCGTTGAAAGGCTGCAGAGTGTTTTTTAGTGGCCTTGAACGAGATCCAAGCATTAGGCAAATGGTAAAAGAAGAGGGAAGTAGTTCGTTGCTCTTAAACTACTATTATATCCGTCAGAATCGTTATTGGACGGATATTTTAGAGGACTTCACAAATGTGGTCATTGATTCAGGAGGATATTCTCTATTTAAGAAGAGTTTGAAGAAGGATGATAATGAGCCTACATTATTTAATTTAGATGATATACCGATGATTACAGTTGAAGAATATGCGGCTTTCATTAGACGATATCAGAGCCATCCTTCGATAATTGGATTTTTCAACCTTGACGTAGTTGGAGATCCTGTTGAGACCAAACGCAATTATCAGAGATTGAAAGAGTTGGCCCCGAAAGCTACTATTTATCCAGTTTGGCAGTTTTCAGATTCATTGGAAGCATTGGAAGAACTGGTAAATGAAGAGCATGAGCTCATTTCGATAGGAGGACTTGTTCCATATTTATCTACTCGACAAGAGGTTGTACGTAAAAAATTTAAAGCTATATTTAGCCGTTTTGGTGAGAAAACAAACTTTCATTTTCTTGGTGGCGGCAATGAGCTTCTATTAGATTTCAACCTGTTTAGTAGTGATACCACTTGCTATCTCAATGCCCGGAAGTCTATTAAACAAAAGAAGTTTTATTTAGAGAATGGCGAGCGAGTAGATGCTCCAATGGAAATGAGTGTCATGGATGTGATCCGGCAGAATATTCGTTTCCTGGCATCATTAGAGAAGCGATACGAGCCTTTACAACAACGGTTGGTATAAGCGGGTTTAAGTGGTACTCGAACCATATCAAACCGATGAAGTCTTGTTGGTAGTTTAAAAGAATCATAGAATAAAACAAATTACACGAAGGAGGAATTGCATTGAAACTAAATGAAGAAAAGTATGAAATTATTTACAGAAAGACAGAAGAATTTAAACAGAAGTTAGGTATACCGAAAGAGATTAAGTTGGTGTTGTATTCCGATAGTGATTATCCGTTGGATGGTAATAATCCACGTGGTACTACGGTAGAGTTAACACAAGGAATTTTAGACTTGTTAGGTACTGAAAATGAGCACGTTTTATTCTTTATGTTGGCACATGAATTGATTCATGTTAAATATAAAGATACTTCGTTTAAAAGAGCCACTTGGGTAATTATGAGTGAATGTGGCAATGACAAAGCTAACGCTCTAATTTGTTTAATGGAAATGCGAGCAAATGTATTAGCATCTTCATTAGTAGGTCTTTCTGAATCAGAAATTAGAGATGGTCAAGCGTTTCTTCAAAGAGTAAATAATACATCTGAAGGAAAAGCTTCTTTTGTAAAGGGATATCCTGACCGTCAGTTTATTGCAGATTATTGTGTCCGATTTAAAGATTTCACTGAAGTAATAGTAGATGAGATTCTTATGGACTTTAAAAAGATTATGAATGTAAATACAACTGATTTTTCTGAGAAAGTTAAAACGATATTTTTTAAAAAGTGTTACCCGAAGTAATACAAAACTCAGCAAAGGAACAGAAAAAAATTTCTGTTCCTTTGTCGTTTATAATAACTTAAAATAAAAGTAATTGAATTATTTTACATAAAAAATATATTTTTACAATTAGGAGGAACGAAGTTGAAGAGTACTGGAGTAGTTAGAAAGGTAGACGAGCTAGGAAGAATCGTATTACCTGTTGAATTAAGAAAGACGTTTAATATTAAAGAAAAGGATCCAATTGAAATTTATACAGACCAGGATAAAATCATTCTGAAAAAGTATATTCCATATAAGGAGTGTGCCATTACGGGAGAAGTACGAGATGATAACAAAACGTACTTTAATAATATTACATTAAGTCCTGAAGGTGTAAGGTTGCTGATGGAAGAATTGGACAAGGAGAAAGTAACGATATAAGAATTCGACTTCCTTATCTCATTGATTTAAGTATCAATCATGGAAATTTAGGAATTATACAGCTTGAAATGGAGTTGAGAAATTGTCACCGGTAATATATATTGTGGCAGTTTTTTTATGGAGAGTTAGAAAAAAACATATATTGTTGTAATTCATATAATTTGGTAGAATAACAACATAGTTATTTTTTATTTGCTCCATGAGCCTGATGTTGAAGTTTTAGCACCCTATGGGATGCATATTTGTTTTGGAAGATTCCTTAGCAGAATTGCGTCTAATTATAGGGTGCTTTTTTGCGTTTACTAGCTGGAAGTATAGGTTATTCAACCTACACTTTCAGCTTTTTTTATTACTTTTGGGAGGGAATTATATTGAGTATTTTACAACGCTTTAATGCAAATGTAGACGAATATGCACTTGGTGAGCAAAACACATTGAATCAAAGAATGTATCTTTTGAGTATCATGCAATTCGGTACAGCAGAAAAGTTAAAGGATGTTGATTTTTCTTCATTTAGTGCTTCGGATGTAATTGATGTTATTGAGGATTTATTTGAATATCAATCTGATGAAGGAATCGACCCGGAGTATGATGGAGAATGTATTAACTTAGGAAATTCACTTTACGAAATCAACGCTCTCGCTGGTATTAACAAAGAAATCATAAAATTAAAACCTAAGAGAGATAGGATTAGGAGGTTTTTTTAATGGCTAAAGTCTGTTTTTATACCGTTGATTTCCTTGAGGAAGCTCGTTATACAGCTGACAATTTATTGATTGCAAAAATGATGAGCGACTATGGAAAACCGTTAGATCCAGATTTGAAATTCTACGTTAAAAATAGCAACAATGATTCGTCTTTGTTTTTTGATGCTCTCAATATTCTTTTTCAGTTTGTAAAGATTGATGAAGAATACGATGAGAAAATGCACGAGACTAAAACGAAAATTGTGTTATGTAACGAAGAAATAAATCGTTGGCTGCATCTTACAAATCAACTTCAAGAAACTAGTATGATTGATGCTTTTCGAATGGTCCAAGTTGGAATCGAATCTACTTTATTTGTGTCAAGTGATTATTTTGACGGAGAAGTAGCGGGGGAGTTCATAGACGAGGGAATTATTTTAAAACTAGGAGGTTCCAGCGGATATGTTCTTTTTTATGAAATCTTAGAATCAATCATTTCGTTTATTAATGCACTTAATAAACAATTACAAATTTGGGAGGGTTATTACTATGAATACACAAAAGGAAACAACCGAGACACGTATCACGCTTCGTGAACATGAAGCTATCGTTGAAAACATTAATACAGGGATTCCAATGAATAGAAGGGCTATTACTCCATCTGACTTAGCATTATCAATGTTAGGTATTTTAGAGGATGAAGCGGTAGTTCAGTATTTGTTGAGAGAAAAGAACTTTGATGATATGTTCGAAAATTTTTTTAATGTTCAACATATTAACGGGGAATCCATGATAGAAGAGATGAAAACGATTCTTGGTATGGCACTTGATTATATTCAGAAAGCGGAAGATGATGATGCCGTTACAGAATTTTTCCTAACACTTGTATCTAAATTTGATCCAACGGAATTTTCCGAAGAGGAAACAATTAAAGCGTTGAGACGTTTTCTGAGCAAGATTTATACTTTCGAGGATAGGTCTCATATTCAAGAGCTCTTTACTCATTTATTGGAAGAAATAAATTTATTAGGAACGGAAATGGTAGGACAGTTTGCTGGCAAGATAATGGAGCAACTACTTAAAAGTGTCGAAAAAAATACTCTGGACATAGAAATGATTCACTCGCTTTTTAAAGCAACGTCTCTCGTAGCTGAGCGAGACTGGGTCTTAGAGGTTTTAGAACGCCATATTCCGAAAAAGAAGGTATGTTCGAGCCCTTTACTTCCGAAAAACTGTTTCATCTATCAAGAAATGATGGATGGTGCACTGATTGTTGGTATTGAAGTTGATTCCCAACGTTTCGATATCCATTATCATCGTAAGCAGTTTGAAGATGTAGGACACCCGAAGATGCTATTTCTATTTACTGTTAGAGGACAGAAGGTTTTAGGTTGTCAATTAGTCTGTGTAAAAGACCAGGTACTCACTCCTGATACACAACTTTATCGGTATCCATTCAGTAACGTATTTGAAGATACACGTACATGCTGGCCGGACCTTAATTCGTATCAAATCAAAACTGTAGCCCATTTAGGAACGATGCCTTTTGCTTTTCTTCATTCTCAAAACAATGATCATGCGTTTCGAGGAACGAATTTAGGTGAAATGTATCAGGGTTTGCAAGGGCAAGATTTTGATAATGAAACATTGGTTAAGTTGGATATGACTTTTGAAGAATGGCTAGGCGTCTTGAAAAAGACTTTAGTATAAAAAACACACTTACACTTAGGAGGAAATGAATATGTTTAATCAATTAAATCTTTTTGGAGATCAAGAAATTAAAGTTACAAAAAAGGAAGAGGAAGTAAAGAACGAAAAGGGTAATACGAAAGTTTCCACATCTACTAAAGGAACGAAAGGTGCTGCTTCTACGTCGAAAGCTCCAATTAAAAAGCCGGAGATTAGGGTCTTTGCAGATTGGACAATCCACTATTACGGAAATCGACATGAAGTAACTGAGTTTGTGCCTGATATTCCTGAAGAGGGCATTACAACAGAAACTCTTCGTGAAGCAATGGTTCTTGAATTCTACGAGATGGAGAAAGAACGTACACACTTTGATTATGACGCTGAAAATAAAAGGTTATATCCGAAAGTATCGGGTGGTGCTAAAGGATGAAATTAGGAATCCACACCTATAGCTGGTCACTTTCAGATTTACTAGAGAGTGGCTTGCAGCCTTTTAATGTTGTAGCGGGTAATGATGGGAGATTGTACGAGATTCGTCATTCTGTATTAGGCACGATTGTAGTACCTGCTGAACATTTAAGGAAATTAGAAAAAATACCACAGGGTTTTCAATTTAACCTTCCACATATTCCAGGAGAGAAGTTAGCTAAAGCTATCACTTTCTTTCGGGATTATTGTAGTAATGGGACAGATTTAGAAGTCATGGTTAGTTTTTTCTATCATCCTAAGACGAAAGAGTACTTTGTTGATTGCCCGATACAGAGGGTTTCCAAAGTTCGTATCGAATATGAGGAACTGAATTACGAAAAAGAAGGATTCATTGAGGTGCTTCAAATACATTCTCATAATAGTATGGATGCGTATTTCTCAACCGTTGATAATAATGATGAAAAACGTTTCTTACTTTATGGAGTAGTCGGTAAGGTAGATCAAGAACAACCCTGTATGAAATTAAGAGCAGGTGTGAATGGTCATTTTTACGATTTACCGTTGGATTACATTTTCGATGAACCGAATTTAACCAATGAAGCCGATTACCCGGCTAGTTGGCACAAAAGAGTTTCAAGATTTTAGAAGAAGGGCTGCTAGCTCTTTTTCTTTTTTTACTATTTTAGGTTAGGAATTTGGTTCTAAAGGTGAACTTACTTAATACAGAATGATAATTTTACAGTACAAAATTGGAGGAGTTTTATTATGAAAAATTCATTAAATATTTTGGAAAATGGTAAAAAGAGATTATACTTTGACCTGGTTCAAATTGGTGCCGGTGCCAATGGTGGAGCATTCTTTAGGTCACTTTGCCAAGATATAGCGACACATTTTGCTAGTTTTAGGTCGAAAAAAGAGGATGCTGTTACATTCGGTGTTAATTTTGTCCTTTGTGATGCAGACCGATATGAGCCGAAAAATTTAGCGAACCAATTATGTTTGAGTGAAGATTTAGGTTATTTTAAAGTGGAGGCCTTGGCTGAACGTTATTCTGATGTTTACGATGTATCAACAGGAACTGTAACTAGTTATGTGAAAGACTTTGATATGCTGGACCGATTATTTATCGAAAAAGATGTTAATGATTCTTATCAACAAGTGAAGGTTCTATTGGGTATGGTCGATAACAACAAAACACGCCAGCTATTCCATGATTATTTTTATTCAAACCATGTAGAAAGTCTAATTTGGATTGATACAGGTGTGACAGGAGTAGAGGTGCTAGATAAACCAGAGGAATATTGGACAGAGGAAGAACGACTATCTGTTCAACAAAGTGGGTTTTCGGGCCAAGTAGTTGTCGGTTTTAAATTTAAAGGTGAAGTCATTTTAAAACCGGTTACCGATATCTTTCCTGAAATGCTAGAAGATGCAAAGAGTTCATTTCCAGATGAGTCTTGTGGTGAATTAGTAATCAATAATCCTCAGAGATCCGCAACGAATCGAATGGCCGCTCTTCTTGCCAATAATATCATGAATAATTTATTCCATAGCCAAGCTATCTTCAATCATGTGCTTAATTTTAATGCGCAGACAGGTATGAGTGGAGGAAGGGTCGGATTTATTACAGATGAACAGGTTGAGAAATTTAAACTTGTTAAAGGAGGCAATCGACATGACTTTAGTAAAGTTTGATGAAACTGTAGTTACAGTTATCGGTAGAGAACAGAACCATTTTATGGTTTTGACACGGGAGCGGGAAGTTAAAAGGATTCCTGCAACTAATATCCTGGCTGTTAGTGATGTTGATATTAAGAAATCGTTGAAAGAAATTAGAAACAATAAGGTTGTCTATTTACCTGAATATAGAAAATTTAAAAAGTACCAATGCAATTGAGTAAAATTAAAGCACCCTAAACGAAAAATTAGGGTGCTTTATAATTTATTCAATAATTTAACAAAAAAATGGTTCAATATACCTTAATTTTTCATTAAAATATTACAGAGTATACATATATATGCTATACTTTGCTTTATATAATCTAATAGAAGAGGTAGTTATAATATGAGTGTTCGTAATGTGGTACCAATACAAATTAATATTAATGCGGACAATGTGGTTACATATGAAGAAGGTTTGTCTTTTCTTCAAAATCATAGTGTAGTGAAGGAACTTGGATTTAAGTATTTAACATCCGTTAATGATTGCGTAGATCTGCTTGACCTAACAAGAGCTACATTTGAGCGCAATATTTTAGAAAATGAGATTGTTGGTACTGGTGTACGACATTTGCATGTTACAGGAGTAAACTTTCCTCGAACACGAATTTATATAGAAGCAAACGATTTAATCCAATATCTTATTGATTATTGTTCACTAACGTATTGGAAAAAAGAAAAAGTATCCGATGATGAATTTCGGCTTAACAAGCTTATGTGTGATCAAATAAACAAAGAAGATATAGAATACCTAGCTAGAGCGTTAATGGATAGAAGATTCAAATCCAATAAACAGTTAGAATTTGAATATAAGAGAACAAGACCGATTGTAAGTAGGCTCTCAAATATTATTGAATCTTTATCATTTTCATTCCCAGGTAGTCAGAGACAATTAAAGCGTATTGTTCTTTCTCCAGCAGATTCTACTGAACAAATGGAAGAGTACTTTACATATTATAAAAGTTATGAAAATAAAATCGTGAAAGTTGATTGAGTTTTTATTTGCTAATTGGTATACTAATCGTAGTTATTTTTTTATTTGCTCTTTTGAGCCTGAACTTGAAGTTTTAAACCCTACGGGTTGCATTAATTTTCTTTTTAGGAAAATTTTGCCCGTAGGGTTTTTTTTGCGTACAGGTCTTACGAGCAATTGAGGATAACTATTCACAATACACTTAGGAGGAATTATATGTTTGTGCTAGGATTCTTGTGCGTTTGTATTTGCGTTGGTCTATTTGCTGTTTCGTTATCCCTATTCTCAAAGAGTGCTGAACAGCGTGCTAGGGCAAATACAGAAAAATTCTATGCTTTACAAATAAGAGAAGAAGCGGAATCTATAAGGTTACGGAATGAACTTTTTGAATTAGAAAAATCTAATTTGGAAAGTGTAAAGCCTCCAATCGATATTTCTACCGAGAAGACACTATCAGTACAGCCCGTTACTCATGATCTAGGTCAAGAGGTAATTGATCTACCTGTAAAGGAAGTTCAGTTGAAGGAACTCGATTTAGATGAAAAAGCATTAGAGTTTGTTAGCAAGTTTCAACCTAAACAAGAGGAAATTCAGCTACCAAACGTTACAGTATATGAGGAACCTGCAGCGTGGTTCTCATTCCCGGAAGTTGATCTACATATGAATGACCGTCCAATGCAAGGTTTATATTATGTTGCTGGAAAGGTTATGGATGTGTTAGATGAAATGTCAGCTGTTATTAGTGATGGAACTGGAGAGAGAATGGTTTATCACAATAAAGTCCAATTGTTGTCTGTTGGAGATGTGATTATATCGCAAGTAGAAGTCCATAAGAGTGTATGGCATTTTATTAATATTTGGGAAGTTAACAATAACAATACTGAGCAAGAAGTGAAGGAAGCTATATGATTACGGGAAGAGAGAAAATTTTTTTCTCTCTCTTTAATCGGTTTTTATATGAGCCTAATGACCTCGTAAACAAGACCTATTAAAGAGGGAGAAAATAGCAAAATTAAAAAAATATTTAAATATTACGCATATATATGTATAATAGAATGGTATTAATGTCAATATATGTCGGAACCTATATATATTTGTAAAACTAAAGTCACGGGGGAAAGTTATGAAGAAGAATGAAATTGTCTATACAGCAGAAACTCTCAATGATATGACAATGGAATTATTGATCAAGCGCTTAACAGAGGAATCACCGCACTTATCTAGCCCTGAGCACGGTCATGGTATACTGGAGATTATTTATACCTTTAATTCACCACCAAGAATAAGTGATAAATACTCTATTATTAGTAATAGTGGTGGCGATTTCGAAGTTCTATTTCCAACAAAGAATTATGACGAACTTTTTCTAAAGAACAACATTAGGTATCTGTACTATATTATTACAAGATACTTAGCAACACGTATTGTCCCACAAGGGAAATTAACTGTTGAATTCCAGAACGGCAAAATAATAAATTGTACAGTAAATAATGAAGGTACATATAAGGACTTGGAACGGTCGGGTAAACCAAAATTAAATATAGATGATTTTCTTTCGGATGATGAGGAGGAGGAATAATGATACTAGGTAACGCAACTAGTGCACCTTTAGTCCAGTTCGAAGAGGACACTCTATTGCCTAAGGTTCCAAATAATGGGCAGTCAGAATCATTTTTTTTAGATGTCCTTTCCTTTTGCCAACAATGGGGAGTAATGTTTTGTATCGTTGGAGCTTTACTTTGTTTTGTAGTGGCTAAGGTCTATAAAGTAAGGAAAAATCCTAAGTCGCAACGTATGTGGAGATTTTGGTCCTATGGATTTATATTTATCGCAATCTTCTTTGCGTTCTTGCCATACATTGCTTTACGCTTTTATTGAGCTTCGTCGTGAACGGAGCTTTTTTTTATTTTTTTGAAATTTATACTAGACAAGAAAACAAGTATTCCTTTATAATCGAAAATACAAATAGTATACATATATATGTATAGTGAAATGAGTTGATAAAATGAATAAAGCGAAAGTAATTCAATTCCCTATAGATAGAGTAAATCAAAATAGAGGCGGAGTTTACGCTATATTCTCCAAAGAAGAAGCAGATAGCTTCATGAAGTATCATGAACTAGGAGTTGAATGGAGAAACAAGCATCGTAAAGATACATTTTATGATGGATATCCTTTTAATCCTCCCGGGGAACCTCTTATTGAGGATTTAATTTGGTTTACAGATGAACAGAAAAATTTCGGAGTTTGGATCCTTAACAAATCTAATGGAGATGTAGTTGTAAACAATGAAATCGAATTTGGCTGGAGCCCGTTTGTACGAAAGAGTGTAGCTCCACCAAACGAACCGGTCCACATTCAATCATCTGAGTTTAGAAAACACCTGGTCTGGTTTGTTGATGAAAATGGATATGGCCAATATGGTGTTATCCAAAAAGACGGTGAAATTTGGTTACCTCACCCAAAGGAAAATAATCACCTTTAATTATTTATTACTACTTACTAGCAACTCAGAATAATAAAACCCATACTTAGGCAGCTAGGGAGGTTTTAGTTTGACGATATGCTGACTAAACTCTCTAAGCGATTGAAAGAGGGTGGCTTTGTTGATTACATGCACATTTTGCGGACATATGGATACTCTGGAAAGCGAAGACTTTCAAATGGATTCTATTGAACAAGGGTTTTGGTGTGAAATTTGTGATGGGTATACTTATCTAAATGAACAAACAACTAAACACAGGTTTAAACTTATTTTAGAGGATAAACATGCAGAAAAAATTAAAATTTCACCTTTAGGAAAGAGATTGTCAAAACGTATGTCACCGTACAGATATCCAGGAGGGAAGAGTAGAATAGTTGAATATTTGTACACTCACCTTCAGGAAACCAAGTCCAAAAAAATCGTATCACCTTACACGGGTGGAGGAAGTTTTGAGTTAGCAATGCTCAATGCGGGAATTGTTGAACAACTGCATTTAAATGACCTAGATACAGGAGTGTTTTCTTTTTGGTGGTTAATGAAGCATTATCCACACGAGATTATTGAACGCATTCAAACTGTTCAACCTACTCATGAGGCTTACTTTAAGGCACAAGATGTTATTTTGTCTGACTATGAAGGAGCAGATATGGTAGAAGCTGCTTGGTCTTCGCTGTTGGTTAATCGATTAGCGTATAGTGGTGTACCAAAGGCTAATCCTCTTGGAGGAAGAAAGGGCACTGTTAAGGACCTGCTTTCGAGAAGGAACCCGGGAGAACTAATTAGAAGAATAGAAAAAATTCATTCGTTGAGTGATAATATTGTTGTGACGCAAGAAAATGCTATAGATTTAATAGAAGAAGCCTATTGGTCAGATGATTCAACTATCTTCCTTGACCCCCCATATGTAAAAAAAGGAAAAGATATATACCATTGTTATTATTGTGACGTAAAGCATAAGTTTTCCGTTTGGAAAGCTTATGCTTTATTTTACTTAATCATTTCACTTATAGATTTTTTTGTTACTTAAAGCATAAAAATGTCACTATGCCATGCTTATGCTTTAAAAGGATAGATGACAAACTTATACTTTAAAATGTAACTTAATGTCTATTAACATTAATGGTGTTTTGATTAATTGCCATTTCTTTTCAGTAGATGAGATTGAATTCAATATTGACCCAAAAGAAGTTAAAAGTAAATATGAGGCTAATGCTGTCTTTGAATTTATGAAAAATCTATCAAAGATTCTTGATAAAGAAAGTATTCTTACTGGAGAAAACTCACCTGAATATCCATTGGTCACAGTTAATCCAGATGGAACATTGATTATAAGTGTTTGTTGAACTACCGGGGTGCTTTCCTTCAAGAAAAGGCTGCAATTACGGCAGCCTTTTCTTATTGAACTATAGTAAGCAGTTAAGTTGAAGAAGGATATTAATTAATGAATATAGAATTTTACTGAAAGAGTGGCGGTTAAGTTGCTCTTTTTTACTGTGAAAAATTTTAATTATATAAGGATTAAATATATAAAGCAGCATAAGTAGAATAAGTTAATGCAAATATTTTGGTCTATATTACTTGGAATAATAATTTCTGTTGGACTAGTTATGAGTTTATCAGAGTATGGTTTAGTTATACTTGGTGGCGGTGCATTTGGTTTACTTCTATACATAGCAATAAGGCTAAGTAAGAAATAGGAATTGAACTATAAAAACGATAAGAAGCTACAACCAAAACAAGGACCTAACATTCTAAAGCATTCTATCTTAAAGGTAATTATTGATTATGCTAAAAAACACAGTGACTTTCATATTATTACTTGCAGTGCAAACCGAACTAAAAAAGGGAGAAAATATTATCTGGAAGAAATATACAATAATGACGAGTTTGTCCGTATATTAGTTCATTTTGATATTCCAGATGAAATTCTCTTTGAACGAGTTATTCACAGTCAACGAAGTACTAATATATTCAGGGAACCTTATTCGAATTAAAAAAATTGTTCATATTTCTAAATGCTTATGATTTATTTCTATCCTAGTATTGATCTAATGGGTGGCATAAACGAAAGAAGAAGTTTTAGTTTTGGCAGTCCCTATTGTGCTAAGAAGGAGGTTAGATTAAAAAGGGATAATTTCTCTCCTTGTCGAAATTTATACTAACCAACTTAAGGAGGAAAATTATTTGAGAGATTTATTAGGGTATTTTCTTATTGCACAGGCGATTATTACGGGAATTATCGCGTATTCAATACAACAATTATCCGATTCCATTAAAGCTTCAGCATCATATATAGCAACTAAAGATGGACAATTAAGTTGGGGAACGGATTTTGGAATACCGACTGTTTCTTTATTCTTACTAATTGCAGTTGCTGGATTAGGTATATTCTTGATAGTAATGAAAAAATAATTTTATTATTATAGCTATTCTAGATTGTAAAAAGTTGTACTTAAACAAAACGGGGGCAAGAGTTGAAGATCGAAGCTGTCAATGTGGCAGCTTTTCTTATTGTGCGAAAGGAGCAGTTTACTTGAAGAAGGATAAAAGGAGTTGAAAAAAATGGGGAGGAATTTTGAAAGCTTAGATGATATGAAAGAGTTCGCAAAACTCTTATATGAAGAGTTAATGAAAATAAGCCAAGTAGAATTGGCAGAAGAGATAAAATTCTTCTCTTACAATACATATACAACTTCCTCGGAGTATTTGGGCGAACTTAAGTTTGTATTAGAGAGAATACTTTCCGAGGTTAATCACCCTCATTTTGCACAAGTAGACAAAATTAAAGATGCAATAAAAGAAATAAGAACAGCCTTTAAATAAAAATTTCTTCTTCAACTATAGAAGCAGGATAGTTAAACAATCGGGCCACTATATTGAATTAGAGGCTGAATAATATCTCACTCTTTTATATAGCTAATAGGTTTCTTCAGAAACCAAAAATGCTGGTTTATAAGGCACAATCGATAAATTAAGACATGCTAAAAACCTACAGAAGAGAGGTTTATGATTTCGGAAGTACGAAAGTTGACATTAAAGTAACAGGTAGCATTAATCAAAGAGGGATTAATGTTATTTATCGAATTTATTAAACTGTCGTAAGCAGCATATTTCAATATGGGATGCTAATTTCTTTTTCACAATAATGTTTAATATAACAACTACTTAAAGTATTTCCCATAAAAAGGGTTTTCTCTTAGTATCCTTAGAGTTAAGAGAAAACCTCATTTTTATAATCCTTGCTCTAACATCTTCTCTAAATCTTTATCGAGAACAAATACTTCAATTCTTTCTCCAATGTTTGTACTAATATCACTATGACTGGAAAGGACTTTACACTTAGTATATCTCTCTACTATTTCCTCAAACTTTTTGCTGTACATTTCTCGTAAAAGTTGTCTTGCATGTTTTACTAATTTTCTTCCTTCTACACTAGCAACTAGGTGCTTTTCCTCGACTGTAAGAACACCTTTGAAACGAACAATTACCATATCATGTAAGATATAAGTCCTCGTTTCTTGAGGTCCTCGGCCAATGAGATCTCTTTGAAGTCTGATAAATTCTTCGCTGATATCAGCTTCTAGCTTCTTTTTTGTTATTGCCATATAATCCTCCAATGAAAGATTTTAATCTGTGCATTATCATACTGGCGTCCTCTTCAAATTGTCAACAAGAAAAAGTTTTTTAAAATCCTGCGAAAAAATGCGAAATAGTTAGGAATTTAAAGATAACATCACAAAATGACGATAATATAACTGAATTTCGAACTATTTTAGTGTTTTTCGGCTATTTACAAATAAAATAAGCGAGAGTATTATATTCCACATAAACGAAACAATTTAATTTTCGGCCTAATCCCGAATAATTCGGGAGCGGAGGAACCAATTTTTTGGGGTTAATTCTACTTGATGTAGAAGGGATGAGAGACTCTTTCGCCATCCTACCCGTCAGCTAACTTCGTCGGCTAAAGCGAAGGAGGTCCACAAGACCACCTTACATCAGGGGGTTTTTTTGCTGTCTTAAAATCAGCTAAAAAACAGTCTGAGTATTTATGTAGGTCTTTTTATTATGCCTATATGGAAAAAGTAAACATGGAAGACAGAGCGCAAAGAGAGCAATATGCTTGCTGGGCGCTACGTAGACCAATGTGTGCTTTTTCTCCAATCAAAATTGAAAGACATGAATCATTCTTATGAAGTGGCATATTTTATTGCCATTCATATCCTGAGGATTCTTGTATTCAATCTGGGGAAAAAGTAAGCATTGGTCTATTTTTTTATGGTTTTGTTAATTTTTTCGGGAGAACAGAGAATTCGCCAATAAATAGGTTGAAAGGGGGGGAGATAGTGAATTTATCCGAAGAACCTTTGCTACTTTGTATTCCGACTTTTGAGATTTTGCAAGATTTAGAGTCCCAACTGCATTCCAATTGTCGATTCATCTTTGTCTCTTTTGATGATGAAGTTTGCAGTTATCTAAGAAGTATTGGGTTTCATCAAATATTTCAAATTAGTCCAACAAATCGATATATTCATTTGAATTCTGTTGTGAAAAAAGTGCTGATTTTCGAAGATGAGATCCCAGCCACCTGCAAAATGATTCAGCTTATAAGCCGAAGTACTTCAGCACCGATTATTGTAATTACAAAAGAACTTTATAAATTAAGACTTTATTATTCGGTAGGTGCCAAGTACGTCATTCATTCGAAAAGTACAAATTATAGATTCTTGCTTCATGAAAACTGATGTTAGGAGGAAACGAGAATGCTAGATGGAATTATGGTTGCACTTTTTATTGTTCTGCCCATATTGATGGTTGGCCTTACAGAATGGTCTTCAAAAGTGGTTGATCAAGGAGATGAAAAGAATGTCTGAAGTATTGCTTTTATTAATCGCGGGCACAGCTCTTTATTTACTATATGTGTTAGTTAATCCAGAGAAATTTTAGGTTGGAGGGAAATTCAGGTGAGTATGACCATACTTTCAATTGTCATCACCCTTTTGGTGGTAGCCTTACTAGCAAAGCCAATGGGAATTTATTTAGTAAAAGCTTTTGATTATCAACAAACAGGTCTAGATAAGATTTATGGTCCATTTGAAAAGTTACTTTATAAAATTGGGGGAATCAAACAAGTTAACCAAAGCTGGAAGCAATATGCTCTAGCTGCTGTCTTAGCTAATGCTTTTATGATTGTGCTAGTATACATGGTTTTTAGATTCCAAGGGATATTGCCTTTAAATCCAGGTGATATAGCAGGAATGGAACCAACACTTGCTTTTAATACAGCTATTAGTTTTATGACAAATACAAACTTACAGCATTATAGCGGTGAAAGTGGGCTTTCCTATTTATCGCAAATGATTGGAATCCTATTTATGATGTTCGTAGCTCCAGGAACAGCATTGGCAGTGGTAATGGCATTTGTTCGTGGTCTTGCGGGAAATAAACTAGGCAATTTTTATGTAGACTTAGTTCGCTCGATTACAAGAGTATTGTTGCCGATCGCATTTATTACAGGATTAATTTTTGTAGCACTTGGTGTTCCACAAACACTTGAACCGACTGTAACAGCTCATACAGTTGAAGGTGCAGAGCAAAGTATCGCACGAGGTCCGATCGGTTCATTCTTATCGATAAAAGAGTTGGGAAACAATGGTGGTGGATTTGTTGGAGTAAACTCTGCACATCCTTTTGAAAACCCAAACGCGATTAGTAATTTTATGCAAATCTTATTGATGATGCTATTACCTACTTCATTGCCATTTGCTTATGGAAGAATGGTAGGTAATAAGAAACAAGGTCGAGTCTTATTTGTATCTATGGCGATGATGTTTGTTGTGTTATTGGGGACGTCACTTGCTTACGAATATCAAGGGAACCCAATATTAAACGATTTAGGTATGCAACATGATCAAGGAAGTATGGAAGGGAAGGAAGTTCGCTTTGGTACAGGGCAATCTGTGCTTTATGCGGTGGTCACTACTGCATCTGAGACGGGAGCGGTAAATAGTATGCATGATACTCTTACACCGATAAGTGGATTAATTACACTTTCTAATATGATGTTAAATACCGTTTTCGGTGGAGTAGGTGCAGGATTTATTAACGTCCTCATGTATGCGATGATAGCAGTCTTTCTGTCTGGTTTAATGGTTGGTCGAACTCCGGAATTTTTAGGAAAGAAAATCGAAGGAAAAGAAATGAAGCTGATTGCCATTACTTTAATCCTGCAGCCATTGTTAATTCTCGGTGCTTCAGCCATCGCGTTATTTACGCCACTAGGTAGCGACGGGATTTCAAATCCAGGTTTCCATGGATTAACTCAGGTTGTATACGAGTACACTTCCTCAGCGGCAAATAACGGCTCAGGCTTTGAGGGACTTGGAGATAATACTTCATTTTGGAATATATCAACGGGGATCGTAATGTATATTGGACGCTTCTTCGGTCTGGTAACAATGTTAGCTGTAGCTGGTTCATTGGCTTCGAAAAAATTGGTTCCAGAAACGGTAGGCACATTCCGTACAGATACTTCCCTCTTCGGGGTGATCTTAGTCGGAACCATCTTAATTGTTGGAGCACTAACTTTCTTCCCGACACTCGTACTTGGACCAGTTGCTGAATTTTTAACATTATAGATTGGAGGCAATCTTATGAGTAATTTACAAAGGGAAAATGGAAATGATTTCCCTCAAAATAGGAGTTTGAGTAATCTCTCATACAATCAACCTAATAAAAAAGGTGGAAGTAATAAAACGATGAATAATGCGATGGTGAAACAAGCGTTAAAAGAATCCTTTCTAAAGCTCGATCCGAGAAAAATGATCAAAAACCCAATCATGTTTGTTGTGGAAATAGGGTTTTTGATTACACTTATACTCTCATTTGCGCCTGATGCATTTGGGGCTAGTCAGATCGCACCTTGGTTTAATATCACGGTAACCTTTATTCTTCTTTTTACAGTATTATTTGCAAATTTTGCAGAAGCGATTGCTGAAGGGCGAGGGAAGGCGCAAGCAGATTCATTAAAGAATTCCAAAAAAGATATTATGGCAAACAGATTTATGCCAAACGGAGAAATTGAAGTAGTACCTTCTACAAATCTACGAAAAGGAGACATTGTCCTTGTTACGCAAGGTGAAATGATTCCTGGTGATGGTCAGGTAATCGAAGGATTAGCATCTGTAGATGAATCTGCAATCACTGGTGAATCTGCACCAGTCATTAAGGAAGCAGGTGGAGACTTCAACTCAGTTACAGGCGGTACAAGAGTTGTGAGTGATAGTATTAAAGTTCGAATCACTAGTGATCCGGGTGAATCATTTCTTGATCGAATGATTTCACTTGTTGAAGGAGCGGAACGTCAAAAGACGCCTAATGAAATTGCGCTAAATACAGTTTTAACAAGCTTAACGCTTATTTTTATGATTGTTGTGGTAACATTACCGTTTTTTACAAAATACCTGGGATTTAGCTTGGAAATCCCTGTATTAATCGCATTGTTGGTTTGCTTAATTCCAACGACGATTGGTGGATTATTATCAGCGATCGGAATCGCTGGTATGGACCGTGTGACACAATTCAATGTCCTTGCGATGTCGGGAAAAGCAGTAGAAGCGGCTGGAGATATTAATACGATTATTCTCGATAAAACAGGTACTATTACATTTGGGAACCGGATGGCAAGTGAGTTCATTCCTGTAGGAGATGAAAAAATCCAGGATCTTGTTCAATGGACAGCTATTAGTTCAATAAAAGATGAGACGCCAGAAGGCCGCTCTGTTTTAGTATTAATGAAGCAAAAGGGATTAAAATATGATGACCAAGTTGCGGCAGATGGACAGTTTATTGAATTTAAAGCAGAAACACGCATGAGTGGGATGGATTTAAAAAATGGTCTACAGGTTCGAAAAGGTGCAGTAGATGCAGTGAAACAATGGGTCATTGCCAAAGGTGGAAGTATTCCAAAGGATTTAGATGAAAAAGCAAATATGATTGCTAAGGAAGGAGGAACGCCACTGTCTGTAGCCTGTGAAAATAAAATCTATGGTTTAATCTATTTAAAGGATACCGTTAAGCCAGGTATGAGAGAGCGTTTTGAACAATTACGGCAAATGGGGATCAAAACGGTTATGTGTACCGGTGATAACCCACTCACAGCTGCAACGATTGCAAAAGAAGCTGGTGTAGATGAATTTATTGCAGAGTGTAAACCGGAAGATAAGATCGAAGTGATTAAATATGAACAGTCGCAAGGGAAACTTGTTGCCATGACGGGTGATGGTACGAATGATGCGCCAGCTTTGGCACAAGCAGATGTCGGATTAGCGATGAATAGTGGCACAACTGCGGCGAAGGAAGCGGCTAATATGGTAGATCTTGACTCTAATCCTACGAAAATCATTGAGGTTGTATCGATTGGGAAGCAGTTATTAATGACACGTGGAGCATTAACGACTTTTAGTATCGCTAACGACATTGCCAAATATTTCGCCATTATCCCAGCAATGTTTATGATTGCTATACCAGAAATGGGTGTATTAAATATCATGCGTTTGGATTCGCCAATGTCAGCAATTCTCTCTGCATTAATCTTTAATGCTCTCATTATTCCATTGCTGATTCCGTTGGCAATGAAGGGTGTTACCTATAAACCAATGAAGTCAAATGCGTTATTACGTAGAAATCTAACTATTTATGGATTAGGTGGAATGCTTGTTCCATTTATCGGGATTAAACTCATTGATCTTATGGTTGGATTATTCATATAAAGAGTAGAAAAGAGGTAATATTTAATGGAAGAAAAACAAAAAATGTTCGGTCCGATCATACGAACTAGTTTTCTTATCATGGTTTTATGTGGATTAACGTATCCTCTAACAGTAACAGGAATTGCACAAGCAATTATGCCTGATAAAGCAGATGGCAGTTTGATATATAGTGAGGAAAATGAGATTATTGGCTCTAAATTGATTGGTCAAAGTTTTACAGATCCAGCATATTTTCACGGAAGGGTATCAAGTATCGATTACGATGGTGCAAGCTCAGGATCAAATAACTATGCTCCATCAAACGAGGATATGATTAATCGTACAAAGGAATCGATAGAGGCCTGGAAGGAAAACAATCCAGATACACCGATATCTGATGTTCCAATCGACCTTTTATCTAACTCAGGGTCAGGACTTGATCCACATATTAGTCCGGCAGCAGCTTATGCTCAAGTAAAAAGAATTTCTAGCATAACCGGGATATCAGTAGAACAGCTAAATAAACTAATCTCGATGTATATAGAAGGAAGAGAATTAGGTTTATTTGGTGAGGAACGAGTGAATGTTTTAACACTTAACTTAGAATTAAAGAATATGGCTGAGTAATAGGAGATACCTCGACTCTTCGTCGGGGTCTTCATGCTGGAGGTGCTATGGATGGCTGACAATCACCCTTATTTTCGTAGAAAAACTCCGGAGGAATACCTGCGTGATATAGGTGAGTCAAAAAGAGGAAAACTAAAACTATATATAGGAGCAGCACCTGGGGTTGGTAAATCCTATAAAATGCTTCAGGAAGCCCATGATTTACGCTCTGAAGGCAACGATGTAGTCATCGCCTTTATTGAAGCCCATAAGCGAAAAGACACAGAAGCCTTAATAAAAGATTTAGAGATTATCCCATTAAAAGAAATTATATACAAAGGAAAATCATTTTATGAAGTAGATGTTGACGCAATTATTCAGCGAAAACCTGATTTCGTCATTGTAGACGAGCTTGCTCATACGAATATTCCTGGTTCTAACCATCCCAAAAGATACATGGATGTAGAAGAAATATTAGAGGCAGGAATCGATGTGATGTCTGCTATGAATATTCAACATATTGAAAGTGTAAATGATATCGTCCAACAAATTACGGGAATTGTTGTAAGAGAAAGAGTACCTGATACCTTTTTACAAAAGGCTAATGAACTCCAATTAATTGATGTTACACCTGAAGCTTTAAGGAAACGCCTGGCGGAGGGGAAAATCTATTCGAGCAATAAAATCGAGCAAAGCTTGCGTAATTTTTTCACGACCACTAATCTTGCTGCGCTTCGAGAACTAGCTCTCCGAGAGATTGCCAACGAAGTTGATGAAAAAATTGAACAAACAAGCGGAAAATTACTGGATGGTCCAATCGGAATCCATGAAAAAATACTCGTATGTGTCCATTATGGACCAACAGCTGAAAAGTTGATTAGAAGAGGTTGGCGAATGGCCAATCGTTTGAAAGCAGAGCTATATATTCTTAATGTTACAAGTGAAAACCCAGAGCACTTTTCACTGGAGAAAAAACGGAAAATCGAACAATGGCAGGAGCTTGCAAAACAATTTCATGCAAGCTTTATTCTTGAGCAACAAAATAATAGGAAACCTTCAGATGTCATTATTGAAGTGGCAAAGCGACATTTTATTACTCAAATCCTTTTAGGACAATCGGCAAGAACAAGATGGGAAGAAATAAAAAAAGGCTCAATTGTAAATACAATTATGAGAAAGACGTCAAACATTGATATTCATATAGTGGCAGATGGAAGGAGTGTACAATAATGAATATTGCATTTTTTCTTTTACCGAAATCAGAAGTAGTTTACTTAAACTTTAATAGGACAATGAGACAAGCATTAGAAAAAATGGAATACCATAGGTATTCGGCGATTCCTATTATCGATCATGATGGAAAGTATATTGGTACTTTAACGGAAGGGGATTTATTGTGGAAGCTAAAAAATACACCGGATCTAAATTTTAGAAATACCGATCAAATTATGCTTTCAGAAATACCTCTCCATGTCAAAAATGAACCGATTTCTGTTAATGAAGAAATGGAGGCAATAATTGCAAGAGCAAAAGAACAAAACTTTGTACCTGTAGTTGACGATAATGGTATTTTCATAGGCATTATCAGAAGAAGAGAGATTATTGAGTACTGTGCCAACCAATTATTTAAGGTCTTGAATCAGAAAGAATATCACAAAACAAAGTCCTAAGCTATAGAGATGTCCCTCTGAAGGGAGTGAATTGTTTTACTAATGATGGAAAAAATAAAGAGAACTTCTGATCTGACTTTGCGGACTTATTTAAGTCTTCACTACAAACAATAAGGTCCTCTATTTTGAAAGGATGAGCTGTCATTGAAAAAACAATTTGCTGTATTTGGTTTGGGACGATTTGGAGGTAGTATTGTAAAAGAATTTTACGAATTAGGGGTAGAAGTACTTGCTATCGATAAGGACATAGAGAAAGTAAATGACGTGATTGAATATGCTACACATAGTCTTCAAGTAAATGCAATTGATGAAAATGCCTTAAAACAACTTGGTATTCGAAATTTCGATCACGTTTTTGTATCATTTGGTGATGATATTGAGGCAAGTATTCTAACATCTTTAATGTTAAAAGAAATGGGAGTTAAGCAGGTTTGGACAAAAGCGCAAAATGACTATCACCATAAGGTGCTTGAGAAAATTGGTGTTAATCGAATTATTCATCCTGAAAGGGATATGGCAAAGAGGATTGCACACTATATTGTTTCAGAAAAAATTATTGATTATATTGAGTTATCCAAAGACCACAGTATAATTGAAATTGTTGCTACAGATCGAATTCATGTTAAGACATTGCTTGAGTTAGATATAAGGGCTAGATTTGGATGTATGATAGTAGCTATTAAAAGAGGAAAACAAGTTATGATATCTCCGGCAGCTGAAGATAAAATTCTTGAAGGGGACATCTTGATCGTCATTGGACATAACGATGACATTAGAAGATTTGAAGAAGAAGGTGTATAGACTATAAACTGCAATATCTACATATAAGTTAGGAGATACAAATATGAATAAAAGTTTCAAAAAATTCAAATCAATCGAGTTTGAAAATCAGTGGATTAAAATTAACCCTGCTCAAACTTTGACATTAGGATTTTTGGGTCTTATTTTTGTGGGTACATTATTGCTTATGCTTCCATTTTCCACAAAGGATAGACACTATCTGTCATTTATTGATGCCTTGTTTGAAGCAACTTCAGCGGTTTGTGTGACCGGATTAGTAGTTGTTGATACACATACGACATTTACTATGTTTGGTCAAATTGTCATAATGGTTCTCATCCAAATTGGAGGGCTTGGTTTTATGACAGTCGGAATTCTAATAGCTTTGTTTCTTGGGAAAAATATTGGCCTAAAGGGCAGGCTCATGATCCAAGAATCGCTTAATCAGCTCTCGCTAGAAGGAATGGTTAGACTAGTAAAATTCGTAGTAGGTTTTACTCTATTACTTGAATTAATTGGAGCGGTGGTTCTATCCTTCCGTTGGATATCAGATTTTGGATTTCCCAAAGCCCTTTTTTATGGTCTATTTCATTCTGTTTCGGCTTTTAATAATGCCGGGTTTGATCTTATGGGTGGATTTAGTAGCATGACCGGTTACGTAGGGGATGTAACAGTCATTTTAACCCTTAGTTCACTATTAATTATTGGTGGAATAGGTTATACAGTAATATTGGATTTAGTAAAGAAAAAATCATTGAAAAAACTCTCTCTTCATTCGAAATTAGTATTATTAATTACATTGATTTTGAATGTTCTAGCTACGATTATTATATTAATTTTGGAATACGATAACCCAGGTACTTTAGGAAGCTTAGCGCTAAAAGACAAAATATTAGGAGCTTACTTCCATGGTGTAGTTCCGAGGACTGCAGGTTTTAATTCATTGAATACGGCTGATATGACCCTAAGTTCCCAATTTGTTACAATGCTTCTTATGTTTATAGGAGGTGGGTCAGGGGGGACAGCAGGAGGTATCAAGGTGACGACATTTGTAATTATTGTACTTGCTGTATGGACACTAATTAGGGGAAGAGATGAAGTAAATGTAATGGGAAGACGTTTGCCAAATGATTTAGTTTTTAGAGCATTTTCAATTACTGTTTATTCTACTGCACTTGTATTTTTTATATTGTTTATATTAACAATCACGGAGGATGCTCCTCTCAATGTTCTATTATTTGAGGTTATTTCAGCATTTGGAACTGTAGGAATGTCTCTAGGACTGACTCCAGAGTTAAGTCCAGCAGGGAAAGTGCTAATTTCTTTCATGATGTTTATTGGAAGAGTGGGGCCACTTACTATCGCCTTTGCATTGGCAAGAGCAACCAAAAAACAGCCTTTTAAGTATGTCGAAGAGAAGATTATGATAGGATAAAGCTATTTTTTGGAGTAAAATTAGTTATGTTAAACAGGGGAATAAAAAGGTATGAGTAAGTGCGGTGATCCTTATAGGATTACCGCACTTACTTTCTATATAAAGGAGACATTCTTCTAGTAAATCGATTCGTATATTAATAAACGGGACGAAGAAAATAATTGTAGAGTTTGTACATCATAAAAATCGAACTTAAATAATGGTAAGGAGAAATCTTATGCACCATTTCAATGAAACATTTATTCAAATACTTGTTCTTTTGGTGATTTCATTAGCGGTTATTGCGATTGCAAAATTGTTAAAGCGGCCATATTCGATAGCGCTGGTGATAGTAGGTCTGATCTTAGGTCTAACTGAAATACCTTACTTAGATGAGGCCGAACAGTTTATAGTACAATCTGACGTTTTTCAGGTTATTATCATATCATTATTCTTACCGATTTTATTAGGAGACGCTTCCTTAAAACTACCGTTTTCACAATTAAGGGAAGAAAAAAAGCCAATAATTGCCTTAGCAATCGGAGGCACACTATTATCATTCCTTCTAATTGGTTTAGGAGCGTATTACCTCATCGGTCTTCCTATTGTCGCAGCTTTTACATTTGCTTCTTTAATGAGTGCAACGGATCCAATCAGTGTCATTTCAATTTTCAAATCACTAGGGGTACCCAAAAAACTAGTAACAATAATTGAAGGAGAGTCACTTTTTAATGATGGAGTATCTGTTGTACTATTCCAAATATCTACTGTATTTCTCATTTCATATTTAGATATGGGGATTGTCGGCCTTTCTCAAGGGCTATTGTTGTTCTTAAAATTTAGCATTGGTGGAATTATTATCGGTGGTGTGTCAGGTTTCATTTTTTCGCAGATAGTCAGAATTTATGATGATTACCCTTTAGAAATTGCACTTTCAGTTCTTATGTTCTTTGGAAGTTACTTTGTAGCTGAGCATTTCCATGTATCAGGTGTCATTGCAATCGTGGTGTCTGGGATAATTTTAGGTAATTACGGAAGGAAAATTGGTATGTCTTCAACTACCAAAATGAATATAGATTCTTTTTTTGATACCATTACATTTTTTGCAAATAGCTTAATTTTCTTGATGATTGGACTGGAGATAAAAAACGTTCATCTTGCTGAAAAATGGGGATACATTGCACTTGCCATACTAATAGTCTTAATTTCGAGGACAATCGCTCTCTATATAAGTCTTGCCCCGCTCAAAGGGTTTTCGGAAAAATATAAAGTGATTCTAAATTGGGGGGGAGTAAAGGGCAGTTTATCAATTGCTCTGGCATTAAGTCTTCCACGCACCTTTGATGGGAGAGAGGAAATCCTAATTCTAACATTCAGTGTGGTATTGTTTTCCTTATTAATCCAAGGATTGACCATATCACCCTTAATTAAAAAAATGAGGATTACAGATAAAAGAGATTAGCCTGCTATTTAAGTTTATATTAGGAACTAGAAGAACATTAAGGATAAGAGTGGTTGCTAAGATGCAAAATGTAATTTCATAAACAAAGAGTAGAGAGATACATATTGGGCTACCAAATCCAGGTGGATTGTTTTTCTATTTGAATTTAAAGTGGGTGCGGTTGTTAAAAAGTAAAAATTAGTGCAAAGAGTAGTTTTTAAAAGGGTGTAGGAACAGCAGAATATGACACAAAAATAGAATAAACCATAAAATTTCCATAATCAAAAAAATAAATCATAAACGTTCCTAAAATATCTATTTATGGCTACTGCAACTCCATTTCATAAAAAGATAAGAAGTGAGAATAGAAAAATTGGCTAAAGAGTGCGATTAAAATTAGGTGGCTCTAAGTCTGGAAACTTTATGCTTTATTTAAGGGAAAAGTTATGGTTTACGTCATAATTATACAGAAAAGGACCACAGAGAGTTGGCCGTTTTGTTAGATAGTTTACATGCAGGTTGTCCGGGCGCGGACATCATAGTAACTTACGATTACTCCATGTGGCTGGACAATCTTTATGAACATCCTGAACGAACTATAATTGGGAGGAAATATTCTATTTAATAGAACTCAATTAGCTTGTGGCTTATGAGTAGCTATGGGGCGTAAGGAATGTTAAAGAGTTTTCAATGGAATGAATAACGATATCCTACAAAGGAGCGATTAAAGTGAAAATACTTAATAAGTTATTTTTAACGATATTTGGTGTAGGACTACTGGTACCATTCATCATTATTTTCGTCTGTTTTTCTCCCATACTTGTTATTTTTAGCTTACTAGAGGGAAAAAATATATTGCTAATGATCTATAGAGAAATCTTCATTTCTATTCAGAAAATGTTCTTTGAAATATGGAAGTATTGCACTATACGTCCAGCGGCTAAAGTAAACAGGCAATAGAAGAAAATTGAAGTAACTTTATTAAGCTGCAAAGTACAGCAAATATGGAAATCGAAATAAGCTTTAAAATTAGTAGGAAGAATGTAGTATAGTTATCTCTTTTATAATAACTCTACTTCTTTAAATATATGAAAACACACACTTGGAGGAATGAACATGTTAAACAACGAAATTTTGAATCAAAAAATAACAGAAGTATTTGGAGCATCAAAATTGGCACAAGAAATCATCCAACAAACAGACAAAGCAGCGTTGATCCTTGTAGAAACAAATGAGGATTATGCGTTGATTACGGTAAAAGACTTTACTGAACTACCAATTGGTGGCCATGATTTGTTTGTAGAAGCTCGTATTCAGAAGTCGGGTGATACTCTGAAGGATATGGGAGAACTAATCAAGTTTTTTCAACAAAATATAAATGAAATAGTGAATCAATTTCAAAACAAAATATTTGAATATACAGAAACATTAAATGAAACTGCTAAAAATATCGGTATAAATTCAATTGCAAAGCTATAGAATAACCTTTAAACTCTCGTATACAGGTTGAAAGGTTATTAGCTACCATGCTATAATTTATTATAACTAATAACAAATATTCGAAATGTGGCGGAGGACGCACATTCCCTTAATTTCTAGGGAACGTGCGTCTTTTTTCATGTGGAAAGGGGAATTGGTATGTTATCAGCGAAGTTGCATAACGGAGGAATTATTTCGGCTTCAGAATACAATGAATCTACACATGGGACCAGGATATATTGTCTCGATAAAAATTGTAATGCTCCATTAATCTACATTGACGCAGTTGAAGATGGGAGAGTGGCACATTTTAAGACGTCCGGAAAAGGAGATTCTAAACATGTGTCTGATTGTGGTTTTTATCAACGGCTGGACCTTGTTGAAACAATTTCAAAAGTAAAGGAGTATCAGGCAGAAGTTTTGAATAAAGGGGTAAAAGAAATTGTCATTCGACTAAGTATGAGTGGGTTAGACCCAGATAAGGAGAAAAATACAACCGAGAGGGAGCAAACCGAAAAAAAGAAAAAAGAAGTGAAGTTGAAAAATGAAAATCTGACACCTCAATCTATTAGCTCTGTTAAAGGGGTTGTAAAGCTTCTTACAGAATATGAACCTGATATATTATCGTCAATTCTAGTAAATGTCGGCGGAGGAAGAAAGGTGCCCATATCTGAATTAGTAGTTAACCAGGAGCAAGCCCATGAACTTTTATGGAATGACAATATTCTTCAGAACGTCGGATACTTTGTTTATGGAAAGGTGACAAAACTAATCAAGTTAGAAAAGGTTATGTACATCACCCTAGAAGAAAACTCAGTACCTTTCACCATTGTTATCTTCCAGAAGCACTGGAAGGAGTTCACTTATACGGAAAAACAACTGGTAGGGAAGAATGTTCTTGTATTCGGTAATTTGAGAAAAAATGAATATAAGGACCAACAACGAACGGAAATGATCATTAAAAGCGATAGGTATTTGGAAACGTTCACAAGAAAGCCTAAAAATAATCTAGAAGAATCTGAGTAATTCTATATTTATAAATTTGGAGGAGTGATCAAATTGGATGACCAATTATTCAATAGATTAATTAGGAAAATAGAGTTAATTTGGATGACGAGAATAGGAGTAAATTAAGTACGGATGAAGAAATATTTATTAAAATGACATTTTCAAGTTTCAATTGAACTATTGATAGCAAATACATATACTTTCAAACAAAAGTATTTTTTTAATCTTATTACAAGTGTAGGAGACTGATAAAATCATGGTTAATAGCGGAATTGTACAGAGATAAGCAATTTGTTTAATTTACAATAAAGCGTTAAAAAATCAGCAAATCTTCTTGCATAGAAAATTAACTATTAAAATATCGATTTTGAAATAATAGAATTTAATTAATATTTTGAATAAATAGACGCATTAAATTTCAATTTGCCTTATAATGGTAATGGAAAGAATAGGAAGTATCGATGAAATGTTTTTACATCATTTTTAGGAGGAGATAATGTATGAAGTTTAGAAAACTATTAATAGTATTATTGATTGGATGTTGCCTTACATTTCCATCACAAATAAGTAATGCCGCGAGTCTAGATAATGATTCGTTAAATGATGAATCGACTAATAATCAAGATAATCTAGACAACGATACAACCACGGTACTAGAGGAAGTTTATTTTTATTATGAGAGTAATGATAATATGATGTATAGGAATACAGAGAAAAATCAGACAGATTTTCTAAGGGAGTATTTAAATGATAATGAATTTGCTGAGTTAGAAGATAAACTAATAACTGCTAAAGATGATGAAGAAGAGATAAATCGAATTTTACAAACAGAAATAACACCAATAATAGAAGAAATAAATAATAATACAGGAGTCCTTAAAAGCAGCGTTCAAGCAAGATCACCCGAAGGTGTTGCCACAATAACTTGTACTTTTGCGAAAACCAAGAGACTATTTACTTGTACTCAAACAAGTGTTGTAGCAGATTTTATTAGCGAAGCATACTTAGAAATGAATTTTTATCAAGATGGTATATGGTTTTGGGAAGCGGATATGACAAGTTTTTTAAATCCAGCAACTACTACATGGTCAAATTCAAGAGAGGTAATTTTGTCGTTTAAAGATAAATATAGTGCATCTGTTCATGGAACAGCTATTGGTAGATATGGTTCGTATTACTTAGAAAAATTCTCTAAAGATTACGATATTTCGTGGTAAAATATTGTATTAGAGTAAGAGGTGTCGATAATGTTACACTGGCTTATTGAGATTGAACCACCAAAGATGAATTTTTCAGTGGCAAATCAAAATATTAGAGTTGAGAGAATCAAACCACCAGAATCAAATGAAATAAGTACAATTTGTCAATTTTTTTTATCATCTATACTACTAGGTAATGATGATACATTTGTTACAGTTATTCCGGTACCAAACAATGAGATTCTTCAACAAATAATACAAGAAATTGCCCCACATTATGAAAAAGTATTACTACAATATGAAGACGATAAAGTCAGTTATATTAATCTTTCTAAAGTTAAAAAGGCATCTAAAGAAAAGTTTCTAGGTCAATCATCAGATAATGTTGCAGTTACCATTTTTAGAGAACTATATAAGGAGAGAATTTCAAGTAATTCTACTCTCAAAAAGAATTTAAAATACTTTCTAGTTAATAAGGAAAAGATTCAACCACTCTTATCAAAAGAAGTTGAAGAATTAGCTACCTTCCTTTTCTCTACTTATCTTGAAAAAAGTAACTTTCTTCCACTTGTTCCTTATGGGTGGTATGCAAATAATGAATTACAGTATTCTCCGTTTATTAGAAGTTTTATTTCTTATTTCGGAAGGGTAATTCTGGTAGTTGATGAAAATGATAACAAAGTTTATGGTATAGATCTTTGGAAAGAATAGACAATTCAGATCATACATAAATATTCAGTTAGGGAAAAAAAGTTCTATCTCCTTGTAAGTTGTTTGAAAGGAAATGTTATTAAACAATCGCGCTTTAAAGAGGTAACGAAAAAAGCCTAATTTCTCAGCATATATTTTGAGAAATTAGGCTTTTTTATATGAGAATTTCCTTAACGTTGTAAATCCGTGTTTTCCTGATGCTACCCCATTTTATAGCCGCACTATTTTTTTGAAATTCATCTACCATAGACGTAATAAGAATAAATTTAGAAAAAGGTGCAGACGATTAGATTCGAATGCTCCTTTTGTTAGTGTATTAGTGTATCCTCTGTCAGTTTGTTAATGAATTGATAAATGATTTTTCTCCTAATTTTACTGCAGCATGCTGTTCTATACTCCGTTTCCTTCTTAAATATCTGTCCGTTGTATGCATGGACGCATGACCTAGCAAATCTTGAATGGATTTTAAATCAATTCCTTTATCCATGAAAAAGGCTGCTGTATAGTGCCGGCAGGTGTGAGGTGTAATTCTATATTTGATATGCTTTCCTTCACCGGCTGAAAGCTCCTCTTTTACAAAACGATCCTTTATGAAATCAAAGGGGGCATTGCTAACTAATCTTGTGAATTCATTACTAAGATACGTACTATTGTAATGAGTTCCATCCGATTTAGGAAAGAATGCTGTATCATCCAGAGCCCCTACGGTGTCATTTAGATTCTTTCTTCTACGGTTTTCTTTGATTACTTCCAATACATCATCAAATATAATTATGTCTCTTTCTTTATCCCCTTTACCTAGTACCGTTAAGACATGAAGACCCACTCTTTCTTCATAACGAAGATTTCTCCATTTAGCAGTAGAAAACTCCATTATACGCATACCTGTTGTCACCAACGAAAAAACCATAGAATAAGCAAACCAATCTGTCATTTTAAAATGTTCCAGGAGTTGACTTACTTCATGATTAAATAGATCTCGATTAACCAGCTCTTCGTATTTTGTTTTAGGCCTCTTTAGCTGCAACGTTATATCCCGATTTAGTATTTCCTTACTTGCTAAATATCGGAAGAAATGTTTCACCACTGATGTTTTGCGTAAAAGTGTGGTCTTTTTATATTTTCCTTCCAGGTATCGCTGATAACCAAGAAGGTCTTCAGGTTTCAGCTCTCTCAAAGAAGGTAGATTGTTTGCGGGATTATATAGATAAGATAGTAATTGATTTAAGTCACGTAAATATTCTTTTTTAGTAGTATTTTTCCGTTTTTCCCCGATAGTAGGTTGATCGTGAATAAAAATGTACAAAAGAACATCATCTGGTATTTCAGTCCAATTAATATTCGAAAATCCATATTTTTCTATTTCATGAAATAGTTTTTTGTTTTTCCAATATTCTCCTTTTGAAAGTGCGAGTTCAAAATTTCTTCGAAAACCAATTTCTGTCATTTTCCTACTCCTTTATAAGTTTAGATTAATTATGTAATATATTTACAATTTAAATAAATAATAAAATAACAAAGTTATAATCTCCTATATTTAATTAAACCACTATCAAAGAAGATAAAACATAGAAAAATGTTATATTTTTAAAGGTTATATACCATGTTGTAATTTTTTATATATTTTAATTAAATTATGGGTTGTATTTCCAGCGAAGAGGTGGTAATATTTAGTCAAGATATTACGATATACATATATATGTATATAATGTATATAATCCACGAAATTTGAAATAAATGGTTATAAGGTGGTGGCAGTATAAGAAAATTTCAATCGGTTCCAGAAATCACAGAAGCTGAATTTCATACGGAGTAAATATTCCATATTTTTCAAATCGTCCTTGTAAAAAATAAGAACCTCTTTATCTCTACTAAAAAGATAAAATACTTAAATTTGTCGAAAGCAGTAGATACAGCATAAATAAATATGAGAGGAGTATATAAAATGTATCTTGTAAAATTTTCGTCTAGAAGAGTAGAAAAGGAATTATCAAAGTTTAATAAAAAGGAGAAGGCAATGATCGAAGAGGCGATTAGGGTACTTTCTGAAGACCCGCGTCCTACTTCCCTTCAGTACGGCGGCTTAAACCGAAATAAAGAAGTGAAGCGTGTGAAATGTAAAAGAGCAAGAGTATTCTATAAAATCGATGATAACGATAAGGTGATTTACATTGGTAAAGTAGAAAATCGTGATTCAAAGTCCTACTCTTGTAATCCTGAAGAATGGTTTGCAGCTTAATGGAAGGAAGTCTCATGGAATAATTGATTGAGGTCTTTGAAGCAAGGTACAGATTTAAAAAATGCAAAGGTTAAAACCCTTATTTCTAGCTGTTGATTTTGTACTAGATTAGCAAAGGAAGTGAAAACATGACAGATGAAAGTACGCTCTATAAACAAGCGATTAAACGTATTGATGAACTCGTAGAAGAAGTAATACAGACTTGTGATGAAGTTGCAGATGAAAACCATTACGAAAGGGACTGGGTTTTAGAACGGTTCAGAGCGCGATTCAACAAAGCGAAACGAACAAAATGATAGATATGTTTCGATAAAGAACGATGAAGTTCAGTAAGAAAAGGCGGTGAAAAAATGTACGTTAAAATGATTACAAACAGAATGGCTTTTATAACAGAAGTTGAGAAAGAAGAAAAAAATAATAAGGTAATGCAGCTTTTTGTTTCTAATTATCCTGATTTTACTGGAGAAGTCACAATTATGAAAAAGGATAAAGAGACTTCCACTGAAAAATATGAACGGCATTATAACTATGAAGTTGAATCAGGAAAATATAGAAAATATAGGTTTTCTTCTCCTTTTTCATGGAAAAATTCTAAGGGAAAACTAGTAAACTAATGGCACATTCCGAAGCTAATATGAAACTTAATGAATGTTGAGTTGCATTTCGAAACTTAAACAACTTTATTATTCTTCTACACTAAGAAATCCCTTTTAACAATTCTTAAAGTAGGTAGGTCGTTCCTTACATTAAGGACTACAATAAGTATTTCAATCTGAACTAAGAAAGGAGGTTTCAACATGAAGATAGCTGTTTGAGTACACCATGAAGGGTCACCAATATATAGAGTTATTCTCAAAATACATTTTGCCTCTTGTAAATCTAAAATCATTCGAGGAAGTGATTGTAGATTTAAAAACACAGGATATGCACTAGATAATAAGTAACAACACACACTAGGAGGAATGAATATGAATATGAAGTTGATGAAAAAAACGGTACGATTAGAGTTAATGCCAATTCAAGTTACCGTCTTTACACCAATAGGAGCTAGTGATCAAGAAACATTGAAACTAGCTGAACCGCAAGTTATTGCTCAGATGCAAGAAAAATTCCCTAGATATCGCTACTCGATTACAGATGGTTTGACATTAAGTCAAGAGGATTGCGAGCCTGGAAGAATGATTCGTTATAATGGAGAATTAGGTTATATTTTTGAAGTTAAGTTATCAAGAAAGCATCCGGTATCTATAGCGTTAAGTGATGGAAGAAAATTAAATATTGTTCCCATTGGATTAGAAGCCGTAGTTGATGAATCGCTAATAGGTACTGTTTGGAATGAACGTCCCGCTGTTATGAAGGAAATGAAGGAGTGGAGCGTGGGTGACAATGCATATCTTCCTGTTGGTGATAAAGTGAAGAAAGTTATTATCGGGAAATCAACTTCCGCATCGAAGCACGTATTTGAGCTTTCCGTTACTAAACAAGTTAAATACTACAATTTGAAAGCTAATCGATTCCATCTTCTTTGCGATACGGAAGAAGAAGCAAGAGCGTTACTTTCAAAATAGATTTAAGGATCTTAGGGAGATTTTCTCCCTAGTTTCTTCTATTATATATGTGGAACTAAAAGGAGATATAATATGACAAATACACCTATTTTATTTATTACATTAGAGGCAGTTATCTTCTTTGAAAAGCCGTACTTCGACGGTAATGAGTGGCACAATCTTTCCTTAGGGAAGGACGAAAAGCGGGTTTTTCTATCGGAAACTAGAACAGCATTGTTAGGTTTCCCTGTTGAGCAAAATGAAGAACCAGCAGGATATGTATTTAGCGTATATGGGCTCGGGGATGAATGTTATATTCCTGTGTATGATAGAACTGATCTAGTCGATTTAGATTATTTATACCCTAAAGAGGTAGTAACGAATTTATATTAAATTGCACGGATAAAGAGAGGGAAAAGCCATGTATCTTACACTTTCACAAGCATCAAAAGAACTTGATCGTACGGAACGCCAAGTGCGCTATCTTATTAAAATTGGAGTTCTATCGCCAGCGAATCAAGATACGTTTAGAAGGGATGGTGGATACCGCTTTTCTGAAGATGAAGTAAAAAGGGCAAAAGAAAAACTGAAATTAGAAGGAATTTCTTTACGTAAAGCAGCTCAAATTGTCGGTGTTACACCTCAATATCTTAATAGTTTAGCTCTTGCAGAGAAAATTGATAGTAAACTTGTTCAAATTGGAAATAAAACTGAAAGACGATTCAATGAAAAAGATTGTATCGACTTCAAAGAGCATCTTCACACTAGAACACATAAGAGCATTGCTAAATATGGAGAAAAGCTTCATTTATATAAGAATCGTATGCGACTGTTTGACCTTATTCCTTATCATGATGAAACGGTAAGAATAGTAAATACATCTACTATTACTCTTTTGAAAGCTGATGGAGGATTGATCCATCCGGATGAACAAGAAATACTGTTAACATCGGACGAGTGGCCACATAAACCATACAATCCAAAAAAGGGATTTATCGTATTCCGTTTACCGATTCCAAGAAAAAGCGAGCATATAACTTATGACCTTTTATATGAATTAATCAGTGAATTAGGCCCGAAAAATATTCAAGTTTTTGAACGAGCTGAAGGGGACTACCTGGTGCGCTGCCGTCAAGCAAGGGTGAAATTAAATAAAGAGTATTTTGACCTCTTGCAACGTTATGTAATTGAGGGTGAAATACATTACTTAAATGGTGAAGTGAAATTAGAATCAGGAATAGTTAGTCAGTATATTCATCTACCGAATGAACTGCACGCAGAAGTGGAGAAGTTGGCTAATCTCCGTTCTATGACAACGCAAGAACAATTAATTGAAGCTGTTGTACGTGGAGTGAAATCAATTCAGAAAGAGGGTTTTTAACCATGTATAAATTCCAGAAGATTCTTATGGGAAATAGTGTGATCCTTGCACTTAAAGTTGAATCTAGTGATATATTAATTAATTTTTGTACAATTATACGGGCTTTATTTTTATGGAAAAATCAACAAACAGTGGGAAAGTTACCCTATAATGCTGAGGAAATTAGCAAAATTAAAGGGATCTACCAGGATTCATTAGAAAAGTTACGTTCGGAATTTGGATATGCCTTAGTCGATATTTCAAATGGTGACATTATTAATCCTTCCCGTATTTCCAACTTTCATATATTGAACGAATATGAAGGGCCGCTTCCGTTTTAAGCTTATTCTCTACATGAATTACATCAATGAGCGATGACTTTCATGCATTTAGAAGGAGAAGTGATATTAAAGATGGAAAATAACGAGGTAATGCGCGCTATAGAAAAAAAGCGTCAACAAATGATTGGCGCTGGTCTTGAATATGGACTTACGCATGAAAAAACAATTCAATATTCAAAGGAGCTCGATCAATGTTTGAATCTCCTGAATAGAAGTGAGGAATCTAAAAAGGGAAACGTTGGACAAAAAGTGGAGATTGGATAGACATAGAGAAATAGTTAAAGAGAATGTGTTGGTAGTTTTTGCGAAGAGAAACCAATGAACTGGATATAAGAACTTACGAGATTGGAGTTTGATGTTTATGTCTACAAAAGCAAAAATTGGAGATACGATACAATTTTCAAGAAAAGGGATTACTGTTGAAGGAAATGTAACAATGATTAGAGAAAATAGTGTATTAGTTGAAATCAGTTTAGATTCCAGTAAGGAGCTTAATTTAGAAAATACTAGAACTATTGTGAATCACTCTAAATACAAGGTGCTATCTAAACAATAGTTTTGTTAATTTGAATTAAATAAAATTCCTAATGGAAACAAACATATTAAATCAATTGGTGGGGGGACTTAAATGTATTTTATTAATGAAGAACACAAAGAAAATTTCGAGAAACTAATGCAGATTTATGGCATTACACCTGGTAAGAGCAGTCAATATGAATCAAATATTTATATAGCAGCTGTTCCTTACATTTACGAGTTGATTGACGAAAGTGATTTTAAGCCATATAACGGTCCACTAGTATCTTTAATGAGATTCGATGAAAATAAAGGAATAATGGTACCAAGTCACGCTGGATTGACTGGATCAACTACATGGCTAGTACAAGCAGGATTTAGTCTATATAACGGAAATCCTTGTGATTTAGATTATTCAAATAGTACAGAGTTTGCCCAGGTCTTTATTCAAGCATTTAAAATTCGAAATAAGTTAGTTTAATGTAGTTTGGTGATTATATGACTGGAAAGTTCAAGTCCCTATCTTTAAAGGATGAAACGTTCGTCTTTACTGGAAAATTATCATTTTTAGTGAGAAAAGAAGCAATAAAAGAGGTTCTTCTTCGTAGTGGAAAATGCAACGATTATGTTACCAAGAAAACAACCTATGTTGTTGCAGGTCTAGAAGACTTTCAGAACTTCATTAAGGGAACTAAAAGTACGAAATTAAAAAAAGCAGAGAAGTATATTACAAATGGTGTTAAACTTAAAATCATTAACGAACAAGAGTTTTTAGAACTACTTGAAATGTAAAAACAAATTAAGATTATACCTCCTAGTGGAGAATAGCGATGGATTAGAATTAAGTGTAATAGTCCCCAAAGGATTATTACACTTTTTTTATGACTTCCCTTCAATTACCAATGAACTTTATTACTTATGCTTTTAGAATGGTAATAGGTGATTATTATGTTTATAGGGGTAGCGTCAGGAAAATGCGGATTTACAACGCTAAGGAATTTCTCATACTAAAAAGCCAAATTTCTCAACATCCATTGAGAAATTTGGCTTTTTTCGTTGCTCAGTTAAAGCGTCCTTTAGTTGTATAATTAAAATATATATGATGAAAGGAGTAGACTACTCCTTTTTTGATGGCATTTGTCAGCCACCTTCTATACAAGTTGCCGTTGAACTTCCAACAATAGCATTGAGTTCTTGAAGTAGGGAAGTCAATGCATCGGCTTCAACCAATGTAACTAAAGTTTTTTCAGTCAGTGGAATATTGTGTTCTTTAAAAACATCCGTTGTACTTTCCCAAACTTCAGTAATAGCTTTGGGTGACATATTTGATTGTATGACCATTTTGAAAACCTCCTTTTAATCAGTTCAATTATCGCATCCAATTGTTGAAGCCCATTTTAGAACCTATTCTTTGATTTTCAATAAGCGTAAACTGTTTAATGTTACAAGTAAAGTTGCTCCCATATCAGCAAATATCGCTATCCAAAGTGTTAACCAACCGGGCATGACCAACAGTAATGCCACTAATTGGGGTACGACCGAGGTACTTGTAAAAAAGGGTCATAGCATGGATTTTTTTTACATTTACAACCCTTTTTACTCTGTAGGGTAGGGTGGGGTCAGAAAAGTGCGGTTGTTGGTAGGATCCTAATAGGGGTAGTGTCATTGTCGCTACTCCTATTAAGGAATACTTAAACTAAATCACAAATTAATAAGAAGAAACACATCTTAAAAAATGAGCATTGAACCTTTGCATAATAAGCAAAAGTCCTTTAAAATTTGTTAGCCGGGTAGAAAATGCTATAATGCTCTTATAAAAAAGAATGGATGCAAAATAGTTTAGGTAAGTTCTAAAACGATTTCTTTTATTCTTCGACAAACAGGCCAGATTCGTAATTTCTCAAGAGAATAATACAAGTCGCTGTAGGGGTTTTTGTGTTTTTTCACTTATGATCACTTTGATATACAAGACCTATTTCATCTCTCACTTTATCCAACACTTGTATCGTGGTGTATGAATTTTTATATGAGTTAGTATCAGACTCTGTTTTTCCTCGGTTGATTAATTCAATAAATTCTTTCACTTCGTAATACATAGCTGGATGAGATTGGTCGACTGTTAATTGTTCAACCGTGCCGTCAGTGTAGTGAATTTCTACTTTTTCAGCCGTATGAATCTTATCAATCATGATACTTCCTTTTTCGCCTTGAATTTCGCTTGGTAAATAAGAGTTCGTTATTTTGGAATACATCACAATCGCATCTTTATCATCATATTTTAAGATGACGCTACCTTCACCATCCACACCCGAATCAAGCATAATGCCAGTTGCCTTCACTTCTTTTGGTTCACCAAATAATGTAATAAGTGGATACAAACAATAGACACCAAGGTCCATTAATGAACCGTTCGCAAACTCTGGATTGAAGGCATTAAGGACAATTCCTTCTTTGTATTTATCATAACGAGATGAATACTGACAATAGCTTGCAAAGTATCTACGGATAGGACCAATTTTATGTAAATTATCTTGAATGACCTTGAAGTTTGGAAGTAAGGTTGATTTCATTGCTTCCATTAATAGGGCGTTATGATCTTTTGCGGCTTGAATCATCCTCGCTACTTCGGTTGCATTAACAGCCAGTGGCTTTTCACATAACACATGTTTGCCATTTTGCAAAAATAAAATAGCTTGTTCTGCGTGATATGAATTGGGAGTAGCCAATGTACACCGCGTCAATTTCTTGACTAACTGCCATTTCTTTTAGGTTTGTAAATATTTTTGTTACTCCATATTTACTTGCAAATTCTTCTGCTCTACTAATCGTGCGAGAATAAACAGCAGTTAGTTTAAAATCTTCTACATCATTTGCTGCTTCAAGTAATCTTTCTGTAATCCAATTAGTACCGATTACGCCGAATTGAACCATTTATTCAACCTCATTCCTTTGTTTTATAAAACGAAGAGTTTTGTTTACTACACTTATGAAGCGTTTTTCATCGCCAATAGGATTTTATTTTCCCATAAAAAAACTTATATAGACATGGGGCCTACCAGTGAAATATTGGTGATAACCCAAATAGGGCTCATACTGTGAGTGATGGCTAAATTCTTGGCTGTGCCCCACCCAATAATGATCTCTGATCCGGCCATAGAAGGGACTGAATCAGAGGCTATTTTTTCTTTCCTGTATGGACTGTGTTATTTGTAATATGCAGTAAAGACCGCAATTCATAAAAGAAATAAATGCGGTCTTTACGATGTTTCCATATTTTTTAAAGTGTACTCTATTCGAGATTGGCATGTTTGCCGTACATTTTAGTAGAGTCTAAGCCTTTTTTTTCCATAAAACGCAAGATCAATGCATCATAAAATAATAACATCGTTTGCTCAAAAAGTGACCCCATTGGTTGTATGGTCTTATATTCACTTTCAGATTGATCTTTCGGTGATCCAGGCAATTTAATGATAATATCAGCTAATTTTCCAATCGTGGAGTCAGGGGAAATCGTTACAGCTGCGACCGTCCCACCTAAACTTTTTGCTTTTTCAGCGATTGAAACCAAGGTTTTCGTTTCACCTGAACCTGAACCGATGATCAACAAATCATCTTTTTCTAAATTTGCTGTTACAGTTTCACCGATTACATAAGCATCGATCCCCATGTGCATCATTCTCATCACGAAAGATTTGCCCATAAATCCAGATCTGCCCGCACCTGCAACAAAGATTTTTTTGGATTCCAGAATCTTATTAACCAACTTCTCTGCTTCTTCGTCAGAGATTAAGTCGACTGTCCGACTTAATTCTTGAACGACTTCAGCTAAATATTGAGTAGTTTTCATAGTTATAATGAACCTTGTTTAATCAATTCTTGCATTTTAGCTGCAACTGCTTTTTTATCGTCTTTGCTTGTGATACCGCCACCTACGATGACAAGATCTGGTTGTACTTTAATCACATCTGGAAGTGTTTCTAATTTGATTCCGCCTGCAATAGCAGTTTTCGCATTTTTTACAACGCTCTTAATGGTTGCAAGGTCTTCGAAAGAATTTTTTCCTACAGCTTGAAGGTCATAACCTGTGTGAACGCAGATATAATCTACTCCTAGTTCATCCAGTTCTTTCGCACGACCTTCAATGTCTTTAACTGCGATCATATCAGCAAGGATTTGTTTACCTTGTTTTTTTGCTTCTTCTACAGCACCTTTAATGGACTCGTCTTCAGCTGTACCAAGAATGGTGATGATGTCAGCGCCTGCTGCAGATGCTTGGCTAACTTCATATCCAGCTGCATCCATGATTTTAAGGTCAGCTAATACAGTTAAGTTAGGGAAGGCAGCTTTCACTTCCTTTACTGCTTTAAGGCCTTCATTAATCACAACCGGCGTGCCGATTTCTACAACATCTATATGATTTTCTACTTCTTTCACCAATTCAATGGCTCCTGGAATATCTACAAGATCTAATGCTAATTGTAATTTCATTTATTACTCGCTCCTTATATAATAGTATAATTGTGCCGTATAGCTTTCTTTTGCACAGTGTTATTGTATCCAATTGATAGCTATTTACTAACGGTATGATACTCAGTATACTGGGTATGTTACTAAATTAAAAGTATGCACTTTTTTATCATATAGTAACAAAAAGTATACTATGGGACATAATAAGGGTTGGAGGTGAAATGAATGCCGAATCTTGGGGAAAAAGTGTTTAATTGTGAAAAAGAATTGACTCTTTCGATTATTGGTGGAAAATGGAAAATGTTGGTATTGTGGCATCTAGGAAAAGAAGGAACCAAACGTTTTGGTGAACTAAAGGCCCTCATGCCGGGTATCACTCAAAGAATGCTTGTTAATCAATTGCGCGAACTTGAAGACCATTTGATTGTTCATCGTGAAGTCTATCCTGTCGTTCCACCAAAAGTTGAATACTCACTCACTGAGTATGGAAGAAGTCTGATGCCTATTCTGGATGCTATGTATGACTGGGGTAAAGATTATATTGAAAATGTATTGGAAAAAGAAACAGAAAACAAATCGTCTATTCAGTAGAAAAAAGAGTTTCTCCTAGAGGTTCGAAAAAGTGTAAAAAAGTTCATATACTAACAAACCACGGTTAGCTATCTTAATAAAGATGCTGTCCGTGTTTTTTTATATCTCTACGTATTTAAAAGGTTGAAAAAACACAACATTTAATAAAAGAATCAGTTACTAAAAAGCCAAGGGCAGCGAATCTTGTATAATCGCTGTCCTTGGCTTTTCACGCTTGGTATTGGATTCAAGTTTATAGTATTATTTTTAACACTATGTTATACGAATGTATCTATATGTTAATAAAGTGCGTACTTTCAAAAGTATAACATACGTAATATACTGATTTTGCTCAAGTAATAGCGAGCTTAAAAAATACTACCAAACCTTAAGGGAATACTGCTACAAGTATGGTGAGATGAAGTGAAACTTCATTTAATAATTTATACATGTTGTTGCTTTTTACGAAAGGAGAGGTCCGCATGGGAAAGTTCAAAACTAAGCAGCGAAAAGTTTGTGAAAGATGTCTAACCATCACCATAAATAATGAAACCTGTCCAAAATGTGGACATTCTCAATTAAGAGATATCATTATTACCGGACAAGCTGGGAGAAATAAACGAATCTTACATCCAAAAGTAGGATAACGCAATAGCGAAAATCCCTGTTGTTTTGTAGGGAAAACGAAGAAAATCAGGCATTTTTCCATTTAAAAATGCTTTGAAAAAGTGGAGGAATGAAAAGTGGATTCTATGACGTTTGTCTTATTTGGGGCAACTGGGGATTTAGCTAAGCGAAAAATCTACCCTGCCTTGTTTAATTTATATTTGAATCAAAAATTACCAGATTCTTTTTTGATCATTGGTGTAGGAATAGACGAAATGTCTGATGTTGATTTTCAAAACCATGTAACAGACTCGCTATACACTTTTTCTAGACACTTGATAAATGATAAATCCGAAAAACAAGAGTTTGTAAAGGCATTTCGTTATTGCCAATTAGATTTCACGAATGCTGAAGGGTATAAGAAGTTAGTTGAAGTCGTTCAACAAAATGAAAAAGACCAGAGTATTGAAGAGAATCGAATGTTTTATCTTTCTGTTGCTCCTGAATTCTTTGATGTAATTGCTTTAAACATAAAGAAGAGTGGCTTAGGTTCGACAAAGGGATGGAAACGATTGATTATCGAAAAACCATTTGGGTATGACTTAAAATCTGCTGAAGATTTAAACGAAAAATTAAGCAAAGCTTTTGAAGAAGACGAAATTTTTCGGATTGACCATTATCTCGGAAAACCAATGGTTCAAAACCTTGAAGCCTTGGAATTTGCCAATCCTGTACTGCAATCACTTTGGAACAATCGGTTTATTGCCAATGTGCAAATTACGGCTAGTGAAACGGTTGGTGTAGAAGAGAGGGCTGGTTATTATGACCAAGCAGGCGCTATTCGTGATATGGTTCAAAATCATATGCTACAGCTGTTGATGATGACAGCCATGCATCTCCCAAAACAGATTAGTGCAAAAGATATCCGTAATGAGAAAAGAAAAGTTATGGAATCTCTGCGACCATTACAGAAAAATACTGTAGGTATCCACGTCGTTCGTGGCCAATATGGATCAGGTGAAATAAACGGTACACCAGTAGTCAGATACTTAGAAGAACCTGGCGTTGATGCTTCTTCTAAAAACGATACATTCGTCGCTGCTCGTCTATGGATTGATAATTCCTTCTGGGACGGGGTCCCATTCTATATCCGGACAGGAAAAAGAATGACGGAAAAATTAACGCGGATTGTGATTGAATTCAAAAACCCATTAAAGAATTTGTATACCAATGAAATCCAAAATGCTGAACCCAATCTATTAGTTATTAATGTAAGTCCTAATGAAGGTGTTTCGTTGCAGTTAAATAGTAAAAACCCGATAAATGGAAAATTAGAACCTATTGTTGTTGATTTTTCAGCGAGTAAAAAAGACGTGCCCGAAGCATATGAACTCTTAATATTTGATGCTCTGCGTGGGGACTCTACCTTCTTTGCTCATTGGGACGAAGTTGAATTATCTTGGAAATGGGTACAGCCCGTTTTAGAGGCGTTTGAGGAAAATGCCCTTCCACTCCACCTATATCAAGCCGGTTCGATGGGGCCACAAGCTGCTTCGCAATTATTGGAGGAGGATGGTTTTAAATGGTGGGAAACTAGGGGGGGAGTTTAATCCGCACCTCCCTGGAAGGCTATTGGTATGAAGAGAGCAAACCGAGGTTGGATTTGACAGATAATTGTTACGCGATTTACCCAAGGAACTTAAAGTATTTGTTGAATCCTTATGGTTCCATAAGGAGACCATGAAGAACAACAAATGGGTAGCATAATAATACAGGCTATTTTTTGTAATTTAAAGGAGGAAACTCAAGTGAAAGTAGGATTAATTGGATTAGGGAAAATGGGTATGAACTTAGGAAAAAACTTAATTGACAATAAACACCGTGTAATGGCGTTTGATCTAAATACAAATACTATTGAAGAAATTAAAAAATACGGAGTTGAAGGAGCATCCAGTTTACAAGATCTTGTTCAATCATTAGAAAAGCCACGAGTTGTTTGGATAATGGTCCCACACTCAGTCGTTGATTCAGTTATTAGTGAAATCACACCATTTCTAAGTGAAGGAGATATCGTCATTGAAGCTGGTAATTCGCATTATAAGGAATCCATTCGTCGTTACGAACAGTTGAAGAAAGTTGGAGTGAGCTTTATGGATGCCGGTACTTCTGGGGGGATGGAAGGTGCTCGCTATGGTGCTTGTTATATGATTGGTGGAGATCCTGAAGCATGGAGCATTGTCGAGCCGATTTTTAGAGATACAGCTGTAGATAATGGGTATTTATATGCTGGGAAATCTGGTAGTGGCCACTTCTTAAAAATGGTCCACAATGGAATAGAATACGGAATGATGGCCGCCATTGGTGAAGGATTCGAAGTCCTGGAAAAAAGCGATTTCGATTTTGACTATGAAAAAGTGGCACGGGTGTGGAATAACGGTTCTGTCATCCGCTCATGGCTCATGGAATTGACAGAACGCGCATTTTCTAAAGATGCAAAATTAGATGAAATTAAGGGCATTATGCATTCTTCTGGGGAAGGGAAATGGACAGTTGAAACCGCTTTGGATCTTCAAACAGCTACCCCTGTTATCGCTATGTCTTTACTAATGCGTTACCGTTCATTAGACAATGATACATTTACAGGTAAAGTGGTAGCTTCCCTTCGTAATGAATTTGGCGGACATGCTGTGGAAAAATCATAAAGTCATCTGCTGTATATGTCTTTCGTTAAAATGAGCCGGAAATTCATTGGATTTTTAGTTTGGTATATCCCAAAAATTGGTAGATTTACTTAAGTCGTTGATAGTGCTAACTATGTTGATTGAAGCGGAAGGAGCGAGACTCCTCGAAAATGCATTCACATTTTCTCGTGCGGTGCCTATTCACGGATGATGATTCAACGTCCTGCGGGAAAAACATGACAAGGGAGACCCCGCAGCCGCACAGCGCCGAGGAGGCTCCCGGCTCGCCCGCGGAAAGCGAGCACCTGGAGCCAACAGACAAGTTTAACAGAGCCAAAAAAATAAAACAATATTGAGGTGTGACATCATGAACGTATTGGATGCAAAAATCATTAACACACAATATGGTTTAGAAACCTATTTAGACATGGTGAAGAATATCGAAGTAAAAGAACTCCATTCTCCATCAGATAATGAGCCCTTTTATGAAATAGTATTAGGGATAGAGTATTTTCTTCTAAGGGACGGAAAATATTATGATAGTGAAAGGAATTATTTTCGGATTCAAATGAGCGAAGATTTTAATTCAATCACGTTAAGAGAGACAGATACCGAAAGTTTATTTGCTGTCAAAACCGAACACGAGAGAGACTCAACTAAGCTACTGGTTGGAGAATGGCTTATAAAAACCAATGCTTTCAAGCAAGTAATAAGTGAACTGATCCAACAAAAGAAAATGGAGAATGTTCAAAATGAGGGAGACACTCGAAAAGTATTAGGAACGATAAGATTCTTGGAAATATTACTTGAAATCAAAACAGAAGACATACTAAGTGCCGATGTAGAGAGGGACCATTGAGTTTTCTTAATACTAACTATCTTTTAATGTACGCTATTGATAATTACACGGTCCCACTAAGGATTTTTCAAAATTGAAAAGGGGGAGTTTAAATGTGTTTTTAAAAACTTCCCTTATATACTGTAGAAAAGGAGAATGCACTAACATGAAACGTTTTACTATGCCGAGAGATCTTTTTTACGGAGAAGGATCTCCGATTGAAGCAGCTAAGCTAAATTTGATTGAAAGGGGAAGTAATGTATGACTATTTCGTTTGATTACTCCAATGCATTAGCATTTATGAAAAAGAGTGAAGTAGATAATCTAAGTGAATTTGTAAAAGTGGCTCATAAAATGCTACATGAAAAAACAGGCCCCGGCTCTGATTATCTTGGTTGGGTCGATTTGCCACTAAACTATGATAAGAGTGAATTTGAAAGAATTAAACAAGCTGCTGAAAGAATCAAGAAACATTCAGACGCAATGGTTGTAATTGGTATTGGTGGTTCGTATTTGGGTGCAAGATCAGCTATAGAAGCTTTGTCCCATAGCTTTCATAACCAAATGAACGATAAGACAAAAGTGTATTTTGCCGGTCACAATATCAGTTCTACTTATATATCTCATTTATTTGAACTATTAGAGGGGAAAGATATCTCTGTTAACGTCATTTCCAAATCAGGAACAACGACAGAGCCAGCCCTTGCTTTCCGTATTTTTCGTGACTATATGGAGAAAAAATACGGAAAAGAAGAGGCGAGAAAACGTATTTTTGCCACTACAGATCAGGAAAAAGGCGTATTAAAAAAGCTTGCGGACAAAGAAGGATATGAAACGTTTGTTATTCCGGATGATGTAGGTGGAAGGTATTCTGTGCTAACAGCAGTTGGTCTCTTACCAATTGCCGTAGCAGGACTTGATATTGATCATATGATGGAAGGGGCAGCAGCAGCAGCCCGTAAATACAACAATCCTGATTTATTGACAAATGAGAGCTATCAGTATGCTGCGGTCCGAAATGTACTCTACAATAAGGGAAAAGCAATTGAAGTGCTTGTTAACTATGAGCCCTCCCTTCACTACGTATCGGAATGGTGGAAGCAGCTGTTTGGGGAAAGTGAAGGAAAAGATCAAAAGGGGCTATTCCCTGCTTCCGTTGATTTTTCAACGGATTTGCATTCCATGGGGCAATATGTACAAGAAGGTCGACGAAACCTTTTAGAAACGGTTTTACAGATTAAGAAACCTCGAATTGAAGTGACTATTCAGGAGGATCCAGAAAATATTGATGGATTAAACTTCCTGGCAGGTAAGACGATGGATGAAGTCAACAAAAGTGCATTTCAGGGTACCCTTATGGCCCATATAGATGGAGAAGTACCTAATCTCGTGATTGAACTGGATGAAATGAATGAATACACTTACGGTGAGATGGTTTACTTTTTTGAGAAGGCATGTGGGATTAGTGGCCATCTATTAGGAGTTAACCCATTTGACCAGCCTGGAGTCGAAGCATACAAGAAGAATATGTTTGCTTTACTTGACAAACCTGGTTTTGAAGCAGAAAAAGCTACTCTCATGGAGCGTTTATCAAAATAATTATATCTGATTGGTTTTGTATTAATAAAAAGATTGTTACCAAAAACCATATTTTTTGTAACAATATTTATGAGAAATACTGATGCTTGATTTTACTAATTTTATAGGTTACCAAAAATAATTACCAAAAGTTTTACCAAATACTTTTACAAAAATGATGTCTCTTGTACAATTAGATTATTAAATTGTGCAGGAGGCTTCTTTATGATAATCGGTTATGCTCGAGTTTCGACAGTTGACCAAAATTTAGACCGACAAATTATATTACTTTCTGAGTACGGCTGTGAAAAAATGGTTCAAGAGAAATTTACTGGGACTACAAAGGATAGAGATGGACTTAACTCATTGCTAGATGTAATAAGGAAAGGTGATACCGTTGTAGTAGAAAGTATTTCACGCTTAGGGAGAAAAACACTTGATATTCTTTCTATTATTCAGCAATTCGAGGATACTGGTGTAAAGTTCGTTTCTATTAAGGAGAACATGGATACAAGAACATCAACGGGAAAAGCCATGTTTCAAATGATGTGTGTCATCGCAGAGTTAGAAAGAAATTTAATTGTAGAAAGAGTTAAAGAAGGGTTAGAAGCGAGTAAAAGAAGAGGAAAAAAACTAGGAAGGCCTAAAGTGGATCAAGGGAAAATTGAAATAGCCTTGAGGATGTATGACAGTAAAGAATACTCGGTAAAAGAAATTGTAGAAGGTACAGGACTTTCACAGGGATCATTATATCGAGCGATTAATAAAAGAAAACTAGTAGAAGCAAATTAATAATCTCTTATATTTTTAGGGAATTATGTGACGGACTAGGGCAGCTACTCTGTCACCACCCCCAACTTAATTTGAATGGAGTTGGTAATTTGTCATCTATAGAACGTACGGCTTATCCAAGATTTAAAAAACGTCCTACTTCAAAAGAACTTCGTGATGTTTACTCCCCTACACCTGAAGAAAACCAATTTGCGCATAAAGTTGCTAGAGGACCTGTTTCAGTTCTAAGTCTATTAGTTATGTTAAAGTCTTTCCAACGACTTGGTTACTTTCCTCCACCGAAAGATATTCCTGTAGAGATCATGATTCATATTCGGACCTGTTTGAATCTCTCTGCTAGTGTTGAACCGAATTACAATAGTAAATCAATTTACCGACATCAAAAAGCAATTAGAGATTACCTCAATGTACGTCCTTATGGAAAAGAAGCCTTACATATTGCAACTACTTCAATTTATAAGGCTACACAGGTAATGGACAATCCAGCCGATCTTATCAACGTATCCATTGAAATATTAATAAAAGAAAGGTGTGAATTACCTGCTTTTAGTACATTAGATCGATTGGCTCGTCGTATAAGAACATTAGTGAATCACCAGTTATTTAATTCAGTATTTTCAAAATTGACTCCTGAAATTGAGCGAAAATTAGATCAATTACTAGTTACTAAAAATGATAATCGGACTTCTGAATATAACTTATTAAAAGAAATTCCAAAAAGCGCAACACTTTCGCATATGAAAGAAATACAAAATAGGTTACTTCTGTTAACTGATTTTATAGAAGAAATTGATAGCTTACTAGAGGATATTCCAAATTTAAAAATTAAACACTTCGCTTTAGAAGCAAAAGCGCTTGATGCATCAGAATTAAAAGACTTTAATTTAGCTAAAAGATATATGCTGCTACTTTGTATGATTTATCGCTCAAAAATTTCAGCTATAGATAGTTTGGTAGAGATGTTTCTCAAAAGAGTCAGAACTATACATAACAAAGGCAAAGAGGAGCTAGAACTTCTTCGAGAAAAACATAGATCAAAAACTGAAAATCTTATATCTGTTTTGGCGGAAGTCTTAAATGCCACAAGTATAAATGAGAACGATACCTTGACTGGTCAGAAAATAAGGGAGTTATTAGGGAGAAGAGGTGGTATCGACGCATTAAAAGAAGATTGTGAATCAATTTCATCATATAATGGCAATAACTACCTTCCTCTTTTATGGAAGTTCTATAAAAGCCACAGGAAAACTCTTTTTAGATTGATTAGTATGATTGAAATTAATTCAACCACACAGGATCAATCACTTTTAGAAGCTTTACAATTTTTACGTGATAATGAGAACCGAAAAATTGTAAAGCTACAAATAGATTTGGATCTTTCATTTGCTAGTGAACAGTGGAAAAAAACGATTTATGTACCTAAAGAAAATAACTTAATCCATCGTAAACACCTTGAAATCTGTATTTTTTCCTATCTTGCAAGCGATTTAAAAACGGGAGACCTTTGTGTAAAAGGATCAGAGAATTTTGCTGATTACCGTGAACAGCTCCTTTCTTGGGATGAGTGTAAACCTATGGTAGATGAATACTGTAAGGAACTTGGCTTTTCTTCAAATTCAGGGGATTTTGTTCAACAATTAAAGCTCTGGCTAGGAGATACTGCACAAAAAGTAGATTTAAACTACCCTGATAACGGCCAGGTAATCATTAATGAAAATGGAGAACCAACGTTGAGAAAAATAATGAGAAAAGAACAACCTCAGACAAGTAAGGCGTTAGAGGTAGTTATTTCTCAACGGTTACCTGAACGAAATGTCTTAGATATTCTTTGTAATGTAGAACATTGGACAAATTGGACACGGCATTTTGGACCATTATCTGGTTCAGATCCTAAGCTTGAAAATGCAATGGAACGTTATATCATTACTTCTTTTGGATACGGATGTAATTTAGGACCAACACAGACTTCTAAGCACATGAAAAAAGCAGTAACCCCACACATGATTTCATTTGTAAATCGGCGACATATTAATGCATCTAAAATAGACGAAGCTATTCGTAATATTTTAAATCAATACAATCAATTTAGTTTGCCTAGACTATGGGGTGATGGAAAAACGGCTGCTGCAGATGGAACAAAATTTGATCTCTACGAAGAAAACTTAATCTCTGAATACCACATTCGATACGGAGGTTATGGGGGGATTGCATATCATCATGTTTCAGATACTTATATTGCACTCTTTAGTCACTTCATTCCATGTGGAGTTTGGGAAGCAGTTTATATTATTGATGGTTTGCTGAAAAATAAATCAGACATTCAGCCCGATACGTTACATGCTGATACGCAAGGTCAATCAACGCCTGTTTTTGCACTTGCACATTTATTGGGGATTAATTTAATGCCTCGTATTCGAAATTGGAAGGATTTAAAATTTTACAGGGCTGATAAGGACACAAAATATCACCACATTGATCAGTTGTTTAGTGATACCGTTGACTGGGACCTAATTGAAACACACTGGCAAGATCTGCTCCAAGTGGTTCTTTCTATAAAAGCTGGTAAAATATTACCCTCTACACTACTTAGAAAACTAAGTAACTATAGTAGAAAAAACCGATTATATCAAGCTTTTAGGGAATTAGGAAGGATTGTAAGAACTGTATTTTTGCTTAAATATATTTCTGATATAAAACTAAGAGAGCAAATTGGTGCTAGTACAAACAAAGTCGAAGCATATAACGGCTTTTCCAAATGGCTATTTTTTGGTGGCGATGGGATCATTTCAGAAAATGATCCAGAAGAACAAGAAAAGCGAATTAAATATAATGATTTAGTTGCCAACGCAGTAATATTCCAAAATGTATGTGATATAACACTTATTTTGTGGGAACTTTCTAAAGAAGGCTATGTATTTTCAAAAGAAGATATTGTCATGCTTAGCCCTTATCTGACTAGGCATATAAAACGTTTCGGAGACTATATGATCGATTTAGAAAATATTCCACAACCAATCGAGGAAGATATTCCTGTATAGTATATAAGAAAGTAAAGAGCAAGAAAGGGTTATAAATGGTAAACAATACCATACTATGACCCTTTTTTACATGTATCTCGGTCGTACCCCAATATAGCATTATTTTGTAAGTACACACTTTACTTTTACATAGTGATAAAAAGTATACTATTGGTTATAATACAATCTGGAAGTGTATAGTAAGATTAGGGTTGAAGAATGACTTTGACACACTCATCTTCGTGATCATTAAAGATTTGATAGGCTTCGCTCGCCTGGTCTAGACGCATTTTATGAGAGACGATTTCTGTTGGGTCCAACTCTCCCGACGTAATCATTTTAAAGAGCATTGGCATGTAATGTATGACAGGTGCTTGGCCCATTTTTATTTGTACATTTCTTTCAAATATATTCCCTAAAGGGAACTGGTTATATTTGGACCCGTAGACCCCAGTCAGCTGCAACGTTCCAAATTTTCTCACAGCATTCATACCGATTTTGATCGGGCTAATTGTTCCACCAATAAGCTTCATCTTTTGTTCGGCAGCTTCGAGGGGTGTTTTTTTACCATCCATCCCTACGCAGTCAATGACTGCGTCTACACCGCCATTTGTGATTTCTTTAATATGGGAACCCATATCATCAAATTCATCAAAATTATAAATTTCAACATTGTTCATTTTTTTGGCACGTTCAAGCCTATATGGAAGATTATCGACCGCAATGACTCTTTTTGCGCCTTTCATCCATGCAAACTTTTGCGCCATTAACCCAACCGGTCCACAGCCGAGTACGGCAACTGTATCCCCTTTTTTTACCCCTGCACTTTCAATGCTCCAATAAGCAGTTGGTAGTACATCAGACATAAACAGTAATGCTTCATCTTCAAGTTCAACAGATTCAGGAATTACAAAAGGCATAAAATTCCCATAAGGAACACGCAAATATTCAGCTTGTCCACCTGGATGATTACCGTAACGCTCCGTAAATCCAAAATATCCGCCTGTATCAATTTCTGGATTTGGATTAGAATTATCGCATTGGCTCTCCAAATCATGCTGACAATAGAAACAGCTGCCACACGAAATATTAAACGGTATGACAACTCTGTCCCCTTTCTTCACTTTTGTTACCTCTGGCCCTACTTCTTCTACAATACCCATAGGCTCGTGGCCAACTACGTAATCTTTTTCAGCTGGCAGGGCACCTTGATAAATATGTAAGTCAGATCCGCATATCGCTGTTGATGTAATGCGCACGACAATATCGTCTTTTTGTTGAAGCTTCGCATCTGGAACTTCTTTCACTTGCATATCCTTGGAACCTTGAAAAGTAACTGCTTTCACAAGTAAAACCTCCTACTATAAATTGATATAACTTGTATATAATATACCCATTGAAGAAATTTATATGTTTTTTTATTTATTTTTAGTTCTATTTGACTAAATAGGGCGTTTGCTTCAGTTCGACTCCCGCTTTGACATTAAAAATGAGATGGAAAAGGCGTACTAATCTATTATCAGAGGTACGCCTTTTCAAATGCCTAAATTATGCACGATAGCAACAATCTTTGAGAGAACAGTTAAAATAAATCTAAAAATCTGTGCGTCAAAAATTTATAAGTTTTAGATGTGAAAGCGTTTTGACTTTGGCTCCCTACATTTTTGGTTTATGCAGCTATAGGGACTTGTGCCATTTCGGTTACTACTACTTTAATGTATACAAGAAATTACAGCTCAGCGATGGTCCCCATTTACTGCATCCGTCTAACAACGGGTTTTTTTTACATCTATTGCTCATTTTGTATAAAAAGCAAAAAGTGTACATACCCGGTTATTCGGAATTATCAGCGCTTTTTATTTTACTCTTCATGTTCCAAAATCTAACATGACCACTACTTATGCTACTCTATGTGTTCTAAAACTCGTCCTTTTCTGAACACACTCAGATATCCGTTGAAATGAATGTTTTTTAAGGCTATAGGTGTTACAAAACTCTGTTCATTATTCTATGTTCAATAACATATTGAATTCTATCTTATGTTACAATGAACTTAAAGGAAAAATGAGAAAAGAGTGATTACTGGTGTTAATTGGATATGCGCGCGTTTCGACAGGGTTACAAAATTTAGATTTACAAATGGATGCGTTAACGCAACATGGCTGTGGAAAAATCTTTCACGATAAGATGAGTGGAGCGAAAAAGCAGCGCCCTGGCTTGGAGGAAGCACTTCAATATGCACGTGAAGGCGATACCATTGTTGTTTGGCGATTAGATCGTCTTGGTCGCAACATGCAGGACTTAATACAGATTGTGAATACTTTGAACGAACGAGGTGTGGGCTTTCACAGCCTGCAAGAAAACCTAACGATGGACAAAAGCAACGCAACGGGGCAATTAATGTTCCACCTCTTCGCAGCCTTTGCAGAATTTGAACGGAATCTGATCGAGGAACGCTCAGCAGCAGGACGAGCAGCAGCTAGAGCGCGTGGTCGTCTTGGGGGACGTCCGGAGAAACTGGAAGCGAAAGATATTGAAATGATGAAATCGCTCATTGAAAATGGTACATCAATTAAAGATGTGGCGGAAAAATGGGGCGTATCTCGAACAACCATTTATCGCTATTTGGAAAAACCTCTAAAATAAAACGTAAAGCACTTGTTACCAGCTCACAGCTTGGATAAGTGCTTTTATTGTTTAGAATAGGCGTATTTTGAAGTGCAAAATAGCACTTAAAACAGGTGCAATTTACCGATTAAAGTGACAGGTTCTTTCTATAAAAGCTGGTAAAATATTACCCTCTACACTACTTAGAAAACTAAGTAACTATAGTAGAAAAAACCGATTATATCAAGCTTTTAGGGAATTAGGAAGGATTGTAAGAACTGTATTTTTGCTTAAATATATTTCTGATATAAAACTAAGAGAGCAAATTGGTGCTAGTACAAACAAAGTCGAAGCATATAACGGCTTTTCCAAATGGCTATTTTTTGGTGGCGATGGGATCATTTCAGAAAATGATCCAGAAGAACAAGAAAAGCGAATTAAATATAATGATTTAGTTGCCAACGCAGTAATATTCCAAAATGTATGTGATATAACACTTATTTTGTGGGAACTTTCTAAAGAAGGCTATGTATTTTCAAAAGAAGATATTGTCATGCTTAGCCCTTATCTGACTAGGCATATAAAACGTTTCGGAGACTATATGATCGATTTAGAAAATATTCCACAACCAATCGAGGAAGATATTCCTGTATAGTATATAAGAAAGTAAAGAGCAAGAAAGGGTTATAAATGGTAAACAATACCATACTATGACCCTTTTTTACATGTATCTCGGTCGTACCCCATATTGTTTAATTACTTTATAGAAAGTATTTTTCTTCAGATCTAGCAGCTTCATAAACTCAACCGCAGTAATTTTTTTCGATTTCCATCGTTCATAATTCTTTTCAATTAAATATTTTTGTTCCGTTGTGAGATTGATGTAATTAATGCTAGGCCTACCAAATGTTTGCCCTGAAGCTTTTGCGGCAGCTATTCCTTCAGCTTGTCTTAAAAGTATTCTCTTCCTCTCTTGCTCGGCTGCATATGCAAGCAAACTTAGAAATTGATCTTCAAGCATTTTCCCCATATCACCCATTGAACGAAATTTCCTACTGTCAAAAAGCTCGGCATTCTCCAGGACAATTATGTCTGCTTGCAAAATCCTAGTGATTTCTTTCCATTCTTGAAGGATACCATCATAGTTGCGTCCTAATCGGTCTAACGCATCGATGTAAATTAAATCACCTTTTTGGATAAATCTTTTTAATAACAGATATTGCGGTCTGTCAAAATCTTTTCCGGATAATTTATCAATGAAGATAAATCTTTCTTCTATCCCCAATTCCTTCATTTTATGTATTTGGCGTGCTTCATTTTGATCTTTAGAACTAACTCGAACATATCCGAAATTTGTCAACCTTTTTCACTCTCCCTACTTCACCATTATATACCAATATGTTTATAAAATCTATGTAATAACATAAACGTTTAAAAAATAATATTTAAGGAGTTTTCAAACGTTATTAACATAGAATGATAACTTGTCCTAAAAGTATACCTTTATAAACAAAATCTTTAAGATAAAAATATTCTTTATGTTTTGGTTATATGCAGCATAAAAAGGGAAAGAAATGAGTATAATGAAACAAAAATACAATTTCGTTTCATTGTATGGTAAAATAAAGGAAAGGAGGGATAGAATTGATTTCTTTGCAAAATGATAATGCAAATTCATCAGGGTTTCGAGAAGAATTTAGTAACAAATTAGTTAATAAGCTAACCCAGCATCCAGATATAAGCGCTGTTGAATTGGTTTCAAATTACGCATATGCGATGCAAATGAAATATCATTCGTATCTTATTACTATAACTCCGGCCAAAGACACTGTTTTCATTCAAGAACAAGCTCTTTATAGTAAATGGACAGATGAATTGAATAACATCCTAAAGGATACTAGGCTCCCACTTATAGAATCTTTTGCCAAAGCAAAATATGCTTTAGACCAAATGTTTCTATTAATTACTGAACGGGGTAAGCTTGAGTATATTTACCATCGTAAAGCCTTGATTACTTCACACCAACTTCAAAAGTTATTAGGTATATCTAAAGCTACCCTAAGCCGGTATGTATCTACTGGTATGGAAAGGATTACAGACGTAGGTCATCGTTGTTACCCTCTCCATAATTTTTTCTATTGGCAAAACGGCGTTTGGGCATCACGAATTCAAGCTTTGTATCAACACTATCGTATACGTAATCGCATAAAAGAAGATGTAATTAAAGAACTGATGGATGAAATTAGCGAATTCCAGAACATTTACAATGGAACATTTGAAGAAGTTTTTGAAAATATAGATGATCCGTATTCCCTTGATGAACCTGATGATTATTTTGATTGGCGAGATGCTCTTGAAGAATTAAACAAACTACAATATGAATAACCCAAAACAACAAATGCAAATAGAAAGGGTTCAATATTTTGCTGACCTTTTCGAATCAAATCCTCAACTCTTTAATCACAACAAGATACCTGAAATAAAGGCAAAGGGAGAGGCAAGAGTTGTTGCTACATTGCCACTAAATAATCATAATATTTACGGGGAAACGGTCTTATCTATAAACGAAAAATACAGTGATTTAGGCGATATTGAAGAATATCGTTATGCTTGGGAATACCCTGTTGTTCAAGGAAGAAACAGAAAGAGTAAACACGAAAGACATATTACTTCTTTTGATAAACAAGAACACCCAGAACCACCAAGACATGTAAAAACAGATCCCTTTCATCACCATAATGTTCCGGGTGATACAGTTCCGCGAACAGAAACAAGCATTGAAAACCTACACGAAGTGATTGGCATTATTACTGACTATATCGAGTCAAATAAAGAGTATATTGAAACACATACATTTTATATCGAGTTATAAACAGGTTAAAGCACCCTTACTCTGTAGAAAGAGTGCTTTTTTTGATATTTACTCCGAAATGATGTGCAGAGATAATAAAGTTGTTTATTTTACAATAAAATCATTTAAAAAATAATATAGTTGTTCAAAAAATACTTCTTCCACTAACAGGCAGGTTAGTGCAACAATTTCGTATATATAATCAGCCGCATATGGTATTTTTTGGGTAGGGTTGAACGTTCTTTGTTATCCTTCAATTGTTAATCTGAATTGTATTTTTGTAACAAGGAAGAACTGATGTCTATTTAAAGTGCTTTCTTCTTCTTCAGTGTAAATGGAAGGGGTGAATAGTTATGTTCAAAAAATATGATAAATCATTTGCTATTTTGTTTGCTTTGGCTTCTGTCGGTTTCTTGATTGCTTTCGGAGTAAATCGTAATTTTCTTGAATGGGCATTCGCACGGCATCACAATCAACTTTCATGGTTTATCAGGCCGATTTTCATTATTCCTTTTTGTTTCTTTGCTTTCAAAAGAAGTTTGGCAGGGATTTCGTGTACCCTGTTTTGCATTTTTACGAGCATGTTTTGGTTCCCTGAACCGAGTTCGGTTAATGCTGATGTACAGGAATTCCTTCAATATGAAGTAGGCTATCTGACCAGTGATTGGGGAATGGTGAAGATTTTGGTTACATTAATCATTCCACTGTCACTTACCTTGCTAGCTCTTGCTTTTTGGCAGAGAAACATCTGGTTTGGTTTTTCGGTTATGACTTTTATCGCATTCGGAAAAATAGGATGGAGTTTAATTTTTGCTGGTAATTCAGGAAAATCAATTATTCTGCCTGCCACAATAGGACTAGCAGGTTCTATGCTCTTTGTTTATCTTGGCATCTTAAGAATAAAGAATCGAAACAATAGTGATAATAGACTGTCGAGATAATGAATAAAGAATGTGAAGTACTTAAACAAACGGGTGCATGAGTTTAAGATCAGAGCTGTTATCGTGGCAGCTCTTTTTTGTTAAACTAACGGGGAAGGTTAGTTGAATAAGGATACCCATTTAAGAGCGATAAGCAATAGGGTACGGATTTGATCAAATTATGAGATAATAATAAATAATAATACATTTGAATACTTCAATGACTTGGAGGAGCCTGTCACCAAGGGATACGTATGTCCCTTGGTGACAGGCTCTTTTTGTATGTCTGTGTGTTATAAAACAAATAATAAAGATGAAAGGTGGAATATGGGTGTTAATACTACAGTTAGCCATTATTATAGTTACAGCCAAAATAGCCGGGAGCTTGAGCGTGAGATTGGGGCAGCCCGCAGTTCTCGGACAATTATTGATCGGAATTGTCTTGGGTCCCTCCTTCCTGGGCTTGGTGAATGAAACAGAAACACTGGCAGAATTTAGTCAGATCGGTGTTATACTTTTGATGTTCATCGCTGGCTTAGAAACGGACCTGGATGAATTTAAACGCACCGGGAAAGCCTCCGCATATGTAGGTTTGGGCGGTATCGTAGTTCCTCTGTTAATTGGTTACTTAGCAGGCATCACATTGAACCTTGGTACTTTCGAATCTTGGTTCCTCGGTTTGCTGCTCTCTGCTACCAGCGTTAGTATTTCCGTGCAGGCTCTAAAGGAGATGAATCAATTGCAAACCCGAGAAGGCACCACGATTTTAGGGGCTGCTGTAATTGACGACGTAGTTGTAATCATTGCCTTGGCATTCTTAATGAGCTTTGCAGGCGGAGATGTAAGTTTGACGACAGTCGTGCTTAAAAAGGTACTATTCTTTGCTGGAGCGATTCTTATTGGATGGAAATTGGTACCGTGGTTCTTGAAAAAGTTTTCAACATTAAAAGACTCGGAAACGGTGATCTCGTCCGCCCTAATTATTTGCTTCGTTTATGCTTTCCTCGCTGAATATACGGGAGTGGCTGCGATTATCGGAGCCTATATCGCAGGTGTTGCTATCAGCGTGACAAACTTCAAGGGAGAAGTTTTTGAAAAGGTCGAGACGATCAGTTACGCCATCTTTGTTCCCGTGTTCTTCACATCCATTGGTGTGACAGCTCAATTTGCAGGTATAGGTGAAAATTTGGGTTTAATTACAGTTTTAAGCCTTATCGCAATCATGACCAAATTAGTTGGTGCTTCGCTCGGGGCAAAATGGGCTGGGTTTAATTGGAACAGCTCATTGGGAATCGGAGCAGCGATGGTTTCAAGGGGAGAAGTCGCATTGATTCTGGCAGCATTGGGACTTGAATCTGACTTACTTTCACAAGATATGTTTGCTGTGATTGTCGTCGTAATACTGGTTTCCACCATTGTGACTCCACCAATGATGAAATGGTTCTTTCAATCGAAAAGCAAAGCATAGAATATCGCATAATCTGTAAGTCAAGCCTCCAAGAATTCTTGGAGGCTGTTTACTAGAGATAATGTGTATTGTATCTTTCTTGTTCCACTAAAGGGGCAGGATAGTTTAAGAAAATTATGGAGTCAAAAAGGAGTTTTTATCAAATGGACTTTAAAATAGGTGAAACACTAAAATTTGAAGAAATTTGTGTTAAAGTAGTTGAAATTAAAGAAGATGCTATTGTATTTGAGGTTTTGTCCACAGGGCATGAGGAAGATGAAGGCAAACTGATGGAAGTTCCAATGTGGTATATCCAATCCAATAAAGACCAAATAAAAAGATAGCAATATTCTTGAAATATCACTATACAAATGATTCGTCATTAATGGAAAGCTAGGAATAACTTACAAACACCTTTTCACCAGAATTATCGCAGCTGTCGTGCTACTATTAATCAGAGGTGATTATCAGGTGTTTGCTGCACCAATGCTATTAGAAAAGTCAGACGAACCTTTTGACGATGAAAAATACATCACTGAACTCAAACTTGATGGGATCAGATTGATATTAACCAAATTCAATAACCAAATTAAGCTGTATTCGCGACATAACAACGAAGTGACCGCCAAGTTCCCGGAGCTGCTGCATTTAAATATTCCTGATGGCACAGTCCTTGATGGAGAGATAATCGTATCCGATTCAGAAGGCAAGCCAGATTTTGAGGCCATGATGGAAAGGTTTCAGTCGAAGCGATCGGAGCATACCATTCAGTATTGTATATTTGATGTTCTTTATCATAAGGGTGAGAAAGTGACACATCTGCCATTGCTGCAGAGAAAAGAGCTGCTTGATTCGCTAGTGGAAAATGAAAAGCATATTTCAAAGGTACAATGGCTGCATGGGAATGGCCGAGCTTATTTCGATTTAGTGAAACAGAACGGACTTGAAGGTATTGTCCTTAAAAAAGCTGATTCCAAATATCAGATCAAGAAGAGATCACACGATTGGCTGAAGGTAATTAACTATCAATATACTGATGTGGTGATTACCGGTTTGCGAAAAGATAAGTTTGGGTTGCTGCTGGCTTTTGAAGAAAATGGCAGGCTAAAGCCTGGTGGTTTAATGGAGTTCATGACACCGGCTGCTCGGAAACAATTCTATGGTGAGTACAGAGATTTGATCGTGGATGAAAATAAGAAGTTTACATTCATTGAACCGAAAATCAAGTGCCGGGTTAAATTTAGGAACTACACGAAGACGGGGCTTTTACGGAGTCCGTCATTCGTTGAATATATATCTTGACGTCTATCAATTAGGTAGGCGTTTTTGTTTTAGGGTATACCAATCCAGAAACAGTTGCTAATATTTGCTATCTAAATAACCCCACTTTTTGCAAGTTTGGTTATTGTTTTGTAATTTGTGAAAGTGGTTATAGTCTCGTTCAATCAAAAACGATCATGTAAGGAAATTTCTTATCATGATCGTTTTTTTATCTAATTTTCTAAGTATCGATATAAGGTGGATTTACTAATCCCCGTCTCTTCTTTTATTTGTGACAGGCTATAATTTTTACTTTGATACATTTCAATCGCGCGTTGAACATTTTTATCAGGTTTTCTTGGTCTACCAGCACTAACACCCTTCTCTTTGGCTTCTGACAATCCTATTTTTGTTTTTTCGCTTATTGCATCGCTTTGAAATTCAACAAGATGTTTCACAATTTCAGTGAATGGATATCCAGATTTGATACTAGTATCGATATTCTCATGAAGAGAGATAATATAAGCACCTTTCGATTCAATCTCTTCTAGTAACTCTACAAGATGTCGTGTTGAATCAGCTAAAGTAAAAAGTCTTGTCACAACTACTTTGTCATTCTTATTAAGATTGTGGATTAAATTTTTAAGTTGCGTGCGTTTTTTTGGAGATGAATGTTCTTCTGCAATGATTATTTCACAATTCATTTTTTTTAAGTTGCTTAATTGTATTTCACAGTTGAGGTCTTGTTGATGGGGTCTCATATAACCAATTAACATGTCATATTCTCCTAACTGTTCGTGCTTTTCCTTATCATACCATAAAGTTATTACTATAAAAAAGGACCAAAAAGGTTCAATTTTGGGACAAAAGATGGTACACTCATTTTATTGGGTTTTAAATTCGACTTTTATGAGAGTTAAAAAGTCAAAAAATAAATATAAACTGAGGTGTAAACATAATGGTCGAGAAGTTAAAGAAAGAATGGTTCTCCAATGTGAGAGGAGATGTCCTTGCTGGTATTGTAGTTGCTCTTGCCTTAATACCAGAGGCTATCGCCTTCTCCATTATAGCAGGTGTTGATCCGATGGTTGGATTATATGCTTCTTTCTGTATTGCAGTCATTATTGCGTTTGTGGGTGGAAGGCCAGGAATGATTTCAGCTGCCACCGGTGCGATGGCATTACTGATGGTACCGTTGGTTAAAGAGCATGGGCTTAATTATTTACTGGCAGCCACTATTTTAACAGGTATAATCCAAGTGATATTTGGTGTGTTTAAGGTAGCCAAAGTGATGAAATTTATCCCACGTGCCGTGATGATTGGCTTTGTAAATGCATTGGCCATACTGATTTTTATGGCGCAGGTTCCTCATTTTATCGGGATTTCAACTTTGACTTATGTCTTTGTTGCCATCACTTTAGTGATTGTGTATGTATTGCCGAGATTTATCAAGGTAGTCCCAGCTCCATTAATCGCAATTATCGCGTTAACAGCTGTGGCGATTTTTTCTAATGCCGACTTGAGAACTGTCGGTGATTTAGGTGCGATCACTCAATCCTTGCCTTCATTTTTCATTCCAGACGTTCCATTTACTTTTGAAACATTACAAATTATTTTCCCTTATTCCTTAGCCTTAGCAATTGTTGGGTTGCTTGAGGCCTTATTAACTGCATCTATTGTTGATGATATGACAGGCACAGAAAGTAATAAAACTCGCGAGTCAAAGGGACAGGGAATTGCCAACATCGTTACAGGCTTCTTTGGAGGGATGGCAGGTTGCGCGATGATTGGACAGTCCGTGATTAATGTGAAATCTGGAGGGAGAGGCAGACTATCAACGCTTATTGCAGGTGCCTTTTTAATGTTTTTAATTATTGTTTTAGGCGATTTAGTGGTTCGAATTCCAATGTCGGTTCTCGTGGGCATTATGATTATGGTCTCCATTGGTACATTTGATTGGACTTCGTTTTCTTATTTAAAAAAGGCTCCTAAAAGTGATGCAGTAGTTATGCTGGTAACGGTTGCTATCGTAGTTGCCACTCATGATTTGTCTAAAGGAGTTATCGCCGGTGTCATTTTAAGTGCCATATTCTTCGTAGCTAAGATTTCAACAATAAAGGTAACTAAAAAGCAAGAAAAGCAAAATACGGTTTTTCAGGTGGAAGGTCAGTTGTTCTTTGCATCTGTAGAAGGGTTTTTAGAAGCTTTTGATTTCTCTGCGGAAAATAAAAATATCATTATCGATTTCTCAGGCGCCCATATCTGGGATGATTCAGCAGTAGGAGCGATTGACAAAGTGGTAATTAAATATCGAGAGAATAAAAATGTTGTGACCATCAAAAATTTGGATTCGGCCAGCCAAAAGCTTGTTGATAAGCTGGCCATATATAACAATTCAAATGCAAAGCTGTCCGGCCATTAATTTTAATAGGAGTGAGAAACATGTACAAAAGGATTTTGTTAGCTGTGGATGGATCGGAGCATTCAATTAGAGCTACTGAAGAATCAATAAAAATTGCTTCTTTATGCAAGGAATGCTTTATTGAAGTGGTTTATGTAGCGGACTTCTCAAAAACAAAGAGAGATGTTCTTCACTCCCAGGGAAGAGAGGAACTTGAACTATCTAGGCGAAAGAAGCTTTTACCCATTGAAGAGCAACTAAAATCCAATTCATTGACTTACCACGTGAAGATATTGCATGGTGAACCCGGCCCTACAATAGTTGAATATGCAAACCAAGGAGAGTTTGATTTGATTGTGATAGGAAGCCGCGGCCTAAATTCTTTGCAGGAAATGGTATTAGGAAGTGTGAGCCATAAAGTAGTAAAAAGAGTAAACAGTCCAGTTCTAATCGTAAAATAAAAAAGTATTACTATTGGTGAAGAATATTAATGTGAAAAAGTCTCCAGTTCATAGTGACCGGAAACTTTTTCTTTTAATGGTAGGGTAAAGAGGATAAAGTGTTTGCGATAAATAATTAAGAGGTGGAAAAATGGTTAAAAATTTACTTAAAAAGTACTCCTTCTTATTCATGGCAACCTTATTTATGTGGTTAAAAACCTATGTAATTTATAAGACTAGCTTTGATATAAAGATAGAAAATGGAATGCAAGCCTTCATTTTATTTCTCAACCCACTGAGTTTCTTGTTGTTATTGTTTGGATTGGGTCTGTTTATGAAGGAAAGGGCAAGGAATATTTATGTCATTAGTGTAGGCATAGTATCTACTCTCGTTTTAATTGCTAATGTTATGTTCTATAAGTTCTTTAATGATTTTCTGACTATTCCTGTATTATTTCAATCGAGCAATATGGGTGACTTAGGAAGCAGTATAGGAGAGCTGGTAAATCCTTTATATTTGCTATTGTTCATAGACGTGTTTCTTTTAATTTGGTGGGCAAGCAAGCGAAATAATGATGTTCAAAAAGCTACTGTCAAAGAAAGTTGGATTTACTTCGTGATGGTTACGGCAATTTTCATTATCAATCTAGGACTCGCTGAATCGGAACGCCCTCAATTATTAACCCGTTCGTTTGACAGGGAAATATTAGTCAAAAATATAGGGATCTTTAACTTCCACATATATGATGGCGTACTGCAGACTCGTACCAGTACAAAAAAGGCACTGGCAAACAGTGATGAACTGACTGAAATTCAAAATTATTTGATGGCCAACAAACCAAAGCCAAATGAAAAGATGTTCGGGATTGCAGAAAAGCGCAATGTCATATTTGTTTCAATGGAATCTACCCAAAGTTTTGTGGTTAATGAGAGACTGAATGGAGAGGAGATTACGCCTTTCCTTAATGATTTTATAGGGGTTCCGTCAGGAAAATGCGGATTTACAACGTTAAACTATTTTTTTGGAAACAAAAACCTTGCTTCCCCAACTCTAAGCAGAAGAAGCAAGGTGAGTTAATAATTTCACTTGCCAGAATCACGAGGTGGATTCACCATGTTCATGTAATTTATATCTTCCAGGGTAAACAATATTCACCTCAACCTTTACATGGCGCAGGGAATCTTGGTTTAAAACGAGTTGCTGTTTTCCTGTGGCAATGCTCTTCCATTGATGTGGATGTTTGCGATACAAAGATTCGCCCAAATTGTAAATATCTATACCCTCTTTAAAAGCAGTTTGATACGTTTTGCGGATTTGCTCCTCTATTTTTTCCTGAGCCATTTGTGTGAGTTCCTTTTCGGTAAGGTCCGTATGCAATTCATTGATCCCTGCCTTCACTTTTACTGAAATATCGAAATACGCCTTGTTCAATTTCACAATAGGAGTCACTTCATATTTGGGTTTTTCTGCGACAAGAATAGCCGCAAGCTTCTCTTCGGCAAACAAATCAAGAGGTACTCGGATCGTGTGAGTACTTAGCCAGGGCATTCCCGACAAATCCTTAAGATCCATTCGTCCATAATAATTGTGTAGATCATATACATGTATGCCAGAATATCTAAGCAGCTCTTTTGGTTTATTACTTTCCTGCCATTGACCTTTGTGAAGCGATAATTCCGGTATATAACTGGTTCTGGCCTTTTCGTTTGAGTCCAGTACAAATTGTTGCAGGCGGACCGGAGCAAGGATAGAACGCTGTCTGAAATTTTGCTCGGGATTGTGAAGAATGGATGCATTTGGCGATAATCTAAAAAATGGGGTTGCCAGCAAGATTTCTTCAGGAGGCTCTCTTGCGCTAAACAGCCAGGCCAAGTACCTTATTTCACGATAACGGTTGATCAATTCCAGCACTTCTCCGACTTTGTTTTCCTTCATCAATCTCTCGCTGAACAAAATGGCAGAGATTTGTCCCCAGTTTAAGCGTTGTTGTGATGTACTGTACAAATCATTTGCCGCCTCCGTAAACGAGGAACCTTCGCCTTTGCCCACCCAAACCGGGGGCTGCTCCGCTTTTTGCTGTCCCTCCAGCTTGGCCACTGTCGAGAAATCAAGCAATTGCACATACAAGGTGTATTGGCCATCGACATAGTCTATTCCAACAGCCGTAGCATAGTTCATGTTTTGCACTTCATATCTGCTCCAGCAACCGGTAAGGGTGAGAAGAAGGAAAAGTGCAACCATACTTTTATATCTCCTCATTTATGCCTGTCCCCTTGCCTTGTAGAATCTCGTGTCTTCAACATGTCCGGTCGAGTGTTTCGCCATGGCCAAGGTAATCGAAACAAAGCGTTGGCCAAGTCTTTAAATGGAGGTGATATTGGGGCCAAGTAAGGTAAGCCGCATGAACGCAATGAGGCTAAATGGCTGAGCACAATAAATAATCCAAGAAAGAAGCCATAAATGCCAAGCGTGGCAGACAGAATGAAAAGAAAAAAGCGTAAGGTACTAATCGTTC
>NZ_SUND01000022.1 GCF_005280205.1 Bacillus yapensis | reverse complement strand
TAAACTGAAACTGAGTCATAATTAATTCCCTCCACAATGTTTTTCGTCGTTGATAACCATTGTGACCAAAAGGAATTAATTTGACTCTTTTTGTTTTTACACAATTATATGGACTTAATCCCAGCGGGAACTATGAAGCGTTCATAATGTCCGTCGAGAGGAAAAGAAAGAGCTAACGGGAACTATGAAGCGTCCTAACGCCCGTCGGGAGGAAAAGTGAAAGCCAACGGTAAATATGGAGCTTTTATAATGCCCATCGGGAAGAAAAACGAGAGCCGCCGGTAATTATAGAGTGAGCAATAACCGTTTTGCAGTGCCCCCAACCCCAAAAAAGGTAACAAACCTAACAAAAATACATTTTTTCAGTGTCCAAGTCCCCGCGCAAAGCTCGTTCGATTTTTTCCGAAATCCACCCCACGGACCATTTTTTATTCACCGTAACAAATGCTATAATGGTGGAATGGAATATGAAATAATCGCTAGCGTTCACAATAGAACAATACGATCAATATAGTCGCTTGGAGGAAGTAGTACGTGTACGATATTCGTGAATGGCGCCATGCATTTAAGCTGGACCCTAATAAAGAAATTTCGGAAGACCAACTTGAACAACTATGTGAATCAGGCACAGATGCCATCATCATTGGGGGAACAGATGATGTCACGCTTGAGAAAGTACTAGATTTAATGGCGAGAGTTCGCAGGTACACTGTACCATGTGTTTTAGAAATATCCAATATCGAATCAATTACCCCTGGATTTGACCTATATTTCATTCCCTCTGTATTAAATAGTACGGACCCCAGATGGATCATCGACTTTCATCATGAAGCAATTAAAGAATACGGGGATATCATGAATTGGGACGAGATTCATTTTCAAGGCTATTGTATCCTCAACGAAGATTGTAAGGTAGCGAAGCTGACGAAAGCAAAAACCGAACTGACACCAGATGATGTCGCGGCCTATGCGAGATTAGCGGAAAAAATGATGCAGCTACCAATTTTTTATCTAGAATATAGCGGTACTTACGGTGACCTACAAATGGTCCAAGCTGCAAAAAGAGTGCTCGACAAGACAAAGCTTTTCTATGGTGGCGGAATTGAAACTCTAGAACAGGCAAAAGAAATGGCACAACATGCTGATGTAATTGTCGTTGGCAACTCGATTTATACCGATTTCAACAAAGCGCTCGAAACAGTAAAAATTTGAATGACTGAGGCAAGTCATATACAATAGAATCAGAACAAATGTTTGGTGGTGAAAAGGATGCAATACTTAACAGATAAATTAATTAATGGCTTGAACCCGGAACAGCAAAGAGCCGTCAAGACAACAGAAGGGCCATTGCTCCTTATGGCTGGTGCGGGTAGTGGTAAGACAAGAGTGTTGACCCATCGAATCGCCTACCTCATGGTGGAAAAAAGAGTCAATCCTTACAACATTCTTGCCATTACTTTTACAAATAAAGCGGCAAGAGAAATGAAAGACCGTATCTACAATATGATGGGTGGCGTCGCAGATGAGATTTGGATTTCGACCTTCCACTCCATGTGCGTCCGAATTTTAAGAAGAGACATTGACCGACTTGGGTATAGTCGCAATTTCACGATTTTAGACTCGACGGACCAATTGACTGTTATCAAGAACATTCTTAAGGAAAAGAATATCGATCCAAAGAAATTTGATCCGCGTGCGATATTGGGTTCAATCAGCAGTGCGAAAAATGAATTGAAAACGCCTGAGGATTTTGCCAAATTAGCAGGTGGCTACTACGATCAAGTCACATCCGATGTGTATGATCTTTATCAAAAAAGACTGCGTAAAAATAACGCCCTTGATTTTGATGACTTAATTATGGTGACGATTCAACTTTTCCAACGTGTGCCTGAGGTCCTTGAATTTTATCAACGCAAGTTCCAATACATTCATGTGGATGAGTATCAGGATACGAACCGCGCCCAATATATGCTCGTGAAGCTTTTAGCAAGTCGTTTCCAAAACCTATGTGTTGTTGGGGACTCAGACCAGTCGATCTATCGCTGGAGAGGGGCGGATATTGCCAACATCCTTTCTTTTGAAAAAGATTACCCACGTGCACAAGTAATTCTTTTAGAACAAAACTATCGTTCAACAAAGACAATCCTAGATGCAGCGAACCAAGTGATTAAAAACAACTCGAACCGTAAGCCGAAAAATCTTTGGACGGAAAATGCGGAAGGGAACAAAATCTTTTATTATCGTGCGGATAGTGAGCAAACAGAAGCTCAATTTGTCACAGGAAAAATTAAAGAAGCGGTGGATAGTGGGAAAAGAACGTATTCTGATTTTGCTATTCTATACCGTACGAACGCTCAGTCCCGTGTAATGGAGGAAGTATTGCTCAAGTCGAACATTGAATACTCCATTGTCGGCGGCATCAAGTTCTACGACCGTAAAGAGATTAAGGACATCCTTGCTTACTTGCGTTTAATCGCGAATCCAGATGATGATATCAGTCTACAAAGGGTTATCAATGTACCGAAGCGTGGAATTGGTTCTACTTCAATGGATAAAATGGCGAACTTTGCAGCATTGCATGATATGTCTATCTATGATGCGCTTGAAACGGTTGAGTTAATGGGTTTAAGTCCAAAAACAACAAAGGCTGTTATCGAGTTCCGTGATTTAATTAAAGGCTACACAAACATGCAGGAGTACTTATCAGTAACAGAGTTAGTCGAAGAAGTACTTGAGAAAACGGGTTACCGTGAAGGATTAAAAGCAGAAAAATCAATTGAAGCAGAAAGTCGCCTTGAGAACATTGATGAATTTTTATCCGTAACAAAAGCATTTGAAGAAAGCAACGAAGATAAGAGTTTGGTTGCCTTTTTAACAGACTTAGCACTTGTTGCGGACATTGATAAATTAGATGACGATGGTGAGAAAGCCGATTCAGTAGTGTTAATGACACTCCATTCAGCAAAAGGATTGGAATTTCCTGTCGTGTTCCTTTTAGGATTAGAAGAAGGAGTCTTCCCGCATAGCCGTTCGTTAATGGAAGAAGCGGAAATGGAAGAAGAACGTCGCCTAGCTTATGTAGGAATCACACGTGCAGAGGAGGAGTTGTACATTACAAATGCGCAAATGCGTACGTTATTTGGACGCACGAGCATGAACCCAGCATCTCGCTTTATTCGAGAAATTCCGGAGGAGCTATTAGAAGATGCTCAACCGAAGAGAAAGTCAGCTTCACCGTTTGGGGGCTCACCATCAAGACCAGGACAAACAAGAGTAACGGGCTCTGGACCAGCTGTCACTCGTCCAGCCGTAACAAGACCTGTTGCAAACTCCACTGGTGGAGATGCGCTTGGCTGGAAGGTCGGGGACAAGGCTCAGCATGGTAAGTGGGGCGTTGGAACCGTCGTTAGTGTGAAAGGTGAGGGAGAAAGCATGGAGTTAGACATTGCCTTCCCAAGCCCAACTGGCATTAAGCGCCTTTTGGCGAAGTTTGCTCCAATTCAGAAAGTGTAAGAATGTGAATTTCGGTAATTCACAAAGAATGTGAATATGAAATGTCACAAAGAAAGGTGTGAATTTCATAATTACAATCTTATAGCCATATCCGAACAACATATAGTTGGAAAGGTTTAAGCCAACTATATGTTGTATCCTAATGGCGTGAAATCGATATTATGAAATTCACAAAGAAAGGTGTGGGGTTATGGACCTTTTAACGGCTGAAAAAGAAATACAAAAGCTACATCAACTATTAAATCAATATAATTATGAATACCATGTGCTTGACCAGCCATCTGTGCCAGATGCGGAGTACGACAAGCTAATGCAACAATTAATCCAGCTTGAAGAACAGTTTCCGCAGTTTAAGACATCGGATTCGCCAACTCAGCGTGTGGGTGGACATGTACTGGACATGTTTGAAAAAGTACAGCATGAAATCCCGATGCTTAGTCTTGGTAACGCGTTTGGTGAGCAGGATTTACGAGATTTTGACCGTCGTATTACGCAAGCGGTTGGCGAAGATCATTCCTATGTGTGCGAGTTGAAAATTGACGGATTAGCCGTATCTCTTCGCTATGAAAATGGACTGTTTGTACGGGGTGCAACACGTGGAGACGGTACAATCGGTGAGGATATTACAGCCAACCTCCGTACCGTTCGCTCGATTCCGTTACGTCTAAACGAACCGGTGACGATTGAGGTTCGTGGTGAGGTCTTTATGCCAAAGCGCTCCTTTGAAGCCTTAAATAAGGTAAAGAAGGAAAAAGAAGAAGAGCCATTTGCGAATCCGCGCAATGCGGCGGCAGGCTCACTCAGACAGCTTGATACAAAAATTGCAGCTTCTCGTAATCTCGATGTATTCCTATATAATATTGCGAGTACAGATGAGGTCGACGTGGATTCCCACAGTGAAGGACTTGATTACTTAGACCGCCTTGGATTTAAAACAAACCAAGAGCGGATGAAGTGCAAGAATATTGACGAAGTACTTGCGTTTGTGGAAAGCTGGACAGAGAAAAGACCGCATTTGCCTTATGAGATCGATGGGCTCGTTATTAAGGTTGATTCGTATGAGCAACAGCAACAATTAGGTTTCACGGCAAAAAGTCCGCGCTGGGCGATTGCGTATAAATTCCCTGCGGAAGAAGTTATCACGACGCTAAAAGAGATTGAGCTAAGCGTAGGACGTACAGGTGTCGTCACACCAACAGCGATTTTAGAACCGGTTCGTGTGGCAGGCTCAACAGTACAACGTGCTTCGTTACACAACGAGGATTTAATCCGTGAAAAAGATATCAAAATTGGTGACCAGGTAGTGATCAAAAAAGCTGGAGACATTATTCCAGAAGTGGTGAATGTTTTAGCAGACAGACGAACTGGAGAAGAAATTGATTTCCAAATGCCAACCCATTGTCCAGAATGCGAAAGTGAACTTGTTCGTTTAGAGGGAGAAGTTGCCCTTCGTTGTATCAATCCGAAATGTCCTGCTCAAATTCGTGAGGGACTAATTCACTTTGTTTCGAGAGATGCGATGAACATTGATGGATTAGGAGAAAAAGTGATTAGTCAGTTGTTTGCTGAACAGCTCATTCATGATGTGGCAGACATTTATAAGCTTACGTATGAACAGCTTATTGCTTTAGAACGTATGGGTGAAAAATCAGTTAGCAATCTACTACAAGCGATTGAAGCGTCTAAGGAAAACTCTTTAGAAAAGCTTTTATTTGGACTTGGGGTTCGTCACGTTGGAGCGAAAGCGGCGAAAACATTGGCGATTGAATTTAACACAATGGACAAATTAGCTAGCGCTACTTATGAGCAATTAACAGCAATTAATGAAATCGGAGATAAAATGGCTGATTCCATCGTTTCCTATTTCGAGCTTGAAGAAGTGCAAGAACTTTTACAAGAGTTAAAGGAAATCGGCGTGAATATGGAATACAAAGGTCCAAAGCCGGTTTCGATTGAAGATTCCACATCTATTTTTGCTGGAAAAACAGTCGTCTTAACTGGAAAGCTCGAGCAATTATCTCGCAATGAAGCGAAGGATGAAATTGAGCGACTTGGTGGAAAGGTAGCTGGAAGTGTCAGCAAAAAGACGCATTTAGTTATTGCAGGAGAGGATGCTGGTTCGAAGCTAGCAAAGGCGCAGGAATTAGGCGTAGAGGTTTGGACGGAAGAACAGCTGATTGAAGAGCTGAAAAAGAATTAATAGAAATAAGAGGTGTCAGTACCATGAGAAAAATCTCATTGGTCGTTTTCGCTTTAGTTCTTTTGTTAGTCGGATGTGCTCCGAATTTTCAAAAGGACCAGGAGATTGTGCAAGAAAAGGAAGATACAAAAGAGAAAGCGATTATTCCTAAATATAAGATTTCGGATCAGTACTACCAAACGATTTTACCATTCGAGCCTTCAGAGGCCCGTGGGTTAACGGTCAATAAGTTGAATACGCGATACGATATTGACGAGTTTGAAACAGGGTTAATGCGCATTGCCCAAAATACATTTAGCCCTGATAAGTATTTATTTCAAGAGGGCCAATATTTAGATCGAAAAACGGTTGGCTTATGGCTAAACCGAGAATACACAGACGCTCAGCTGAAGGAAGTTGGACTAAAGGCAGAAGAGAATATCGGTCTAAATCCTTTAGATCCTGGAACTGGCGATGTGAAAACAAGAAATAAAGAGAATCCTATTTATCTAGCTCATATTTTGGAGCATGATTATTTGGTAAAAGGGGAAGATGGTACGGCACATCTTGGCGGAATTGTCATTGGACTGGCGTTAAACTCTGTTCACTATTTCCAAGAGATTCAGTACGGTCCAACTTTTGAGACCAAAATTGAGCATGCAACGCTCGATAAGGAAGGTAAGAAGATTGCGAAGAAGGTAGTTAGCCGTCTACGACAAATCAAAGGATTATCTAAGGTGCCAATCACGATTGCGCTTTTTGAACAGGAAAGCAATTCTGCGGTTGTACCAGGAAATTTCTTTGCCTATGCAAATGTTTCAGAGGGTAGCACGAAACTCGGTGGCTGGGAAAATGTGAACGAGGACTATGTGTTATTCCCGTCTGATAATGCGGAAGACGACCATCGTGACGATTTAACGACTTTCTTGAACTTTAAGCAGGATGTAGAGGAATACTTTCCGAACTTCAACGGGGTTATCGGAAGGGCCTTCTACATTGAAAACGAATTACAGAAACTAAACATTGATATTCCGATTCAGTTTTACGGCAAAGCCGAAGCTGTTGGATTTACCCAGTATGTGACGGGGTTGATTTTAGAACACTTCCCTGACTATATTTCGGTTCAAGTGAATGTTTCCTCCGTTAATGGCCCAGAGGCATTAATTGTGAGAGAAGTCGATCAAAAAGAACCGTTTGTGCATATTTATGAGTAACGGGCAGACAGAGAATATTCTCTGTCTGTTTTTTTGCTTGTTTTGGGGTGTGGTGCTGATATTTACCGACAAATTCAGTTTGTACGCCAAGTTATGGCAATGGCACCCGAACGTGGCGTACAAAACAGAAATGCACGCCAAGATATGGCTGTGGAACCCATACGTGGCGTACAAATTAAGAATGTACGCCAAGATTGCTGCCGCTGACCGAGAAGATGGCGTACAAATCTGAAATACACGCCAGGTATAGACAACAGGCCCTGAACCTGACCGACAAACTCTAATCCTTCTACTAGTATCATCAATTCGCTATTTCAAACTACTAATTGTAAACCCTTCCTAAAATAACAATCTTTACAACCATCTAATTAGTCCTAATTTAAATACTATTCTAGATTATCAATTGAAGGACTCGGCTAAAACTGATAGAATGTGAGTGAGTTACGTTAATAGTTAGGCTAAGGAGGCGGTTTGATTGGTACAGGCATACAAGCATGAGCCATTTACAGATTTTTCAGTAGAAAAGGAACGTGAAGGCTATTTACAAGGGTTACAAACAGTTGAAGGCTATCTAGGCAAGGACTATGACCTTGTTATTGGAGGAGAGCGAATTTCAACTGATGACAAAATCGTTTCTATCAATCCATCAAATAAAGAAGAAGTGATTGGTCGTGTTTCAAAGGCAAACAAAGAGCTTGCTGAAAAAGCAATGCAATCTGCAGTGAAAGCGTTTAAAACATGGAAAAAAGCAAAGCCAGAAATGCGTGCAGACGTATTGTTCAAGGCGGCTACCATCATTCGTCGTCGCAAACATGAGTTTTCTGCTCTCTTAACAAAAGAAGCAGGGAAGCCGTGGAGAGAGGCTGATGCGGATACAGCAGAAGCGATTGATTTCCTAGAATACTATGCTCGTCAAATGTTAAAACTGAAAGACGGTGCACCGGTGCAAAGCCGTCCGAATGAAGATAACCGTTACAATTACATTCCACTTGGGGTTGGAGTCATTATTTCACCTTGGAATTTCCCATTAGCGATTATGGCTGGAACAACTGTGGCTGCAATCGTATCTGGTAACACTGTACTTCTAAAGCCAGCATCGACAACACCTGTTGTGGCGGCGAAATTTGTAGAAGTAATGGAAGAAGCAGGACTACCTGCAGGCGTTCTTAACTTTGTACCAGGAAGCGGTGCAGAGGTGGGAGACTATTTAGTTGACCACAAGGATACACGTTTTATCAGTTTCACAGGTTCTCGTGATGTGGGTCTCCGAATCTATGAAAGAGCATCTAAGCTTAATGAAGGTCAAATTTGGCTGAAACGTGTTATTGCTGAAATGGGTGGTAAGGATACAATCGTTGTCGATAAGGAAGCAGATTTAGAGCTTGCAGCACAATCGATTGTGGCTTCTGCGTTCGGATTCTCTGGTCAAAAATGTTCAGCTTGTTCTCGCGCTGTTGTCGTTGAAGACGTATACGATCAAGTGTTAAATCGTGTTGTTGAATTAACAAACGCGTTAACACAAGGAGATCCAGTTGATCAAAACAATTACATGGGTCCAGTGATTGACCAAGCAGCCTTCGATAAAATCTTGAGCTATGTTGAAATCGGGAAACAAGAAGGTCGCCTCATGACTGGTGGAGAAGGAGATAACTCAAAAGGCTTCTTCATTAAGCCGACTGTATTCGCTGATTTAGATAAAGATGCTCGTTTAATGAAAGAAGAAATTTTTGGTCCAGTTGTTGGTTTTACAAAGGCAAAGGATTTTGAGGAAGCAATCGAAATTGCCAACAACACGGAGTATGGATTAACTGGTGCGGTTATTACAAAAAATCGCGAAAATATGGAAAAAGCACGTGAAGACTTCCACGTTGGGAACCTCTATTTCAACCGTGGCTGCACAGGCGCAATCGTTGGTTACCAACCATTTGGTGGCTTCAACATGTCTGGTACTGATTCCAAAGCTGGTGGTCCAGACTACTTACTTCTTCATTTACAAGCAAAAACAACATCAGAAATGTACTAAAAAATTCAAGCAAACCTCTTTTCCTTCCGGAGAAGAGGTTTTTTGTTGTTGGTAAAAGCGAAAACAGCTATTCCGGAAACTCCACTCAAGCAACAAACTCTACAAAAAAATACATATTAACCATCCTTTTGGAAATAAATAAATTGATATTATTTCAACATAATGGAGGATGTAAGTATGGAAGAACAAGAGCGTACAGGTACGGGTGAGAGTAGTGATTCCTTAACGAATCGCCAGGGCCATCCAGTCACCGACAACCAAAATATTCGTACGGTTGGAAACCGAGGGCCTTCAACATTAGAGAACTATGATTTTATCGAAAAAATTACTCACTTTGACCGTGAAAGAGTGCCAGAGCGTGTTGTTCATGCTCGAGGAGCAGGTGCTCATGGATATTTTGAGGCCTACGGTAAAGTCGGCGATGAACCAGTTTCCAAATACACGAGAGCGAAGCTATTTCAAGAAGCGGGTAAACAGACGCCTGTCTTTGTTCGTTTTTCAACCGTGGTAGGTGGCATGGAATCGGTTGAGACGGCACGTGACCCTAGAGGATTCGCTGTCAAATTTTACACGGAAGATGGAAACTGGGACCTTGTCGGGAATAATTTAAAAATCTTCTTTATCCGCGATGCGATGAAGTTTCCTGATATGATTCATTCGTTCAAGCCGGACCCTGTCTCAAATGTCACGAACCCAGAAAGAATGTTTGATTTTCTTTCTCGAACACCAGAGGCAACACATATGGTGACATTTGTCTTCTCACCTTGGGGCATTCCAGCGAATTATCGTCAGATGCAGGGCTCAGGCGTGAATACATACAAGTGGGTCAACGCCGAGGGCAAGGCCGTTTTGGTCAAATATCATTGGGAGCCATTGAAGCAAGGGATCAAAAACTTAACCTCAAAGGAAGCTGCAGAGATTCAGGCACAAAATACAAGCCATGCGACGCAGGATTTGTATGAGGCGATTGAGCGCGGGGATTATCCTGAGTGGGAGTTTTGCGTTCAAATTATGAGTGATGATTACCACGAGGAATTAGATTTTGACCCATTAGATGATACGAAACTATGGCCAACCGATAAGTTTCCATTTTTAAAAGTGGGAAAAATGGTTTTAAACAAAAATCCGGATAACTATCATAACGAAGTGGAGCAGTCTGCCTTTGGAACGGGCGTACTCGTTGATGGATTAGATTTCTCCGATGATAAAATGCTGCAAGGTCGTACGTTTTCCTATTCTGATACGCAGCGTTACCGTGTCGGAACGAACTATTTACAACTGCCGATTAACTCGCCGAAAAAGCGTGTAGCGACCAATCAGCGCGGTGGACAAATGTCGTACCACGTGGATGCAGGTGAAAATCCGCATATTAATTATGAGCCTTCTGTTATCGGAGGCTTGAAGGAAGCGGAGCAAGTAGGAGATGTTCATGAACCGCATTATGATGCTAAATTGGTTCGTGAAAAAATTGACCGCACGAATGATTTCGCCCAAGCTGGTGAAACTTATCGTGCATTTGAAGATTGGGAAAAAGATGAGCTCATCAGCAATCTAGTAGATAATTTAAAAGTGTGTCGAAAAGAAATTCAGGATCAAATGATTGAGTACTTTACGAAGGCGGACGAGGAGTATGGAAGACGTGTTCGTGAAGGGTTGGCGAATGCCTCCGTATCAGACAAAAAGAATACAGGAAGCGCTAATGCAGATGCAGCAACTAAAAAGGCAGAACAAATGGGACATGAAGCGGATCCGTATTAAGCAAAGATACCTCCTATTGGGGGTATTTTTTCGTGTAGAAGAGAATTGTCGAAAATATTTTCAGAAAAATCATATTAAAACAGTTCCATTTTTCTTCAATCTGTTATAGAATACAAAACGTAATCATCAAATCTGTATTATAACAATGAGAGGAGAATGTAAAAATGACAAATGAACGGATACAGCAATTAAAAGAAAGCTGGGAAAATGATACACGGTGGAAAGGGATTGAACGTCCATATACGGCAGAAGAGGTCATCAAATTACGTGGTTCATTAGATGTGGAGCACACACTTGCCCGACGCGGTGCAGAAAAACTGTGGAAACTGGTAAATACAGAGGATTTCGTCAATGCATTGGGGGCATTGACAGGAAACCAAGCGGTGCAACAGGTTAAGGCTGGACTTAAAGCGATTTACTTAAGTGGCTGGCAGGTCGCGGCGGATGCCAACCTTTCTGGACATATGTATCCAGACCAAAGCTTGTATCCAGCTAACTCAGTGCCAAGTGTGGTAAAACGGATTAACCAAGCATTACAACGTGCAGATCAAATTACGTACTTAGAGGGCGACGAATCAATTGACTGGTTTGCACCAATTGTCGCTGATGCAGAAGCTGGCTTTGGTGGTCAGTTAAACGTGTTCGAGCTCATGAAAGGAATGATTGAAGCGGGAGCAGCTGGCGTTCACTTTGAGGATCAACTATCTTCTGAGAAAAAATGTGGCCACTTAGGTGGAAAGGTATTGCTTCCAACGCAAACAGCCATCCGTAACCTGATTGCAGCCCGACTTGCTGCTGACGTCATGGGTGTTCCAACAGTTCTAGTTGCTCGTACGGATGCAAACGCAGCTGACTTAATCACAAGTGATGTTGACCCATATGATGCACCGTTTATAACCGGAGAAAGGACAGCAGAAGGATTCTATCGTACCGAGGCTGGACTTGAACAAGCCATTGCTCGTGGACTTGCTTATGCTCCATATGCTGATCTAATCTGGTGCGAAACATCTGAGCCAAATATTGAAGAGGCTCGACGCTTTGCTGAAGCGATTCACGATCAGTTCCCAGGCAAACTTTTAGCCTATAACTGTTCACCATCCTTCAACTGGAAATCTAAGCTTTCGGACGAAGAGATTGCTAACTTCCAAATCGAGCTTGGTAAAATGGGCTACAAGTTCCAATTCGTAACCCTTGCTGGATTCCATGCCCTTAACCACAGCATGTTCAATCTAGCACTTGGCTACAAAGATCGTGGCATGGCTGCTTATTCTGAATTGCAACAAGCTGAATTCGCAAGTGAAAAGGATGGCTATACAGCAACACGTCATCAACGAGAAGTTGGAACAGGCTACTTCGACCAAGTTTCAATGGTTGTTACAGGAGGAACTTCCTCTACTACAGCATTGAAAGGTTCGACAGAAGAAGAGCAATTTACCACAACTGGTAAGTAATGAAAAGGGGCCCAATCCGATATTGGATTGGGCCCCTCTAGTTATCTGTTAAATATGACGAGAGTAGAGAAGTGACCGAATATGGTCACTTTTCTTTTTGGTAAAATCGTCGAGCTTTGGCGCGATTGCCGCAATCGGCCATGGAACACCAGCGACGGCTTCGGTTCCGGCTCGTATCGAAGAATAGCCATCCACAAGCATCTCCCTCACATTGTTTGACTCGTTCGAGGTCGTCTTTGGAAACGAGTAAATCGACAGCAGATTGCAAAATTGGAGGAAGCATACTATCCAAGTTTTTCTCGGTATACTTGAATTTCAAAGTAAAATGATCCTCTTCCGGGGTGACGTGCAAAGTTTGATAGAAGAAGCTCACAGATTGATTGAAACGTTCCAGATCTAACGGGTGAGGCGATGTTTCTTTCGAAATACACTTGAAGATTCGATACATGACTTCCCGCATTTCAATTGCTTCCTTCAGTACCTCTTCCGATTCATCCGGTTTCTCCTCTGCTTTTAAAAGAAGAGCTTTTGCTTGTTGTCCGGTCAAGACTTCAGCATGGATGCACCAGTCGACCAATTTTTCGTAACTTGTAAACCAATCCCGTCTCTTCTCAGAACTTTCTCGCCAACTGACGGTATTGATAAAATCCATACACAAACGTTCTCCGACCATCATATAAGGGTTCGTTTCTGACATAATTAAAACTCCTTTACTATAACCATCATAATACATATTGACAGTTAAAAACAACATTGTTAAGATTTAACCATCTAAATGTATTTTAATGGTTAAAAACAATTTCAGGAGGTATTGAGATGAATAATCCAATGTTGGTAGCTGTTAGAACGTTGTTGAAGGAAACATTTGATGGACCTGAAGAAAACGCAAGCTGGTATACAGAAGCAAAGCCTGGTAGTGGGTTATTTGGAACACTTGAAAAATTATCTGCAAAAGATGCTTCGGTATCTGTCAATGGTACGACCATTGCTGCACAAACGGATCATACCCGCTATTACTTATGGGTGGCGAATTCCTACTTAAATGGAGAAGAACCCAAAAAGGATTGGGAAGCATCATGGAAAATCACAAACATTAATGAAATGACATGGGAACAGTTTAATGAGGAACTTCGACAAGAATACACAACACTACTTAACAAGATTGACTCACTTGACTCTTTAGATGAAGAAACATCGCATAGTCTTTTGGGAGCGATCGCTCACTCCGCCTACCATCTCGGTTCGATACGACAAATGAGTAAGGTGATTAAAGTCCAAAGCCAAATATAAGCATTAAAAAGCTCAAAGGAATCAATCCTTTGAGCTTTACAATTTTATATAAACACTTCGTTGGAAGAAGAGATCTTTTTTGCGATATGATATAAGTGGGAATACTAAGAACGAAAATAAGATTCCGAACATAATAAATAATAGCTTCAAAGTAAGGAGGATTTACATTGCCTGGCCCTAATTTGGATGATTACTTACAACAAGGAATGTACGGTCAAAAGGAAATAAATCCAGATGAAAGGAGAAAATTTCTAGGAACACTGAGAGAAAGAGTGGTCATTGCTCTTACACAAGCACAGGTGAGAGAGGAGAACATTTTTACAGAAGTCGAGGAGGCGTTAAAATCAAATCGTGATGCAACGTTGTTGCTGAATGGAAACATCGATTACGCACACCTCTCCAAATACATCAAGCTTGCTAGCAAATACAAGGCGGAATACACGATTGTCACCAACAACGAACATAATTCTGAAATCGGGTTAGTCCTTGCTCAAGAACACGCTGTGGATAAAGAAGATATCTACGTAACACATAAGAAAATTGAGTACGTGGAAAGCAAAGAGAAAAAAGGGTTGTTAAGTGGTTTAACAAAAATATTTAAGAAGTAGAAAAAAGGTGATCCGAAAATCACCTTTTTTACGTTGAATCAAGGATTTAAGCGGACTCTCTGTTGCTTTATAGCGTCAAATTTTGTTATCATCAAGTTATTGTTGACGATTTAAATACAAGCCCCTGGAGGTGACTCAAATGTCAAGAATTTCAACTGAAGAAGTAAAGCATGTGGCCAATTTAGCGAGACTTGCTGTGACTGAAGAAGAAGTAGAGAAATTCACGCAGCAGCTCGACAAAATTATTTCATTCGCAGAACAATTAAACGAATTAGATACAGAAAACGTGGAACCAACCTCACACGTACTAGATATGAAAAATGTGATGAGAGAGGACGTTCCAGCAAAAGGACTTCCACGCGAAGAGGTGCTTAAGAACGCGCCAGAACACGAGAACGGCCAGATTAAAGTACCATCGATTATTGAATAAGGAGGGGAACTCATGAGTTTATTTGATCAGAAGCTAAGCACGCTTCAAGAATCATTACATAAAAAAGAAATTACTGTTTCCGACCTTGTGGACGAGTCCTATAAAAGAATTGCCCAAGTCGAAGATAAGGTTCAAGCTTTTTTAACATTAGACGAAGAAAGAGCACGCCAAAAGGCAATTGAATTAGACCAAAAGCTAGGTACGGATGATGCAAATGGGCTTCTATTTGGAATGCCGATCGGAATTAAGGACAATATCGTCACACGCAACCTTAGAACAACGGCAGCAAGTAAAATTCTTGAAAACTTTGATCCGATTTATGATGCTACAGTTGTGCAAAAGCTTCAAGCGGCAGACAGCATTACCATCGGAAAGCTTAATATGGACGAGTTTGCGATGGGTTCTTCCACTGAAAACTCTGGCTTCCAAAAGACAAAGAATCCTTGGAATTTAGAAACAGTGCCAGGTGGATCTTCAGGTGGTTCTGCGGCAGCTGTGGCAGCAGGAGAAGTCCTTTTTTCATTAGGATCTGATACTGGTGGTTCGATTCGTCAGCCAGCATCCTTCTGTGGAGTAGTCGGCTTAAAACCTACATACGGACGTGTTTCTCGTTTTGGCCTAATCGCATTCGCTTCGTCTCTAGACCAAATTGGTCCAATCACTAGAACGGTTGAAGATAACGCCTATCTTTTACAAGCGATTTCTGGATTAGACGCAATGGATTCGACTTCAGCAAATGTGGACGTGCCTAATTTTGTGCAATCTTTAACAGGTGATGTGAAAGGCCTTAAAATTGCGGTGCCGAAGGAATATCTTGGCGAAGGCGTGAAGGAAGAGGTTAAGCAATCTGTTTTAGACGCGTTGAAAACTCTTGAAAAATTGGGCGCAACTTGGGAAGAGGTATCACTTCCACATTCGAAGTATGCTTTAGCAACGTATTATTTGCTGTCTTCTTCAGAAGCTTCTGCTAATCTAGCACGCTTTGACGGTGTCAGATACGGCTACCGTTCGCCAAATGCGGAAAACTTAATGGACTTATATAAAAATACGAGAGCAGAAGGCTTTGGGGAAGAGGTTAAGCGACGTATTATGCTTGGAACCTTTGCGCTAAGCTCTGGTTATTATGATGCTTATTATAAAAAGGCTCAAAAAGTTCGTACGCTCATTAAGCAAGACTTTGAAAATATTTTTGCAAAATATGATGTCATTGTCGGACCAACAACGCCAACACCAGCTTTCAAAATTGGTGAAAATACAGCGGACCCAATGACAATGTACTTAAACGATATTTTAACCATCCCAGTAAACCTTGCAGGGGTACCAGGAATCTCAGTTCCATGTGGATTCTCTAATGGCTTGCCACTTGGCTTACAAATCATTGGAAAACACTTTGATGAAAGTACGGTATATCGCGTTGCCCATGCGTTCGAGCAAGCAACAGACTTCCATAAACAAAAACCACAATTGTAAGAGAGGTGAGACAAGTGAAATTTGAAACGGTGATCGGACTTGAAGTCCATGTCGAATTAAAAACAGATTCAAAGATTTTCTCGGCGAGCCCGAACCATTTTGGAGCGGAACCAAACTCAAACACAAGTGTGATTGACCTAGGTTATCCAGGCGTTTTGCCGGTGTTGAATAAAAAGGTTGTCGATTACGCGATGAAGGCTGCGATGGCCCTTAACTGTGAGGTCGCAACCGAAACGAAATTCGACCGCAAAAACTATTTTTACCCAGACAATCCGAAGGCGTACCAAATCTCGCAATTCGATAAGCCGATCGGGGAACATGGCTGGATTGAGATTGAGGTCGATGGCTACAAAAAGAAAATCGGCATCACGCGCATTCATATGGAAGAGGATGCTGGGAAGCTGAATCATGAAAAAGGTTACTCCTTATGTGATTACAATCGCCAAGGGACGCCATTGATTGAAATCGTATCTGAGCCAGACATTAGAACGCCAAACGAAGCTTACGCTTACTTGGAAAAGCTGAAATCTATCATCCAATATACGGGTGTTTCCGATTGTAAAATGGAAGAGGGATCCCTACGTTGTGATGCCAATATTTCCATTCGTCCAGTGGGACAAGAAGAGTTTGGAACGAAGACGGAGCTTAAGAACTTAAACTCTTTTAATTTTGTTCGCAAAGGACTAGAGTACGAAGAAAAGCGTCAAGAGGAAGTTATTTTAGCAGGTGGAACGATTGAGCAGGAAACACGTCGTTTTGATGAGGCTACTGGAAAGACACTTCTTATGCGTGTAAAAGAAGGGTCTGATGATTACCGTTACTTCCCAGAGCCAGATTTATTGGATATCTACATTGATGAAGCGTGGAAAGAAAGAATTCGCGCTGAAATCCCAGAGCTTCCGGATGCACGTCAAAAACGCTACATTGAAGAACTTGGATTACCAGCTTACGATGCAGCTGTTTTAACAGTGACAAAGGAAATGGCTGATTTCTTTGAAGCAACAGTAGCGGCCGGTGCCGATGCGAAGCAAGCTTCTAACTGGTTAATGGGTGAATTGTCTGGTTACTTGAATGCGGAGCAAAAAGAGCTTGAAGATGTAGCATTAACTCCAGAAGGATTAGCAGGCATGATTAAGCTGATCGAAAACGGTACGATCTCTTCTAAAATTGCGAAGACAGTTTTCAAAGAATTGATTGAAAACGGTGGCGATGCTGAGCAAATCGTTAAGGAAAAAGGACTTGTCCAAATCTCTGACGAAGGTGCGTTGCTGAAAGTTGTGACTGAGGTATTAGACAACAATCCTCAATCGATTGAAGACTATAAAAATGGTAAGAACAAAGCGGTTGGATTCCTTGTTGGTCAGCTAATGAAGGCGACAAAAGGACAAGCAAATCCGCAAATCGTGAATAAATTGTTGCTTGAAGAAATTCAGAAGCGTTAAATTTTGGTTGGAAATGCTGGTAGGCTATAATGGGCTTACCAGTATTTTTTTATTTGAGGGGGATTTGGAATGAACTTGCTTGATTGGTTTAACAAAGGGTTAACGTATGAAGAATACAAGGGACAAATGAAGATGAATCTCTCAGAAATGAACGCGATTTATGAGCAATTTGAAGTGAATGATGAAAGACTTTCTGCTTTAACAGGTGTTGCATCGAAGGTCATCGTTCTAACCGAAGATTGGTGCGGGGATGCACTTATGAACAACCCGATTCTGATGAGAATCGCAGAGAAGCTCGGTCTCGATGTTCGTTTTGTGTTAAGAGACAGCAACCTTGAATTAATGGATCAATATTTAACGAATGGAACAGCGCGCTCGATTCCTATCTTCATTTTTATCGATGATGAAGGCAATGAAAAAGCAGTATGGGGACCACGTGCTGCTGAAGCGCAAAGCATGGTTGACAGTTGGCGTTCTGAGCTTCCAGCGAAAGAAGCGGAAGATTTTGAGGAAAAGCAAAAAGCGATGTTCCGGAAAATCAAGCAAACGTATGCTGAAGACACGGATTTATGGAATGCGGTTGCGAATAGCATTATTGCGAAATTAGAGAACGTGAGATAGAGGAAAGGACATAACATTTCGATCAATGTTATGTCCTTTCTCTTTGCTTCATGCTCATTGATAAACGACTTCTCCAACAAACATATCAGGAAAGCCTTCATAGAAATTCACTACATCTTTTAATCCTTCTTGACTCGCTTCACTTGCTAGAACGGCTTGCAAGGCTTCGCTAGATTCGAAATAGAGAGTAGTTGTAACTTGATAAGGTGGCTTTGAGCCGTCCAAAGCTTGATAGAATTTCTTCACTTCGTATCGTTGCATGCCTAGAGGCTTAAGAACCTCATTGCACCAAGCCAGGTGTTTGTCTCGATAGTACTCCTCGTTAAAAGGTACATCCGTTTTGTAGCAAAATGTGATGGTGGCCATATTCATCCTCCTTTATTGAAATGCCTCTTATATGTATATTTCATTTTTGGAAAGAATATGGCGCTCAAATCATTGGAATTAACTCCTAAATGACAAACCTTCTTCTGCTAAGGATTTTCTCAGATTTGGTAGGGAGACTGGTCCAATCCCATGAAGTTTTAGAATTTCTTTTTCAGTGTACTGGGAGAGTTGTTGCAAAGTATCAATTCCTTCGTGAACTAAGGCATTTCTAGCAGGTGAACTTAGTTTCGCTAGGAAACCACTTTCGGGTTTATTCTCTTTATCGCAAGTAGGACAGCTTGTACAATCGCTACTTTTGTAATACTTATGGCCCTTTTCACAAACCCTTAAATTTTTTTCAGCAGTCAAAAAACATTCCTCCTACACACCTGATCGAGCAATTTTCTGCTTATCATTAACCATATTGAAAAAACTATTTTACCACTTCGAATGATGTTAACTTATCTTTTAAAATGGACTTATAAGAGTCAATTTCATATTTTGTATTATTGATGATTTCTTTTTTCATTTTTAACCTATCAACTATTTCTAATTCCATTTTCCTTCTAGCTTCAAGCACTTTTATCGTTCCTTCGATACCGGAATAGTTATGTTCTTTGCCATAGGCTTGGTTTGTGTAATAGTCGACAAATCCTTTGGACCAATCTGTGGATCTTTCCTTTACTGCCTTCTTAAATGAAAATTCAAGATTGTCTTGGTTTACATAGAATAGAACAGGATCTAAATTTTCGATGATTTTGGCAAGTTTCATGACATAATTTATAATATTTTCTTTTTGCTCATTATATTTAACCATTCCAATAGTTAATGGATTTTGGATGAAGCAGCATTCAAAGATATAAACTTTGTTGTCATTCAATGCAGTGTTAGCAAATTCACTCCATTTGTCAGCAACTAATTCAACATTTCGATCAAATGGTAATTCATATATATCGTTTTTGGAAATAGTGGTAAATAATTCGTCTGACAGCTGGTTACCGAACTCATTTTTTATCTTTATGTATGGTAAAAAGTGATTGCTGCCTTTTTTTATCCCTCTTTCAAGAAACAATTCTTTAAAACTTCCGCTGTTAGATAATAATTGATCGAATTCAAATTCATTAAAACAGGATACACCATCATAATCAGCCGGATGGTCCAAATTTCCCTCTAAAAATAATTCAACTTCAATATTGTTCTCAGTAAGAATTTCATTTAGTAGCTTGGCAGTAGTTGATTTCCCAAAGCCAGGTAAACCTTCTACTATTAATAATTTTGTTTTCATAAAAATTAATCCCTTCTTATAAAGCTATTCAGTTAAAACATCCCGTTTAGTTGAAGGGATGGTATATATCATTGTCCAAGAAGTTCCTGATGAGCCACACTGCTCAAATCCAAGTTTCTTATAAAGTTGTACAGCTTGATGGTTTTTAGGGTCAACGCTCAAAGAAAGTGATGTATAACCGTCTCTAGAAGCAGTTTCAAATAACTTTTCCATAAGTAGGTTGCCGATCCCTTTCCCTCTTGCTTTCGTAGTCACAGCTATCCCTAGTTCAGGGGTTTTATCATTTACAAATCCATAACCTTTTTGGTCCTCTGTAAATAGGCGGTACCACGCAGCACCAACAGGGATGTTATCCTCAAAAGCAATTAATGCTCTATCTCCTTTTCTTCCCCATCCCTCATTATACTTTTTCAGATGTGGCAAGTTTAGCAGTTCCTCTTTAGGGGGCTTATTTTCGGGAATATGAATGGACTCGTACATCATATCCATTAAAAAATCTAAATCATGCTCACTTTGTTTCAAACTTTCTATGTGTATCAAAAATATCACCCCACTTGTTTCTATACTATTTCGACATAAAAAATTAATTACCTGTCTTAATAGAACAACCTTGCTATAAGGAAGCGATACATAGTATCAAACAAACTGAAAATAATAGCAGAGAGGTAGAACGAAATGGGGCATATCGCGAACTGTAATAGGGGGAATAGTAATGGAAAATATCGCTGACATCGTCCATATAGGTGAATTAATAGCAGTCTCGAAGGTTTTTCATTTAAACCCTTTCCAAATGGTAACCTCAATCGAAAAAGGTTTAGTGGAAGTTTTTGAAACGAAAGAAGCTTTTTTAGCAAAATACGGAAGCAAAGAAATTTATGAAGAATTAGAAGATTGGTGTGAGCTAAACAATGGGAAGGTGTTTACTAAACCAAAGTAGGTCATGCCTAATTTCATTTCAATAGTATTATTTCATTTGTTCAATACTGTTTTGTACGATTGCGACCATATTATCTTCGGCACCAAGACTAAAGTTAAGAAAAACTCCACTTCCTCCACCAGCACCAATGGCTGAAATGAAAATATTGCTGTTACTGCCAACAACTGTAAGGCTCAAACTGGCTCTGTTTCCATTCCTCATAAAATATTTATCATATACTCGAACGGCTATTTTAGTATCTCCAAAGGTGTAGTTGCTTTCATCAACTAATTTCATACTTATTCCACTATTGCTAATATCATTTTGCAATTGATTAACGACTTCCTCAAATTGACCAATAATCGTCTTTTCGTACTTTGCCATGATTATCTCAACTCCCTTCGATGGTATAATAAGACATTTTTACTTATTGCTTAAAAGTTTTATAATACTCGTACCCTAAGATTGTTAACCCTAATATCGTCAACAAAACTCCGATTATAAAAGGAAAACCCAAAAATAGTGACTGTATAGCTTCAACTTCTTCGCCATATTGCTTCTCTCCAAAAATCGCATACCATAATTTTGATTTTCCAGACCATGCCGTAATACTTGTTGCATAAATAGAACCCGAAAGAATAATTGCTAATGTAACTAATAAACCGCCAAGCATTATAAAGCCACCAATAATGGTTCTCTTCACGAACGTTTCCCCCATTTAATTCTAAGATACGGTACTTCATAAAACGACAAATCAATAAAACATCATTATGAAAAGATTATTTAATTAAATATATTCGATAAATATACCTACTTTCCTTTTAAATCATTTTTCAATTTGCTTTCTTAAATTAAAATTAGATTATTTCAAAAAAACTTTAAACACATTACCATTTTTTGTTAGAATGGATAAGATGAAAGGAGTTTTTGAATTGAAAATCTTTATCTCTATCATTTTATCCGCTGTTTTATTATTGGCTATGTCAGCTTGTGAATCTTCATCTGAGGAAGCAGCGAAGCAAAGTCAGTCACAGCCTGAAACATCAAGCAAAAAAGATAGTGGTTCCAAATCAGATGAAAGCTCAATGTCAAAAACATCGAAAAACACCATTAATGGATCCGACACAGATCATTCATCTGGAAGTACAAATAGCTCAAAGACAAATAGTTCGAACGAAAAGGAAGAAGTTTTTTATGGTCAGTGGCAAATTAATAAAGTCATAGCCTATGGTCCAGCCGGAACTTACAGTAGTGACGACGTCACAAAATTAATGGGTAAACAATTAACGTTTTCAAAAAATAGTGCGACTAGCTTTGGAGACAAAATCGAAGATATGGACGAGAGCGTATCCGATCCAATTTATAAAAAAACTGAGGTTGCTAAAAATGAATTTGCAACTAATTATCGAGTTACATTTGAACAACTAGGTATTGATGGTGACACTGTTACCGAGGTAGATGCAACTAGCACACAAGGAATTGGCACAGTAATCTTCATTACGGACAAAAATAAGCTCATTTTATTTGGTGGTGGTACATTTTTTGAACTAGCAAAAACTGATGAGCCTGCCCAAAACCAATTCACATCCGAAGAAATCAACCAAAATGCAGCTGTTTCCTTAGTTGAAGATTATTTAAGTGATAAAAACGAGTTAGTACAAGACGAGAATCACTTTGTACTATTTGAAGAAATGTATAATGACTACTACATGGTAAGATATTCAACATTAGTATCGGGCCATTCTTCAACCAATGGACGTTATGCAGTAGATATTGAGAACGGGGAAGTCACAGAAATAACGGATGCTGCTGATTTAGACGAATTAAAATAATCCCTATGAATGTAAAAAGCAATGGAGTACAAATTCCATTGCCTTTTACTTTATGAATATAGATTGAAAATCTCAACCTCACAGACAATTCTTTACTTTATACGTGAGCGTCAGGAAACCTATCGGAAACAAGATTCAAGCTAATGTTATGCTCAAGAAGTGCCTTTAAACCAGAGAGAACAATCGTATAACCTCCTGTTGAATCGATCACTTGATTAACGATTTCTTCTGGACTTCCTTTAAATCCTGCGTTAATAATCGTGACAAAAGTGCCTTCTGACCTAGGGATAAAAATCCACTCCACGGTCGTGTCATCGTCAAATTTGATGAGAATTCGATTGTTTTGTTCTACTTCTTTTACATCAAGTTCAGCAGAGACGCCATACATCTCCCAATCCCAACGGATACGTTTCCCTGCTTCTAATCTTCCGCTGCTCTTAGTAAACCAGAATTTTGTCGTAATGGCAGGATCGATAAAAGCATCGAATACCTCTTCAACAGGTTTTCTGATTAACATTTCTACTTTTGAAATTGATACTTCTTCCAGAGTCGTCATTATGCATTCTCCTTTTCATGTTTATATCGATTACAATCAGTGTATACTTTAAATAAAATCACCCTAATAAATTCAAATTATCGGCTTCTTCAGTACAATCATTTCAACAAAAGTAAGCATGAATCCTTCTTAGATTATTACTTAATTTCCATCTTCACATACATAACTGCTGAAAGGGCGACAGGAACTCTCCACCAAGAAAATTGGCTGTATCCAATAGGCGATTACTGATTTTAAAAAAATGAAAAATAGCAGTTGACTATCTCGCTACTGCGTGTTACGATATACCTGTAATAAGTCACACGAAATACCGAAACCACTGAATAGATAAGCAACGAAAATAATTTTTAGAAAAATAGTTGACGCTCTTGCTACTTGGTGATACAATGTACTTGTAATAAGCAATACTGAATAGCCAATGGTTATTCGGTAAAAATTTCACTCGGTACTAAGTTATACTGAATATAAGTCAGACAAAATAGAGGAGGCGTTGAATGTGGAAAGTTTAACTCAGACAAAATAGGGAGGCTCGACATGGAAATTTAAACTCAGACAAAATATGGAGGCAAAGAACATGGAGAATTTAACTGAAATGCTGAAGGGTTCTCTCGAAGGCTGCGTACTGGAAATCATCAGCCGACATGAAACCTATGGCTACGAAATTACTCGTCGCCTAAACGACCTTGGATTCACCGAAGTTGTGGAAGGGACGGTCTACACGATCCTTGTGCGACTAGAAAAGAAGCAACTGGTGAACATTGAAAAGAAACCGTCAGATATGGGGCCACCCCGCAAGTTTTACACACTTAATGAGGCTGGTCGTCAGGAACTTGAATTTTTTTGGAAAAAGTGGGATTTTTTATCTTCGAAAATTAATATGTTAAAAAGGGAGGAATAATGATGAAGAATTTTATAGAGCTAATCGTTGGTGATTTAGAAAGCAAAAAGGAATACAAAGCATTTATGAAAAAAGTAAATTCCCTACCGAAAGATTACGCTTTTGTGTTCAAGAAGATCCAAAAGTATATGTGGAATTTTGGATACGGATTTGGAGAAGAAATCATCAATTTATATGAACTGTTTGAAGCTAGTGCTGCAGAAGGAAAGCATGTGCTAGATGTTACTGGTGAAGACGTGGCAGCATTTGCCGACGAATTGATGGCTCTCTCTAAGCTTGATGGAGAATCGGCGAGTGTAGTAGGAGGGCAAGTCGATTTGAAAAAAGAAATTGATAGTAGAGTGGAACAGCAAGTAAAAATATGGACGAATAAAAAATAAGTAGGAGGTTATAAACAATGGTAAATTTCATCAAAAAGATACTTGACGATAAGAAAGAATACAAGGAAATGATGGCGCGTGTAGAAGCATTACCAGGTGACTACCCGAAGGTCTATAAAGAAATCTGTAACTATATGTGGAGTTTCGCCTCTGGAAGTGGCATGGATATGCTGAGAATCCAGTACGATCTTATAGACTTGTTTGAAGCTGGTGCGGCAGATGGCAAAGACGTATTGGAAGTGACAGGAAAAGACGTGAATTCATTCGCAAATGGACTTATCGACCAAGCGAAAAGATGGGATGATAAGTTACGCAATAATTTGAACAAAAGCATCTTTGATCGTGTAGGTAAGAAAAAATAAAGCAACAACTGACTGAATAGCTAGCTATGTGAAATGCTACCTTCGTTATTCAGTTATATTTTCACCTTAGTAGTAAGTTATACAGATTATCAGTAAGGCTAGATAGTGGGTTAAATGTTTTTATTATAAGGAGGAAGAAAGTATGAGTAATGTAGCCATTTCTGTAAAAGGGTTAAAAAAATCTTTTAAAGACAAAGAAGTATTAAAGGGAGTAGATTTTGATGTGCGGCGTGGCGAAATTTTCGCCCTGCTAGGCTCAAATGGAGCGGGCAAGACGACGACAGTCAATATTCTCTCAACGCTAATGAAGCCCGATGGTGGCGAAGCAAGTATTTGTGGCCATGATGTCCAACGTCAATCAGATCATGTTCGCCAAAGCATCAGCCTGACAGGACAGTTCGCAGCAATAGACGGGATGCATACAGGAAGAGAAAACCTGATTATGATTGCGAAGTTGAGAGGAGTTTCCAAACCAGCTCAAGTCGCTGATGAACTACTTGCGAAATTCAGCCTGACTGATGCGGCCAACCGCCGGGCAGAACAGTATTCCGGTGGGATGAAGCGCAGACTAGACATCGCCATGAGCCTGATCGGGAGTCCAGATGTCATTTTTCTCGACGAACCAACGACAGGACTTGACCCTGAAGCGCGGATTGAAGTCTGGAATACTGTCAAGGAGCTTGCTGGCAGTGGCACGACCATCTTGCTGACGACCCAGTACCTGGAGGAAGCCGAACAATTGGCGGATCGTATCGCCATCCTGCATGGCGGAAAAATCATCACGACTGGTACCCTTGCCGAACTTAAAGAGATGTTCCCGCCAGCGAAAGTGGAATACATTGAGAAGCAGCCGACTTTGGAGGAAATCTTCCTCGCGATCATCGGCAAAAAGGAGGAGATGTAAAATGAAAAGCAGAACAGGAGTATTACTAGGACGTTTAATGCGCAACATCATGCGCAGCCCGGATACAATTATTACGGTGGCGATTACGCCGATTGCAATGATGCTGCTGTTTGTCTACGTATTTGGCGGAGCCATAAATACTGGCACAGGAAACTACGTCAATTATTTATTGCCGGGAATCTTGTTGATGGCGATCGCATCTGGGGTCTCTTACACAGCCTTCCGGTTGTTTGGGGATATAAAGAGCGGGCTGATGGCACGATTCATAACGATGCCAATCAAGCGCTCGTCGATATTGTGGGCTCATGTGTTGACATCACTTGTTTCCAATATGCTGACAGTCGTAGTGGTCATACTTGTTGCGCTCTTGATGGGCTTCCGCTCAAGTGCCGGTATCTTGGAATGGCTTGCGGCAGCTGGGATACTCGGATTGTTTACGCTAGCACTTACATGGTTAGCTATCATTCCTGGATTAACAGCAAAGTCTATGGAAGGGGCAACGGCTTTCTCATACCCGCTAATATTCTTACCGTTTATCAGTTCGGCCTTTGTCCCTACCGAATCCATGCCTAAAATTGTCCGTGCGTTCGCGGAGAACCAGCCCGTGACTTCCATCGTGAATTCAATTCGTGCACTTTTAAATAACGGGACTGTGGGCAATGATATCTGGATCGCACTTGCTTGGTGCGTTGGCATCATGATTATCACTTACTTCATCGCCAGTAAAGTATTTAAGCGGCAGTTAGGGTAAGCATTTCATTATTTGATTGGTCAGATGGATGATGAAAGGTAAGGATAGGAAAACGCATCGTTAATTCGATGCGTTTTTTCTAGCATTTCAGGAACTTAAAAACCACAATTGGAACTGAAGTAACTTCCCTTAATACATTTGACTCCACAAGGCAAATCTAATGAGTAGGAGGGAGTGCTGTGCCAATAAAAATCTTATTACTTATGATGTTTTTCCTTTTCCAATTCGTTCCTGTGACAAAGGCGGAAGCACCGCCTAAGGCTGCCTTTGTTCGTGACCACCAGTTATGGATGAAAGAGGGAGACAAAGAAATTCAACTGACCAAAGATAAATATGTTCATTCACCGGAGTGGTCCTATGATGGTAGATTTATTGCTTACATAGACGGTGATGATAAGGGAGAGAAGTCTAACCTCTGGGTTTATGATACAAAGAGGAAGGAAAACTATGAGCCATACACTTATATACAGACTTCTTATTTTTCATGGTCGCCAGTTGCAAATGAGCTAGCCTATATATCTGGATGGGTCCTTAATGTGACAAAAACAAAGGATGGAAGGCCAGATGGATTTGAAAATGTGGCTTTAGGTGTTAGTGGCTTTGAATGGTATCCAAATGGGAAGGAGTTTATTGTTTCTGCTAGTTCAAATCGCCTCCCCACAGGTTGGGAGCCCATTAAGTTGTATCGTCTACCAAAAGATATGAATCTTGATGAGAACAAATCGAAATTATTGTACTCCATCCCAATCGATGAAAATCGAATATTTGCGGTTACTGTTAGTGACTTTAAGTGGAGTCATGACGGCAAATGGGTTAGTTTTCTTGGTACGCCAACAGCATCTTGGGCGATGGACAGTAATCCGTTATGTGTCTTATCTGCAGATGGAAAAGTGTTCAAGGACATCGGTAGGATGCTAGGATATCGTGACTGGATTAAATGGGCACCACAAGCAAACCAATTAGCTTATATTTCAGGGGAAGGTAGATTCTTTGTTGAAAATAAAATCACAAAAATTGCTGAAATTGAAGCATCCACTAAGCAAAAAGAATATACGCCAAAAGGATATGTAGACTTAGATTTGGAGTGGCTGTCACCCTCAGAAGTAATCGTTGCGCGAGCCCCTGAAAACAAAGAGTGGAAAGAGGGGCCAGTTCCTACAATGTACACCTCTCTATACGCGATCAATTTGGACTCTGGTACTCAGAAACAAATTACATTTCCAAAAGAGAATGAGTTAGATTTAGAGCCGCAGGTTGTTGGCTCTTATCTCACATGGATACGTGGGACAGACGAAATGGGCAAAGGGGATGTGTGGATAAAGCAGGATAAGCAAAAAGAGGCGAATATATGGATAAAAGATGTTGATTTTGCACCTGTTCTATTTTAAAAGTCGGCGTTCGTAGTCTCTATTGAAAGGAATTCCGGAACATTTGCCAACCATTCCGGAAAAATAATATTAATTCCGGAAAACCCACCACTTATTCCAGAAATTCAAAAAAACGAATTTGGGGCAGTTGTTAAGAAAAACTGCCCCTTTTTATAGCTGTATTCCTTTAATTACATCTACTCCTTGTTTTCGTCTTCTAATAAGGGAGTTTCCTCTTCTTTACTTTCCATTTCATAGAGTTCAAACAGCTGAACAAATTCATCAATGACCATGTCAATGGCCTTTAGCTCACCGACTAAGATTGGATTAATGGACTGTAACTCCGGTGTCTCTAATTGTTTCATAAGTGTAGAACGTTTAAGATTCAGAGTTTCTAAAAATGAAATGGCTCTTCCGCGGCGAAATGTTTTTGCACCATGATGGCCCTTATGATGATGACTAGCGCCCTGGTGGTGTCTGTTTTCACCATGACCTCTATTTTTCATAAAAAAGCTCCTTTCGTTGTATACGTTTGTATACGTATTGTTATACTTCAAATGTATACATTTGTATACGGAAAGTCAATAAAAAAAGACATAACATCGAAATGTTATGTCCCTTAAGCTCTAATCTAGATTCTCCGCACCCATGCCTACTCGCTTTAATAATTCAATCAACTGCACTTTTTCATCATCGGTGATAGAAGAAAAGTTTTGAGAAATGGTTGCCACATGTTTTGGAAAAATCTCATCAAAGAGTGTTCGGCCTTCTTCTGTCAAAACAACATTAGAAGCCCTTCGATCATTCGGGTTTGGTTGCCTTGCTACAAGGCTTTTCTTTTCTAACTTATCTACTACATAAGTAATACTTCCGCTAGGAATAGAGAAGATTTCACTAATCTTTTGAACAGGGTGAGGGCCCTTACTATAAAGCAATTCAAGAATCATAAAATTTTCCCGACTAAGATTATGACTTTCAACATCTTTGATGATGTTTTCCATAATCGCTTTTGAAGCCTTCATCCAAACGCGAAACAATCTCAAATCCAAATTACTTTGATCTGGCATGAAACCAACCTCCAAATCATTAAGGTTCTGTCTTAAGAATAATCAACTTCTGTTGGAATCTCAATGGTTTTAGAGGGACAATGAGCCGAAATTAATGATTAATACAACCAATCCTAATACTAATAGAATGATCGGCATCATCATGGCTTTAGCAGGATCCTTAATTTTGATATGTGTAAAAATGGCCCCGATCATCGTTACCACGATCACTAATCCACCCCAAGCAGCTAACGTTTCGTTCCAAATACCTGCAATCACGAGGACAGCTGCAACAACTTCTACTAACCCTGTGAAAATTCTAAACCAGCCTGGATAGCCATAAGTTTTGAAGCCTTCCACCATTTGTTTGGAACCGAATTTCATGGAGCCAAACATTAAGAAACCCACGCCTAATAAAACTTGAAGAATAATAGATAATATCGTCATTTATTTCTCTCTCCCTTTATCCTAATATTATTTATCCTAAATTTAGGACTTATTTATCCTAACATTAGGATAAATTCTCTGTCAACAAAAAAACCAACCCAATTTAAGGTTGAAGCAACTAGAAAAAGGAATATAAGCGGATTTTCTCCGGTTATATTCAGAATGAAAGTCGTTTTGGGATATTTAAACGGAGTTTTTCCGACTATACAAAACAAAACCCTTCATTTTCACGTTTTTTGGGTCGATAAGCGGAATTCCTCCGTCTATATAAGCCTTTTTTTATAAAAAACCCAAAATAAGCGGAAATTTTCCGTCTGTATAACATAAGATCGGTGCGTTCGCCGAGACCAAATCAGTAAATAAAGAAAAGACATATGCAAATGCATACGTCCTTGAATTACGATTTTTTGATCGGGGGAACCCGATCATTTTTCAAATTCTTATCGTTTACCTTTGGTTCCTTATGCGCCCTGAAGTTTCGAATGTTGGACCGGTGTAAAAAAATCAAGAAAAGAATAAATAAGAAAAAAATAAGTTCGTGTTTCCAGCCCGGTTCAAAAAATGCGAAAACAAATAAGGCAACGCCGACAGAAAGGGACCCTAAGAAAACATACTTTGTCCAAAAAATGACGCCAAAAAATGTGAGATAAGCGACCAACAACATCAATGGATTGGCAACAAGTAACGTCCCAGCGGTTGTCGCAATGGCTTTTCCACCTCTGAAGTGAGCGAAAATCGGAAAGCAGTGACCAACGACGGCGACTAGTCCTGTTATCAGTGGGTCTAAATCGACACCAAAGAATATGGGAAGTGCTGCAGCAAGTGCGCCTTTGCCAATATCGACAATCAATACGGCAACACCAGCTCTTTTTCCAAGCACCCGAATCGTATTCGTCGCCCCTGGATTGTTGCTTCCATGCTCGCGTATATCAATTTTGAAAAATAGTTTTCCTACGATTAAGGCTGTTGGAATCGCCCCAATTAAATAAGCCCCTATTAAGAGAATTACATTCATTTTATCCCCCCTTTAAAATTCATGGTAACATGATAATAATATTGAAGAAATAGAGGGTTTTAGACAAACTAATAGCGAATTTTGTCGAATGACCCAAACTTTTTTAAAAAAAGTGTAGGGGTATTGATCAAGGCTTTCGTCTATTGATGTGGAAGCTGCTCGAAAGGGGGAGAGAGTGATTAACGATCAGGTTCTTATTAAAAAGATACTTAGCGGCAATGATCATGCGTTCAGAATACTCGTGGAAACGTATCGGACCGAATTGTTCCGAACGGTTTACGCGGTGCTTCGGAATCAAAAGGACGCTGAAGATGCGACGCAGGAAGTTTTTATGAAGATTTATCATGCTCTCCCCCAGTATGAGAATCAAGGCTTTAAAACTTGGATGAAACGCATTGCTGTTAATCATGCAATTGATATAAAAAGAAAGCAGGAACGACGGCGCGAAGAAATCGTTGAGGTGCTTGAGTATGATGCACTCGTATCGACAAGAGATCATCTTGAGAACAAGGTGATCAAACTCGAGCAACGTAGGCTAGTAAGAGAAAGGTTGGAGGAGCTCCCTGAAAATTATCGGGAGGTCGTACACGACTTTTATATAGCTGAAAAAAGCTATCAGCAAATGGCTGAAGAGCAACAGGTTCAAGTCAAGACGATTGAAACGAAGCTTTATCGGGCACGAAATTGGATGAAGAAGCATTGGAAGGAGGACGATTTTTCATGAATCACGTAGCTTATGAACAATGGATGTTATATGTGAAAAATGAATTAACTGAACAAGTCCGAGAGGGATATGATGACCATTTGTACAGTTGTGACGAATGTTTAGAACTTTACCTTCAAGCGGTGGATGAGGTAGAATCTCAGCTTCCGATTCTAACCAATGCAGATGATTTTACCAATAGCATAATGGCCCAGGTGGCGAAAACAAAAAAACAGAAAACCAAGGTTGCTTTTTATCAAAAAACAGCCTTTCATTACGCGATTGCAGCAGCGATGACGGTTCTCTTTATGTCGTCAGGAGTGTTTCAATCAATTACAAAATATGTTGACGCGGTGCAGGAGCCGACGATTGAAGAACGGAAGCCTTCCGTTACAGAGGGTCTGGTTAACAAGACATTTGCGTTTATGGACAATATGAAAAATAGGGAGGCGAACAAATAATGAATAAAAATCCGGTATTGGCATTTATATTAGCTTTTTTCCCGGGATTGGGTATGCTTTATTTACAAAAAACACTTCGCGGCCTAGCTTATATGGTTGGGGAATTTGGATTAATTGCTCTTTTCGCCATTTTTATGTCAATGTACGAAGGAGATATCGCCATTTTTATCGTGTTCTTAGGTATCATCCTCTATGTTGTAAGCATAATCGACACGGCGATGACCGCATCGAAAACGGTGTATAAAAAAGAACCGTTTATGGCAGATGGTGATACACCAAAGGGTGACACGCTAGAGAAGGAACGTTTTTATACAATTGTTCTATCTTTTTTACCAGGAGTTGGACATTTTCAACTTGGGCTCATGAATAGAGGAATGACTCTATTAACAGCATTTCTCGGCACGATCATCATGGTGTTTTTCGTTACCGTGCTCACATCAAATGATGTGCTCCTCATCTTTTTAGCATTGGTACCTGTGATTTGGGTGTACGGATTCTTTGATGCGATTCAGCAGCTGAACAAAAAACAACGTGGAGAAGAGCTTGTAGACCGTTCCATTTTAGAGGACTTAGAAATGAGAAGAGAAGATGGAAAGAAGAGCAAGTCGATTGCCACTTTCTTATCGATTTTCCCAGGGGCAGGGCATTTGTACCTTGGCTTGCAAAGCCGTGGCCTACAATTGATGGCAGCCTTTCTATTCTCCATCTATATATTAGATGTTCTACGATTAGGAATCTTCCTCTTCTTAATTCCAATCATCTGGTTCTATAGCTTTTTTGATGGATTGCAAAAAGCGTCTCGCTTTGGAAAAGAGGAGCTTGAGGACACGCCGATTATTTCTTATTTGATTAACCACCAAAAGTGGGTTGGAATTGGACTTATCGTGTTAGGATTCTATTATTTGTTAACGAATATTGCACTCCCAGCACTATCACCAATCCTTCGAGAGTTTCTCGATTTTGATTTAAGATTCTGGTTTGACCAGTATTTCCAAACAGGGATTGTGTGCATTCTCTTGATTGGTGGCGGAATTAAATTGCTAATGGGAAGTAAGAAAAAGAAAGTGGAGGGGACAGCGGAATGAGAACATGGCGTGTAGGTACCGTTTCGATGGGAATTTCCCTCCTCCTTCTGGGGATTTTCCTTTTACTATCTGAATTTATCGGTTTGAGTTTATCGAATATCTTGATGTCCTGGTGGCCAATCATATTGGTTGTGCTTGGGGCAGAAATTCTTTTGTATTTATTCTTTTCTCGCTCAGAAAAGCCGCTTTTAAAATATGATTTTCTGAGTATTATCTTTGTTGGCGTACTTGGGATGGTAGGCATTGGCTTTGCGATTATGAGCTCAATGGGCTTAAATGATCTTGTTACTGAAGCGATTGCTCAAGAGGAACAGACCATCGAATTACCCGAGCTAGCACACGTTTTAAAGGAAGATATTCATAGAGTCGTAGTTGATACAGCGGATTATCCGTTCCAGGTGGAAACGACATCTAGTAGTGAGGTATCGATGTTTGGAACGTATCGAGCATCTGTACAAAAAGGGCAAAGCCTTGTGAAAAGTGTAGAAGATTATGTTTCGGTCCACCAAAAAGGGGATACACTATTTTTACAGGTGAAAAAGCTACCTACGGACTTTAGTCCATTTAGTTATGATTATGCGGAAATTGATGCCACTTTATTAGTGCCTGAGAATGTAAAGCTCGAAATTGTGGGACACAGTAATCTAACGTTAAAACCAAGAGCGCAAAAGAGCAACTGGCACATCGAAAATGCCAGTAATGTTGAGCTAATGCTTGGCAAAAATAGTGATGTCACGGTTCATGCGAAAAATGTGGACGAATTAGTAAATGATCATGGACAATGGGAATCAGATGGGGTTTCAGAACAAAATGGTATGTTTAAAATCGGTTCAGGTACACATAGTATAGATATTGTGAATGTCTTTCACGTGGATGTAAGTTTGTTGAATGAATAAGGGTTTAAAGGGATATTCTCGATTCTTGCGAGGATATTTCTTTTTGGATAGAATATACTCTGGGACTAAAATCTTAAATTTTGTCCACCGAGTTGTGATAGTGGCAGTTCCTTTTTTATTAGAGTATGATAGTATATGGAATTATTTTCTAGCAATTTGAAAAGTAGGATGGATGGTATGAAAAGAGCAAGAATTATTTATAATCCAACTTCTGGTCGTGAAATGTTTAAAAAGCATTTGGCAGACGTACTGCAAAAGCTTGAAGCAGCAGGCTATGAAACGTCTTGTCACGCAACAACGGGTGCTGGAGATGCAACTGTGGCTGCGAGAGTAGCAGTTGAAAGAAGGTATGATCTCGTTGTCGCGGTTGGTGGCGATGGAACCATCAATGAAGTCGTAAACGGTTTAGCTGAACAGGAATATCGACCAAAGCTAGGGATTATTCCTGCAGGAACAACGAACGATTTCGCAAGAGCCGTTCATATCCCGCGTGATGTCATGGCAGCAACAGATATTATTGTCCAAGGTGACACGATTCCAGTCGATATCGGTCGGATCAATGATAAATATTTCGTGAATATTGGCGGCGGTGGCCGTTTAACTGAGCTTACATATGAGGTCCCAAGCAAGCTGAAAACGATGCTTGGACAGCTTGCCTACTATTTAAAAGGGATTGAAATGCTACCGTCTTTCAAAGCAACTGAAGTAAGCATTGAATACGATGGAAAGCTATTTGAAGGGGAAGTCATGCTCTTCTTAGTCGGTCTAACCAACTCTGTGGGAGGCTTTGAAAAGCTAGCCCCGAATGCTTCGATCAATGACGGACTGTTCTCCCTCTTGATTTTGAAGAAAACAAACTTGGCTGATTTCATTCGTGTCGCGACGCTTGCGTTACGTGGAGAGCATGTAAACGATCCGAATGTCATTTACACACAAGCCAATCGCATTAAGGTGCAATCACAAGATAAGGTTCAACTCAATCTCGACGGAGAATTCGGCGGACTTTTACCAGCTGAATTCGTGAACCTGTATCGCCATATCGAGGTGTTCGTTCCGATCGATCAGATTCGGGATGAGGACCGACCAGAATAATAATTAAGAATCAGTCACTTTTGAGTGGCTGATTTTTTTTATCAATTTTAGGAAAAAATGAATGAGATTGTCCGTTTTATCTAGGATTGAACGATTTTTGCAGAATTGTTGTCATGTTACTTAGTATATGTTAGCATTAAATTATGTAACATTAGTGGAGGGTTATTCGGTGGAATACGTCGAACCTATAAGAGACATTGAAAAGATTAATGCCATCAAGAGCGTTTTGAAAAAGAGTTCGCAAAGGGATTTGCTGCTATTCGTGTTTGGGATTAACACGGGCATCCGAGTGAATGAATTACTCTTTTTGAAGATTTCTGATGTGTGGGATGGAGCGAAGGTCAAGGAGTTCCTTTATTTGAAGGATGCGGATCGAGAGGAAGAAAAGCCATATTATCTTAACGACCGAATCCAGCGGGAATTGAAGAATTACTTAAGCCAAATCGAGTTTAAGGAATCTGATTACCTGTTTAAGTCGAGGAAAAATGACCAGCCGATTACGCGTCAGCAAGCATACCGAATCATTAATTCCGCAGCTAAAGAAGTGGGCATCACAGAAAAAATCGGGACCCATACGTTGAGGAAGACCTTTGGTTATCATGCTTATCGCAAAGGAATTGCCATTTCATTACTCATGGAAATCTATCATCACCACTCCTCATCCGAAACATTGCGTTATTTAGGAATTGATAAAAGCGAAAAGCGACTGGTGAAGGTGGATGTGAACCTTTGAGAAGTGTATATGAAGACAATGTTACCAGGGTTCTAGAGGATAGAGTCCGCATGAAGCGTTCATAAAGACAATGTTACCAAGGTTCTAGTGGATAGAGTCCGCATGAAGCATTCATGAAGACAATGTGACCAGTTTTTTGGAGGATAGAGTTCGCATGAAGTGTTCATAAAGACAATGTTACCAAGCTTCTAGAGGATAGAGTCCGCAAGAAGCGTTCATGAAGACAATGTTACCAGGGGTTTGGAGGATAGAGTCCGCATGAAGTGTACATGAAGACAATGTTGCCAGGGCTCTAGAGGATAGTGTCCGCATGAAGCGTTCATAAAGACAATGTTACCAGGGCTTTGGAGGATAGAGTCCGCATGAAACGTTCATGAAGACACAATTACAATATTTCTAGAGAAGTATGTCCACATCACACGAACCAATCACCATCACAAAAAGAAGCCGTCCCAAAAAGGGTATCTAAACCCTCCTGAGACAGCTTCCAAAACAAAATCAGCAATATCCAATTACAAAAAATCATCCTTATCATCAACGCTAGTATCCATTTCAACATTGGTTAATGAATGAACAATATCCTCGTTCACTAGTACTTGCACCGTTTCGGTACCAGAGATGAACTTGAAAACACCGTTATTAAAGTCCGTACCAAGCTCTTTGAAGAAAATTCCTTCAAACTCAACATCCTTCGTATGCTTGAAAATAATACGATAATGGTCATCTTCCTTAACTAAATAAGCACGAATTCCTTTTTCATAATGTCTATCTGGATTTTTAAGATAACGGGCAATCGAAATAATATGAAGATCAACAAATGGGATTTCTTTCAGTAAGGCGTTAATGATGGACCCTTTTGCAATTTGTTCCCAAAGACTTTGCGCAGTTTGACCGATGACAATCTGAGTCACATTTTTTTCACGCGCAACCTCAGCAATCACCTTATGAACAGGACGTTTTTCATCGTCTTTTAAAATAAATGCATCAGCACCATGATGTTCAGCGATTTCTTTCCATCTGGCAATATAATTAGTTTTTTCAGCATCTAAATCATCAAATCGTTTTGGGTCTACGGTAAGAATATAAAGGGGACAGTCGAGCATCTTGGCTAGTTTACAGCCTCGTTGAATGAGACGTTCACCGTTTGGACCATAATAAACGCAGACAAGGATGCCTTCATCCATCCGCTCTTTCATTATTTTCATAGTGGTTCACCTCAAAATAGAAATGGAACGTATTAGCTTCACGTCCTAATAAACTATGTATGACTATAACCCATGCTCCCATTGTCAGTCAATGGATATCCGATATCTAACCAAAGTCAACACAAGTAGAGGAGGGACAACACATGTCTTGGCTGCACTTACTAATCTTGGCCCCTTTTATCTTCGCGATATTTGTGCCATTTATTTATAAAAAATTGAATCAGAGGATTCATACAGGCTGGTTCGTGTTATTCATTCCGCTTTTCCTATTTATTTATCTTTTAACCTTTATCCCCAAAACCTCGAGTGGGAATACCCATATAGCCACATTACCTTGGCTTCCGGCCTACGATATTAACTTTACCATCTATATGGACGGGTTAAGTCTATTGTTCGCTCTCATCATTGCAGGAATTGGAGCGCTCGTTGTCCTCTATTCTATTTACTATATGTCAAAGCATCGTGAAGCGTTGCATAACTTTTACGTCTATTTATTAATGTTCATGGGCGCCATGCTTGGTCTTGTCTTTTCTGACAACATCTTCGTCCTCTATGTCTTTTGGGAGCTGACAAGCGTATCCTCGTTCTTGTTAATTGCCTATTGGTATCAGCGTGAAAAATCAAGATACGGGGCGCAAAAGTCGATGCTTATTACGATTTTTGGCGGACTTGCGATGCTAGCGGGGTTCATCATGCTTTCGATGATTGCCGATACGTACAGTGTCCGCACTCTCATAAGTGCCGAAACGCTCAACACGAACACTTTGTTTATCCCAGCAATGATTCTCATCCTAATAGGCGCATTTACAAAATCGGCGCAATTTCCTTTCAGCATTTGGCTCCCAGATGCGATGGAAGCACCAACACCAATCAGTGCGTATCTTCATTCCGCAACGATGGTTAAAGCGGGTATCTACTTGGTCGCTCGATTAACTCCCGTATTTGGTGGGGAGGCTGTATGGTTTTGGCTCGTTTCGGGAATTGGACTCATAACCCTCTTATATGGATCGGTGAACGCCGTCCGACAAACCGACCCAAAAGCATTATTAGCCTATTCGACCATTAGCCAGCTCGGTTTAATCATGAGTCTTCTCGGCATGGGTTCTGGTGCATTGTACTTCGGCTATGGAGACGAATCCTTTGTTTATGCGGTCGCCATTTTTGCTGCGATATTCCATCTCCTGAATCATGCAACCTTCAAAGGCTCGCTGTTTATGGTGGTGGGAATCATTGACCATGAAACTGGAACGCGTGATATCCGAAAGCTTGGCGGCTTAATGCATCTAATGCCAATTACTTTTACCATAACCGTTATTGGTGGCTTTGCGATGGCTGGACTGCCGCCATTTAATGGATTCCTGAGCAAGGAAATGTTCTTCACGGCTGTCCTCAATACAGCAGAAAAGTCCATTTTCAACCTAGATACACTTGGATTCCTATTTCCAATCATTGCTTGGGTCGCGAGTGTCTTTACGTTTATCTACAGCATGATTCTTGTGTTTAAAACATTTAGAAGGAAGCAAAACTTTGTGCGCGTCGATAAGGAAGTGCATGAAGCGCCGATTGGCATGCTACTTTCGCCAATTATCCTCGGCATACTTGTGGTCGCACTCTTCTTTTTCCCAAATGTGGCGTCCAAGTATTTATTAACGCCAGCCTGGGAAAGTGTGTTGCCAACATTAGCAGGGGATTTAAGTGTAAAAATCAGTCCGTGGCACGGCTTCAATGCAGAATTAATGATGACGATTGGCGTCGTTGTCCTTGGAACGGTCATGTATCGCTTTTTGAAAAAATGGTACGGTCTCTATGATTACTACCCAGATTCATTAACCATCAATCATTTTTATAATCTTGGCTTACAATCACTTGAAACCATCTCGGAAAAAACAACGAATCGCTATATGACAGGCTTTATCCGCGATTATCTCGTCTATATCTTTGCCTTCATCATTGTCGTAGTCGGTGGTGCGCTCTGGAAATATGGTGGCGTGACGATTGACCATCCGACCGATGCCGATGTGAACATTTACGAAGCTGGCATTATTGTGGCCATGGTCATTTCTGCTGTTACCGTACTGTTTTCGAATTCCCGCATTACATCGGTGATTGCCGTTGGGGCGTTAGGATTCCTCGTGTCATTCTTATTCGTTCTGTTCCGAGCACCTGACTTGGCTCTTACCCAACTGGTTGTCGAAACGGTCACAACAGTGCTGTTCCTATTATGCTTCTATCATTTGCCTGAGCTACGCAAGGAAATGAGTCGCATTCCATTCAAAATCACCAATGCCCTCATCTCCATTGGAGTAGGCGCAATTGTCACGATTGTCGCTTTGTCAGCGAATGGAACACGCCTGTTTGACTCGATTTCGACCTACTATGAGGATTCTTATAAGTTGGCGGGCGCGCAAAATATCGTCAACGCCATTCTCGTCGACTTCCGCGGCGTCGATACGATGCTCGAAATTCTTGTGTTAACGATGGCGGGCCTTGGCGTCTACACGTTAATCAAACTGAAATCAGAAAGGAGGGGGAAGGATGAAGGAGCCGAATGATATCATTATCCGCAGCGTCGCGAAAGTTGCGGTCGTCATTATTTTCACATTTGCCATCAACTTGTTTATTTCAGGACACCACTATCCAGGTGGGGGATTTATCGGAGGATTGGCATTTGCTTCGGCAGTCATCCTTCTCTTCCTGACCTTTGATATTGAAACTGTTCGAAAAAATATTCCCTTGGATTTTAAAGTGGTCGCAGCTATCGGCGTGTTAATCGCGGTATTAACAGGTGTGGGAAGCTTGCTCTTTGATGTGCCGTTCTTGTCGCAATCCTTTGGCTACTTCAACCTGCCAGTCTTCGGGAAGACCGAGCTTGCGACAGCGGTGCTCTTCGATATCGGGGTGGCGCTTGCCGTCATCGGAACCGCCCTGACGATAATTATGAGTATAGGAGATGATCGCTAATGGAAACGTTAATGTGTCTCCTTGTCGGTGTATTGTTTACGATTGGCACCTATTTGATTTTGACGAAAAGTCTGTTGCGGATCATTCTAGGGACTTCAATCGTTGGACATGGTGTGAATCTACTAATTATTACGATGGGTGGGTTAAAAAAAGGTGGTCCACCCCTTTTAGGATTGAAAAATTTAACCTATACCGATTCGCTCCCGCAAGCGCTCTTATTAACCGCAATCGTGATTAATTTCGCCACTACCGCTCTCTTTTTAGTATTGAGCTACCGTGCTTACATCGTGTTAGGTACGGATGATACCGAGCAATTGAGAGGTAAAGAAGATGAATAATTTCGTAATACTCCCCATCATCATTCCTGTCATCATCGGGATGGTCATGATTATCTTTAGAAAACAAATTAAGTTACAACGCTATCTTAGTCTTGTTGCCATGGCAGCAGTTGGAATCGTCACTATTTATTTGATGCTTCAAATTAAGAGTGAGGGAATCCAAACCCTGCATCTCGGCGGCTGGGTAGCGCCGTTTGGTGTCACAATGGTCGTTGACATGCTCGCGGCCTTATTGATCACCACCACAAGTATCGTCGCCTTTTGTTGCTTGCTTTATGCTTTCCGCACGATAGGAAAAGAACGAGAGCAATTCTATTTTTACCCACTGTTCTTATTCTTAATTACGGGTGTTATTGGCTCGTTCATGACAGGGGACGTCTTCAATCTCTTCGTTTGTTTTGAAGTCATGCTCGTTGCCTCTTATGTGCTCATCTCTTTGGGCGGCACGAAAATTCAGCTAAGAGAGTCGATTAAATACATCTTAATCAACATTTTGTCGTCCTTTCTCTTCTTGGTCGCCATTGCATTCCTTTATGCGATGACAGGAACATTGAACTTCGCCCATCTCTCCCTACGAGTCGCCGAGGTTGGGCAAGGTGGACTGATGACAACAGTCGCGATTCTTTTCTTAATCGTCTTTAGTTTAAAAGCGGGCTTGTTCCTGTTCTTCTGGCTCCCAGGGGCATACAGTGCACCTCCCACAGCCATTTCGGCAATATTCGCAGCCCTTCTCACAAAGGTTGGGATCTATGCGATTGTGCGAATGTTTACGCTCGTGTTCTATCATGAACCAGAGGTTACACACTTATTCATTGGCATTCTCGCAGCAATTACGATGATATTAGGAGCCGTTGGTGCTGTTGCGTTTTGGGACATAAAAAGAATTCTCACCTACAACGTTATTGTCGGAGTCGGATTCATTCTCGCTGGAGTGGCATCTTTTACAACCGTCGGAATGACAGGTGCACTCTATTATTTAATCCACGACATGATTGTGAAAGCACTCATTTTTCTACTAGGAGGCACGGTCATCTATTTGACTGGCACAAGCAATCTGAGAGATTTAAGTGGCTTGATTCGCTTGCATCCTCAACTTGGCTGGATGTTTTTCATCGCTGCCTTGTCGTTGTCCGGAATCCCACCATTAAGTGGCTTTCTCGGGAAGCTCTTTATTTCAGAAGGAACCTTTGAAGCGGGCTACTTTTGGCTAGGAGCAATTGGCCTTTTTACAAGCTTAATGGTCCTGTACTCAATTATGAAAGTGTTCATGAATGCTTTCTGGGGATACACGGTCATTAAGGAAGAAGAGGAGCAGGGCACAACAGCTGGATTACTGCTCCCGATTGGCATTCTAACTGCCCTTACGATAGCCCTGGGGATTGGAATTCAAGCGATTCATGCGTATGTCGATCTAGCGGTCGAAGTATTGATGAATCCGTCCATTTACATTGAAGCGGTGCTCGGATTGAATCCAAAGCCATAAATCGAAGTCGAAAAATGGAAAGGGGTGGTCAAGATGCCCATGCAAGTTCTGATCAACTTAATTATTGGGGTGCTCTGGATGTTTCTCCAGGATCATTGGGGCGTCCTCACATTTTTTAGCGGCTATTTATTTGGCTTACTTGTCCTATATATATTACGTCGATTTCTCAACACGAAATTCTATCCGATTACATTATTGGCCATTATAAAGCTGTTTATCGTCTTTATCTATGAGCTTTTTACCTCAAGTGTTATCGTGATATGGCACGTGATTAGACCAAGAATCAAGATTCAGCCTGGCATCTGCACATTAGAAACCGATCTAGAAGGAGACTTAGAGGTCACATTACTAGCCCTCCTCTTGAATCTAACACCAGGTTCTGTCGTGGTCGAGGTATCTCCTGATAGTAAAAAGTTTTATATTCACGCCATGGATATTCCAGAAGCGAATAAGTCTCTCTCCAAATCGAAAGAACGTTTTGAAATGGCGATAAAGAAGGTGACGCGACCATGATCAAAGGAATGTTAATTGGCTCTCTTATATTTCTCACGTTATCGATACTTGCAATTATGTATCGGCTGGTAAAAGGACCAACGGCCTCTGACCGGGTTCAGGCCCTCGATGCATTAGGCATTAACATCATATCAGGTGTGGCGATTTTCTCCGTCTTAATCAGAAGTACAGGCTTTTTTGAAGTCATTCTCTTGATTGGAATTCTATCCTTTATCGGCACAATCGCGTTTGCCAGATATCTAGAAAGGGGTGTCGTCATTGAACGCAAGCATCCCAAATGAAATCGTACCCGTTCTATTAATCTTAATTGGCACGTTCTTTAGTTTCCTGAGTGCAATTGGATTAGTGAGGCTCCCAGACGTCTACACGCGCTCCCATGCTGCCTCAAAAAGTACAACGATCGGCGTCTTATTTATCCTGGTCGGAACGTTCTTCTTCTTTCTATTAGAAGAGCATTACTTCAGCATTCGCTTATTTCTAGGAATCTTCTTCGTGTTCCTCACAGCACCAGTAGCGTCCCATGTGCTTATTCGCTCGGCCTACCGTTCTGGGGCACAGTTAGCACAGGAATCAGTGCAGGATGATTTGAAAGAAGTTTTGGGTCGAGAGGATAAAGAACATGTATGATGAAGCTAGCCCTGCGCTAGCTTTTTATTTTGCACTCAAGGTATGATACAATCACCTGTATATGAAGGACGAGAAAGAGGAATTAATAAATGAAACGTACATTACCCGTTCAAAAGAATGACTACATAGATGTAATATTTGAAGATTTAACCCATGACGGAGCAGGCGTCGCCAAGGTCGACGGCTACCCAATTTTTGTCCCAAATGGCTTACCTGGTGAAAAGGCAAAGGTCAAGGTCATTAAGGTGAATAAAGGGTACGGCTTTGGCCGTCTAGAAGAACTGTATGAAAAGAGCCCTTACCGTATCGAGATCCCGCGAGAGGATTTGCCTAAATACGGAGGTTGCCAACTTGAACATATTAGCTACGAAGGACAGCTTAAATATAAAGAGAATCAGGTTCGCCAAGTGTTAACTCGTATTGGAAAGCTTGAAGATGTGGTCGTTCACCCCATCCTTGGCATGGACAACCCATGGCATTACCGCAACAAGGCCCAAGTCCCTGTAGGCGAGAAGGATGGCAAACTCATCGCCGGCTTCTTCAAACCAAGAAGCCACGAAATCGTCGATACCGATGAAAGCTTAATTCAGATTCCTGAGATTAACGAAGCTGTTCAGGTCGTAAAAGAGATCTGCGGAAAGCTTGGCATTCCTGCATATAATGAAGAAACACATAAAGGTGTCTTACGACACATCATGGCCCGCTACGGCAAACAAACAGGCGAGCTAATGGTCGTAATCGTCACACGCACAGGAGAAATTCCTTTTGCAGAGAAGATTGTAGAGGAAATTGTGGAGAGACTGCCAAAGGTGAAATCGATTGTTCATAACGTGAACTCAAAGCGCACGAATGTGATCCTTGGCGATAAAACAAAGGTTCTTTGGGGTTCGGAAGTGATTTATGACTATATTGGTGATGTTCGATTTGCGATCTCAGCGTTGTCATTCTATCAGGTGAATCCTGTGCAGACGAAGGTGTTGTATGACAAGGCACTGGAGTATGCTGCATTGACTGGTTCAGAGTCTGTCATTGATGCCTACTGTGGAATTGGGACGATTTCATTGTTCTTAGCTCAGAAAGCACGGAAAGTATTTGGAGTAGAGATTGTTCCAGAAGCTATTGAGGATGCCCGGAAAAATGCTGAGTTGAATGGCTTTACGAATGCAGAATTTGAAGCTGGGGAAGCAGAGGCGGTCATTCCGAAGTGGTATGAGGAAGGCAATAAGGCTGATGTACTGGTTGTGGACCCGCCTCGTAAGGGCTGTGATGAAGCTTTATTGAGGACCATCATCGACATGAAGCCGAAGAAGGTTGTGTACGTGTCTTGTAACCCTGCAACATTAGCCCGTGATTTACGAATTTTAGAAGATGGGGGATACAAGACGGTAGAAGTGCAGCCGGTGGATATGTTTCCGCATACTACGCATTGTGAAGCGGTGGCGAGGATAGTTTTGAATGAAGAAGTAGAAAAATGAGTGCGGTTCTTTTCTTAATTTTTGGGATTATTGGAATCTGACAGAGCTCTGGGTAAACCATCAATTTGTTTAACATTAAGCAGGGTAAACCGTAACATAAATAAGGGTAAAAGCTTGAGGGAGGTCAGTACTTCCCTCATAAAAATTCTTTATATGAAAGGAGCTCTCATAAAGGATAATTCAACTGGTTCTGCACAATTTAATACACAGATTTGGTTCATTAGTACACCAGTGCGTCCTTGAAAAGCCTCCATTGTAAAGTCAAACATTAGGGTAATGGTTATAATTTGACGTCTTTCCTTAACAAAAACCTTATGCTAGTTCTGGTGCTTCTCCAAGCGATGGAATTTAATATTAAAGTAAGTCCTAAGAGAAGATGAAGGCATTGATGTTTTAGCATATAAAGTGCCTTTTTATTTGAAGAGCCTACTATAAAGGTACAAGTAAGACATTGAAAATCTTCGGTTGGTTTACCTGAAATTCAACAGTTTCTAATTCAATTTATGCTAATAATTGATATGTAAAATGGGATGAAAATATACCTTATGATATAAGAACATTATTACCTTTGCAAAAAAATGTATGTACCTGAGTAAACTATAAAGCTATAATTATTTATAGGTAAATTGTGGTACTTACTTTTAGTTTACTGACATAAATTGTAGAGGTAAAAATAATGCTAAAAAAAGATATGAGGATTATAGAATTTTTTAAAATTAAATATAAGGATGTAGTAATTTTAAAAGGTTCTGAAAATAATGAAATTAAGAGATACCTTGAAGCTGTAAGGGCAGAGGCATCCGCTTCAATGGATTTGGATGGAACAATTACGATAATGATAAACGATGAAAATTACACTAAATCTGCACTATATGAAGAGATGGCTCATGCTATACAATATAAAAAGCGCGGTAACGTAACAGCACCTTCAGTGGATTATTACGAGCGAGAAATTGAAGTAGCTGAATGTTTAATTGAAAACCACGATAGACTAGGTTTAAGAGATGAGGAAAAAGAGCAAACTAATATTAATCTTATAAAGTATAAAGCTCTTTGTAATGATTTGAGAGGGGGATTGTAATGAATGGCATATATGGATATGTGGATAATGCAATACAATCTCCCATTAATAACTCTCAGATATTATTTGGAAGTTGGTCTCCATTTAAGATGGAACCATCTGAGAAAAAAAGTTTAATTCAATATAGAGATTTTTCTATTGTTGGTGTATGGCATATTCAGTCAGTATCATCATTCTCTAGCAGTGAAACAAGAACGCAATTTGGAATCTCTGTTATCCCTGAGTCATGCGATTTAAGTATAGAAAGTGGAGACTTATTTTTTTCGGAAGAATTATTTGTAACTTTTAAAAGAGTTAATACAACGAAAAATGAATATGGGTTTGAGTTAGGTACATATAAAGATTATGTAAATAAATTAGAATACGGTCTAATCTTGTTTACAAATGGAAAAGAAGAGTTTTTAGCTATTACATCTGATGAACATATTGAGTCCTTTGATTATAAATTCAAATTCAAAAGTATAGATCACAATACTCTAGAAATAAAAGAGATAGAAATTAATGATGTAGAAGAGCTTTTTGTTATTAATAAAGAAAATCCTCTTGAGGTTAAGTTCGACTTTGAAGGTGGTTTATCTTTAAAAGATTTTATGGACACTATGCAGCCAATTAGGAGTTTTATTGTGGATTCTGGTAATGAATACTTTTACAACAAAAAAGGGAAACGTCAAAAAACAAGAAAAGTATTTGAACCTGAATTAGCTCTAAAGGCTGGTAGTGTAAGAGCATTTATATCACCAATGGAAGAAGAAAAAGAGCAATTAGATTTATTTGTTAATCCAACTTTCTCATATGAACTATTATATTCGGTTTTAGAGTATGCAGAGAAAAGGGACTCAAAAGCAATTCTTAAGTTCTTAAGTTCGAATAAATTGACTAATCTAAAGCAATATCTAAATAATCTTCTAAAAATATCCAAAGTATTTAAAAGAGAAGGTAAGTTCTATATTAAATACAATCATTTAAAACCTTTAATTCTCACTTCTAATTCATTTAAAAATATTGAAAAGGCTATTTCAGAAGTAGAGCATAGGGAAGTAACTGTAGTTGGAGAATTATATGCGATAGATACAAGAAGAAACTGGTTAAAAGTATATGATGAAGATAATGGGGTAGATTGGAAGTTTATATACGATTCACATGTTTACCAAAGTAATATCTTTAAAGTTAATCAGTTCGTCAGTGTTATGGGTACAACTGAAGCCCCTGTTGACATTACTAGAGGCACAGCACATCTTAAAGATATAAAATTGAAATAGTTAAAAGTAGAGGACAAAGAAATTAATAGTGTTTTATCTTTTAAATGCATAATTCCGAGGCTTATCAACCAAAGTGTGTAATTTATTCTTAATACTTTATCACCTGATATTTAAGATGGTTATGGACGAATAGTTAATTCATCACAATAGCGCATTGTTGAATATGGCTACTATTCCATTTGATTACTAATTCTTTTGTCAAAAAAATAAAACTTTTAATAGGGTATTCTCATTAGAGAATGCTCTTTTTGTGTGCCGGGCATGTTCACTAGCTAGGGGGGAAAGACCACTATAGGCGTTGGGATATAGCAAGAAAATTCATCGAAGATCTATCAACTTCGTTGTAGATATAGAGCTAGAGAAATTCTTGACCGAGTGAATCATTACAAACTCTTGTCACTACTAGCTAAATCAATAACAGATAAAAATACTCTGAAGTTAATTAGAAGATACCTCAAGCAAGTGCCATGGAAGATGGTCTAGTTAAACAGAATAATGAGGTAATCCTCAAGGTAGACCACTAAGTCCGATACTAAGTAACATCGTACTTAACGAATTTAATAAAGAACTAGAGAAATGAGGTCATAAATTTGTGAGATACTCAGATGCCTATAGTATTTTCTTTAAAAATTTAAGAGCGGGAGAATGTGTCAAAGAAGGGGTCACTCAGTTTATAGAAAGAAAGCTGAAGCGTTAAAGTAAATCAGGAGAAAAGCGCCTGGGGAAAGCCGAAAGCACGAGTATTCTTAGGAATAAGTTTCTACCAGAGAAGAGGTAAAACTAGAGTACTCGTGCCGAAACAGAGAAAGAAAAGGCTTGAAGAGAAGCTAAAGGAAATGTCTAAGCGAAACTGTGGAGTAAGTATGGAATACCGCATCATGAATATAATGTAACTTATTCAAGGTTGGGGGAACTATTTTGGATGCTCTTTAATAAACACTTGGGCTACTGCCCCTATTATACAGCCCTTTTATGATTAAATTAGAAAATTCCCCCTGAAATTGTTAATATAGACATACCTAATAGAGAGGGGAAATAATGTGCTAAGAGTATTTTTACTTTTCTTAAGGAAGAGTGAAGAAATTTTAAAGAAAAACCAATACCAGAATTTATAGAATATTTTAATCCCTACTTTTCTTCAACACATTAAACCGTCCAATAACTGACGGTATACGAAAGCTCTGCTACTTAGATGATGGTGTAACAAATTGTCAATATACTTTAGTAATTTTTAATCTCCGTTCATTATCTATATTGATTCTTTCATCGAATTTATTAATAGACTGGTATAATGTCAATGAGGAAAAGTCAGTTAATAAAGCTGGTACATGGGTTAACTAGAAAAAATAGAGAAAAAGGGATCCCTGTGGTCAAAGCGAAGCACTAGTATGGCTGAAGGAGTAATGTAAATTCTAAAAATTAATTTGAACTATAATGAGAAGTAAGATCTAATACAGTTTTTTTAAATGCTCTATAAGAAAAAATCATCAGATTTTTTCACGGCAGATAAGTTTGATACTTAATGTTGATATAGGTTATATTAGTTGGCTGAGAAAATAAAAAAATCAATGGAGGATACGAAGTGATTACATCAGAAGAAATTAAACGTAGATTATGGGACGGGGCAAATGAACTGCGTGGTTCAATGGATGCCAGCCGTTACAAAGATTATATGCTTGGGTTGATGTTCTACAAGTTTTTGAGTGATAAGACTTTAGAAACATTCAAAGTGACCAGCGGTTTAAGACAAATGACTGAATCCGAATTGGTTGAGGAGTACACAAAAGCAAAAGCAGAATACGGCGAGCAGCTAGATAAAATGATTCAAAATGTACTCGGTTATTACATTTCTCCTGAGTATCTCTATCAGACTTGGTTAAAAGACATCAATTCAGGGGATTTTGAAGTCCAAAAAGTAACGGATAGTTTGAATAACTTCGAACGTACGATTGCCGTGTCTGGTGATTCGGATGACTTCAAAGGATTGTTCTCAAGTTCTACGCTTGATTTAACTGATACTGCTTTAGGTAGCAACTTAAACGAACGTAGCAAAAATATTAAGTCACTAATTTTGCTGTTTGCAGATTTGAACATGGTGGCATTGCAAAAAGGTGATGTACTGGGTGATGCGTATGAGTACCTCATCGGTCAGTTTGCCATGGAGTCTGGGAAGAAAGCAGGGGAATTCTATACACCACGACAAGTCAGTGAAGTCATGGCTCAAATTGCAGCGAAAACCTCAGACATCAAGTCAATCTATGACCCGACTGTCGGTTCTGGTTCACTACTTTTAACGCTTAAAAAGCATTTAGATAAAGATGTTCAAAAGAACTTGAGCTATTATGGGCAAGAAAAAAATACAGCAACCTATAACTTAACTCGTATGAATTTGTTGCTTCATGGTGTTCGTCCAGAAAAGATGACCATTAAAAATGGTGACACACTTTCTCAAGACTGGCCAGAAGATCCAGACCGTCCAAATGAAGGGGTACAATTTGATGCGGTGGTTATGAATCCGCCATACTCTGCGAAGAATTGGAACAAAGCAGGGTTAAAAGTCAGCGACCCTCGTTTTGAAGTTGCTGGGGTGATGCCACCAGACTCTAAGGGGGATTTTGCTTTCCTATTACATGGATTATTCCACTTAGGCCAAAACGGCACGATGGCGATTGTCTTGCCTCACGGGGTTCTGTTCCGAGGTTCAGCTGAAGGTGTGATTCGCAAACGATTGCTTGATAAAAATTATATTGATACCATTATCGGCTTGCCAAGCAATTTATTTACCAATACAGGTATTCCAGTAGTTGTAATTATATTGAAGAAAAACCGAAAAATCGGGGAGCCTGTTTTAATTATTGATGCTTCTCGTAGCTTTATCAAAGTAGGAAAACAAAATATCCTACAAGAAAAAGATATCGCAAAAATTGTGGATACCTATGTGGAGCGTAGGAAAGAGAAAGGGTACAGTCATCTAGCGACACGTGAGGTAATCTTACAAAATGATTACAACCTGAATATTCCTCGCTATATTGAGGCGATTGACGAAGAAATTCCTCAAGATGTAGATGCTCACCTGCTCGGTGGGATTCCGCAAAAGAATATTGACGACTTGAAGATTTTACAGTCAACAGTGTCAGATGTTTTGGGACAATCTGTAAAAGAAATACGTGAAGGTTATGTTGAGCTTTCAAAACCAATTGAAGAAATTTCAAATGATATATTAAGCGATTCCCGTATAGTTAGAATATCAAAAGGAATTGAAAACAAAGCTAAATCTTACACTGATAAGTACTTTGACATTATACGAAATGTAGGCAAGAATAGTAATTTAACTCAGTTGATGGAGGAAATGCTTGTTGAAATCAAGGAGATCCTTTCAGAGTTCCACTATATTGATGTTTATGACGGGTATCAAATTGTGGCTGAAATTTGGAAGAATACACTCATACATGATACGGAAATAGTTTCGTTAAGGGATTTCTATACTGCAGGCCGCACTCGTGAGCCTAATATGGTAACTAAAGGAACTGGTAATAACAAGCGAGAAGAGCAAGACGGCTGGGTCGGCAGTATCGTGCCAAATGAATTGATTGAGAAACATTTATACAGTGCCGAAATAGAAGAAATTGAATCAAAGAGGGACCGGATTCAAGAGATTGAAAAGGAGCTGTCTGACCTGGTTGAGGCTGCGAAAGTTGAAGACAGCGATGAAGCCAATGCCTTAGGTGGAATTTTGAATGAAACCGGTGAGGCTTTCGAAACCAAATTAGTAAAAGCAGAGTTGAAAAATGCAAGCAAGGGAACGGCTGAATATAACCTGCTGAAAAAATTGGAGAAGTTATTTGCAGATAAATCAGAGCTTAGTAAGGCCGTGAGAGCGGATGAAAAAGCCCTCAAAGAAGCTGTGCAAGAACGTATCTTAATTTTGACAAACGAAGAAATCGACAGCTTAATGTATGAAAAATGGTTCGGTAATATAGTGCATGCTATGATTGATTTGGTAGAGGTACCACTAAAAAAAGAGTTGAGCATATTACAAATGTTGCACAATCGTTATACCGATACCTTGTCAGCGATCGACGAAGAAAGTCGTGACTTAGAATCAGCGTTTGAAGCATTGATGAGTGAATTGGTGGTGAGGTAATGACGGAACAAATAAATTTAGTACCAAAAAGGAGATTTAAAGAATTTCAAAACACTCCCGATTGGGAACAGCGGAAGCTGAAAGAAATTGTTGATCTATTAAAAGATGGCACACATGGGACCCATAAAGATGGGAACGATGCATTCTTGCTCAGTGCAAAAAATATAAAGAATGGTCAAATAATAATAGATGAATTAATCGATAGAAAAATATCATCTGAAGATTACAATTCAATTTTTAAGAATTATAAGTTGGTGGATCAAGATTTATTAATTACAATTGTAGGGACTATTGGCCAAACAGCTCTGTACATGGATACCACATCTAAATTAGCTTTTCAGCGTTCAGTGGCAATTATACGTGGTAATCAAGATGTGAACCAGAATTTTTTGAAATCAACAGTTGATTCCAATTATGTTCAAAAACAATTGAAACAATCAGCATCAATGTCTGCGCAAGCTGGAGTTTATCTTGGAGACTTGGAAAAATTGACAATAACTATCCCGGAATTGTCTGAGCAAATCAAAATTGGTAACTTTTTTAAACAACTCGACCGTTACATCACCCTTCATCAGCGTAAGTTAGAAAAGACGGAAGCATTAAAATCTGCGTATCTTTCTGAAATGTTTCCTGCTGAAGGTGAGAATGAGCCGAAGCGGAGATTTGCAGGATTTACTCAAGCTTGGGAACAGCGTAAGTTGGGAGATGTGATAGATGGATTATATAATGGACAAACTCCATCAAGATTCCGAGATGACTTTTGGAATGGCAATATCAACTGGTTATCAAGCGGAGAATTGAATCGCTCGATCGTCAAAACGGCAAGTGAACAGATAACGGAGGCTGGGCAGGCTGACGCAAATTTACGCATTGTTCCTAAAAATACCTTTGTTATGGCAATAACTGGACTAGAGGCTGCTGGTACTCGTGGGAACTGTGGAATTCTTGGAATTGATACAACGTTGAATCAGTCCTGTATGGCGATATTTCCTAATAAGAAATTGCTAAGTACTCAGTTCTTATTTCAATGGTATAAGATGGTAGGAGAAGACTATGGTATTCGATTTACACAGGGGACCAAGCAACAAAGTTATAACGCTGAAATTATTAAAGATCTCGATATATGTTTACCAAAAGTAGAAGAACAATTGAAAATCAGTCAATTCCTTTCAGAAATGGATAACCTTATTAATCTTCAACAGCGCAAGTTAGAAAAACTACAAAATATAAAAAAAGCATACCTAAATGAGATGTTTGTCTAGAGGGGAGATTAGGTCATGAGCAATGCACCAAAAAGTGCAGCAGAGAAAACCTTTCAACAAAATTTTGTTAAAGAACTGCAAAAATATAAATGGGAAGCACCTGATTTCTTAGACGGCAATAAGCTAAAAGTAACCGTTGCTGATTTGGTTTCTCATTGGCGTAGTGAACTTAACCGTATTAATGCTGACCAGCTTGAAGGTGTGGAATTAACGGATAATGAATTCCGTCAAGTTATGGCGAAAGTGAATCAAATCAGCAATAGCTACGAAGCAGCGAAGATTTTAGCCATTGAAGAGTCAAAAGGAAAGATTGATGGCATTTACCGTGACGACAATCCAAAAATCACAAGAAAACAAATGACTTTGACGATTTTCAAAAAGGCTGAAGTACGTGGTGGGGACTCAAGCTATAGGATTGCAAGAGAAGTACAGACCCCAAACAACAACCGTTTTGATATTGTCTTACTCATCAACGGCTTGCCTTTAATCAATATCGAGATGAAACGCACAGACAAAACTCTAGACGAGGCATTTGGACAGTTTATGCGATACTACCGTGATGGCGAATACAGTAATAATTTCATGGCCTTTTCGCAAATGATGGTCATCACTTCTGAGATAGCCACTCGATATTTCGCTACTCCAAAAACAGCAGGAGATTTCAACCCAAGCTTCGTTTTTCATTGGTCGGATAATAACAATAAACCGATTAACGACTGGAAAAAGGTAATTGATAGTTTTTTGATGATTCCAATGGCTCATCAAATGGTGGGAGATTACTTGGTGATTGACGAAGATAAGGAAGAAGAAAATAGGCGACATTTGTTATTACGTCCGTATCAAGTGTATGCTCTACAAGCTATTGAAGGTGCTGCTTTCGGTTGGGACAATGATGAAAAAGTTCCTCACGGTGGCTTTGTTTGGCATACTACTGGCTCAGGGAAAACCATCACGAGTTTCAAGACAGCTTTATTTTTATCAACTAGGGGAGGATTTGATAAAGTCGTTTTCCTTGTTGATAGACGTGAGCTAGATAAAAATACTCGTGAAAAGTTTAAAGCATACGCTGTTTACGAATCAGTTTCCGTTGATGAAACGAAATTCACCTACCAGCTAAAAAAGAAACTGAAGTCTGCTCAAAATGGAATTGTGGTAACGACAACATTCAAACTGAATTCCCTAGTTAAAGAAATGGAAGAAGCTTATGATGCTAGTTTAGCAGATAAGAAAATCGTTTTTATTATCGATGAAGCTCACCGTACGACAATGGGGCAGATGATGGGAACCATTAAGAGCTATTTTAAGAATAACGGACTCTTCTTTGGCTTTACTGGAACACCTTTATTTGATGAAAATAAGATTAAAGGAAAATTCAATGAAAAAAGCGAAGTCATTAACACAACTGAAAAGCTATTCGGACCCAAGTTACACCAATATACGATTGATGAGGCGATTGCGGATAAAAACGTATTAGGTTTTCACGTTGATTATATCAACACTGGAGAATTCAAGAGTTATGATGATTTAAGAGAGCAATTGGCAGAGAAAATTAAAGAAGAACATCCTGAGTTGACGGACAGAGAAATTGAACGCCAAGTTCAAGAGATGTCAGAGGTTGAAGTTGAAATGCAAGCTAAAAAACAAGGACTGCTTATATACCAAGATGAAACGCATATCCCTCGGGTAGTTGAAGAAATTCTGAATAACTGGGAATCGCAATCACAGGGTAGAGAGTTTAATGCGATATTGACAGTTGCCTATAAAAATCGTGTGATTGCCTATTATAATGAATTTAAGAAACAACTGGCTGACCGCGGAGAAAAGTTGAATGTGGCTATGACGTTTAGTTTCGGTAACGAAAATGATCCAACGCTACTAGATCCTATAATTGCTAAAGATATGTTTAAGGACTACGCTAAATTTACTGGTATTGAGTTTGTTGCTGGTGATAAAAAACACGGTGAGGATGCTTACTTTGAAGATGTCGTGGAGCGTGCCACTCGAGGCGGTAGTAGGCGAAATCCTAAGAATATAGACCTTGTGATAGTAGCAGACCAACTGCTGACAGGTTATGACTCTAAGCGTCTTAATACGCTTTATGTAGACCGTTCGCTTGAACTTCAAGGTTTAATCCAGGCCTATTCCCGAACAAATCGTGTGTTTGGCTCAAATAAAGAGTTTGGAACGATTATCAACTTCCAATATCCACGGATTACCGAAGAAATCGTGAATAAAGCTTTGAAGCTTTATGGAAGCGGTGGTAAGAGCAGTAAGGCAATTGTTGATACCTATGAAACTGCAGTACAGAAATTAGCAATAAAAGTTACTGAAATGATTCCGAATTTACCTGACCCTACTGAATGGCAGACAATTGAACATATTGAGGACGAAAAAGAAGCATTTACACTAGCTTTTAAAGATGCTGCTGAGCAATTGAATTTGGTGGAACAATACTATCAATTTAAGTGGGATGATGTATCTTTTGGTATTGATGAGCATTCTTGGTTGCAATATGTTGGTGCGTATAAAAACTTAACCTGGAAGCCAGGAACTCCACCACAGCCAACACCGATTAATCCACTTGTAGGAAAAACGAAGTTGGCTGGAACACAAGTAATCGATGCACATCACATTCTTAGTTTGATTGGTTCAAAGATTACCTCACCGTACGGTATACAAACGGTGGATATTGAAACTCTCCGTATTATTTATGAACAAATTCAAGAGTTAAGTAACATGGGGGAGCATGAGCAAGCACAGTTATTGAAAGAATTTGTGGATACTCAGCTCGTGCCTGGTAACTTATCGAACGATTTAGACTTTGATGAGGCTTATGAGATTTGGAAAGGAGATAAGCTGAAGGATACGGTTATTAGTTTTTCTTCAGAGTGGGGATTAGATAGTGAATTGCTTTTAAAATCAGTGAATTCCTATTCTACTTCACAGCCTGATATAGTTCCTTACATTAATGAACTCATTAGTAGTATTGATTTTAACAAGGCAACTAATCAATCGGCTGTCAATTTATTAAGGCATAATATGGCGCTAACCGTCAAACTTCCAGAGTGGATTGCTGAAACAAAGCAAAAATACAGTTAACTTTATTATGGCATTGAAGTGATATTAAGAACGAAGAATAACTAGTGAAACAGAATAAGTTTAAAATGTAAGAGTCGAGGAGATACATTCCTTGGCTCTTCTTTTTTAAAATATGCATCTTGAATTAGTCTTGAAAACTTTAGGATTTTATTGACTATACTGACTATTAAAAATGATGTAAAATATTACAAAATGTATTAATGTGTTTGATTTTCTGTTAACTATGGAGGGTGAATAATGAATTGGCAAGATTAGTTTCCTAAGGAGTATCCAATCGGTGCAGCGGGCGAGGATTTAGAAGTTTATGGATTTGTAGATAATGAGCTTCCTATATAATCAGATTTTATACATAACAATATATCACAACCGGGGGAGAATTCAGACAGAACAGAACATGACTTATTTGAGTGAATTAAAGAGATGGAGGCTTTAGCTTTTACACTTTTAATTAAGTGCACGGAGAGTTTATTACTTTTTAAGTAGTAGAGACGAGTTAATACTAATACAGGGTCATCTGAGAAAGGGAGAAGAAAATGTACTTACAGGAATTACAAAATGTGTTTGGAGCTAATGCAACTTTTCGTGATGGTCAGGAGACAGCAATTAACAGTATTTTAAACAAAAAACGTGTCCTTGTTGTTCAAAAAACAGGTTGGGGAAAAAGTTTAGTTTATTTCCTTGCAACGAAGATTTTGCGGCAACGTGGAGAAGGTGTTACGCTCATTATTAGTCCCTTGTTAGCCTTGACTAGAAATCAAATTGATAGTACAGAAAAGTATGGAATTGTTGCAGAATGTATTAACAGTCAAATTAACAAGACAAAAGAAGAAAGGGCCGATGTTGTTAATCGATGTAATGATGGAGAATGTGATGTCCTTTTTATTACACCAGAGCAACTACAAAATGAAGATTTTGTTAGGCTTTTATCACAACTTGAAATAGGCTTATTCGTTGTTGATGAAGCACATTGTATATCAGATTGGGGACATGATTTTAGACCAGACTATAGGCGGATTCATCACCTTCTTGAAATATTACCAGAAAATATTGCAGTTTTAGCTACTACGGCAACAGCAAATAATCGAGTCATTGAGGATATAGCGGCACAACTAGGTGAATGTGAGATTGTTCGTGGAGATTTACAAAGAGAATCTTTATATCTACACAAGGTATTTCTACCGACTGCAGAAGAAAAGTATGCATGGATAGCGAAGAACTTAGAATGGCTAGAAGGGTCAGGGATTATCTATGCTACAACAATTAAAGAGTGCGAACGTCTTGCGATATGGCTTCGACAAAATGCAATTAATGCTAGTGCCTATCATAGTGGTCTTAATGAAGAAGTAAAAATTGATCTTGAAAATAGACTAAGTAGTAACGAGCTTCGAGTCCTAGTCTGCACTATTGCACTTGGTATGGGTTATGATAAGGAGGATATTAGCTTTGTCATTCATTATTACACACCAAAATCTGTTGTTGAGCATTATCAGCAAATTGGTCGAGCAGGGCGAGGTATAGATCAAGCTGTTTGTGTACTTCTTTATGGTGGAGAGGAAGAAAATAAAATTAATGAATATTTTATATATAATTCCTTCCCTAAGCAAGAACATATTAATCAGGTGCTCCATTTCTTAAACCAAAACGATGAGGTTAAGAAGTCATCGCTTGAACAAGAGATGAATATCAAGTCGTCTACTCTAGACCAAATTTTGAAATTATTATTAATTGAAGGATTTATTGGAAAGGATTCGAGGTCCAGATATTTCAGAACATTAAAACCTTATATTTCGCAACAGAGCTACTATAATTCTGTTATTGATATGAAGGTTCGTGAATATCAAGAATTACTCGATTTTCAACAAACAAAGGAATGTCAAATGGCTTATTTAACAAGTGCACTGGATGACCCTAATTCCAAAAGTTGTGGAAAATGTAGTACATGCCTTGGAGGTGCTTGGGATTTAACTAATGACGTTCTTGTTAGCGATGATATTGCTAAGGTTTCTCAGTTTTTCGATAAGAATTATATTTTAATTGAACCTCGTAAAAGATCCGCAGTAACAAATAAGAAACTAGAGTTTATACATGAAGAGGGGCTGGCTTTAAGTTATTATCACGAACAACTTGGGCAGGAGGCGCGTCGTGGTAAATACGTTAACAACAAATTCTCTGATGTACTTGTCAATGCATCAGCCGATAAGTTAAGACGCTTCTTAAGAGAAAAAGAAATTGATATAAAAGAATTAGTAATAGTTCCAATTCCTTCGAACCGAAGACCAAAACTTGTTCCAGAGTTTGCAGAACGACTTGCAAACACTTTACAATGTAAGTATATTGAAATTCTTGCTAAAAGAATAAATGAACCAGAGCAAAAATCACTTCTAAATAGTCGTCTACAAGAGCAAAGTATTCGGGATCATTTATATATACAGAACCATGTAAACATAAATAATAAGGATATACTCTTAGTAGACGATTTTGTAGATTCAAGATGGACTTTTTCAATTGCCACAGATTTACTTGGTGAAGTGTATGAAGATATTACTATAACGCCGTTTGCCCTAGCGGATACAAGTGGTAGTGATTAAAAAGAGGTGTGCATAATGCAATTTACAAATAACGAAATTGCTACTTATTTATTTTGTGCGCAATTGGCACAGACAAAGACAACTCCACTAACAATAATAGAATGGAACACAGTTGTAAAATCATTAAGTGAGCAAAAAATGCAGCCAGAGGTATTGTTTAAAATAACGCCTAGTGAATTACTAAAGGCTTTAACAAAAGCAACAGAAGCACAAAAAATTAAAATTGTTAAAAAAATAGCAGCTCGACAAAAGCTTGGTATTTCAATGTTAGAACTAAAGGAAATTGTCCATCAGGGATATGGAATTATGTTTCGAGCTCAGATGCCAATTTCTTTAAAAAAGTTGACCCAAAACTTTATACCAGCCTTTTTCTATTATGTAGGAGACACAACAATACTATCGCATCCTATATTAGGCGTTGTAGGAGCTAGAGATGCAAATGCTGATGAACTATCTCAGACAGCTGAGATTGCAAAAAAAGCAGTTTCAAATGGAGTAGTAATAATATCAGGCGGGGCAAAAGGTGTCGATACAACAGCAGTAGAAGCATCATTAGAAAACGGTGGAAAAGCCATAGTCTTTCCTGCAGAAGGGCTTGCGAAATGGGTTAAAAAGAGTACGATTCGAAATTATATTTCTAATGGCCAACTGCTTTTAATGTCTGCTCAAAGGCTTGATGCACCATTTTCTGGATCTTATGCAATGCAGCGTAATAAATTTATCCATGCACCATCTAATGCTGTACTCGTAACTTCATCAAAAATATCAGGAAAGAAATTAAGTGGTACCTGGGAAGGTGTATTGGAAAATATTAAACATCAATGGTCGCCTCTATTTGTTTTAGGTAACAGTGAAGGGGTAGAAAAATTGAAAGTTGATGGGAATGCAAAACAATTCTCGTCATTTGAAGAAATATTTAAGCAGAGTGACTCTACCAAAATGAAGACTCAATCAGAGATTGATGAGAAGATAGTTTCACTTGTTCAACTTGCTATTGCAAAAGGTATGGAGAAAGAAGTGATAGAAAAAAAGTTTCTTGAAATATCAGCTAAGTACTACAAGAACTATGAAGGATCTAGACTTGATAATCAACGTACATTACAAGATTCTTTGGCACAAGAGCAGTTAGAAATGAAACTTTGAATATTCGAAAAATGAAATCACTATTACATTATAGCAGGACTCTGGAGAAGGCTCCATTTGTCAGTGGTCAACCAAGAAAGAAGCTCTCCTCAATTAGAAACTTAAGAATTGAATAATCATAAATACTATATCATTGAGGCAAGTCAGAAGCACTTGTCAAGAATGGAATTAATTATTAGTGATAAGGAGCGTATAAAATAGACAATTTCAGATATTTATTAGAGCACTTTGAGGATAGAAAAGATTTAGTTGAAGGGAAAGCAAGGATTGCTACCATTCTCCTGAAAAAACAGCCTATTCAATTTGTAAAGAGCTTATATAGCAGGGTTCTGACTGGTAGGATAAGGTCAAAATTGCTATGATGGTAAACTATTTATAACCTGGAGAGTTAGCTGCTGTAGTTGGAAATAGAGAGGTCTGATTCTTTTTAAAGGATCAGACCATTTTTATAGTCAAACTTAAATACTGAGGAAGTGAATCGGTGTTAACATTAAATCAAGAAATAATAAGTGAATCTCTAAACAAAGTTGGACCCGGGCTAGAAAAATATATAAGAATCCAAACAATGTTTTATAATGTTAACGTTAATAAAAGTGAGGAATTTCAAAGAATCTATAATGGATATTATAGGATGAGACAAAGGCCAAGGGCTTTCTATGATACATATTATGAATTTTTAGAGAAGAGTAAAGTTACAGAACCCTCTTTTGAGAGTACACTAAAGTACTTATATAATGAATTGGGGAGAGTAGAAGCATCATTCGCTAGTAAATTGGTTGCGACCGTTAATCCATCAAAGCCTGTCTGGGATTCAGTGGTATTAAAGAACTTAAGAATTAGTCCTCCTTCATATTATGATAAAAATAGAATGAAGAAGATTATTGATAAATATAACAGCATAGAGGAATGGTACATCACCTTTTTAACCTCCGAAGAAGGGAGATTAGCAGTAAAGTTATTCGATGAGAAATTTAATAATAAAGAATTAACTTCATTAAAGAAATTGGATTTAATTTTATGGCAAATTAGGTCTTAATAAAGGAGTTTTTATAGAAAAAGAGTTTGCATATATTCAGTATCGATATGAGGATGTTACATGATTTATTTATTAAATCTTTAAGATTTGAAGAATAATGGACGAGATTTCAAGTAGAAATTCAATTAAGTTGGAGGGTTTGTAGGAATGAATCATTCTTACTATGAATTTGGCGGTAACAAGAGAATAGAAGCAATTGGGGAGAGAATAAGAGAGTTTGAAGGAGCGGTTTCAAACAGATAAGGGGTGGTGAGTTCTATTATACAACTAAAAGTAATCAGTTAAAGTTAAATAGAACAAATCGATCTATTTTAAAAGGTGAAATTGAGAAAGCTTTAAAATATGTGCATCTAGAAAATACAGTTCCATTACAAAATCTGCAAGCACCTTTATATATATTTGCAATTCTTATAGACAAGAGAATTAGGAAGAATGATTGGTAACTTGTATCCTTATTAAATGTGGCCTATTGTTGATGATGAAATACATGATGGGAGAAAAAGATTAGCTATTTCTTTCGACATTGGCGCAACTTAGTACATGTCAAGAAAATTCATAGCAAGGCGTTGTTTGTAGAGTGCGAAAAAAGACCTGAAATAACAATCAGAAAATGTTGAAAAGTGTAACTAATTATCATATTATGGAATTGTAACTATTTACCTATTAGTCTATATCTATTCTTCCGGAGGTGTTTTATTTTGTTAAAAGCAGAGGATTTCTTGTTTGAGGAGATCGAAGAATCATTAGTATTAACTAAATATAGTGATGGTTGTTCTGGTAATCGTTCCGATTGCTGTACACGTGTTTGTACACGTAATAACCAAGTGGCAACCGAAGAAGAATGGGGAGCATTTTTGGAAGTTAACTCTGGGGTTGTTCAATACTAAAATTGATGTATAAGAAGCCTTTTGTAATAATACAAAAGGCTTTTTATATATTTAAATTGAAATCGGTTGTAACTTTATGGGAGGAAATTGCAACATATGATAAATCAAACAGATATATATAAAATTAGAGATGGTATAGATGTATATTTGATTGGTGAAGAGATTCTTCAAATATACTTTATGAATACAAGAAAACAAATTCAGTTTAAAGCTAATAAGTTTACGGTGTTATTAATTGAATGTATAGATGGAAAAAAATCGATATTGGATATTAAGAAAAAACTTGAAGAAAGAATTGAAAAGATAATAGACATTGATGCTATTAAACAAGTTCTTTTACTCTTAGTTCAAAAAGGAATTATTGTAGAAAATAAACAAAATGTTCACAGTTCATATATATCTGATGAGTCAAAAGAACGATATGATAGACAAATTAACTTTTTTGGTGATTTTTTACCTGGGGTTGTTCGAAAGTATGAAGCACAGAGAGAAATTGAAAATTCCTGCATTTTGATTTTTGGTTGTGGTGCTGTGGGAGGGTGGATTGCCACTGAGCTAGCAATGTGTGGAGTCAGAAATTTTATATTATTTGACGGTGATGTTGTCGAAAAGTCAGACATTACTCGCCATATATACTATAAAGAAGAATTTGCTGGTATTCCAAAGCTTGATGCTCTTGAGGCATCTTTAGCTAAAATCAATCCAAAAATTAATATAACGAAATATTATCAATACTTAACGCCAGAAACATTAATTACGAATGTAATTGATAAGGCGGATTTCATTATTAATACTGCAGATGAGCCGTATATTGGTCATACTTCACTAAAAATTTCTCGTGAATGTATTAGTCAAAAAAAGGCCCATTATATAGCTGGTGGATTTGATGCTCACCTTGCAAGTACTGGAGAGCTGATTATTCCTGGGTTAACTCCTTGTGTAGATTGTTATGCAGACTATTTTAAAGAAGCTCTAAAAGATTGGAAACCTAGTCCACACCCAGTTAAGGAACGTCATCTGGAAATTGGTGGACTGTCTAGTATGTCATTGCTTTCTGCGAGTTATGCTGTTATCGAAATTATCAAGTATATTGCTGGACTAACAGATTTTACAAATTATAGTAAATCGAGGGGAGAATTCTTATTTGATACTCTTGATATCAATTATTTAGATGTGAAGAGAGATGAAAATTGCAAAACATGTGGAGAGATTGTATATGAAAAAGCCTAAAGTTAGATCATCTGTTTCCTCAGTCGTACATGATATTAATACAATTGAATTTTTTCTGACTAATACGCGGAGACAAGTAATAATGAAGGTACCAAATCAGAATGTTATTAACCTTATTTTGTCTTTGGATGGAACAAGAGGTATTGATGAAATTTGCCAAGAATATGAATTGGATATTTTAGCAAAAAAAAACATGATCAATATGTTGAAATTTTTGGAAAGAAAAAATGTTATTATTGATGCCGATAAAGAATGGTACAAAGAAGATTATCAGCGCTTTAGACGAGTATTAAATTTTATTGAGGATTATGTCTCAGTGTATGATGAAAAAATTCATGCTTGGAATAACATAAGAAGTTCTCATGTTGTAATTGTGGGTCTAGGTGCTGTTGGAACTTGGGTTACTTATCAACTTGCACAGTCTGGAGTAAAAAAATTTACATTAATAGATGCTGATATTGTCGAAATTACAAATTTACATCGACAAATAGGTTTTACTCTGGATGATGTAGGTGAGAATAAAATCGATATCGTACAAAGAAATTTACATGAGATTGATTCGGAAATTTCTGTAGAAAAGGTCTATAAATACATTAACGAATCTGGAATTGAAGAATTTGCAAAAGAAGCTAGTTTAGTTATTAACTGTGCAGATAAACCAACTGTTGATCAAACGACATTATGGATAGGTGAAAGTTGTATGAAGTATGGTGTACCGCATATTATTGCTGGAGGTTATAATTTGCACTTATCTTTAATAGGCCAAACGATTCTTCCGTTTCAATCCGCTTGTGTAAAGTGTTTTGAAACAAAGCTGAATGAAATTAATAAAATTGATATTTCAAATATAAGAAAATTACATATAGAAAATCGGAAAATAGGAAGCTTTGGTCCCCTGTGTGCTATATCTGCTAGTATAGCTGCAATGGAAGCAATTAAGGTTTTAAGTAAAGTAATTTTGCCAGCTAATATTAATAGACGTGGAGAGTTTGATATTTATTCTATGAATATTAGTTATATGGACATTTCCCATGATGATAATTGTGAATGGTGTGGTGTTAACGGAAAATTCTGCTGAAAAGAGGTTAGTTAAGGTGATTGATAATGATTTTATTCAAATTACAGGTGCAAGAACAAATAACCTAAAAAATATCAGTGTGAAAATACCTAAAAATAAATTAACAGTCATTACAGGGGTATCAGGTGCAGGTAAATCATCTTTGGCTTTTGACACTATTTTTGCAGAAGGACAAAGGAAATTTATTGAGGCATTGTCATTTAATAATAGACAAGCATTTGATCAACTACCAAAACCAGATGTCGATTCTATTAAAGGTCTGTCGCCTGCTATTTCGCTAAGTCAAAATAACACAAATAGAAATCCAAACTCTACTGTTGCTACTATGTCAGAAATTCACAATTATATAAGGCTTCTTTTTGCAAGAATTGGTAAAGACAAGAATGGGAATAAAACAATACTAGAACCTAAACATTTTTCTTTTAATAGCCCGTATGGTATTTGTGAATATTGTAAAGGAAAAGGAACGATTTTAGAAATTGAGCCCGAGCTCTTACTGAACAGAAGGCTTTCCTTAATGGATGGTGCGGTTTTACCTTGGCGAGAAGAAAAAAGTCAATACTATACGAAATTAATAGAAAAAGTTAGTCTAGATTTTAACATTGATTTACATAAACCACTTGAAAATTTGGATGAAAATTTCATACAAAAACTTCTTTATGGGATTTCTGAGAAGAAATTTAAGATCACTTATAAAAATTATCAGGGTAAAACTAGAACACGCTCTGTTAGTTTTGAAGGAGTCGTAAAAGATATAAGCAATATGTATAGTGAAACTCCGTCTGAGAGTAAGAGAGAGAATCTAAAAAAATATATGCTTGAAAAAAATTGTTCAAATTGTAATGGATTCAAATTAAGAAAAGATAGTTTAGAGGTTTTAGTCTTTGGCTTAAATATTGGAGAAATAACTCGGCAATCAGTGGGAGATGCACTTGTTTTTTTTAACCAACAATTTTTAGAAAAATTGAATGAGGCTGAAAAACAAGTAGGTTCTTTAATAGTTGACGAAATTATTAAAAGACTCTATTTTTTGAAAGAAAGCGGCCTTTCTTATTTAACATTGGATAGGTCAGTTGTTACGTTATCAGGTGGTGAGATCCAACGCTTGAGGTTAGCTAGTCAAATCAGTTCCGATATGTCAGGTGTTCTATATGTATTAGATGAGCCATCCATAGGTTTACATGAAAGGGACAATAAGAGACTTATCCAATTGTTAAGAAGGTTAGTAGACGGTGGTAATACAGTTGTTGTAGTAGAACATGATGCGGAAATAATTATGGCTTCAGATTACCTTGTAGATATAGGACCAAAACCTGGAATTGACGGTGGGGAAATACTAGCAATGGGAACTCCGAATGAAGTCAGGTATAATAAAAATTCACTGACTGGTCAGTATTTATCAGGGAAGAAAACTATAGAAGTTCCTAGGAATAGAAGAAAGTTAAGAGATAAAGTTACTATTTATAATTGTAAAGAAAATAATCTAAAAGGTATTGATGTGAATTTCCCTTTAGGGATTTTTACAGCGGTTACGGGTGTGTCAGGATCAGGAAAGAGTACACTTGTTAATGAAATATTATATAAAGCATTAAGTGATAAAAATAAAGAGAATTCCAAGGTGGGTCTAAGCCCGTACAGTAGAATTGAGGGCACAGAAAAAGTAAAAAGAGTTGTACGAGTAACTCAAACACCTATTGGAAGAACTCCTCGCTCCACACCATCAACATACATAGGTGTATTTGATGATATCCGTGAATTATTTGAACAAGTTTCTAAAGCTAATAAAAAGCCTTTTAAGAAAAGCGACTTTAGCTTTAATGTTGAAGGTGGTCGATGTGAGGAATGTAAAGGTGAAGGTTATATAAAGTTTGACATGGGTTTTATTTCTGATCTATACGTTAAATGTCCACAATGTAAGGGAAAGCGATATAAAGAAGACATCCTTCAATTAAAATTTAGAGGGAAGTCCATTGCTGATGTTTTAGAAATGTCGTCAGAGGAATCGTTAAAGTTTTTTGAAGGTGAAGTGAAAATCGTAAGGAAGCTTAAAGCTCTTGTTGATGTTGGACTGGGCTATATTAAATTAGGGCAGCCCTCCACTACGCTATCCGGAGGAGAAGCCCAAAGAGTAAAACTGGCAAGCTATCTTTATCAACAGGATTCTGGAAATGATGTATTTATATTTGATGAACCGACCACTGGTCTGCATTTTGATGATATAAAAAGATTGATTTCGATTTTTGATAAAATAGTTAATAAGGGAAATACGGTTATCGTGATCGAGCATAATTTGGATTTGATCAAGTGTGCAGATTACATTATTGATCTTGGACCTGAAGGTGGTTCTGCTGGCGGAAATATCGTAGCTGAGGGTACTCCAGAAGACATTGTTAAGATTAAGGAATCTTTAACAGGGATTTGCTTACATACTTACGTGAATTTCAGACCTAATATCTAATAATTTGTGGGTTGTATCTTTTCTAAAGATAATTTTAAAGATGCTGTAAAGCCTGTGTTATACCTATAGGTAGATGGAGTACTTGAATTCGAAGAATAGAAGACATGATTATTATGAAGCTTCTGTGAATTTTGTCAAAAAATGTTCGGAAATAGCGATTAATCCTATGTTAGTAGGATTAAATCGCTATTTTTTTGCCAGATTTTTAGGTGAATCGAGCCAATTGAGCTATTTTTTGAAAAGAAATATTAAATTTTACCCTTGTAATAAAAGGCATGTCAATATTGTGGAGAAAACGGGATGAAAAATCAAATCGATGAATAGTGTTACGTGTACGCAACACAAAAGAATAGCATTTACATTCATATTTGGAAAAAATTATAATGTTCTTGAGGTGAGAATCGTGTCGAATATTGACTTTAAATCAATCATTGATGGAATCGGTTATAATCAATTTGGCAAAAGAGTATTAGCGACCCAACTCCGTTTCGCTACACTTGACTCCATATTTGAAGTAGACCCTGAAGTGCAACGAAATTTGGACCCAATTCGAAGAGGGGAAATAAGACAATTTATTTTAGATTCATTGAAATCTATGGAGTTTTACTTTTCACCTTTTATCTTTTCAGCTAGGGGAGCAATTAAACAAACTGACCGTGGCTGGGAGATGGAACCGGGAAGTAAGCTGTTCATCCTAGATGGCCAGCATCGTGCGGCTGCCTTAAAGTCTGCTTTAAGCCATTTACAATCACAAAAAGAAGCATCTGAAGAAGTTGGAGATGTGATAGAAGCCCAGACCATTCAAGAGTACATAGAAAAGTTAAGAGATTATCCAGTAGCGATGCAGGTGTATTTGGATCTCACTACGGAAAATGAGAAGCAGATGTTTACGGACATTAATACGGAGCGAAAAGAAGCACATAGTGGACTTATTATGAAATACGATCATCGCGATAGCTATACGGAATTGACGAGAAAAGTTGCGAATCAACTGGAGAATCATTTTGAAATTGAACAAGAGTTATCTAGACTAACACATCAGAATTCGGCAGTTACTTCACTTACGATAATGAAAAGATGCCTGCTCGCCCTATTTGAAGGATATATTAGTGTCAAAAAAGGGGAACCGAATTTTGGTAACTATAAACCGGTTGAAGTAATGAACATCTCGTTGGCTTTCTTTGAATCATGGGTGAAGTTATTCCCAAAACAAATGGCCAACCGCAAAAAATATGTGACAGGCTTGACCGGAATTCAGGTTGCATTGGCCCTTACAGTCCATGAACTCAACAAGAAACATGGTATTCCTCACCTAGAAGCCATTCAGCAGCTTCAGAATCTTAAACCATACTGCAAGTGGCAACATGATGACCCACTCTTTTCCCATATTTACGACGCATCAAAAAGAAGAATCACACATCACTCATCGTCGACTTCAATCCAAAGAACAGTTGTGAGATTTTTAGGCATTTTAACTAAAGAAAGGATTGGATGAACGTGATCCTCAACGATGTTTTTACGAAAAGACAGTTGATTACAACGTATTCGATAACTGAGCTAGCAGCTTTAGTTCATGATGGGCAAGTGAAATTACGCCATCTAAACAAACTGCATGTAAGAGCTATTAAGAAATATATATTGGAAAATGTAGTGAATGAACAAATCTATTTTCCACCAATGGTCGCGAATGTAGCTAGTCTTGGGACAAAGAAACCTTTGGAATTCACGATAGTTGATGGCAATCAAAGACTAGCCGCCCTTTGTCAAATTGAAGAATTGGGTTATAGGGCGGCAAAAAGTGACAATCCTGAAGAAATGAAAAAAGGATATAAGTTGCTTCATTTTATCCAACATACGGAAGTGGCCATTCAAATTTTTGAAGGGTTATCAGAAGAGGAATTGGATCAACTATATATCGATCTGAATACAAAAGGAAAAAAGGTAGCACTATCCAAACGGATAGCCTTTGATTCGAGAAGTGAACTGAACATTATCACCAACACTATTTTGAAAGCGAATACACAGTTAAAATTAGCTGGTGTTGAAATTGAGAAAGTGGCAGTCGTAAGACCTAAGAACAAAAAGCTCCTTTCTTTGACACATCTGCGTCAAATTGTGGGAACCTTTATAACTGGAAATATGACTATTAATACGAGTGAGAATGAGAAGTTTGAAACGTTTCTAGTGGCAGAAGAGTATGTTGAATTAATTAATGTTTGGTTTCATGAATTATTCCGACTCTATCCACCGGAACGAATCGGAGATATTCAGGTATCAATGTTGGCGAATCATCCATTGCTACTGAGTGTTGCCCTTTTTGCGAATAAAGGCTTGGGGAAATATCCATTTGAAGAGCGAAAAAAAGAAATGGTTAAGAGAATGCGTAGATTGAAAGATATCAATTTTAGTAGTGAGAATACAATTTGGAAAGAGTTTAAAGGCTCAACTAGAGGCGGTTACTACTATTTGGCAAATGACAAAGCAAATCTAGTAAAAATCGTGCGTTGGCTTGAGGTACAAGGGAGGTGAGTGGAATGTGAAGAATAAAATAAAAACCCCATAGGTAACACCGTCCGGGAAGACAGTACCTATGGGATTCGTCAGTTGGGTATACCAACCTTAAGTTAGTATACCCTTTTTCGTAAAAAAATTATAGATCTAAGATGTGATGAAAAACAAACAAACGAAAGAGGGAACTAAAATGGTGATTAGAGAAAACTATTTGATTAATGCAAAGACTGTCCTATTCTACGGAATCTATTATGAAAATGGAGTGCTATTCACATTTGTGATTGAAGGTAATGATAAATTCTTGGTTGCAATGTCCCCACTTAAACTCATTGATAATACACTGACTAGCTATGGCTCAAGCTTTAAGGGGGCACTTGAAAGTTCACGGAAGCTATTAGGTCGAAATAGAAAAATGTACCCAATCAAAATTGATGCTTCATTGGACATCTGGATATTTCCTTCAAAGTCATATAAAAAAGAGAACTGCGTATGGTTTGTGTTAAATCATGTAGAGAATACGAAACTACTAAGTCTTAAGGACACGAAGGTGTTCTTGAAATATGGGCATGAGATTGATATCAAAATGCGGGAATCTTCTTTTCGGAACAAACGTGGGTGTGCTGCGGATTTGAGGGATATGATTTTGCGGAACACCAAGGGAGCATTGAAATATGATCAAGTGCCTGAGGAACGCTGGGTCATTGTGGAAGAGATGGGGAAGTATGAGTGTAGAGGTAGTGAAGAGGAGAGATAAGAAAAATAGTATCTTTCTATTAAATAAGGATGCTGAATTATGCTAGTAAGATGTTATATTTTGGCTAGAGAAACCACGCCCTCATGGTAGCCCATGAGGGCGTGGTTCTGTATATACACAACTACACATGTTGGGACGGTAGCACCACTCGTCAGAGAATAGAAACAAATATTCTTAAATACGCTGTATAATCAGTGTTTTCGAGGGTCTAGTTTTTTTTGAAGGAAACTCAACAACTTAAACTATTTTGAATTTGATATAATCTGAAATATATAATTTGCTTTAAAGGAAGGTAGCTGAATGAGCCAACAAGTAAAAACTTCCGTAATAAACATAAAGGAATTGTTAGAATTTAATTTGTTTATTCCAGAATATCAAAGACCATACACATGGACCGCAAAGAATGTTGTCCAGCTTCTAGATGATGTCGTCAAGTTCTCTAAGTATCCTGAATATCGAATAGGAACCATCATTTTACATAAGAATGAGAAATTAGATATTGTTGATGGGCAACAACGGATTATCACGAGCCTGCTTATTTCTAGATTTTTAAAGTCTAAGGATACCCATAAACTAATTAAACTGGAAATTCCAAAGCACGAAAAAACAATGGAAAATGTCAAAAATAATTTCAAAATCATTGCAGAATATTTCGAGCGAAATCCTAAAGTAAAAGATATTCTTGAAGACTATTTTTTAGAGAATTGTACAGTTTTAGTTTTGGAATTGAATAAATTGGACGAGGCATTTCAATTATTTGACTCATCCAATAACCGTGGGAAAGCCTTGTATCCTACTGATTTATTAAAGGCCTATCATTTGCGAGAATTAACAGGAAACGAAGAGAAAAAATTAGAGATGGTTGCGTTATGGGAAAACATTAAACCTGAGCATATCTACATCCTATTTTCTGATTATTTCTTTCGGATTAAACAGTGGTCAAGAAATAAAACTGTTAAAGATGCAGGTTTCACGAATAATGATATTGATTTGTTCAAGGGTGTAAGTGAAGCTGATGATAACAAACATAATAATTGGTCAAAATCGCTATTAATGGCTAAGAATTTTGTAGATATGTATAATAGGCAAAATCAAACGATGATTAAATTTAATGCGATGCCTCCTTTGAACTATCCTTTCCAGATTGATCAGCCAATGATTAATGGGGAGTACTTCTTTAAATTTGTAGACTATTATTATTCGTTAGCTAAACGTTTAGGATGTCTAGAAGGGGAAAAACAAAGTGCAACAGAAGCAACTGAGATTGTTCAGTTGATCAACCGTTTGGATAAAAGTAAGTATTTCCGATATGTAAATTCTTTGTTTAAGACCACTTTGTTATATTTAGTAGATAAATTTTCTTATAAAGAACTAGAGTCGATTGAAAAAATAAGTTTTAAATATGCGTTTTATCCCCGTTTCAATTTCGAGCAAGTGCAAAAGAAAACGATTAATAAATTTGTACTTGATAGTGAGTCGGGAGTTGCTAACTTTTTTAATCACATAAATGAATCGTATTCCATTAGCGATGTCCTTCATTTTGAAATATCGGCAAGTCGAGAAAAACTTAAGAATGCAAATAAATTGAAAGATAAATATGGGGAAGTACATAGCTTATACTTTAAAGGTGGTAACGAATGAAAGATTTTAGTATTAGGGATATATTTACCGGGAACTACAGCATTCCTATCTATCAAAGAGCATACGCATGGAGCGATAAGGAAATAGAAACTCTTGTAGATGACATTTATGATTATTCTCTTGATAGTAATCACAATTATTATATTGGTTCACTTGTCGTTCACAAAGATCATGATGATTTGGAAAACGTCATTGATGGGCAGCAACGATTAACAACATTGTCATTACTCATCTGTTATCTAAAAAATGAATCTAACTATAAAGATTTAGTTGAGGACATTCACGTTAATCTTCATTTTGAAAGTCGGAAACGCTCAACTGATATTTTTCGGCAGTTAAAAAAGAATAATGAGAAAGTATTCGATGAATCGAATGAATTAGTCGATGGATATCGAATCTTGAAAAAGAAGTTAAATAACGAAAAATATAACGAACGATATTTTCGGTACTTGATCGATAATGTGATTCTGATCAAAAATGAATTGCCAAAAGATACGGATCTTAACCATTATTTTGAGATCATGAATAACCGTGGGGAGCAACTTGAAAAGCATGAAATTGTGAAAGCTCATTTGTTAGGAAGACTAGATGGAGCGGATGAAATGGGTCGAAAGGTTATTGCTGAAGTCTGGAACGCCTGTCAGCGATTAGATAAATATGTACAAATTGGCTTTAACCCAATTATTCGTGAGAAGATTTTTGGCGAAAAATGGGACGATTTTATTCCAAAGGATTATTTTTCAATAAAAAAAGTATTTGAAGAAGTCAACGAAAACGATAACTCGTTCTCAGGCTCTATAACAATTGATGATATTATTCATTTGGGAGATTCAGACAAAGGCCAAAATAAGAAATCACAAAAAGATGACGATGATACTGGAAGATACCATTCCATTATTAATTTTCCTAACTTCCTGTTGCATGTGTTGAAATTGTTCAATGTTGAAGGGTTTAAATGGGAAAATGAGTCTAAGGGAATCTCTCTGGATGACAAGAAGTTAGTTGAACAGTTCGAAACACATATTAAGGACGCTAAAGATGTTGAAGGTTTTGTATACATGCTGTTGAAAACACGGTATGTTTTTGATAATTATGTCATCAAAACGGATAATTTAAATGATGCTACAGATGATGACTCCAATTGGAGTTTGCATAAACCGTATAAATTGCCAAGCAAAAGTGGTAATAAATTATCACCACGTAATACTTTTCATGGGGATGAGGCTACGCAAGAAATTGTGGTCAAAATTGAGTCCATGTTTCAAGTGACAGATCCGCGCCAAATCTATAAAAGCTTCCTTTTTGGTATTTTAAGAATTTTGAACTCATGGATTGATAATAAAGATGATGAGAAACAGCTTGTAAATCAATTGCTTGATTTCGCAAAAGAGCGGTTTAGAGCTGTGACTGTTGACGGTACATTTTTTGATAAAGGTGTTCATACGCCAAACTATGTTTTTAATTTCTTAGATTTTGTACTTTGGTATCAACAAGTAATTGAGGGCAAGAAACATCGAATTAAAGCGAGTGACTTTGAATTTAAGTATCGAAATTCAGTCGAACACTTTTACCCTCAAAATCCTAATCAGGCTGAAAATCATGAACGACTCGATGATGAATCTCTTAATAACTTTGGCAACCTTTGTATCATGGCAAGGGGACATAACTCACTTCGTTCAAATCTAATGCCAATCGCAAAAATCAAAGAATTCAGCTCAACGAGTCAGAGTTTGAAATTTGAGTTAATGGAAAAACTGGCTAAGCTAAATGACGATTGGAATGTAAAGGAAATAACGGATCATGGTGATGAGATGAAAAAACTGTTATTAGAATTTATTTCTTAGGAGCTAGCGATCCTTCCTAATTGTTTTCCCATCCCTGAGGCTAGGCAAGCCATCGAACAAGTAGGGATTATTGTGAGAGGAGGAGAAAGTTGTTAAGATGAAAAAAGCTGTCATTTTTGGAGCGAGTGGGTTTTTAGGATCTAATCTTCTGGAACAATTGTTGATGAATGATGAATATTTGCAAGTAACGGCCATTGTTCGTAGGAACTTGCCTGTCCACCATCCAAAGCTAAAGATACTAATCGGGGATTTTAATACTTTGCCTGACTTGAAGGATCAGATTGAGGCGGATGAAGTGTTCATTACTCTTGGTGGGACAACACCACAGATTGATCATGATTATCCGGTTCTTGCTGCACAAATCGCCAAAGAAAAGGGTGCGAAATCCGTATTCGTGGTTACTGCAGTAGGTGCTAGCATACATTCACGAATGTCCTATGTGAAAATCAAAGGTGAAATTGAGCGAGATTTGATTGCATTGGATTTTGAGCATACCCATATCTTCCGTCCATCCATGATTATGGGGAACCGCGGGGAGTTTCATCTGGTAGAAAAAATCATGATGGCATTATGGAGAGTGCTTAACCCATTTTTCATAGGAAGAGTAAGCCGTTATAAAGGGCTGGAAGCAAAAAACATTGCAAGAGCAATGATCTACGCAGCAAAAAATCCATTTGGTAAAGTAAAGGTATATCATTGGAAAGATATGAATGATTTATTGCTGAACAATAAGGGATAATTTTGTAATACTGCAATGCAAAAAAGGGGTGCCCAAGTGAAATTTTATTCATTGGGTACCCCTCAGTAATTATTTAAAATACTTTCGTTGTCCAATCCTCACAATTCCAAATATCGGTTGCAATTTCACGATAGAAATCAGGTTCGTGGGATACCATTAAGATACTTCCGCGATATGCCTTTAAAGCACGCTTTAATTCTTCTTTTGCGTCCACATCTAAGTGGTTGGTAGGCTCATCTAGAATTAATATATTGGTTTCTGTGTTAATAATTTTACACAAACGAACTTTGGCTTTTTCTCCACCAGAAAGGACTTCGACTTTGCTTTCAATATGTTTCGTCGTTAATCCACATTTTGCAAGAGCAGCGCGGACTTCAGCCTGATTCATACTAGGGAACTCGCTCCAAATCTCTTCGATACAAGTGTTGTAGTTAGACTCTTTCACTTCCTGTTCGAAGTAACCGATGTGTTGATATTCACCGCGTTCCACTTTCCCTGAAATCGGTTTAATCAACCCGAGAATACTTTTTAAAAGAGTAGACTTACCAATACCGTTTGCCCCAACAAATGCAATCTTTTGTCCGCGTTCCATTTTCAAATTTAAAGGACGAGAAAGTGGTTCGTTATAACCAATAACCAGATCTTCAGCCTCGAAAATATAACGGCTTGCTGCACGAGCTTCTTTGAAGTTAAATTCTGGTTTCGGCTTCTCTTTCCCCAATTCAATAACTTCCATTTTGTCGAGCTTCTTCTGACGGGACATTGCCATGTTACGAGTTGCAACACTTGCCTTGTTACGAGCAACGAAATCTTTCAAATCAGCGATTTCTTGTTGCTGACGCTTGTAAGCAGACTCTAGTTGTTGTTTCTTCATTTCATGTATTTTTACGAAGTTATCATAGTCACCAGCATAACGATTCAACTCTTGGTTTTCCATGTGGTAGATCAAGTTAACAACATTATTCAAGAATGGAATATCATGTGAAATTAAGATAAATGCATTCTCATATTCCTGTAAATAGCGCTTCAGCCATTCGATATGCTGTTCATCCAAATAGTTCGTAGGCTCATCTAGTAAAAGAATTTCGGGCTTTTCAAGCAAAAGCTTAGCTAGTAATACCTTCGTACGTTGACCACCGCTAAGATCATCTACATCTCGATCGAGTCCAACAGCATCTAATCCTAGACCACGAGCAACTTCTTCCACTTTTGAATTAATTTGATAAAAATCATTACTGTCTAGCGTTTCTTGTAGCTCTCCAACTTCAGCAAGTAAGGCATCGATATCTGCGCCTTCATCACCCATTTTTCCATAAAGTTCATTGATTTCTGATTCAGCATCAAAAAGATATTGGAAAGCAGAACTCAAAGCATCACGCATCGTAGTCCCTTTTTGAAGTACAGCATGCTGATCTAAGTAACCAACACGAACTTTTCGTGACCACTCCACTTTTCCTTCGTCGGGTTGCAGCTTCCCAGTAACGATATTCATGAAAGTAGACTTACCTTCACCATTTGCACCGACTAGTCCAACGTGCTCTCCTTTTAAAAGTCGAAAAGACACATTATTAAAAATTGCACGGTCACCGAAACCGTGACTTAAATTTTGTACGTTTAATACGCTCATTTTCTTAACCCCTTATCTATTGTCACATGTGGATATCTTACTAGATTTAGACTGTTTTTTCTATCCTGAAGTTATTTATTTTGTGAAAATGCAATTCGGTTTTTGGAGGTAATGGATTTCCGCCTCTTTTAAATGGTGTATCACAATAGCCTAAGTCAATTATACAACTGAACCAGGATGTAAGATATGAGGTTTTCCTAAGTGGGAATAGTTGTACAAAAGATGAAAGAAATGGTTGAGTTCTTGATTAAAAAGCGTTAACTCATCAACATGCCATGTGCTGCCTTATAGACTTGACACATATGGAATGCATAGCAGTGAAGGAAGGAAAAGTTCTTGGAATAATATTATTGGAATATTTGTTATTAAAATTGTAAATATTATTAAAATTTAATTCTTTCAATCATATTACTAAAGTACTATACTAAAATTATAAAATATTGGAATTTTGAGCTTACATTACCAATTGCGGAGGATAACATGCGACTTGTTTCTCTTAATAATTGTGAAGAAGGCCTGATCCTTGCTAGGCCTATTTTTGATGAAAATAATCGGGTTTTGCTTAATGAGGGAAGCACTCTTTCAAATTCTTTTATTCGAAGGCTGAAAGAGAAAAAAATCAATCATCTTTATGTTAAATCTGAGATTACGGACGACATCGGAGAGGTAAATGATAACATTTCACCCCAGCTTCGTTTTGAAACAACAAAAAAACTGAACGATGTTTTTACTGCTATTAAAGAGAACAAGATAGGAAAGAACACAAATATTGCTCGAGCGACCACTATTAGAAATCTTACCAGTGTCTTTGATCGAATCATGAAAGAATTGATGGATTCAAAATATTTATTGAATATGCTCAGCCATATGCAAACAACAAGTGATGAATTTTTCGAGCATAGCATCAATACCAGTCTTTATTCAATTTGCATGGGAAAATATTTAGGTTTAAAACAGGATGAAATAGAAGTATTAGGAATTGGTGCACTTTTTCATGACATTGGAAAAACACAGACAGAGAGTGAAGGTTCATGGGAAGCGCATCCGGAGACCGGCTTTCATTTACTTCGAAGAGAGCCGGAGTTCAACCTACTTATCGCTCACTGTGCCTATCAGCACCATGAAAACGTGGATGGAACTGGTTTTCCAAGAGGGATAAAAGGGAGTGAAATTCACCGTTTTGCGAAAATTATCAGTGTAGCTGAAGCCTTCGATCATCTAGTTACAAAAAAGTTTTTGCTCCCCCATGAAGCAATGGAAGTGATTTTAGCCAGAACATTTACTCGTTATGATGAAGCTGTGGTAGATGCCTTTAAAAACTCTGTGGCCATTTATCCAATAGGGGTTACTGTCATTCTTAATTCGGGAGAGACAGGGGTAGTGGTGGGCCATAATAAGCTACATCCACAACGACCAAAAGTAAGGATTTTTATAAATGGCAATGGGAAAAAGCTAAGCAAAGAAGAGTTTTATGATATAGATTTAATGGAATTTCTCAATGTTATGATCGTAAAATGTGATGCAGTAATAGAGAGAAGTAAATAGTGTAGGTCTTTAGAGAACAGGATTTATCTTATTGAAAACTTACCTAATATCGTTGGCATCAGGATGAAAGGAAACAACTACATACAACTTCCGATTTTAAATTCATTCAATAAAGGAGATAACATGAAAACGGATAATAAAAAAGTAAATGTAAAATACTTTATTACGACTTTGGTAACCGTATTTATTGGAGTGGGGCTGATATCATTTCTAACAGTCACTTTAGTTGGGTTAACTGGGAAGGATGCTGCCACGGTTTACATTTTGAATATTAGTCTCGGAATGGTGGTTGGTATTATTTCATCAACTCGCAATTACGCGAAGTACCTCAAACCGATTCAAACGATTAATGAACATATTGAAAAACTAAATCAGAAGGATCTTACTTATCAAACGGATGAAAAGAAGGCTGGTAGCCTATCTTCCATTGCTTCATCTTTAAATAATCTTTCAACAAGTTGGTTAACTATTATTGAAGAAACGAAAGTATATTCAGAATACCTAAGTGAGTCCTCCCTACATGCAGAGAAAGCTGTAGTGGAAACAAACAAAGGGTCTGAACAAATTTTTGAAGTGGTTAAACATGTCAATCAGTCCATGACTACCCAAATGCAAAATTCATTAGAAACAACAAGTGCCATTGAAGAGATGGCTGCTGGTATTTCGAAAGTAGCAGATTCCACATCTTCTATTGCTGAAAATAGCCAGCTTACCCTTATAGAGTCAAATGAAGGTAAAAAGGTAATTCAACAATTAAAAAACCAAATGGAATCTATTTCGTCATCTATGTATGAATTAAATCAATCTATCAAAGAATTACAAAGTGACTCTACTTCCATTGGGCAAATTGTTCATACAATTAAACAAATTGCAGAACAAACTAACTTACTTTCTTTAAATGCTTCTATCGAGGCCGCCCGAGCGGGAGAACAGGGAAGAGGATTTGCTGTAGTGGCAAATGAAGTAGGGAAACTGGCGCAGGAAACATCTAGCTCTGCAGAAAAAATAACCACGTTGGTTAGTAAAATCCAGACTCAAACGAATCAAACGGTTTCTTCAATGGAGACAAGTCAAACAGAAGTAGCAGAGGGTACGAGAATAGTAGATACGACATCGGATAGTTTTGATAAAATCACCATCCTGATTGATAAAATTACAAGTGAAATTGAAGAGATTTCTGCGATTGCTGAAGAAATAGCAGCAGGAAGTGAGGAAGTATCCGCGAGTATACATGAGGTTTCCTCGAATTCTAATGTCTTAGCAGATGAAACAAATGATATCTTTACACTTATGAATACGCAAAAAGAAACTTTGGAAATTCTTGAAAAGGTCGGATCTGACAATACGATGGCTATACAGCAAATCGATCAACAAGTAAATAAGTTCAAACTAAGTTAATGATAGTATAAAAGATTTGTATTTATTAACATGAACTAGCTTGGTGGATTGGATGAGAATTTTGTTTTGTGTTATATAGACGGAGAAGACCCCGTACCGAAAGTTGAGTATGAGGATTTAAACAAAATCAAAGGCGAGAGATAAGTATCGGTCTCTTGTCTATTTTTTGTTTCTTAAATAACTATGGTAGACCTTGCCATAGCTTATGGTTGCCACATCAAGATTGTCTATTTCAGGCAGTCTACAGATGTGGCGCACTCGTTTATTAAAAGGGAATTAATTTTCATGGGATGCTGCCTTTTTAGCGTTTTCTGCCATGCAGGCGCACTTCTATTTTCCTAATCCTAGCGAACGAAATCGTTGCAACTCAGGGGCTAATGATTCATTTTTTCGTGATTGATAAAGTAGGAATTGACAGTCTAGATATTTTCTTCGTAAAGTTGCTTATGATGCAAGTGAAAACGGAGGAGTACAAATGCAATTCATTAATAATATGTTGTTAGATATGGAATTAGATCCTAAATTAGTAGAATATCTTGCGATTATCATCAAGATCATACTAATCGGGCTTATCTGTTTCGTAGCCAATTTTATTTCAAAGAAAATCGTGATTAGGATCATCACTCGTATTGTGACAAGGTCCAAGGTCAAATGGGGTCAAATCATTTTGGATAGACAAGTATTCCGAAAGCTATCCCATATTGTTCCTTCGATTATTATTTATTCCTTTGCTTCAACTTTTCCAACCTATCAATCAACCATTGAGAAATTGGCGATTGCCTATACAATCATTGTTGGATTAGTGTTTTTACAGAGTTTACTAAATGCGTTTAATGATATATATCAAACCTTTGAAATCTCCAAGGTTAAGCCGATTAAAGGATATATTCAGGTAGTTAACATTATTATTATGACGATCGGGTTTATCCTAGTAATCTCGAACCTAATAGGAAAGAGTCCTCTTATTCTATTAAGTGGTATTGGGGCTCTCTCAGCCGTTTTGATGTTAGTCTTTAAGGATTCCTTATTAGGACTAGTGGCAGGAATTCAGTTGACGGCCAATGATATGGTTCGAGTGGGTGACTGGATCGAAATGCCAAAATATGGAGCCGATGGGGATGTTATTGATATTTCTTTGAACACCGTAAAGGTTCAAAATTTCGATAAAACAATTACGATGATACCCAGTTATGCGCTTACTTCCGATTCTTTTAAAAACTGGAGAGGGATGCAAAGCTCAGGAGGCCGACGAATCAAGCGCTCTTTGTATATAGATACCAGTAGTATCACGTTTTGCAGCGAGGAAATGATTGAGAAGTTTTTAAAAGTTCATTACCTTTCTGACTACATTATTCAGAAGGAAAGAGAAATTACCGAGTACAATGCCAAAAATCAAATCAATCGAGATAATCCTGTGAACGGTAGGGCCCTTACCAATATCGGTGTATTTAGAGCGTATATCAGCCATTACCTCAAAAATCACCAAGGAATCAATCAGAATATGGGCTTAATCGTTAGACAGTTGGAACATAGTGAACACGGGTTGCCTATGGAAATCTATGCATTTACCAATTCCGTCGAGTGGGCAGTGTATGAAGCTGTGCAATCTGATATCTTCGACCATCTTTTTGCAGTGGCGCCTGAGTTTGGACTTAGAGTGTTCCAGAATCCATCTGGGGCTGATTTAAGAAAAATGGTGGAAGAACCGAATAACAAAGACTTGGTTGAAGAAAGAAGCTATTAAAATCGAAAGAAAACCGACTGTTTAGCTGAACTATACCCCGGATATCGGACACTGATAAAAAAGTGCCCCCTATCCGGGGTTTTTGTGTTTCAATAGATTTAATGAATATGGGCGGAGGATTATTATGAGTAAGAATATATATAATGA
>NZ_SUND01000021.1 GCF_005280205.1 Bacillus yapensis | reverse complement strand
TCACCCGTCCGCCGCTAATCTTTGGGAGCAAGCTCCCTCAGATCCGCTCGACTTGCATGTATTAGGCACGCCGCCAGCGTTCGTCCTGAGCCAGGATCAAACTCTCCAATAAAGAGTAAGAATTAGCTCTTAAATAAAACTTAAAATAAAACTAACGTTGACGTATGATTTGTTTAGTTTTCAAAGTACAATTATGATTTTTTCTACTAGGAAAAATATCATTATTTCGTTTTCTTTTGTGAAAACTTTTTTCTCTATCGCTCAGAAGCGACCTTCTCAATATAACATATTAAGAATTCATAAGTCAACAACTTTTTTAAAACTTTTTTTCGTTTTATGTAAGCTGTCCTCAGCGACATTTATTAATATATCAGTATAACAATATAAATGTCAACAACTTTTTTAAAGACTTTTTGAAGTACGCAAATAAAGTAAACATTCCTCTGTTGGAGCAACCCTTTTAAATAACGTGAATAGGATTTTGTAGCGCTCTTCCATTGCTCTTTTGACGATATGATCAATTCTTTCATCATCTAAGTCAAAAAGGATTTCATCCATCTCTCTTTTGATTAGGTATTGAATTTCTTTAAGTTCTTTATCATTAATTAGCATTCCTAGCACATCAACCACTCCTAAATATTAATGGTTATTGTAGTGTTTTCCAATTTGATTATTTTTATGACCGCCCTAACATATTTTTCCGAAATCAGCATACCTATGAGACAAGGAGTGTATTGGACGAGGTGATCATAGTGAACTTTTTTTATGTATTGAATGGAAAAACCGTTAAACAATTCTTTCTAGTCATAATCGCCGCTTTTTTTACAGCATGGTTTTTGTATTTAGAAAACTACATTCATATTCCTACCTTCTCGGATAAGGATGAACCAAAGGCCGTTTATAAAGGAGAACGAAACGTAGCCCTGACCTTTAATATTGGATGGGGAGATGAAAAAGCTGAACCAATTTTAGACCTCTTACAGAAAGAAAAAGTTACAGCCGCTACTTTCTTCTTATCTGGAGCTTGGGCCGAAAGACATCCTACATTGGTTGAACGAATTATCAAGGATGGATATGAAGTCGGAATTCTCGGCTATAACTATGTGGACTATACCGAAGTGGAAGAAAAAGAAGTTCGTAAGGATATTGCAAAAGCATTGGAGGCTTTTAAAAAGCTGAACGTCAAAAACATTAAGTTGGTACGTGCTCCTACAGGACATTTTGACCAAAAAACCTTGAAGGTTGCTGATCGACTTGGACTTACACTCGTGCATTGGAGCTTAAATTCAAACGATTGGACCAATCCAGGTGCGGATACCATTGTGAAGAATGTCTCTTCTGCCAAGAAAGGAGATATTATTCTTCTTCATGCTTCCGATTCAGCAAAACAAACAGCAGAAGCACTCCCCGATATTATTAAGGACTTAAATAAGAAAGGATTAACCTTTGTAACCATTTCAGAAATGATTGCCAATGCAGACGCCAGTTCAAAGGAAATTAAATAAAGCCCTCCATTACTTGGAAGGCTTCTTTTCTTGCGCTGATTTTTGATTTAATTTATGTAGAATTAATAACTGATAAGCGTTGCATATTAATAATGGGAAAAGCATTAAGTAGAGCCAACTATGTTCATTAACTCTTAAAACAGGCATCCATTCAATCACAGTTACAACGACCATGAAGAAAACTGCTGGAATGAAGGCTTCTCTGTTCGTTTGCTTCGCTTTTACATACGCAACAATTAGGGCAACTAAAAGTAAGAACAATGTATCAACGAAATACGGGGTTATGTTCCCTTCAAACGCTTTATAGCGGAAATAGACGAGATCAAATAACACAAAAAGGATTAAAACAATTTGAACAGCATTCCATAATTTAACCCCTTTAAAGATTCCGAGACCAAATCGATGAACCGTTAAGTAAGCGAAAAAGCCCATTTGACTCACCAAGCTAAAAATAAGACCGACACCAAATAACCAAAATAAGGTTGATAATATTTTAAGGATGTCAAAATCCGTAAAATACACTTGAAATTCATCCCAACGGACAATAAATCCTAGAATTCCAGTTACAAGCCCACCCACAAGCAATGTGGAAAAAAATAATTGAACAATATAACGGCTTTTCACGTTTTCTTTTCCTCCAAGATTCTAGATTCCCTATTCGATTGTACCAACCAAAGTTTGAAAAATCTAGGCATTCGATGAAAACGCATAAAAATTGTCGAATTTCTTCATCCTAAGGGTAGAAAGGTTTAAATGTTGTCTACTCTTAGCATTTTTTGAAAGGAGCTTTACTATGAGGAATAAACGAAATCTGCTCCTCATTCTTTTACTTGCATTTGCCCTTACTGGCTGTGCTCAATCGGACGCTGCTAGTCGAGAGTTGGACTATGAAGAAACGAAAAAGATGGTTGTCGATATTTTAAAAACTGACGATGGAAAAAAGGCTCTTCAAGAAATCATGGCAGATGACGGGATGAAGGAAAAGCTTGTGATGGATCAAACTGTTGTCACCGATACAATAGAAAAGACACTGACCTCTGAAAAAGGGGCAGATTTTTGGAAAAAACAATTCGAAGACCCAAAATTTGCAGAAGCTATGGCCAAAGGGATGCAAAAAGAACAAGAGGCGCTTATAAAAAATCTAATGAAAGATCCGGAATATAGAGCCATGATGATTGGGCTTATGAAGGATCCCGAATTAACAAAAGAGGTTACAACCTTATTAAAAAGCAATGAGTATCGCAAAGAAATCCAATCCGTCATGACAGAAACCTTTGAAAGCCCACTCTATAAAGCTAAAATAGAAGATATTTTATTGAAGGCAGCAACAGAACAAGCCAAGGGTGAAGAGAAGAAAGAAGAAGATAAATAAGTAAATGAGGATGCCCAAGTGGACATCCTCATTTTTATAACGAGCGCACGGCGCAACTATATTATCCTAATTTTTCAATAACCTTTTTCGCAATATCACCGTAAATCTTACCCAATTTGTGATCTTCCTGATAGATAGATGGAGCAAAATCGTCTTCGTTCCAGTCAGGTTGGCCTAGTGGTAACTGACCTAAGACTTCCGTTCTTAGTTCTTCAGCAAGCTTTTCTCCTCCACCTTGGCCAAAGACATACTCTTTTTCGCCAGTTAACTTGCTTTCAAAATAGGCCATGTTCTCAATAACACCAAGGATTTCATGCTCTGTTCTTAATGCCATCGCTCCTGCACGAGCCGCAACAAATGCTGCAGTTGGATGCGGAGTTGTTACGATGATTTCCTTACAAGTAGGAAGCATAGAGTGTACATCTAGGGCGACGTCACCTGTTCCTGGCGGCAAGTCTAATAGTAGATAATCGAGATCGGACCATTCAACTTCATTGAAGAAGCTGTTCAACATTTTTCCAAGCATTGGTCCTCGCCAAATAATCGGTGCATTATCTTCAACAAAGAAGCCCATAGAAATAACTTGTACACCAAATCGTTCTACAGGGATGATTTTTTCCCCTCTAACAACAGGACGTTTTGTGATCCCCATCATATCCGGAACACTGAAGCCATAGATATCTGCATCCACTAAGCCTACTTTTTTCCCTTGTCTTGCTAAGGATACTGCTAAGTTCACAGAAACTGTTGATTTTCCCACGCCGCCTTTTCCACTAGCAATGGCGATGAAGGTAGTTTTGCTATTCGGAGACAAGAGACCTGCAGAATCCTCTTCTTCTACAGTACGATGCTGTGCCAACACTTCCTCTGGAAGCTGTGCGAATCGAATTCCCACTGTTTCTGCACCAGCCTCCTTCAATAAAGCAACCACTTGTTGCTGCAATTGAAGCTGCTCAGAAGTACCCGTTTTAGCAATCGCGATTTTGACACTTACGTGATTCTTTTCTTCTTTAATCTTAATTTCTTCGACTGCATTTAATTCCTCTAACGTTTTATGTAAAAAAGGTTCCTTTATTCCGTTAAGAATCTCAACAACTTTTGCTTCCGTTAACATCTGTGACACCCCTTCTTGTATTCGTTTCCAAAATCAGTATATCATATTTCACTAGGGTAAAGCTGTTAAATCCATCACACCTAAAAAGCTTTTTTCAAAATAAAAGAAAGGTGCACATACACCTTCCTACTCAGGTTCGACAAGTTCTTCTTCTTGGGAATAATAACGGAGGATTCCTTTGTAGACCGAAGCTGCTACCTTATCCTGATAATCATCGGACTTTAGATTCTCTCGTTCCGCAGGATTCGATAGGAATCCCACTTCAACTAGAACCCCAGGCTTTTCAGCATATTTCAAAATGTACACTTGATTAATTGGCTTCGCTCTTCTTGTTGTATTTTCAAGATTAATTCGAAGTTCATCTTGAATGAATTTTGCTGCTCGAGCATTTTCAGTAAGGTGACCAGCATAGAACGTTTGCGCTCCGCTCCATTTTGGGGAAGGAATGGCATTAAGATGAATGCTTACATAGAAATCCGCTTCCGATTCATTAATCATTTGCAATCTTCTTCTTAAATCCTCGGTCTTTCTTCTACTTAGCCCTTTCGTATCTTCATCCGCCAAATCCGTATCTTCTTCCCTTGTCATCATGACGAGGGCTCCTTGTTGTTGTAGATAATCTCGAAGTTTAAAGGAGATGTTCAAAGCGATATCCTTCTCAATTGCATCTCCACCTTCAGCGCCACCGTCCGGTCCCCCGTGTCCTGGGTCCAAAAGAATAATCTGTCCTGACAAAGGCAAATTCCACGGTTTAATCGAGTCATCTTCTTGAAAATCATATTGTAAAATAAAAATTAACAACGTGAGCCCTACAAGGAATGCCCCTATTTTTAATCTCTTACTCATTTGCCCTAATCAGTCCTTCCTGCTCGTCCTTTTTCATTTCAATATATGGGACAAGAAGGATGATTAGAACAATTTTAATGTAACCTTAGCTTATGTCGTCTTTCTCCAGTACGAAAGCCTTCCATCCACCAGCTTTCGACATACTGTTCACATAAATAATAGAGCGTTTCGCTGTATACCGCTTCCGATCCTTTGCCCCAATAGAGCAAAAAGTTATAAAGCGTATCAGCTAAATGCTTTTCTTCTTTGCGGCATCGTTTCTTCACCTCTTGGGCTGACTCACCGTAATACCCGAAACGGCTAAAATGAGCGCCCAACAAATAAGATTCTATCGCAACGTCGTAACAAGCCTCTTCAATTCCAGACTGTAGAAGAAGAGTTGACGTTAAATCAGATGAGCCAAAATATTGCGTAACTCTTTCCTTCAAATTCTTTAAAGAAATTTCCTTTAACACTGACTTTTCATATTTAAGTTGTTTTTCTCTTCTTTTTTCATTAAAGGTTGTAACCACATTCACTGATTGCTCACCCCTTTTCAATAGTCTTTATCGACATGAAAGGAGACATACCAAAACAGCGCCTGCCAAATTTTTATTGTATAGAAAAAATCCCCCACACTAAAGTGCAGGGGATCAATCTTATAAATTTTCTCCATTCGTTGCGATAACGTCCTTGTACCAGAAGAATGATTTTTTCTTCTTACGGTCTAAGGTTCCACTACCATCATCGTGCTTATCAACATAAATGTAGCCGTAACGTTTGGACATTTCACCTGTTGATGCGCTCACTAAGTCAATACAACCCCAACTTGTGTAACCCATCATTTCTACTCCATCTTCATTGATCGCATCTCGCATAGCTGCGATATGTTCGCGCAAATAATCAATGCGATTATCATCTTGGATAGAACCGTCTTCCTCTATTTTGTCATACGCCCCTAGGCCGTTTTCTACCACAAAGAGCGGTACTCCATAGCGATCATATAACTTGTTTAACGAAACCCTTAGTCCAGCCGGATCAATTTCCCATCCCCAATCACTTGCGTTTAAGAACGGATTTTTGATTCCAGATAGAATATTGCCATGCGCTTTATCCTCATCGGTCTTGTGCTTCTTTTCTGTACGGGACATATAGTAGCTAAAGCCAATATAATCGACTGTATTTTCTTTTAAAAGCTCCAAGTCGCCTTCTTCGATCTTTAAATCAATGTTATGCTGCTCAAAATAACGTTTGATAAATGGTGAATATTCTCCACGAACTTGAACATCCGCACAGAAATAGTTAAATAAGCGTTCTTCTTGAAGAGCATATAATTGGTTTTCTGGATTACTATCGAAAGCATAAACCGGTGCGAAAATAATCATACATCCGATTTTGGCATCTGGAATGATTTCATGACAAGCCTTAACCGCAATGCTGCTCGCTACGAATTGATGATGGAATGCTTGGAAGGTTGGCTGGTATTTATCTTCTTCTTTTTGAATTGAAAATCCTAAGCCCATAATTGGCATCATCAAACCGCTGTTAATTTCATTAAAGGTCATCCAGTATTTCACTTTGTCTTTATATCGATTAAATATCGCATTTACATAGCGTTCAAAGAAAGTCACCACTTCACGACTTCTCCATCCTCCATATTCTTTTACTAAATTAAGTGGCATCTCATAGTGAGAAATCGTTACGACAGGCTCGATATTATACTTGTGTAGTTCATCAAATACGCGGTCATAAAACGCTAATCCTTCTTCATTTGGCTCAAGCTCATCCCCATTAGGGAAAATTCGTGTCCATGCAATGGATAATCTGAATGCCTTAAAGCCCATTTCAGCAAATAACGCGATATCTTCTTTGTAGCGATGGTAAAAATCAATTCCCTCATGATTAGGATACGTATATTTTGAATGATCAATTTCAAAATTAAAGCCAGGTTCAGAAAGTACTTTTAGTCGTTCTTTTCCACCAGGAAGAACATCTGCAATATTTAAACCTTTGTTTCCCTCATGGAATCCACCTTCCATTTGGTTCGCAGCTGTTGCTCCTCCCCAAAGAAAGCCTTCTGGAAATCGTTTGTTAGTTTCTGTCATGTTATTTTCCTCCTTCGTTTTCTAAGTTGGCACCATTTGACTGAATCACTTGCTTATACCAATGGAAACTTTTCTTTCTCAACCGCTTAAGTGTTCCGTTTCCTTCATTATCTTTATCAACATAGATATAACCGTAGCGTTTTTTCATTTCACCAGTAGACGCACTCACAATGTCGATTGGTCCCCAGCTTGTATACCCGAGTATTTCAACACCATCTTCGATTGCTTCAGCCATTTCTGCAACATGCTTTGCTAAATAGTCAATTCGGTAATCATCGATGACTTCCCCTTCAGGCGTCACTTCATCAACAGCCCCAAGTCCGTTTTCCACAACGAATAAAGGTTTTTGATAACGATCATATAGCTGATTCGCTGTAATCCGAAAGCCTTTCGGATCAATTGTCCAGCCCCATTCGGATTTTTCCAGATAAGGATTTTCAACAGAACCAAATACGTTACCACCTGTCATCTGTTTTAACACTTCTGGATCTGTACTTGTGACACGACTTGCATAATAACTGAAGCCAATATAATCAACGGTGTGATTCTTTAAAAGTTCTTCGTCCTCAGGCTCCATTTGAATGTTCAGATTGTGATCTCTGAAGAAGCGCTTTGCGTAACCTGGATATTCACCACGGGATTGTACATCGATAAAGAAGAAGGATTCCCGATCTTTTTCCATCGCGCTATAAATATCCTCAGGATTGCAAGTGTACGGATAAGTGGAACCAGCTGCTAACATACAACCGATTTTTGCATCTGGGATAATCTCATGGCACGCTTTTACTGCTAGGCTACTAGCCACAAGCTGATGATGAGCAGCCTGGTATTTAATTTGATTTTGATCTTCCCCTTGTTTAAACACTAATCCGGCACCGACAAATGGTAAGTGGAGAAGCATATTTATCTCATTAAATGTCATCCAGTACTTCACTTTTTCTTTGTATCTTTCGAAAAGAGTCGTCGCATATTTTTCAAAAAACTTCACAAGCTCGCGACTTCTCCAACTACCATATTGCTCTACCAGGTGGACCGGAACATCAAAATGAGCAATCGTCACAACTGGTTCAATCCCATATTTTAATAGCTCATCGAATAAATCGTCGTAAAATTGGAGGCCCTCTTCATTTGGTTGCTCATCATTTCCATTAGGAAAAATTCTTGCCCACGAAACAGAAACACGGAGTGCTTTGAAGCCCATTTCAGCAAATAACGCGATGTCCTCCTTATAAGTATGGTAAAAATCAATTGCTTCGTGGGAAGGATAAAAGAACCCTTCCACAGGCCGCAACGAGTCTACTTTTCCTAGCATAAGTTCGAAGCGTTTTTCACCAGTTGGGAGTAAATCGACAGTAGTCAATCCCTTGCCACCTTCTAGATAAGCCCCTTCTACCTGATTAGCAGCCAGTGCGCCACCCCATAAAAAACCTTCTGGAAATTTCGTCTTTGCCATTTTTGAAAACTCCTTTCACTCTATTTCTTTTTATGCCTGAATGAGTAGGTCTCCTACATTCAATTGCTTTTGCGGTGTTGTCTCTAATTGAAAGTCTCCTTGGTTTGTGATGACTACCGGTGTAGTAACCGCAAATCCAGATTCCTTAATCTTCTCGATATCAAATTCAATCAGTAATTGTCCTTTTTCAACGCGAGCTCCCTGCTCAGTATGGGCTGTGAAGTATTGCCCATTAAGTTGGACAGTATCTAAACCGACATGAATGAGAATTTCTGTTCCTTCTTCTGTTGTAATTCCAATCGCATGATTCGTTGGGAACAAAGCGGATACCATACCCGTTACAGGTGAAAATAATTTTCCTTCTGTAGGTTCGATTGCCACGCCTTTTCCTAGAGCACCAGAGGCAAACGCTGCATCCTCAATATCACTTAGATTCATCAATGTACCTTGTAATGGACTAGCTACGACTACATTTTCAACTTTTACTTCAGATTTTTTTGCTTCAATCGGTGTTGTTTCAGAAGTTGTTTTTTCTTTTCCTACTCCGAATAAGTAAGTAAGGATGAATCCTAATAAGAATGCGACAACTATCGCGATGATAGAGCCCCAGAAGCCTGCGCCAATGCCTGTTTCAGGATGAATATAAGATGGAATTCCGAAAATGCCTAGACCACCAATCATGTAACCCATCGTACCGAACATCGCTAAGATTGCTCCACCAACAGCGGCTGCAATACAGCTAATGATGAAAGGTTTTTTCAAAGGTAGTGTAATTCCGTAAATCGCTGGCTCAGTTACACCGAAAATACCGGAAATAAAAGCTGGAATACTCAAAGACTTTAATTTCTTTTGCTTTGTTTTTAACCAAACTCCTAGAACAGCACCTGTTTGTGCAAATGAAGCCGCGAAAATCATCGCTAAAATCGGGTCTGCACCAAGGGTAGTAAGGTTATTAATCGCAACCGGGATAAGACCCCAATGTAGACCAAAGATAACGAATACTTGCCAAAATGCTCCTAAGAAAATACCTGCAATAATTGGGCTTAAGTTATAAATGCCTGTAGTAGCCGTTCCTAACAGCTGCCCTGCCCATGTGGCAACCGGACCAATCACGATAAATGTAACTGGAAGTGTAATCAATAATGCTAAGAATGGAACAAGGAATGTCTTTACAACATCTGGAATCACTGTCTTTAACCAATTTTCAACTTTTGCACCAAAATAAGCAGCAATGATAACTGGAATAACTGACGATGAGTACGTCATTAAGATAACTGGAATGCCTAAGAAAGTAATATGAACAGGAGACTCAAACAATGTTCCTGCAAAAAGTGTGTAAAGTGGTTCGCCTGCTGTTAATCCGGATAAAGTTGGATAAACCAAGGCCGCTCCAATCGCCATCCCGACAAATGGACTACCGCCGAATTTTTTAATCGCTGTATACCCTAAGAAAATAGGAAGGTAATAGAATAAAGAATCACCAATCGCATTTAAAATTTGATAAGTTCCAGAAGTATCCGAAAGCCAACCTAAGGCTACAAATAACGCATTGAAACCTTTAATCATCCCTGTTGCCGCTAATACACCTAAAATTGGTGTAAATATTGCAGCGATAATATCAATAAATTGATTGAATGGGTTCTGCTTTTTGCCATCATCTTCTGCTACTGGAGCTGAAGACTGGAATCCACCAGTTTCAACAACTGCTTTGTACACATCAGGTACATGGTTCCCGATAACGACTTGGTATTGACCGCCACTTTTCATAACGGTTACAACACCATCCATATTTTTTAATACATCCGTATTTGCCTTACTTTCATCCTTTAGCTTAAATCGTAAGCGTGTAATACAATGGACAACACTGTTAACGTTCTCTTTTCCGCCAACATTGGAAATAATGTCTTTGGCTAATTGCTCGTATTTCATCATTGACCCCTGCTTTCATTTTTATTTTTTTATAGTTACTCTTTTCACACTGTGATTTTGCTAATTTTGAATAAAAGTTATAAGGCCTTAGCGAGAAAAGAGATGGCTAATTTGGTCATTTTTTTAATAAAAAAACCTGAACCGATTTGAACACACGAATAGTGCATTTCAAATCAATTCAGGTTATGCCCAAAAAGGTAACATTCCTTTTAAGTTATTAAGTTTGTACCTAAAAGATATCATCGTATCCCCAAGATGTCAACGCTTTCATTATAAAAATATTTTCAATTTTTCTGATTTAATTGGTGCCGTGCTGTGACCCTATGAATATGCACAGTTAGATAAATTTCCTCATCCTTTGTCAGATTCCAATTGAAACTGTTCTTCAGATATATAGTGATTTTTTTCGTACATACAAAAGCTTCTTCATACTTCTGCTGGATTTGCTCATAAAGAAAAATGTCTGCGCCATCCTCATGCTTCTCATTGCGAATAAAGCGAATCGCAAAGAACCGCAGATGAGTTAAGAATCGTTCGTAATTGACAGAACTCTCATCTAGTTCCATTTTAAAATGGTATTTCACGATATTCAAAATCGTATTAACTATCTCAGTGATTTGAATAGCTGCTGCCATATTTTCTCCAGAGAGCTGACTATTAACTAAATGCAAAGCTAGAGATGCAGCCTCATCCTCACCAAGCATCACACCTGTGTCTTTTTCAATAATTTCTAACGCCTTTAAAGCTACCTGGAATTCCTCTTTATAATACTTACGAATTTCCCAAAGAAGAGCATTTTTTAGATGAATCCCTTGCTTATACCTACTAATCGCAAAGCTTAAGTGATCCGTTAAAGCGACATATAGGTACTCATCCAATTTATAAGGAAGAGCAGACTGTGCATATTGGATAATTTTTGAGGAGATACCCAAATACAGCTCAGAAGTATCTGTTAACAACTTTGCTAACTTCTCAGCAATTCCATGGGTCTCCAACACAAACGTCTTCTCGATTTTCGAAGTATCAATCGTTTCGCCTACTCGTTTCTGAAATGCCAGTCCCTTTCCCATTACAACAATTTCCTGGTTATCGACGTTATTCGTCACTACCACATTATTGTTTAGTATCTTTCTGATTTCCATATCCAACTCTCCTCTACTCCCCTTTAGAAAAGCGTAAACACAGGAGTTAACCCTGAAATTATTAAAAAAAACCTAAAATTGACAAAAGAATACCCACTGGATACCCTCCCACAAAATTAGGTTTTGCCTGCCGAACAGTAACAATCCAATTCATTAAGTTGAAAACGGTTACTAACATTATTTCACCAAGATTTGGGGTTGTCAAGCATAGTTCTTTTTACATAGAAAAAATCCCCCACACTAAAGTGCAGGGGATCAATTTATTACGAAGCATCCTCAAACTGACTGTTATAAAGTTCGGCATAGAAACCATTTTGTGAAAGTAGTTCTTCGTGATTGCCACTTTCCACAATATCTCCATCTTTCATCACAAGGATTAAGTCGGCATTTCTAATTGTGGATAACCTGTGGGCAATGACAAAGGACGTCTTGCCGACTGTTAGCTTATCCATTGCCTGCTGAATCAACACTTCAGTACGGGTATCAACCGAGCTTGTTGCTTCATCCAAAATAAGCAACGGTGCATTTTCGACTACAGCGCGCGCAATCGTGATCAACTGTTTTTGACCAGCAGAAAGATTCGCTTTGTCATCAAGAACGGTATCATAACCTTTTGGCAATGTTTTAATAAAATGGTGTAGACCAACCGCTTTACATGCTGCCTCTACCTCTTCATCGGTCACTCCCTTTTTAGAAAAGACAATGTTTTCACGAATCGTCCCTTCAAACAACCATGTATCCTGAAGAACCATACAGAAAAGATCATGAATATTTTCGCGAGTGAGGTTTCGAATTGGTACTCCATCAATCAAGATTTCACCATCGTTAATTTCATAGAAGCGCATGAGCAGGTTAACCAATGTCGTCTTCCCTGCACCAGTTGGACCAACAATGGCCACTTTTTGCCCCGCTTTCGCTGTTGCCGAGAAGTTATTAATGACTAACTTATCGTCACTGTAGCCGAAGCGGACATTTCTAAATTCGACATTACCTTTTGCCGTTTCAAGTCTTTCATGCTTATCACTTTCATCTTGTAGCTCTTCCTCAGCAAGAAATTCAAAGACACGTTCGCTTGCAGCAGCAGTGGATTGTAGTCCAGTTGCTGCCTGTGCAATCTGGGCAAGCGGCTGAGTAAACAAGCGAATGTACACCATAAAGGCGACAATAACACCAAATGAAATGGAACCATTATGAGCAAGTACCGCTCCAACAATAGAAACCACTACATAGCCGAAATTCCCAACAAACATCATAAGCGGCATCATCAGCCCTGACATAAACTGAGACTTCCATGCGCTATCATACAATTTCGTATTGACGTCATGGAATACGTGCTTCGCTTCCTTCTCTCCGTTATAGACCTTGACTACATTATGGCCAGTATAGATCTCTTCAATATGTCCATTGAGTTTCCCAAGATGTTGCTGCTGTTGAACAAAATATTTCTGTGATTTTGAGATAATGGAGCCCATTAAGACAAAACCAACAATTGTCGAAGCGATGGCAGCAAGGGCCATAATCCAGTTCGTGTAAAACATCATAATCAGTGATCCAAGGAACATCGTAATCGAACCAACAAGTGTTCCTAAACTCTGATTCATCGTTTGACCAATCAAATCAACATCGTTTGTAACTCGACTTAAAATATCGCCGTAGCTCGTCTTGTCAAAGTATTTAAGTGGCAAGCGATTAATCTTCGTTGAAATATCCGTACGTAAATTTTTTGCTACTCGTTGCGTAATTGTTGCCATAATATAACCTTGAGCAAAATTGAAGACAACGCCTATCCCATACAATATCGCTAGGAAAATAGCTACATCAACAACAGCCTCCAGATCAATCTCTGTCATGATACCTTCGATAATAATATCAGTGATCTGGCTAAGATATTCTGGTCCAAGAATATTGAGAATAGCTCCCGCCATCCCCAACACCAATGCTAAAATAATCAGCGGCACATAGGATTTACAATAGGCGATTAATTTTTTCATCGTTTCTTTAAAATTTTTCGCTTTGCCTCCACCAGGGCCCATCGGACCACCCAGACCAGGACCCGGGTCACGCTCTTCTTTTTGATTTAGAGGAATCTCTTTTTCTTTTTTAGCCAATTTCAAGCTCCTCCTTTGATAACTGGGAATAAGCAATTTCTTGATACACACTACAAGTCTTCATCAGTTCATCATGTGTACCGATGCCAACAACCGCACCTTCGTCTAGCACGACAATTCGATCTGCATCCTTAATTGTCCCAATACGCTGAGCCACGATTAGATTAGTCGCATCATTAATTTCCTTTTTCAAAGCTGCTCGCAAGACTTTATCTGTTTTATAATCAAGCGCTGAAAAAGAATCATCAAATAAATAAATTTCTGGCCGTTTGTACACAGCTCGAGCAATCGATAATCTTTGTTTCTGACCTCCAGAAATATTGGTACCTCCCTGAGCAATCGTTGCCTCATATTGGTTTTCCATTTTTTCTACAAAGTCAGTACCCTGTGCGATTTCAACAGCTTTCTTGACGGTTGCTTCATCGACTTCTACTTTCCCATTCTCTCCATAGACAACATTGGAAGAGACAGTACCAGAAAACAACACAGCTTTCTGTGACACATACCCAAGCTTATCGTGTAACGCTTCTTGCGTATATTCTTTTACATTGATCCCATCAACCAACACTTCTCCTTCTGTCGCATCGTAAAATCGTGGAATCAGGTTGATTAAAGTACTTTTTCCACTTCCGGTTGAACCGATAAAGGCCACTGTTTCTCCCTTTCCGGCCTTAAAGCTAACGTTATGAAGGATATAATCTGCCGCATCTGGGTACTTGAAGCTAACATTGCGGAATTCAACTTCTCCAGAAATACCTGTCTTTCCTTCTGTTTTATCCCCATCAATAATCTTTGTTTCGGTATCTAACACTTCATTAATACGCTTCGCAGAAACAGAAGCACGAGGGAGCATAATAAATACGAATGAGAGCATCATGAATGCCATAATAACCTGCATCGCATAAGACATGAACACGACCATATCTGAGAACAATGGCAATCTATCTGGTAAAGCGGCGCCATTAATGAGATAGGCACCAATCCAATAAATCGCCAGACTCATCCCTGACATAATCAGACCCATACCCGGTTGCATAATTGCCATCATTCTGTTCGTGAACAGGTTCGTTTTTGTCAGGTTGTTATTTGCCTCTTCAAATTTAGTTTCTTGGAAGTCAACAGCATTATAGGCACGTACAACACGAATCCCTGTGAGGTTCTCTCTTGTTACACGATTCAAATTATCAGTCAAAGTCTGAATGACTTTAAACTTCGGTAAGGCGAAAATCACGATTAAAGAGAGCATCAAAATCAGTAATAGCACGGCAATTCCTGTCGTAGCCGTCCACTGCCAGCTCTTCCCCATGATTTTTAAAATCGCCCATACAGCAAGAATCGGCGCCTTCACAAGTGCCTGTAGACCAATCGCAATCAGCAATTGGATTTGCGTAATATCATTTGTCGAACGTGTAATCAAACTAGGTGTGGAGAAACCATTGATTTCTTCCATCGAAAAAGATAACGTCTTCTCAAATACCTTTCCGCGTATGCGAACAGAAAATCCCGCTGCCACTTTGGCTGCAAAGTAACCGACGATAACGGCTGTTACCAAACTACCAATCGCACACAAAATCATGTATACACCATTTAGAAGAATATCACTCATGTTGCTGCCTTCAGTCTGTACGAGAATCGTGATCTCTTCCATATATTCAGGTAACTTCAAATCGAGCCACACTTGGGCCACGATGAAGATCAAACTACAGAATATGAGCATCCATTCTTGTTTCTGAAGATGCTTAAAAATTTTCAGCATTCTTTTACCCCTTCCTTAAGGCTCTATTCTTGATTTGTAATTTCATTTATTCGTTTTAAAATTCGAATTAGTTCTTTTGCATCTTTCTCGCCTAATTTCTCTAGCATTTGTTCTGTCATACCCACTACTTCTTGCCGACGCTTGATCAAAAAATCTTTTCCGGCGTCAGTCACTTTCACGATCACAATTCTCTTGTCATCTGGATTACGACTACGTTCAATATACCCTTTTTTTGATAAGCTATTTAGAGCACTAGCAACACGTGGGGTCGTGAAACCTAATTTCTCACTTAGTTCACCCGCTGTGACACCTTCACCACGAAACATAATATGCCCCAATATCCTCATCTCTCCTTGGGAGATACCTCCAATTTTCTCATGAATCGGCATTTTGAAGGTGTTCTTCATAGTAAGAAGTAGTTCAAACGCTAACTCCTTGGAATCCATAACACTCCTCCTGAATTTATCTAACACTATTAGACAATATACTCCTCATTCCCTACAATGTCAAAAGAAAAAAGACCGCCGAGAAAATTCCCGACAGTCTTCACAATCCATTATTTTTTTAATGCTTCGTATTGAGCAACAACTTCTTTTGTTAACTCATTTGATGCCTCTAAACCAGATACTTCTTGAAGTGTTTGAACGACACCATTTGCTTTAATCATTTCTTGAAGCTTAACAGCATCTTCATCTCCAGAGAAGTCAAATAGCAATGCTGCAGCAATTGCTTTCGCTAGGTTTGTATAAGAAAGACCTGCCTTTTGCGCTTGTAAAGCTGGGCGTACCAATCTGTCTTCATGACCAAGCTTACGAAGTGGAGAACGACCTACACGTGTCACACCGTCATTTAGATGAGCATTTTCGAAACGACCAATGATTTTATCAATGTATTTTTGATGTTCTGCTGGATCTAGCTTGTATTCGTTAATTAAGTAAGCACCAGTCTCACCAAGAGTAGCTTTTACCTGCTTGTAGATTTCTTCGTCTGCTAATGTTTGGTCGATTGTTTCCTTACCTGCAAGGTAACCGAAGTATGCAATCACAGCATGCCCAGTGTTAACAGTAAATAGCTTTCTTTCAATGAATGGAGCTAATTCAGGAACAATTGTCATTCCTTCGATATGTGGAATTTCTTCAGTTGTTTCCACAACCCACTCATAGTATGGCTCAACAAGAACATCGAGAGAACCTTCGTTATTTTGAATTGGCACAATACGGTCAACGGCAGAATTCAAGAATGCCACTTGAGCTAGTACTTTTTCTTTTGTTTGCTCATCAAGATGCTCCATGATATAGCCTTTTAAAAGGTCTGTAGCAGAAATTTGGTTTTCACAAGCAATCACATATAGCTTTTCATTGTTTGCTTCTACTCTAGCGGTTAACCCTTTTGCGATTAACGGTGCAATTCGCGGAAGAATGTTTGGTCCAATTGCTGTTGTTAAAAAGGCAGCATCCTTAACCGCATCGATTACTTCTTGTTCTTGTTTCAAATTATTTAATCCAGAAACATTTTCAATCGTTACTGATTCTTTTGCATCTGTTGCCAACTTCACTTGATACTGCTTTTCCGCATTTAATTGATCAATGATTGCATCCGCAATGTCCACAAAGGTTACATGGTATCCAGACTGCGAAAAAAGAGCTCCAATAAATCCTCTTCCGATGTTCCCTGCTCCAAAATGTACTGCTGTTTTCATCCGAATCATTCCTTTATCTATTTATTTATGGCTCTTTTCTCTAGCTTTTGTTTCTTTTGGAACCGCAACAAAAAATTCATCTATGTTTTCAATGATTCTAACCTTGAAACAAATGAGAAAAGAGCTTGAAGCTAAATCAAGAAGCACCAATTAGTTTTCTCTACGTTAAAATCGGCATTAGGATTTTAACATCAACATTAGGAAAACTATCTTAATTTAAAATTGTTTTCCAGATACTTCACAAAAATCGATTCTAATCTTTTATATATTAACTCCTCATTGGCTGAGGAGAATATAAGCAGCGCTTCATCCGTTTCAATAATGCTCGTACTAATCAAGCTTAATATTTCCTGTTCTCTCTGGCTTAATTCCGCGGGCGCGAGCATAAGCAGCAAGTTCTTCATCCATACATCATTTCCGTCCATCCCTTTCACAATACAAGGGTTTGGAAGATGAGCAATTTGGAAAATAAGCTGATGGACATGCTCATTCCTTGTATGAAAAAGAGCAATATTCGTCTGCGGAATTCCAAGACCGCCTTTCTTGCTCCTCTCCTTCAAGGAATGCAAAACATCCTTTGGTTCTTCTAGCAACTGTTCCTCTTCAGATCGTCGGAGCATTTTTTCAAGAATTTCCTCTTGGCTTTCCCATTCTTCGATCCGATAGTAACGAAAATGTTTAATAATTGCCTCAATGCTTTCCTGAACATCCTTCAATTCTTGCAACATATCTTTTAGCTCGAAATTTTGTGTATCCACGCTAGGTTGCGCAGAAGTTGTTTGTAAATATCGTTGGCGTTTCGTGAGCGATTCAATATGGTTTTGTAAGAATGTTTTAATCGTCGTGATATTATCCTCAGTCAAAAGGGGATTCACCAATACATATTCTCTATTCATAAAAGGCAAACGGACCGTAGACAGAATCAAGTCATACTCATTAAGGTCGACCCGCTCTGTGATTTCCTTAATCGATTTAATATCAATCAAACTAATTTCACTGATTTCCTTCTTAATTCTGCTCGCGAGCATTTTCGAAGTGCCAATTCCAGTTGGACAAATGACCAAAGCTTTGATCGCCATATTCTCTTCCTGCATTACAAGAGCAGAGCCAAAATGAAGAACCATAAAGGCAATTTCGTCATCAGGAAAATCGTCTATATCATTGAATTCCATTTCCACGCTATTCTTGACCGCCATAAACAAAAGCGGATACTTCCGCATGATTTCCTCTTTAAGCGGATTAAAGGACTCCATGTTTTGCTTAATACGGAACAAGGATGGTCCCATATGCGCAAGCAATCCTTGAAATAAAGAAAAGTCCTGGGTTAAATCCACATGTATTTGATCCGACACAGACTGGATCATATTTTTGATCATTTGTGCAAGAACAATACTGTCATAAGGAACCCCTTCAGCTCCACGAAGCTTCGTTCCTTTAAGAATGAGCGCCAAATAAAAAATATCATGTTCTGAGAATTCAACATCCGTTTTCTGTTCAAGCTCCTTAGCGATTGTCTGCATAATCTCGAACTCAGCAGCAACTTCACTCTCGGCGATGCAAGCATCCTCTTCGATAAAGAAATCAGCTTCAATTCGCTGAAGCGTAATATAAATATGTAATACGATTTCTAAATAGCCACTATCCGCAAGACGTCCAGGTGCACCTTGAAAAGTTGCATTGACAAGCGCGTTCACTTCCCAAAAAAGGCTTGCATTAAAATAGTGCAAAATCTGTTCTTCGGCTAGTCTCCCTTGCTCCAACAAAAAAAGCTTTTCAATTAATTCCTCATGAAAATATTGTAGGAAAAAATGAACGAGTGCTCTTCGTCTGTTCGATTCAGTCCCATTCAGCTCGACGCCTACTCCTCTTTTTCTCGTAAGCTCCAATTGAAAATGGCTTAACCATTCAGTCAGATCATCGAGATAAGCAGCTAATGTAGCTGTACTAATGCCAAGATGGCTTGATAGCACTTGCGTTTTGTACAAATCTTCTTCTAGGATGGCGAGCAAGAGACGCAGCTTTCGTTCCTGCAGTGGTTCATCAATTAACTCACTCCCGGCTAAATACTGAATGAGTCGAAAAATCTGTTCATTCTTCCCTTCAATCACTAGCCCTTGGTTCTTGTTGCGGGTCAGTCGCAGCTCAAACTGTTGCAGGATCTTTTCTACTGACTTTAAATCTCGTTGAATTGTCCTAGCACTTACATGTAGAGAAGACGCAATTGATAAAGCCGTGTGCTTTCCTGATGTTTTAATAATCAGTTCAATAATGGCTTTCTCCCTCGAGGTAATATGCATAGTCATCAACTCGTTCCTAATTAAAATAACGAAAAACACGGAAAAGAAAAGCGCAATACTACGCTTTTCTATTCAGCCAATTCATATAATTTATTTCTTGCCAAGAATATCGATAATTTCTTGTGCAGTCTTTGCACTTACCAATTTTTCGATATTTTCCATTTCTGAGCAAGTTACCGCAATTCCAGATAGAATTTCTAGATGTGTGCCGTCTTTTCCAGCGATACCGAAAACAAGACGAACCTTTTGACCATCGAAATCAACACCATTTGGAATCTGTAGAACCGTAAATCCTGATTTCAATACTGCCTTCTTCGCATCTTCTGTACCATGCGGAATCGCAACATCGTTACCCATATAAGTAGAAGTCATGTTATCGCGTTCAATCATGGCTTCAATATAGCTCTCATCGACATAGCCTGCATCGACTAATGCTCTACCTGCAAAACGGATAGCTTCTTCTTTATTAGCAAATTCTTTGTTGATGAAGACATTTTCCGGACGAAGTAAATCATCTGAATGATTTTCTTGTTCCACATTATCTGTACCCGCTTCTTCTGCATCCTCAACGATTTCTTCAAGTTCAGAGTTAGCCGGGAATTGTAGCTTGCTAATTAAGTTATCGTACTCAGGACTAGATAAGAAGTTGTCCACTGAAATATGATAAGCATTTGGAACTTGTTTGCGCGCTCTTGGCGTTAATTCTTCTTGCGTAATAACGATTTGTGCATCAGCTGGAAGATTACTGATAGATGTGTTTGTTACATTCACATTGATTCCAGCTTCTTTTACCTTTTTACGAAGAAGGGATGCACCCATTGCACTTGAACCCATTCCCGCATCACAAGCAAAGATGATTTTTGAAACATTATCAGGCATAGCTCCTTGGTTCTCTGTAAGAGCACCTGCAACTGAGCTTTTCTTGCCTTTCATTTCTTGCATTTTTTGAGCAGCAGCTTCTAGATCGTCTTCGCCTTGCTTACCAGTTTTTAAGATAAATGACGAAACGATGAATGATACAACTCCAGCTACGATAACACCAGCAAAGTTAGCAATATATGCACTTGCATGGTGAGGTGTTACTGCTGTAATCGCAAGAATACTTCCTGGTGATGATGGAGCAAATAATCCGCCACCTAGCATTACTAATGTGAACACACCACTCATTCCACCAAGAATAACTGCAACAATAAGTAGTGGACGCATTAGGATATACGGGAAGTAAATCTCATGAATACCACCAAAGAAGTGAATGATTCCTGCACCAGGTGCTGATTTCTTTGCAGCCCCTTTGCCAAAGAACATATATGCAAGTAGGACACCAATACCAGGTCCTGGGTTTGCTTCAAGAAGGAACAAAATAGATTGTCCAGTTTCTTTAACTTGTTCTACACCAATTGGGGAAAGAACACCGTGATTGATTGCATTATTTAAGAACAATACTTTCGCTGGTTCGATTAAGATACTTGTTAATGGAAGAAGTCCTGTTCCAACTAACCAGTCAACACCTGCCACTAACCAATCTGTGAAAGCAGAAATAACTGGACCAATTCCTAAGAACGAAAGAATTGCAAGGATTGCACCAAGAATCCCGGCAGAGAAGTTGTTCACAAGCATTTCGAAGCCTGCACGAACCTTTCCTTCGATCCATTTGTCGAACATTTTGATTACCCATCCACCAAGTGGACCCATAACCATTGCGCCAAGGAACATTGGGATTTCAGAACCTGCGATAACCCCCATTGTGGCAATCGCACCAACAACCGCTCCACGCTGATCGTGCACAAGCTTACCACCAGTGTATCCGATAATGATTGGTAATAGGTATTTGACCATTGGATCGACCATGTTGGCAAGGCTTTCATTTGGCCAAAAGCCAGTAGGTATGAATAAAGCTGTAATTAATCCCCAAGCGATAAATGCTGAAATATTCGGCATTACCATGGAACTTAAGAAGTTACCAAACTTCTGTACAGCCACTTTTATATTAGACTGAGACATGTTACTCTCTCTCCTTTAATTTTTGAGTCGACTACGATCGTAACCTAAAAAGAAAGCACCATCAACATAGTTAAAACCTACTTTTGTCGCATAGATAAAGACAAAAGTAGTGTATCTCAAAATCAAGGAAGGTATTCATTTACAAAAATGGTAGAGGACCTTTTTGCATAAATATACTAATGCTATGAAATCCCTTTATTTAATAGATTTCGGCCTCGTAAATACTCTATCTTTTTTTCCAATTTGCCTGACACCAAATGACTCCTCGTCCCATAAAATAGGGTAATCATGTTCAAGAAAGAAGAGGTGTAAAGTAATGATTCATAGGCTCATTAAGTCATGCTGGTCATTATGGCCAAAAGAACTATGTGTTTTAAACATAATCAAGAAAATCGATTTTGATCACCATCATCATGCTCATCACAAACATCACGATCACCACGATCATCACAAACATCATGTTCACCACAATCACGATCATTCACAGGGCGATACAATTATCAAAGAAGAGTTTTGCGGGAACTTCATGGATGGAGAGGAAATGGTCTGGCAAGCTCCTTCGAATAATTACATTCAAGGGACGTTTCAGGTTTTTAATTCATCTAGTAGTATCGCCGATGTAAATGTGTCTATCAATTCTACTCCAACTATTATTTTTCCTGCTGTCAGTCCAGGCTTTACAATTTCTAGAGTAGCGATTAACCCAACTTCATTCACCATCAATGCCCCTTCAGGCACTAACGGCACTTACTGCATAACGCTTTTCAAAAGGATACCCTTGCGTCCAAAAGAATCAGTATGATGAAGTTCTTGGCTCCTTTGATTTGTCACAACCTCGAGGTAATGAAAAAGTATATTTTTGTTAAGTCGGACAAGTATACACTCCATTTTAACCTTCTTTTATATGCTAGTAATAGAAAAGATAGAACATATTCTACTCTCCAAAACCCGGTTTTAACCCTCCAATGTTGCTAGTGGCCATCTATCTTTTTACGACATAAGAGGAAAGGAGAATGTTTATATGTCTTGTTGTGATTCAAGTAGTTGTTGTCCTGCTCCTGAAATTTTTCAAGAAGATTTTTGCGGAAATTTTAGCGGCGCATTAGCAGCTGAAGAAGTATGGAGTGCGCCAGCTGGAGCTTATATCGCTGGAACTTTTCAACTATTCAATTCTTCCGGTAGCACAGGAACAGTCACTGCAGCAGGAGCGGCACTTCCAGCAATTGCTTTAAGCGCGGCACCAGGAAATACAGATTCACAATCCGTGAACAATCCAACTTCATTTACCATTACTGCAGCTGCTGGGGACAGCGGAACATATTGTATTACATTGTACAAGCGTGTATTAGCTTAAAAGAAAGGAATTCCTTTTAAGGAGGTGGATAAAATTAAATCGAAAAAACACAAAGGAGCCTGTTGTCCACCATGTCCGATTGTTCAGGAGACCATTTGTGGAAATTTTAATGGTCCTCTAGACAGTTCAGAAGTATGGAGTGCCACAGCAGGTAGTTATCGTTCAGGAACATTTCAATTGTTTAATGACCCTTTCAGTACTGGAGTTGTGACCGCTACTGGAGCTGCTACCCCACCGATAACTTTAAGCGCAGCACCCGGAAATACGGATTCACAATCTGTCAATAATCCGACTTCATTTACCATTACCGCAAGTCTAGGTGACAGCGGGACATACTGCATTACACTCTATCGAAGTCTTTGTAACGTCCCGCCTCCACTCGTTTGTGATGTCTTGGCGTATGTCACGAATGGTGGAAGTAATACCGTTTCCGTTATCGATACTGCAACAAATATGGTAATCGCAACAGTCCCAGTGGGCGCGGCGCCGTTTGGGGCCGCCATTACACCAGATGGAACTCTAGTCTATATCACAAATATCGTGGGGGATTCCGTATCGGTGATCGACACTATGACAAATATGGTGATTGCTACAATTCCAGTTGGGAATGCTCCAATAGATGTAGCAGTTACCCCAGATGGGACTCGTGCCTATGTTTCAAACGAGCAGGCTGGCACTGTATCTGTCATTGATACGGCAACTAACATGGTGATTGCCACTATTCCAGTGGGCGCGACACCATTTGGAATTGACTTTACACCAGATGGGACTCTTGCCTATGTTGACAATCAATCTGGTTCGGTCTCAGTGATTGACACCGCGACAAATACCGTAATTGCAACAATCCCCGTTCCGGGTGCTCCCAATATGATAGCAATTACGCCAGATGGAACACGTGCGTATGACACAATTGAATTAAATGATACGGTTGTGGTCATTGATATCGCAACCAACACAGTGATTGATACGATCCCAGTTGGTGGCAGTCCTGAAGGAATAGTCATTACACCGGATGGAACACGTGCATACGTTAGTAATTTTGACAGTAACAATGTGTCTGTGATCGACACTTTGACAAATACGGTAATTGATACGATCCCAGTTGGAACTACTCCAAGAGGTATTGACATCACACCTGATGGTTCACTTGTGTATGTCACAAATGAAGGTTCTGATACAGTATCAGTAATTGACACAAACACAAATACGGTAATCGCTACCATTCCCGTCGAAAATGGTCCGAGGGGAATCGCAATTGGACAAGTATGTGAGGCATAACAATAGTGCCCGGCACTTAATCCTACAAGAAAATCAGAACAAATGCGTGCCAAGGCTTTCTAAAGAACTCCTTGGCTTTTTTTCGATAGGACTTTTTTTAAAGGTGGTGAGAAAAATGAAATTTAGAAAACACAAAGGAGCCTGTTGTCCACCATGTCCGATTGTTCAGGAGACCATTTGTGGAAATTTTAATGGTCCTCTAGAGGGCTCAGAAGTATGGAGTGCCACAGCTGGTAGTTATCGTTCAGGAACATTTCAATTGTTTAATGACCCTTTCAGTACTGGAGTTGTGACCGCTGCTGGGGATGCTATCCCACCGATAACTTTAAGCGCTGCACCAGGAAATACGGATTCACAATCTGTCAATAATCCGACTTCATTTACCATTAGCGCAAGTCTAGGTGACAGTGGGACATACTGCATCACACTCTTTCGAAATCTTTGTAACGTTCCTCCTCCGCTCGTTTGCAATGTCTTTGCGTATGTAGTTAATAGCAACGATAATACGGTCTCGGTCGTCGACACCGCCACCAATACCGTTGTCGCTACGATTCCGGTTGGCAGTATACCTGATGAAGTGGCATTTACCCCAGATGGATCTACTGCCTATGTTACAAACTTCGGAAGTGATAATGTGACCGTCATCGATACTGCGACTAATAATGTTATTGCGACAATCCCAGTTGGGAATGGTCCAATCGAAGTTGCCTTTACTCCAGACGGGACTCGTGCTTATGTTTCAAACGAGCAGGCTAGCACTGTATCTGTCATTGATACGGCGACTAACACAGTGATTGCGACAATCCCAGTAGGAACCACCCCTTTTGGAGTGGCGATCACACCGGATGGAACACGTGTCTATGTTGCAAATCAAGGAGCTAGCAGTATTTCTGTGATCAACACGGCCACTAATACCGTCATCGCAACAATACCAGATGGAGTTAATCCGCAACAAATAGCGATTACACCGGATGGAACTCGTGCTTATATTCCGAACGGTACGGCTAACACTGTAACTGTTCTTGATATTGCAACGAATACAGTAATAGCCACCCTTCCGGCTGGAGGCGATCCTGAAGCGGTAGCCATCACGCCTAATGGGACTCGTGCTTATGTCACCAATGTTCTCGGTGATAGCGTGACCGTGATCGACACTGCCACTAATACCGTCATTGCGACTGTTCCAGTTGGGGATTCTCCAAGAGGCGTCGACATCACGCCTGACGGAACTCTTGCCTATGTCACAAATCAAGGTTCTGATAGCGTATCGGTAATCGACGTCGCGACTAATACCGTCATTGATACATTTGCGGTTGGTAATGGTCCGCGGGGAATCTCATTTGTACAAATATGTACTGAGGGATAACAATTGGATCCACTCTTTAGCTAAAGAATTTACTAAGCGCTTAATCCAAGAAGTGAATCAAACCAAGCAAGCCCCAAGATTTTTTTATAAAATTCCTTGGCTTTTTTTCCTAAGTAAGTCTTATTTAAGGAGGTGGAAAGAAATGAACTTCAAACAAAACGGGGCGTGTTGCCCTTCATTCCCAACCGTAAAAGAGGAATTTTGCGGAAACTTTAACGGACCTTTAGCAGCTGAGGAAGTATGGAGCGCTTCTGCTGGAGCATTTATCGCAGGAACGTTTCAGTTGTTTAACTCAGCTTCCAGTACTGGAACGGTTCAAGGAGATGTAACGAACACAGATACGATTATGTTAAATGTTAATCCCGGCAATACAGATTCCACATCTGTGAATCGTCCCACTTCATTTACGATTACAGCAGCCGCGGGAGATAGCGGAACGTACTGTATTACGCTTTTTCGTAATCTTGGCCATGTGCCTGCACCCCCTCCGGTCGGTCAGTTCCTGTACGTATCCAACATTGGCAGTAACAATATAGAAATTTATGATATTGCTGATCCTTCAGATCCCGTACGAATCGGAGAATTTAATGGAGGAAATTTATCTGGTCCTAATGAATTGATCACGATCGGGACTACCCTGTATGTTGCAAATCAAGACGATAGCACTGTAGAAATTTATGATACAACAAATCCAACAGCTCCTGTACGGATCGGAGAGTTCGGTGCGGGAGAAGTGATGTCCCCTCAAGGATTCGAGATTACAGGGGATACCCTTTACGTATCCAATCAAGGCGGTGGTAATGTTGAAATTTATAATATTGCAAATCCGATGCTTCCAGTGCGGATCGGAGAATTTGGTGCTGGAGATTTAGTCGGACCTACCGGAATGGCGATTACAGGGACTACCTTGTATGTAGCAAGTGCCGATAACAATATCGAAATATATGATATCAGTAACCCGGCTGCTCCTGTACGGGTTGGACAGTTTGGTGCTGGTGATTTAGTTACACCTAACGGATTGGCGATTACAGGGAATATTCTTTATGTTACAAATGTTAACGATAGCACTATAGAAATTTATGATATTACCAATCCTGAAGCACCCGTTCGTATTGGACAGTTTGGTGCTGGTGTCTTAGATCGCCCTACGGAAATAGCAATAACTGGTACAACTTTATATGTTGCAAACATTGGCGATAATGTAGATATTTTTGATATCACCAATCCAATGGATCCCCAATTTGTCACAGAGTTTGGTGCGGGAGATTTAAATATTCCTGCTGGACTTGCTATTGTATCCGGTTAAAAGAGGGGAAACACTACAACTCTTTAAGCATCTATATTTAGTGAATTCAAATACGATTTAACTGAATCAAATAATTCTACAGCCAAGCGCTTTTAACCATTAGGCCTTGGCTTTTTTCTATTTTTATATCAATTATGCTAAAAAAGAGGCCCCCAAAAAAGCATGGCCTCTTACACCTATCAATATAATAAATACTTTTCACGAACCTCTTTAAATTCATCTAAATCCGCCTGCCATGCTGCTTTCATTTCTTCCACACTTTTACCCGCTTCAATATCAGCACGGATCGAACCATTCCCGACAAGGTTATCAAAGAAAGAAATTCCTGCTGAACTTGGCGCTCTAAATTGGAACTCATTCGGATACATATCGTGGATCGTTTTTACAATATACAACCCTGTTTCAAACGGCTTATAGGCATTTCGGTTTGTCACATGAATTTGAATTCCATGGCTTAACACATTCGCATGCTTCGATGAGGACGGTATAAATGAAGCTGCTCGGAATATGACGCCAGGTAATTTGTACGAGTTCAACTCGGAAGCTAAGTCGTCACTATTTATGAAAGGTGCTCCAATTAATTCAAATGGCTTTGTTGTTCCTCTTCCCTCGGAAACATTGGTTCCTTCGATTAGGGCAGCCCCTGTGTAGACAACCGCAGTTTCTAATGTTGGCATATTTGGAGACGGAAGGACCCATTCTAATGGCGTTTCATCGTAATACGTATTTCGCTTCCAGCCTTCCATTTCCACAACAGTTAAATCTGCTCCAATTTCAAATTCTGTATTAAAAAGCTTTGCTAACTCCCCGACCGTCATCCCGTGGCGAACAGGAATCGGATACTCACCGATGAAAGAAGAATACTTATCCTCAAGCACTGGTCCTTCGACTCTTGTCCCGCTGATTGGATTTGGACGGTCAAGAACGATAATTGGGATATTATTTTCTTTCGCCGCTTCCATCGCTAGGGCCATGGTGTATATATAGGTGTAAAAACGTGCCCCCACGTCTTGGATATCAAATAACAATACATCAACATTGCTTAGCATCTCAGGTGTCGGCTTCTTCGTCTGTCCATATAGACTGTAAACTGGAAGCCCTGTTTTTTCATCCGTATATTGTTCCACATACTCACCGGCTTGCGCACTTCCACGGACACCATGCTCAGGTCCGTATAGAGCAGTAAGAGTCACATCAGGGTTAGTATAGAGTAAATCTACAATACTCGTTACATTTTGATCGACCCCGGTTGGATTCGTGATTAATCCGACCCGCTTATCCTTTATCAAATCAATCTTATCCTTCAGCAAAACCTCTACGCCTAAACGAAATTTTTCCTTCTTCTTTTCTTTATCGTTCTTTGCAACAGCTGCTGAAACGGTAGACAGTAATAGAACGAGAACCAATAGACCTGTAATCCATTTTTTCATGACTACGCCTCCTCTTGTTTAGGGAAAATAGCCATCCTCCTGATAAACTACTTTCCCCTTTATCTATCGCTTAGTACCCTAACCCATGATCAAATCCATATAAAACACTGCCATCATGGTTGTAAATCGTGACTGGAAGTTTTCCAGTTGGATTATTTTGACCAAAAATGGTGTTTGCCGTTGCTGCAAAACTAGCTGGTTTGAAACCATATTGAACAAGGTAGGCGTCTACATCCGTGTAGGACATAACGTCATATGGATTTCGAGCCCCAACAGCAATGACCGGTATACCCGTTTCAATAAGTTGTCGTGTCATCACCATTTGACTAGCATTTTGTGCTCTGCCACTCACACTAGATGTGTAGGTACCTGCAATGATATATTTCGCACCTTGTACTTGTGCTAATTGTGTGGCTGTAAGTTTATCCGTAGCATTGATGTAAACGGCTCCGGGCTGGTGCTTTTGAACCTCTTCTGCAAGAAGGTTTATAGAGTATCCAGATCCACCAACCACCACAATCTTATCTTCAGGAGAAACAGAAAGTGGAAGAACCGAATCATTTTTCACAAGCGTGATCGATTTTTCTGCTGCTTCTTTTTCAACTGCCTTATGTTCTGCTGAACCTACTACTTTAAGTGCATTCGCTACCTTTTCATCAAGGCTCTTTTCAACTTCAGCCTTCACGATTCCTCTATTTAACTTCAGCGTTAATATTCTCTCAACGGATTGCTCTAATCTATCTTCTGAAATTTCACCTGAATTCACTGCATCATACAGTCCATTTGCTACATCTACGATTCCAACTGGCATTAAAAGGATATCTGCCCCTGCGTTAACAGCACGGATGGCTGCATCAACAGGTCCAAAATGATCGGCAATGGCCCCCATATTCATCGCATCCGTTACGATCACTCCTTTGAAGCCCATGTCTTCGCGGACAAGACCCGTTAATATTTTGTGGGAAAGTGTACCTGGTACCGCGACTTCTGTTCCGTCTTTTTTAGAGATGGCCTTCGTATCATCAATTTTCGGGAATGTCACGTGCGCTGTCATAATCGCATCAATTCCCGTATCCATAGCCTGTTGGAAAGGATATAATTCTACTTCCTTCAAACGGTCGAGATCATGAGGTACCGATGGAAGTCCCACATGTGAATCAGTCGCCGTATCTCCATGGCCTGGAAAATGCTTAGAAGTCGCCGCGGTGCCAGTTTCATGGAGCCCTTTAATATACGCATTACCTAAATCCGCTACTAACTCCGGATCCTCACTAAAAGAGCGAACCCCAATGACCGGATTATCTGGATTATTGTTTACGTCCAGTACAGGTCCAAAATTCATATTTATTCCAAGCGCGTTCAGCTCTTCGCCAATGGCCTTTCCAACCTTTTCAGCTAATTCTTCAGAGCGTGTCGCTCCAAGCGCCATGTTCCCAGGAAAATCGGTACCTGTTTGAAGTCGAGTAACAATTCCACCTTCTTGGTCAATGGAAATGATCAGTCCGTACTTTTCTGCTGCTTCCTGATAAGCACTCACAAGCCTAGTTGTTTGATCAGCTGTTACCGTATTTTCACGGAATAAAATGACACCACCCAGATGATAATCCTTTACAAGCTGAGCAATTTCGTCTTTCATAACCGTTACATTTTGGCCATTCCAATTTCTAAAGTCCGGCATGAGCATTTGTCCGACCTTTTCCTCCATGGACATGTGCCGGGTTGCATTGCCGATAAGGTCGTAACGTGCACCTTTCTCTTTTTTAACAAGGATTTTGTCCTGATTGCCCTTGTATTGAATTGAAATTCTATCGTTATTGCTGCCATCCGTGACAGAGATAAATGTTTTCCCATTATGACCAGTTAAAGTTACTTCCCCATCTTGTGACACAGAGGCAACATTCTTATTAGTAGACGTCCATGTTACGTTTTGAGATGCAAGCATAAAGTGACCATCATCATAAACATGAAGTCCGTTCAAATCTAGTTTGTTATCCTTAACCTCTCTCGTAACCTGTGGAACATTGAGATCAATTACTAAATCGGTGATTCCTGAAGCTGCCGTTACTCCTGTAAAAGGAATCCCAGTCAGCACGAGTAAAAATGCTAGAAACGCGGTGATCATTTTTCGCATGCTTCTCCTCCTCCTTTTTTTAATAGTCCCTTAGTTCCCATTCATTTTTCGTAAAAGAAAGTTCTCCTGAATCTAGTTTTGGATTTTGAATATACCAGCCGCGTAAATTAGTAGAACCATCTGTTCGATAGACAAATCGCAATTTCGTTGCATCATGAGGAATATCTAATTCTTTCTTTTCCCAACCATTACTTGTACCAGTAAATGAAGCAAGCTGCTCCCAGCTGCCTTCTCTATAAATCTCTACAGACCCAAAATCCCAGACATTCTCGATCATATGCCATGTAGAGAAGGTGAGTTTTGTATCCTTCGTTAAATGAAGATCCGTTTCCATTTCTCGGTTTAGGTTATCCCCATACCCTGCAAACCAAGCCTTTTTCTTACCAGGGATCGAAACTGGAATGGCATCTGCTACTTGTCTCGCAAATAGACGGCGAGTTTGATTCAAAGACCCCATATTTCTTGATGGGTGGACACGGTTCGTCAGCAAGATGGCGACTGTTTTATTATTCGGGCTCACCACAATCGAAGTTCCGGTATATCCCGTATGGCCAAAAGAGTATGTACCTTCGGTTAATCCATCCATATACCAACCCTGACCTAACTCCCAGCCAAGCCCATGGTCATTTCCTGCAAATGCCGCGTTTTGATTCTCTAGTAGCAGCTGTACTGTTTCTGGCTTCAGAATTCTTTTCCCGCCATACTCTCCTTCATTAATAAAAATATGGGCAAGCTTTGCGAGGTCTTTTGCAGTTGAGAATACACCAGCATGTCCAGCAACTCCATCCAATGACCAAGCGTTTTCATCATGGACTTCTCCCCAAACGAGACCACGGTTCGGGACAGCTTGGTACTCTGTCGCAGCGATACGGTTCTTCAAGGATGCTGGCGGGTTATACATCGTATCCTTCATACCTAAAGGTTCTGTGATATGCTCTCTGACGAATGCATCCTGGCGCTGTCCAGACCAATGCTCAATTAACATTCCTAACGTAATCATGTTTAGATCACTGTATTCATAAGCTGTTCCAGGTGGGTTCTTCAACGGTTGATTTAAAACGATCTTCAGCCTGTCTTCTCTTGAACTGCCTTGTGAGTATAGAGGGACCCAAGAGACAAATCCAGATGTGTGGGTTAACAACTGGCGAATGGTCACATGTTCCTTGCCGTTTGCCGCAAACTCAGGAATATGCTTCGCCACCGGATCATCAAGCTCGAACAATCCTTTTTCAAAAAGAATCATCACGGCCGTCGCAGTAAATATTTTGCTGATAGAGGCTAAGTCAAAAATGGTATCCTTTTTCATCGGAATTGGCTTTTCCATTTCGGAAAAATTACCATCGGTGTATTGAGCTGCATAGCCATACGCATCATGTTTTACGATTTTCCCAGCTCTCGCTACCAATGTGACAGCTCCCGGCATTAATTTTTGTGAAATGGCTTGATTCATAACTTGATCGATTTGCTGAAGTGGGGCTTCTACCATTCCTGCTCCCCGTGCAGAGCTTGGATGAAGTTTGCTCGAAACGGGAATGACAGATGAATTCCAGGTAAAAACAGGGTGCGGTTTCTGAGATGGGAATGAGGGCTTGTCCTCTTTTTCAATAGTGGAGCTCTTCGGAAGGTCATTGTTGGCAAAAGCTGTTGAAGTGCCTAGTAGCAGGGTACAAACGGCTGTAATCATAAACGTTTTTCTTTTCATATGTCCTCCTTTATACAATTGAATGAATTGTAGGCGGGCTCTCTCGAATTTATATCAAAATGTTAGTAACGCTTACAATTTATAGTAAAAGCATATAGGTAATGATGTATAGTAGTCTATGCCACATAGGTCCCATATCATGCATTTTTACAGGACAAAAGAATCACGTCATTGGAATTATTTTTTAAAATTTCTGATAAAATTTTAAAATTTTATTTCAGAATTGGACTAAATTGCGATAGTAAAAAATAAACTAGGAGTTTGCGAACAAATAAATATGCTCTTTTCTCAAACTTTGTTGCTTTTGGAATAAAATATAACGCATCAAATAATGTTTTTGTTCTCAATCACTTAGATATTTGAGAAAAGAGCTACAAACATCATAATAAGCACAAAATACGTATTTCTACGTTAAAATCGGCCGCTAGCCAACGGCTTTAAGATTTTAACAACGAGCTTTAGGAAGTAAGCCAATTAAAAAAGACCCCCAACCAAATCGGTTGAGAGCCTTTGTAAACGTAAAATTAACGTTTTGAGAACTGAGGTGCACGACGAGCGCCTTTAAGACCGTATTTCTTACGTTCTTTCATGCGAGCGTCACGAGTTAATAATCCTGCACGCTTAAGTGTTGGACGGTATTCTGGGTCAACTTGAAGTAACGCACGAGCGATACCGTGGCGGATAGCGCCAGCTTGACCAGTGTAACCTCCACCTTTAACGTTAACAAGAACATCGTAGCTACCAAGAGTTTCAGTAGCGTTTAATGGTTGCTTCACTACTTCGCGTAGTGCTTCGAATGGAATGTAATCTGTAATGTCACGATCGTTGATCGTAATTTTGCCGCTGCCTGGAACTAAACGAACTCGTGCAACGGAGCTCTTACGACGACCAGTACCAATGTATTGAACCTGTGCCATGTATAAATCCTCCCTTAATTATCCACGAAGTTCGTAAACTTCAGGTTTTTGTGCTTGATGCTGATGCTCTGCTCCAGCATAAACGTGTAATTTTTTGAACATTTGACGACCTAAAGAATTCTTTGGAAGCATGCCTTTGATAGCAAGCTCTAACATTCTTTCAGGGTAGTTTGTACGCATTTCAAGCGCTGTTCTTGTTTTTAAACCACCTGGGTGTAAAGAGTGACGGTAGTAGATCTTGTCAGTTAGCTTCTTACCAGTTAAGTGGATTTTTGAAGCATTGATAATGATTACATGATCACCAGTGTCAACATGTGGTGTGAAAGTTGGTTTATGTTTACCACGTAGAATAGATGCTACTTCAGAAGTAAGACGACCTAAAGTTTTGCCTTCAGCATCAACTACGTACCATTTACGTTCGATATTGTTAGCGTTAGCCATAAACGTTGTACGCATGAGTTTCCCTCCTAAAATTGTCCATTTCAAAATTCAAATTCTAATTCGTATATTCTTCATCACAATAAGTTCCGGGGCTTATCGTGGGATTAAAATACATACCATATTATGATAAAACACTGACGTCATTCTGTCAAGAACATATTTGACACCAGGATAGGTTGTCATGAATTATTTTCATAATCCACTTTCCACAAGTATAAGCCTTGAGGAGGTGCTGTTTTCCCTGCATAGATCCGATCCTTTTTCGCAAGAATGGCTGGGATCTCATCGGATAGAATTTCACCCGCTCCTATCTGTAGCAAGGTTCCTACTAAAATTCTTACCATATTATACAAAAATCCATTGCCGACAAATCGAAAAACGAGCATGTCGCCCTCTTCCAAAACTTCGATTTCTCGAAGCTCTCTTACCCTGTCCTCAACCTCTGTTTTCGCTGAACAGAAGCTGGTAAAATCATGGGTGCCTAGTAAATATTGGGACGCTTTTTTGATCGTTACAAGATTTAAGGCATAAGGATAATGATATGCATAATGGCGTCGAAACGGATCTCGCACTTTACTAGTGTAGACAAAATAACGGTATTCCTTACCTGTTACATCGAATCTTGCATGAAAATCGGATTCCGCTTTTTCAACCTCAAGAATAGAAATTTCATCTGGTAAAAGTGCATTTAACGCAACTGGCCATTTTTCCTCAGGAATCGAGAAGGGAGAATCAAAGTGAATCATCTGCCCCCTCGCATGTACGCCAGCATCCGTGCGTCCAGATGCGAATACTTTTGTCTCTTTACCCTTATGAAGCTTCTCTAAGGCCTTTTCAAGCTCTCCCTGGACGGTGCGCTGATTTGGCTGAATCTGATAACCGGAAAACTGGGAACCATCATAGGCGACCTTACACTTATATCGTTGCATATACTCTCTCCTAAGATCGGAATAATACTAGAGCCGCCGTTACAAAAGCAAGGATAAGAAGCATAACCGTGTCTACAAAGCCCCAGCGAAGCTGACGATATTTCGTTCGTCCTTCTCCGCCTCGATAACCTCTTGCCTCCATCGCTGTAGCTAGCTCTTCTGCTCGCTTAAATGAGCCAATGAATAATGGAATTAATAAAGGAATAATTGCCTTCACGCGGTCCTTAATCGGTCCTCCGGAAAATTCAACGCCTCTTGCCGTCTGCGCCTTCATAATTTTATCCGTTTCCTCCATTAGCGTTGGAATGAAACGTAAGGAAATCGACATCATTAATGCTAACTCATGGACGGGGAATTTTATTTTTTTCAACGGATCTAACAACACTTCAATTCCATCGGTAATCTCAATTGGCGTCGTCGTTAACGTTAATAAGGACGTCATCAAGATAAGCAGGAAGAATCGCACGGAAATAAATATCCCTTGCTTCAAGCCTCCTTCATAAATCGAAATGCTCCCCCATTGAAATAGCACGTCTCCTTCTTTTGTGAAAAAGAGATGGAGCACGAGCGTAAACAACACGAGCCACAGAACGATTCTGAGACCGCCCAAAATGAAGCGAATCGGCACCTTTGAGGAAAGCACCATTAGGAACGTATAGACCGCTAATAGCCCGTAGGTGATCGCGTTATTCGCAATAAAAACCACACAAACAAATAGGAACACGAGCAATATTTTTGACCTTGGATCCATTCGATGCAACGGTGACTCAGCAGGTATATAGCGACCAAAAATCATTTTTTCCATCATTTTGGCTCACCCCTTTTAAAAAGCTGATCAATTTCATCCGTCAGCTCGTCCAATGTAATACATGTTTTTGCGAGTTTTGTCTTGAAGGCTGCTTCAAGCTTTTGTTGGAATCGAACGACCTCTGGCACATCCAAACCAAGCTCAATTAAGCCATCTGGCGAATGAAAAATCTCGCGAGGGGTGCCTTTTTTATAAACCTGCCCTTGATGCATAATAACAATTTGGTCCGCATACTGAGATGCATCCTCCATACTATGCGTCACAAGCACAGTCGATAAGTTTCTTTCCTTATGGAGCTGATAAAACATATCCATAATTTCTTTACGGCCACGTGGGTCAAGCCCTGCAGTCGGCTCATCTAGGACGATAACGTCAGGCTCCATTGCAAGTACCCCCGCAATCGCTACACGTCTCATTTGTCCACCAGATAGGTCAAATGGGGACTTCTGTAGAATCTCTTCAGAAAGACCGACTTGTTTAATCGCTTTTCGTGCACGAACCTTAGCATCTGCTTCAGATACCCCAAAATTCATTGGACCGAAGCAGATATCTTTTTCCACTGTTTCTTCAAACAACTGGTGCTCAGGAAACTGAAAAACAATCCCGACACGTTTGCGGATTTCCTTCAAATTCTTCTGCTTCTTCGCATTCGTGACCTCACGATCGCCGATGACAACCTTCCCCTCGGTTGGTCGTAAAATCGCGTTGAGATGTTGTAAAATCGTTGATTTCCCTGAACCTGTATGGCCAATAATCGCCAAATACGTTCCAGACGGAATATCAATTGAGACATTTTGAATAGCAAGACGTTCAAATGGTGAATTGGCTTGGTAACGATATTCTACTTGTTGGAGTGAGATGTCCATAATTGTGTCACCAACTCTTCCTCAGATAAATAATGCTTATTTAAAGGAATGCCTTTCGCTTTTAACATTTTGCTCATTTTCACAGGGAATGGAATGTCCAACCCTAGCTTCACCAATTCTTCGTCCATTTGAAAAATCTCTTCAGGGGTACCTTCACGGTAAAGCTCCCCACCGTTCATTACGATGATTCGATCCGCCTTGGCAGCTTCCTCTAAATCATGGGTAATGGAAATAACCGTCATTTGATGATCATTTTTCAACTGTCTAATTGTATCTAATACCTCTTCTCGTCCACGTGGGTCGAGCATGGATGTTGCTTCATCTAAGACGATGATTTTGGGACGTAGTGCGATTACACCTGCGATCGCGACTCTTTGCTTTTGTCCACCTGATAAATGGTGCGGCTCTTGATCAAGAAATTGCTCCATTTTAACACTCTTCAAAGAGCTCTGCACACGCTCCACCATATCTTCACGGGGAATCCCGTTATTTTCTAAACCAAAAGCCACATCATCCTGTACCGTCGTTCCAACAAATTGATTGTCAGGGTTTTGAAAAACCATTCCAATTAATTTCCTGATATCCCATACCGTCTCTTCTGTTAAATCGATACCACCTATTTGGATACGACCTTCTTCAGGAAATTGGAGCCCGTTTAATAGCTTGGCTAGTGTCGATTTCCCTGAGCCATTATGGCCCACAATCGCTAACCATTCGTCATCATATATTTGAAAGGATACATCCTTAAGAGCATACTGTTCCTGCCCGTCATATTTAAAGGATACATTCTCTATCGTCACAACCGGATTTTTCATTATGTCGTCCTCCTCTCAGCTCTGCTTCACTAATCTATTCTAATCTCTTAACGAAATCTACTATACCATTTTTTTAATGGTGATCGATACTAGCCGTTTTCAAAAAGTTGTTTTAGTTCATTCATGAAGACATAATTTAATCGATTTTCTCCATTAGTGTCCGTATGGGGTGTTCATAAAGACATCATTTACATGAATCCACCCAATTCTGTCCACATGCACCGGTCATAAAGACAACTTTTGTAAGAATCCAGTCGATACTGTCCGCATGAACCGCTCATAAAGACATCTTTTGTTAGAATCTAATCAGTTCCGTCCTTATGAAAACAAATTGCGAGAACCAAATTCAATTACCCCATATAAAAAAGAAAACTCGCCATTTGGCGAGCCTGTTTTAATCGAAGACATTATAAAATTAAAAACAAAAATGATAGCAATATTCTTTTAAAGCAAATGTCTCCCATTTGGCTCAAAATTTGAAATAAAGCCTGCACCTCTTTTATCGTCATAAAAGAGGTGCATGAGCTAGACGAGACACGCGCACGCAAGACTCATAAAAATCGGTCCAGCGCGTTATAATAATAATCCAATGCATGCTCATCATAACACTCAGTGTTGGCTTAAATCCTTAAAAAGGCGGTGATAGTAAACAAGGACATGAACACGTTCTGTTCAAACTGTCCCATGCCCTTGTTGTTAGAAAATGATATTATACTAACTCGATGATTACCATTGGAGCTCCGTCTCCACGACGTGGTCCAAGTTTCATGATACGAGTGTATCCGCCTTGACGCTCTTGATAGCGAGTAGCGATATCAGAGAATAATTTTTGTACAGCATCTTGGTTTGTTTCAGCATTTGCAACCTCGTTACGGATGTATGCAGCAGCTTGACGACGTGCATGAAGATCTCCACGCTTACCAAGTGTAATCATTTTTTCTACAACTGAACGAAGTTCTTTCGCACGAGCTTCAGTTGTTTCAATACGCTCATTGATGATTAAGTCTGTAGTTAAATCACGTAACATTGCTTTACGCTGAGCACTAGTGCGTCCTAACTTTCTGTATCCCATGAAAGTTTCCCTCCTTTGTTGAAGTCATCAGTTCTTGGGTTTGTCCTACACACGGGCAACTAATCAGTCATCCTTACGTAAGCCTAGTCCAAGCTCCTCTAATTTATGTTTTACTTCTTCAAGAGATTTACGTCCTAAATTACGTACCTTCATCATATCTTCTTCAGTCTTATTAGCTAATTCCTGAACAGTGTTGATACCAGCACGCTTTAAGCAGTTATATGAACGAACAGATAAATCTAGTTCCTCAATTGTCATCTCAAGAACTTTTTCTTTTTGATCTTCTTCTTTTTCGACCATGATTTCAGCATTTTGTGCTTCATCAGTTAAACCAACGAAGATGTTTAAATGCTCAGTGAAAATCTTTGCACCTAGAGCAATCGCATCCTGTGGACCTGTACTTCCGTCAGTCCAAACATCGAGGGTTAATTTGTCATAGTTTGTCATTTGACCAACACGTGTGTTTTCAACTTGGAAAGAAACACGTGAAACAGGAGTATAGATAGAATCGATTGGAATAACACCGATCGGTTGATCTTCTCTCTTGTTTTGATCAGCAGGCGTATAACCTCGACCACGTCTTGCCGTTAATCGCATACGCAAGTTACCATTCTTACCAAGGGTCGCAATGTGAAGATCTGGATTCAGAATCTCAACATCACTATCATGAGTAATATCGGCTGCTGTTACAACACCTTCACCTTGCACGTCAATCTCAAGAGTCTTCTCCTCATCAGAGTAGATCTTAAGGGCAAGCTTCTTAATATTAAGAATGACAGATGTAACATCTTCAACGACGCCTTCAATTGTTTGAAACTCATGAAGTACCCCGTCAGCTTGAATCGATGTGACAGCGGCACCTGGGAGTGACGATAATAGGATACGACGTAAGGAGTTACCCAAAGTAGTACCATATCCACGCTCAAGTGGTTCTACGACGAACTTCCCATACTTTGCATCATCGCTGATCTCAACCGTTTCGATTTTTGGTTTTTCTATTTCGATCATCAAATATACCCTCCTTCAAAACGTCGAAATCTCAGTTAAAACCTTAACTGAAATTCCCCCTGTATACGTTCCCGATTGTGCACAACAACTGGATTAATGATTCTGTATTTATTCAGAAAAAAATTAGTATCGCAGATTTTTCACCAAAGTGAAAATATCTTACCTTTTCCCATTATAGACAGGGATTTAAATTCTATACAGAAAAATTACACACGACGACGTTTAGGCGGACGGCAACCATTATGAGGTACTGGAGTTACGTCTCTGATAGCTGTAACTTCAAGACCTGCAGCTTGAAGAGCACGAATAGCTGCTTCACGACCTGCACCAGGACCTTTTACAGTTACCTCAAGAGTTTTCATTCCATGTTCCATAGATGTTTTTGCTGCAGTTTCAGCTGCCATTTGCGCTGCGAAAGGCGTAGATTTACGAGAACCCTTGAATCCTAACGCACCAGCACTTGACCATGAAATTGCATTTCCATGAACGTCAGTGATTGTTACGATTGTGTTATTGAATGTAGAACGAATGTGTGCAACACCTTGTTCAATATTCTTTTTAACACGACGTTTACGTGTATTTGTTTTACGAGCCATTTAAAGTAACCTCCTTTACCGATTATTTCTTCTTGTTAGCTACAGTTTTACGTGGGCCTTTACGAGTACGAGCGTTGTTCTTAGTGTTTTGACCGCGAACAGGTAAACCACGACGATGACGAAGACCACGGAAGCTTCCGATCTCCATTAAGCGTTTGATGTTTAAAGAAATTTCACGACGAAGGTCACCTTCAACCTTTAACTTGTCGATAATTTCACGGATTTTGTTTAATTCATCCTCAGTTAAATCGCGAACACGAGTGTTTTCAGAAACACCAGCATCAGCTAAAACCTTTTGTGCTGTACTTTTACCAATACCATAGATGTATGTTAGAGAAATCACTACACGTTTTTCACGTGGGACGTCTACACCAGCAATACGTGCCATTATATGCGCACCTCCTTAATATTAACCTTGTTTTTGTTTATGCTTAGGGTTTTCACATATAACCATAACTTTACCGCGTCTGCGGATAACTTTACACTTTTCGCAGATCGGCTTAACAGATGGTCTAACTTTCATTATCCTAACCTCCTTGATAGTACGGAGTGCAATAGACTATTTAAAGCGATAAGTAATTCTTCCGCGTGTTAAGTCATATGGAGATAGCTCAACAGTTACTTTGTCTCCAGGTAAAATGCGGATGAAGTGCATACGGATTTTACCAGAAACATGAGCCAAAACAGTATGACCATTTTCTAATTCTACCTTAAACATTGCATTTGGCAAAGTTTCAAGTACTGTACCTTCAATTTCAATTACATCATCTTTCGCCATCGAACTTGACTCCCTTCTAAATTAAGATTTTACACGAAGTGAAAATCTCACTTATTCATTGATTCAAACTTATTTAATGCATATCGGAGTTTTCCGTTAGTTACGCGACCGGTTTCTAATAAACTTCTTTGAACTTCTGGAGATACAAAATCAATAAGCTTAAGATGTAGTAGATTCTTCTTCTTCGGTTGATCAAATTTCTTTTTATCACCGTCAGCCAGAAAAACAAACCGATTGTCTAACAACCCTACTATTATAGCATACTGACCTGCGTCTCGTCCGTGAGAAATTAAGACTATTTGCCCTAATTCTGGACGTGAATCGTAACCAACCATAAAATCACCTGATTCTAGACTATTGTCAGAATTTCATAGCCTGTTTCAGTGATAGCGATTGTATGCTCAAAGTGAGCACACTTTTTCCCATCGGTTGTAACAACAGTCCAATCATCTGCTAAAGTTTTAACATAACGACTTCCTGCATTCACCATCGGTTCAATACAAAGTACCATTCCCGGTTTTAAACGCGGACCTTTGTTCGGAGGACCATAATGAGGAATTTCAGGATCCTCATGTAAGTCTTGCCCGATTCCGTGCCCAGCATACTCACGTACAATCGAAAAACCATTCGATTCTACAAAGTTCTGAATCGCATGGGAGATGTTCGATAAACGTTCACCTGGACTAGCTTCCTTAAGACCAATATACAAAGACTGTTCTGTGACATCTAATAGACGTGCAGATTCGTCGTCAATATTACCAACAGGGTAAGTCCATGCTGAATCACCATGATAACCTTTATATTCGGCACCAATATCGATGCTGATAATATCGCCTTCTTGCAACACGCGATTCCCCGGAATACCATGAACGAGTTCTTCGTTCACTGAAGCACAAATGCTGCCAGAAAATCCATTATACCCTTTAAAAGAAGGATATGCATCATGGGAACGAATAAATTTTTCAGCAATCGCGTCTAATTCTTTCGTTGTAATCCCTGGAGCAACATGTTTCTTTAATTCCTGGTGAGTCAGTGCTACAATCCGACCAGCTTCACGCATGATTTCAATCTCCCGTGGGGTTTTACAAATAATCATGCATTTAGGCCCCCGAGAAGACTCTCTATATCAACAAACACTTTGTTAATATCCTGCTGACCATCAATATTTCTCAAGTACCCTTTTGTTTCATAGAAATCAAGCAATGGTTTTGCCTGTTCGATGTTTACATGTAAACGATTCTTAACAGTTTCTTCATTATCATCTGCACGTTGGTATAATTCACCGCCACAACGATTACATACACCTTCTTGTGCAGGAGGATTGAAGACTAGATGATAGGTTGCGCCACAATCTTTACAAATGCGACGACCAGTCAAACGATCCATTAAGATATCTTGGTCCACATCGATATTTAAGACATAATCAATTTTTTTGCCTAATTCGGTAAGAATGTTTTCAAGAGCTTCTGCTTGGGGAACAGTTCTTGGAAATCCATCAAGTAAAAATCCAGTTTGACAATCATCCTTGCTGAGGCGTTCTCGAACGATTCCGATTGTCACTTCGTCTGGAACAAGTGCACCTTGGTCCATGAAGGATTTTGCTTTCAAACCAAGTTCTGTACCTTCTTTCATAGCTGCGCGAAACATGTCACCTGTAGAAATATGAGGAATGCCGTAATTTTCGACGATTTTCTCGGCTTGTGTACCTTTACCGGCACCTGGAAGACCCATTAGTACTAAATTCACGTGAATTCCTCCTTAAGGCTAAAACGGTATGGGAACCTAGCGTCCCCACAACCGAATTATTTAATGAAACCTTTATAGTGACGTTTAACAAGCTGAGATTCAAGCTGCTTCATCGTCTCAAGTGCTACACCAATTACGATGAGCAAACTTGTACCGCCGATTTGTGCAGATTGTGGTAAACCGGCAAATTTTACGAAGAACACCGGTAAAATGGCAATTGCTGCTAAGAAAATCGAACCAACTAATGTTAAACGATATAAGACACGAGTTAAGTATTCCTGTGTATTCTTCCCTGGACGAATACCTGGAACATAACCACCCTGTTTTTTCAGGTTTTCAGCAACCTGTTCAGGGTTGACTTGAATGAAGGCATAGAAATATGCGAATGCAATAATTAATGCACTATATATAACCATACCGATTGGTTGTGTGTAATCAAACACTCTTTGAATCCATAATGTAACATCATTTTGATCAAAGAATTGAACAATTGTTGTTGGTGTTACAATAAAGGAAATGGCAAAGATAACAGGAATAACACCAGCAGCATTTACTTTTAACGGTAAATGGGATGTCTGACCAGAAGGCATACGCCCTGCTACCATACGCTTTGCATATTGAATTGGGATTTTACGTAACGCTTGGTTAACGAAAATAACTCCCACAACAATTGCAACCACGGCTACTAAAAGAAGTAACATTGTGATAATACGGATGAATAGCTGGTCTCCAGCATCTTCAAATTGTTGAGCATAAATTTGGTTTAATGTTGAAGGAATTCCTGCAACGATACCAGCAAAGATAATAATCGAGATTCCGTTTCCTACACCTTTAGATGTAATCTGCTCCCCTAACCACATCAAAAACGCTGTACCAGCTGTTAATACAGTAGCAATTAGCAAATAAGATGCGATACCTGGGTTATGAATTAACATTCCGCCAGCAAGGTTATTGAATCCATAAGACATACCTAATGCCTGAATAAAACCAAGTACGATTGTAAAATAGCGAGTAAACTGCGCTAGCTTACGACGACCCACTTCTCCTTGCTTAGACCATTCCGTGAACTTCGGAACAACATCCATTTGTAACAATTGGATGATAATCGATGCCGTGATATACGGCATGATGCCCATTGCTAAAATGGAGAAGTTTAAGAGTGCGCCTCCACCAAATGTATTTAGAACCCCAAATACACTTAGTTCGTCTTGTGCTTTTAATACATCAGCATCTACTCCTGGAACAGGAATAAACGTACCAATACGGAATACAATCAACATTAAAAGGGTGAATATGATTTTTCGTCTTATATCACCCACGCGCATAAAATTGGAGATTGTCTGAAACATTAAATCACCTCGATGTTACCGCCGGCAGCTTCAATAGCTTCCTTCGCAGCAGAGGAGAATTTATGAGCTTTCACTGTAAGCTTTTTCTCTAACTTCCCTTTAGCAAGAATCTTGATTCCTGCTAACTCTTTGCTTACGACACCTGTTTCAACAAGAAGTTCTGGAGTAACTTCTGTTCCGTCTTCAAAGCGATTCAACGTATCAAGGTTAACGATAGCGAATTCTTTACGGTTGATGTTTGTAAAGCCGCGCTTCGGTAAACGTCTGAATAAAGGTGTTTGACCACCCTCGAAGCCTGGACGTACGCCACCGCCTGAACGAGCATTTTGACCTTTATGACCTTTACCAGCAGTTTTACCGTTACCAGAACCAATACCGCGTCCTTTGCGCTTGCGCTCGTGACGAGATCCTTCTGCAGGTTTTAATTCATGAAGTTTCATGTTGGCACCTCCTTATTTGAAGAAGAATTGAATTATATTTCTTTAACCGTTACTAAGTGAGCAACTTTGTTGATCATTCCACGGATAGCAGGATTATCATTTTTCTCAACTGTTTGATGCATTTTGCGTAAGCCTAATGCTTTAACAGTATCCTTTTGATCCTGTGGGCGACCAATTACACTGCGAGTGAGGGTAATTTCTAATTTGTTAGCCATTTGCTTTCCCCCCTTATCCTAACAGTTCTTCTACTGACTTACCACGTAATTTTGCTACGTCTTCAGCACGTTTTAATTGTGATAATCCGTCCATCGTTGCACGAACCATGTTGATTGGTGTATTTGTTCCTAAAGACTTAGAAAGGATATCACCAACACCAGCTAATTCAAGAACCGCACGAACTGGGCCTCCAGCGATAACTCCTGTACCTTCAGAAGCTGGCTTAAGAAGAATTTCACCAGCACCAAAGTGTCCGATAACTTGGTGAGGAAGAGTTGTTCCTACCATCGGTACTTCGATTAAGTTTTTCTTCGCATCTTCAATCGCTTTGCGAATTGCATCTGGTACTTCTTGTGCTTTACCAGTACCAAAACCAACATGACCGTTCTTATCTCCTACTACTACAAGAGCAGTAAAACGGAAACGACGTCCACCTTTTACAACTTTAGCTACACGATTAACGGTAACTACGCGTTCTTCAAGTTCAAGTTTGTTTGGATCAATACGACGCATCTTTTGTGTCCCTCCTTTGTCTCTTAAAATTCTAATCCATTTTCACGAGCTGCATCAGCTAGTGCTTTAACACGGCCATGGTATAAGTATCCTCCACGGTCAAACACAACAGCTTTTACACCTTTTTCTACTGCGCGCTTTGCAACTAATTCTCCGACCTTAACTGCTGCATCAACGTTTCCAGTAGATTCAAGACTAACTTCTTTATCTAAAGTAGAAGCACTTACTAGAGTTACTCCATTTACATCGTCAATGAGTTGCGCATAAATGTGCTTGCTTGAGCGGAACACATTTAAACGAGGACGAGCTGCAGTACCTGCAAGTTTAGAACGCACACGTGCGTGTCTTTTCTTACGGGTTGCATTTTTATCAGCCTTCGTAATCATTTAGGTCACTCCTTTCGTTTACCTACGCGGCATTACTTACCTGTTTTACCTTCTTTACGACGAACAAATTCGCCTTCGTAACGGATCCCTTTACCTTTGTAAGGCTCTGGAGGACGTACATCACGAATGTTAGCAGCTAAAGCACCTACGCGCTCTTTGCTGATACCTTTAACAATAACCTTTGTATTAGAAGGAACTTCGATTTCAAGACCTTCTTCAGGATCGATCTCAACAGGATGAGAGTAACCAACGTTTAAAACAAGCTTTTTGCCTTGTTTTTGAGCACGGTAACCGACACCGATAAGCTCTAAGTTTCTTTCAAAACCTTTAGATACACCTTCAACCATGTTAGCTAGAAGCGCACGAGTTGTACCGTGAATAGTACGGTGTTCTTTAGATTCTGAAGGACGAACTACGTTAATTACGTTCTCTTCCACTTTAATTTCCAATTCAGGATTGAATGAACGAGTCAATTCACCCTTAGGACCTTTTACAGTTGCAACGTTTCCGTTAAGAGTAACGGTAACACCTGCTGGAATTTCAATTGGTTTTTTACCTACACGAGACATTTATTGCACCTCCATTCTTTAAGAAACTCTATTACCAAACGTATGCTAATACTTCTCCGCCAACTTGTTTAGCGCGAGCTTCTTTGTCTGTAAGAACGCCTTGAGAAGTAGATACTAATGCGATACCAAGTCCGTTAAGTACGCGTGGTACTTCGTTAGTTTTTGCATAAACACGAAGACCAGGCTTACTGATACGTTTTAAACCTGTGATAACACGTTCGTTGTTTGCACCGTATTTTAAGAAAATACGAATGATACCTTGCTTGTTATCCTCGATATATTCAACATCACGAATGAAACCTTCACGCTTTAAAATTTCAGCGATCTCTTTCTTAATATTAGAAGCAGGAACCTCTAATTTTTCGTGACGAACCATATTCGCATTACGGATGCGAGTTAGCAAATCTGCAATTGGATCTGTCATGACCATTGTTTTTTACCTCCTTCCCAGAAATGGGGTTTACCAGCTAGCTTTTTTCACACCAGGAATTTGTCCTTTGTATGCTAATTCACGGAAACAAATACGGCAGAGCTTAAATTTACGGTATACAGAATGTGGACGGCCACAACGTTCGCAGCGTGTATATTCTTGTACCTTATATTTTTGCGCGCGTTTTTGCTTCGCAATCATTGACTTTTTAGCCACGTTTTCGCCTCCCTTATTTTAGCGATTACTACTTTTGGAATGGCATTCCAAATTGAGTTAAAAGTTCACGTGCTTCTTCATCAGTATTAGCTGTAGTTACGATAACGATATCCATACCACGAACCTTACTTACCTTATCATAATCAATTTCAGGGAAGATTAACTGCTCTTTTACACCAAGAGTGTAGTTTCCACGACCATCGAAAGATTTTTTAGAAATCCCACGGAAGTCACGTACACGTGGTAAAGATACAGAAACTAATTTATCGAAGAATTCGTACATACGCTCACCGCGAAGGGTAACTTTAGCACCGATAGGCATACCTTCACGAAGACGGAAACCAGCGATTGATTTTTTAGCGCGAGTTACAACTGGCTTTTGACCAGTAATTGTAGCTAGCTCCTCAACAGCGTTATCTAATGCTTTTGAGTTTTGTACGGCATCACCAACACCCATGTTGATAACGATTTTTTCAATTTTAGGTACCTGCATAACTGACTTATAGTTAAACTTGCTCATTAAAGCAGGAGTAATTTCTTTTTGATACTTGTCTTTTAGGCGGTTCATTCATAGTACCTCCCTTCTTTTTTGAACTATTTATCTAGAACTTCACCGGATTTTTTTGCAACACGTACTTTCTTGCCATCTTCCACTTTATAGCCTACGCGAGTTGGCTCACCAGACTTAGGATCGATTGGCATTACGTTTGATACATGAATAGGTGCCTCTTGGCTGATGATTCCACCTTGTGGATTCAATTGATTTGGCTTAGAGTGCTTTTTAACGATGTTAATTCCTTCAACTAAGACGCGGCTTTGTTTAGGGAACGCAGCTAAAACTACACCTGTTTTGCCCTTATCCTTACCAGAGATGACCATTACTTTATCACCTTTTTTTACATGCATCTGTTCGCACCTCCTTAAAGGCAATTTGATTTGAAATTATAATACTTCTGGAGCTAAAGATACAATTTTCATAAAGTTGTTGTCACGAAGTTCACGAGCAACTGGTCCGAAAATACGAGTTCCACGTGGGCTCTTATCGTCACGGATAATTACACATGCGTTTTCATCGAAACGAATGTATGAACCATCAGCACGACGTGCTCCGCTCTTTGTACGAACAATAACAGCCTTTACTACGTCGCCTTTTTTAACAACGCCTCCTGGTGTTGCTTGTTTTACTGTACAAACGATAACATCACCAATATTAGCAGTCTTACGGCCTGAGCCTCCAAGAACTTTTATTGTTAGTACTTCACGAGCACCTGAGTTATCAGCAACTTTTAAACGAGTTTCTTGTTGAATCATGTGTGTTACCTCCCTTCGGGATGAAAACTAATTCCGATCATTAAATAATTACAGCTTTTTCTACTACTTCAACTAAACGGAAGCGTTTTGTTGCGGATAGTGGGCGAGTTTCCATGATGCGGACGATATCGCCAACTTTTGCTTGGTTCTGCTCATCATGAGCTTTGTACTTTTTAGAGTACTTAACGCGTTTACCGTATAACGGATGCTTTTTGTATGTTTCTACAAGAACAGTAACCGTCTTATCCATCTTGTCTGAAACAACACGTCCAGTGTAAACTTTGCGTTGGTTGCGTTCACTCATTGTGCGAACCTCCTCTCAAAGATTATCGATTATTAACGCCGATCTCTCTTTCACGAATAACAGTCTTCATGCGAGCAATCGCTTTGCGTACTTCACGGATGCGAGCTGTGTTTTCAAGTTGTCCAGTCGCCAATTGAAAGCGAAGGTTGAAAAGCTCCTCTTTTAGTGATTTAACTTTTTGTTCAATTTCAGCAGTGGTAAGGTCACGAATTTCATTAGCTTTCATTTGATTCACCACCAATTTCTTCACGTTTTACAAACTTACATTTAACTGGAAGTTTGTGTGCTGCAAGACGTAATGCTTCACGTGCGATTTCTTCAGAAACACCTGCGATTTCAAACATTACTTTCCCAGGTTTAACAACTGCAACCCATCCTTCTGGAGCACCTTTACCGGAACCCATGCGGACTTCTAGAGGCTTAGCTGTGTAAGGCTTATGCGGGAAAATTTTAATCCAAACTTTACCGCCACGTTTCATATAACGAGTCATCGCAATACGTGCAGCTTCAATTTGACGGTTTGTAATCCAAGATGCTTCAGTTGCTTGTAAACCGAATTCACCGAAAGTTACTTCTGTACCGCCCTTCGCTTGACCGCGCATTTTTCCACGGTGTTGACGACGATATTTAACGCGTTTAGGCACTAACATATTATTTGCCTCCTTCCTCAGTTTTCTTCTTAGTTGGAAGGACTTCTCCCTTATAGATCCATACTTTTACGCCAAGTTTACCGTAAGTTGTATCTGCTTCAGCAGTAGCATAATCGATATCAGCGCGAAGTGTATGAAGAGGAACAGTTCCTTCGCTGTAAGACTCAGAACGAGCGATGTCTGCACCGCCAAGACGACCAGATACCATTGTTTTGATACCTTTTGCACCAGCGCGCATAGCACGTTGAATAACTTGTTTTTGAGCACGACGGAAAGATACGCGGTTTTCTAATTGACGAGCAATGTTCTCCGCAACCAATTTCGCATCGATATCAGCTTTTTTGATTTCAAGAATGTTGATGTGAACACGTTTGCCAGTTAGTGAGTTAAGAGCTTTACGAAGCGCTTCAACCTCAGTACCACCTTTACCAATAACCATTCCTGGTTTTGCAGTATGGATAGTGATGTTTACACGGTTAGCAGCACGCTCGATTTCTACTTTAGAAACAGAAGCATCGCTTAAACGCTTAGTGATATACTCACGAACCTTTAGGTCTTCGTGTAAAAGATCAGCGTAGTCTTTACCTGCGTACCACTTGGACTCCCAATCACGGATGACACCGATACGCAAACCGACTGGATTTACTTTTTGACCCACTATTATCCCTCCTTCTTCTCTGTTAATACGATTGTGATGTGGCTAGTACGTTTGTTAATTGCACTTGCACGACCCATTGCACGTGGACGGAAACGTTTCAAAGTTGGTCCCTCGTCAACGAAGACTTGAGAAACTACAAGGTTATTAACGTCCATTTCATAATTGTGCTCGGCATTTGCCATAGCAGAATTTAATAATTTTTCAACGATTGGAGAAGCAGCTTTTGGCGTATGTTTTAAAATCGCTACCGCTTCACCGACTTGCTTTCCTCGAATTAGATCTACAACTAAACGAGCTTTACGAGGAGCAATACGGACTGTTCTTACAACAGCTTTTGCTTGCATCAGAATGCCTCCTCTCATTAACGTCTTGTTTTCTTGTCATCACTTGCATGACCTTTGTAAGTACGAGTTGGAGCGAATTCTCCAAGCTTGTGACCGACCATGTCTTCAGTGACGTATACAGGTACATGTTTACGACCATCATAAACAGCGATTGTGTGTCCGATGAATTGTGGGAAGATCGTAGAACGGCGTGACCAAGTCTTTACCACTTGCTTGCCTTCTGTTTCATTAAGCTTTTCGATCTTTTTCATTAAATGTTCATCAACAAAAGGTCCTTTTTTTAAGCTGCGACCCATGATTGAACCTCCCTTCGCGATTGCCCTACGGCTCCATAGTTGAACCGTAGCCCAATCCCGTTATTTTTTACGACGACGTACGATAAATTTATCTGATTTGTTGTTCTTCTTACGAGTTTTCGCACCAAGAGTTGGTTTACCCCATGGTGACATTGGTGATTTACGTCCGATTGGAGCGCGTCCTTCACCACCACCGTGTGGGTGATCGTTAGGGTTCATTACAGATCCACGTACAGTTGGGCGCTTACCTAACCAACGAGAACGACCTGCTTTACCAATGTTAATAAGTTCGTGTTGTTCGTTACCAACTTGACCTACAGTAGCGCGGCAAGTAGCAAGAATCATACGTACTTCACCAGAGTTTAAACGAACTAATACGTATTTGCCTTCTTTACCAAGAACCTGTGCAGAAGTACCTGCAGAACGTACTAATTGTCCACCTTTACCAGGCTTTAACTCGATGTTGTGAATTACTGTACCAACAGGAATGTTAGCTAATGGTAGAGAGTTCCCTACTTTGATATCTGCTTCTGGTCCAGACATTACTTCCATACCAACTTCTAAATTCTTAGGAGCTAGGATGTAACGCTTTTCTCCATCAACATAATTAATTAATGCAATATTTGCGGAACGGTTTGGATCGTACTCGATTGTAGCAACGCGGCCTGGAATGCCATCTTTGTTACGTTTGAAATCGATGATACGATATTGACGCTTATGACCGCCACCTTGATGACGAACTGTTAACTTACCTTGGTTGTTACGGCCACCCTTGCTTTTTAAAGGAGCAAGTAATGATTTTTCTGGCTTGTCAGTAGTGATTTCTGCGAAATCAGAAACTGTCATACCGCGACGACCATTAGAGGTAGGTTTGTACTTTTTAATCGCCATTTATTTTCCCTCCTCTTCTTGTTTTAATGAATTAAACCTCAAAGAATTCGATTTCTTTGCTGTCTGCTGTTAATTTAACGATGGCTTTACGACGCTTGTTAGTGTAACCGCCGAATTTACCCATACGCTTGAATTTACCTTTATAGTTCAGAACGTTTACTTTCTCAACTTGAACGCCGAAGATTTCTTCTACAGCATCTTTAACTTGAGTTTTGTTCGCTCTAACGTCAACTTCAAATGTGTATTTTTTCTCAGACATTAAGTCAGTTGAACGTTCAGTGATAACGGGGCGCTTAATGATTTCGCGTGCATCCATTATGCAAGCACCTCCTCTACTTTTTCAACCGCTGCTTTTGTCATGATTAACTTGTCATGACCTAAAACATCCAATACGTTGATTCCTTCAGCAGTTACTACAGTTACACCAGGGATGTTACGAGCAGATAATGCTACGTTCTCATCAAGGTTAGCAGTAACAATTAGTGCTTTAGATTCAACAGAAAGACCCTTTAGGAAACCTTTGAAGTCTTTTGTTTTTGGAGTTTCGAAAGCAAGGTTTTCAATTACTAAAATGCTTTCTTCTAATACTTTAGAAGATAATGCAGATTTAATCGCTAAGCGACGAACCTTTTTAGGTAATTTGTAGCTATAGCTACGAGGTACTGGTCCAAATACTGTACCACCTCCGCGCCATTGTGGAGAACGAATCGAACCTTGACGAGCACGACCTGTTCCTTTTTGACGCCATGGCTTACGACCACCACCAGCTACTTCAGAACGAATTTTTGTTTTATGAGTTCCTTGACGTAAAGAAGCTCTTTGAGCTACAACAGCTTCAAATAACACATGGTTATTAGGCTCAATCCCGAAGATGGAATCGTTAAGTTCAACTTCTCCAACTTGTGATCCAGCTTGGTTAAACAATGTTACTTTTGGCATTCTTGTTTCCTCCTTTCTGCCTTTGTTATTTACGCTTTAACCGCACTTTTAATTTTTAAAAGAGCTTTTCTAGCTCCTGGTACGTTTCCTTTAATTAATAGAAGGTTACGTTCAACGTCAACCTTTACAATTTCAAGGTTTTGTACAGTTACTTGCTCTCCACCCATACGTCCTGGTAATGCTTTACCTTTGAATACGCGGTTTGGAGCTACAGGACCCATTGAACCTGGGCGACGGTGATAACGAGAACCGTGTGCCATTGGTCCGCGAGATTGTCCATGACGCTTGATAGAGCCTTGGAAACCTTTACCCTTTGAGATTCCTGTTACATCTACGATATCGCCTTCAGCGAAAATATTAACTTTGACTTCCTGACCAACTTCTAACTCAGCTAAGCCTTCTCCACGGAATTCACGTACGAAGCGCTTAGGAGCAGTGTTTGCTTTAGCAACATGTCCCTTTTCAGGTTTGTTTGAAAGCTTTTCACGTTTGTCATCAAATCCTAATTGAACTGATACGTAACCGTCAGTTTCATCAGATTTCTTTTGAAGAACTACGTTTGGAGCTGCCTCAACAACTGTTACTGGGATAAGATCACCATTCTCAGCAAAAACTTGAGTCATACCGATTTTTCTTCCTAAGATTCCTTTGGTCATTATAGTCACACCTCCTGTGGATTATCTTGTTTTATTTCATTGAATAAGTTTCTTAGTTACATCTATACAGATAGAAATTAGAGTTTAATTTCGATATCTACACCAGATGGTAAGTCTAAACGCATTAATGAATCAACAGTTTGTGGTGTTGGGTTCACAATGTCGATTAAACGCTTGTGCGTACGCATCTCGAATTGCTCACGAGAGTCCTTGTACTTATGCACCGCACGTAGGATTGTGTAAACAGACTTTTCAGTTGGTAGAGGTATCGGACCTGATACAGCTGCACCTGAACGCTTTGCTGTTTCTACAATTTTCTCTGCAGATTGATCAAGAATTCTGTGATCATATGCTTTTAAACGGATACGAATCTTTTGTTTTGCCATTATTTTCCCTCCTTTTCGCCTATTTTAAAATAGACTTTCTCCGTGGAAATTTCCCACTCACTCGCCATGGCAAAGCGGCCGGGTGTGTCAGCAACCTTCCACATCATCGCAGTCAAAGACCAACATTGTCTATTATACAATGAATCATAAAGCAAATGCAATATATAATTTCATTTCTTTATCATCACACTTGTTTTATTATATAGGCTTGTATAGAGGTTTTCAAGTGCGCGGGAAATAGTCGAACTATTAAATTAGACGGTAAATAGAGGAATCTTTTTTGAGAGAGTTGTTTTGGTATTCTATCGGTTTAATTCACTTAGATAGTGCTTGTGAATTGAGCTAGTGACACTCGCGGTTCGCAAGCTTTTGTTTTCATGAAGACATAGTTTACTGGATTGTTGAGATAGTTATCTTTATGAACGCTTCATGCAGACATTCTTCATCGAAGCCTTGTAATAGTTGTCTTCATGAACACTCCATACGGACATTCTTAATCGAAACCTCGTAATAATTGTCTTCATGAACGATTAGAAACCACCACTTAAAAATTTCTAGCATTTTTTTAAAGTTATAGCACCTTAAAAATTCTACATCTCTTATAAGATTCTCATTTGTTATGTCTTTAATCGAGTTTCTTCTATAATATAAAGAAACTTCAGCTCACTATCTTGCAGATACTTTAGAACGCAAAAAAACAGATGGGTCGTCACCCATCTGTTTTTATAAATTAAGATTATTCTTGGATTGTAGCAACTACGCCAGCGCCTACAGTACGTCCACCCTCACGGATAGAGAACTTAGTACCTTCTTCGATAGCGATTGGAGCGATTAGTTCAACAGTCATTTCGATGTTATCTCCAGGCATAACCATTTCTACGCCTTCAGGAAGATTACAAATACCAGTTACGTCAGTTGTACGGAAGTAGAACTGAGGACGGTAGTTAGTGAAGAATGGAGTATGACGTCCACCTTCTTCTTTTGATAAAACGTAAACTTCAGCTTTGAACTTTGTGTGTGGTGTAATTGAACCTGGCTTAGCAAGTACTTGACCACGTTGGATATCTTCACGAGCAACCCCACGAAGAAGTGCACCGATGTTGTCTCCAGCTTCAGCATAGTCAAGAAGCTTACGGAACATTTCAACACCTGTTACAGTTGTTGATTTTGGCTCTTCAGCAAGACCGATGATTTCGATTACGTCACCAACTTTTACTTGTCCGCGCTCTACACGTCCAGTAGCAACAGTTCCACGTCCAGTGATTGAGAATACATCCTCAACTGGCATCATGAATGGCTTTTCAGTGTCACGAGTTGGAGTTGGAACATACTCATCAACAGCGTTCATTAATTCAACGATTTTTTCTTCCCAAGCTGCTTCTCCTTCAAGAGCCTTAAGAGCAGAACCCTTGATTACAGGAATATCATCACCAGGGAATTCATATTCTGATAATAGGTCACGAACTTCCATTTCTACTAATTCAAGAAGCTCTTCGTCGTCTACCATGTCACACTTGTTCATGAATACAACAAGGTAAGGTACACCAACCTGACGAGATAATAGGATGTGCTCACGAGTTTGTGGCATTGGACCATCAGCAGCAGATACTACTAAGATACCGCCGTCCATTTGAGCAGCACCAGTGATCATGTTCTTAACATAGTCAGCATGTCCTGGGCAGTCAACGTGTGCATAGTGACGATTAGCAGTTTCATACTCTACGTGAGAAGTGTTGATTGTGATTCCACGCTCTTTTTCTTCTGGCGCGTTATCGATTTGGTCATATCCGCGTGCTTCACCGCCACCTGCTTTAGCAAGTACAGTTGTGATAGCCGCTGTTAAAGTAGTTTTACCATGGTCAACGTGACCAATAGTTCCGATATTAACGTGTGGTTTTGAACGGTCAAATTTAGCTTTTCCCATTTTGGAAATCCTCCTTTAATATAAAAAAGTTAAGTATATGGATGTAGTAAGAAAAGGAGATCCTTTTCTTACCACTCTTACATAAGTAGTTATACTTTATATATTGGTGAAAATCAATTATTCACCTTTATTTTTCTTAATGATTTCTTCTGAAATTGATTTTGGTACTTCTTCATAGTGGTCAAAGTGCATTGAGAACACACCGCGACCTTGAGTGCTAGAACGTAAAGTTGTAGCATAACCAAACATTTCAGAAAGAGGAACCATCGCACGGACAACTTGTGCATTACCACGAGCTTCCATACCTTCTACACGACCACGACGGGAAGTGATGTTACCCATGATATCACCCATGTATTCTTCAGGGATGATAACTTCTACTCTCATCATTGGCTCTAAAATAACTGGGTTACATTTAGATGCTGCGTTTTTAAGTGCCATTGAAGCGGCAATTTTGAACGCCATTTCAGAAGAGTCAACATCATGGTAAGAACCGTCGAATAGACGCGCTTTGATATCTACTACAGGGAAACCTGCAAGGAGTCCTCTATCAAGAGCATCTTCTAGACCAGATTGGACAGCAGGAATGTATTCACGAGGAACAACCCCACCGACGATACCATTTTCAAATTCGAAGCCTTTTCCTTCTTCGTTTGGAGAGAATTCAATCCAAACGTGTCCGAATTGTCCACGTCCACCAGATTGGCGAGCAAATTTTCCTTCTACAGATGCAGAAGAACGAATTGTTTCGCGGTAAGCAACCTGAGGAGCACCAACATTAGCTTCTACTTTAAATTCACGGCGCATACGGTCTACTAGAATATCTAAGTGAAGTTCACCCATACCCGCGATGATAACCTGTCCAGTCTCCTGGTCAGTATGTGCACGGAATGTAGGATCTTCTTCTTGAAGCTTTTGTAGAGCAGTAGTCATTTTATCTTGGTCAGCTTTAGACTTAGGCTCGATAGATAATTGAATAACTGGCTCTGGGAATTCCATAGACTCAAGGATAACTAGGCTCTTTTCATCACATAGTGTATCACCAGTTGTAGTATCTTTAAGACCTACAGCAGCAGCGATATCACCAGCGTATACCATTGAAATCTCTTCACGGCTGTTAGCATGCATTTGTAGGATACGTCCTACACGCTCACGCTTACCTTTAGTAGAGTTTTGAACGTATGAACCTGAGCTTAATGTACCAGAGTACACACGGAAGAATGTTAATTTACCAACATAAGGGTCAGTCATAACTTTGAACGCTAGAGCTGAGAACGGCTCTTCATCACTTGAATGACGTTCAACTACTTCATCACTATCTGGAAGTGTTCCTTTAATAGCAGGAACATCTAGTGGAGATGGAAGGTAGTCGATAACAGCGTCAAGCATTTTTTGAACACCTTTGTTTTTGAATGCAGAACCACAGATAACTGGGTAGAATTCAACGTTAACAGTACCTTTACGAATCGCTGCTTTCAGGTCTTCTGTAGTGATTTCTTCACCACCAAGGTATTTTTCCATTAACTCTTCGTCGAATTCAGATACCGCTTCGATTAATTTCTCACGGTATTCTTCTGCTTCAGCACGGTACTCTTCAGGAATTTCACGTACTTCAATGTCAGTTCCAAGATCGTTACCGTAGAATGTTGCATTCATTTCAACTAAGTCAATGATAGCTGAGAATTGATCTTCAGCTCCAATTGGAAGTTGAATTGCTGCAGCGTTCGCTTGTAAGCGGTCATGAATCGTTTTGATTGAGTACTTGAAATCAGCACCAATTTTGTCCATCTTGTTTACAAATACAACACGCGGTACGCCATATGTTGTTGCTTGGCGCCAAACTGTTTCAGTTTGAGGCTCAACACCAGACTGTGCATCAAGTACAGCAACTGCACCATCTAATACACGTAGGGAACGTTCAACTTCAACAGTGAAGTCTACGTGTCCTGGTGTATCGATGATGTTAACGCGGTGACCTTTCCATTGTGCAGTTGTGGCTGCAGATGTAATTGTAATACCACGTTCTTGTTCCTGTTCCATCCAGTCCATCTGAGACGCACCTTCATGAGTTTCACCGATTTTATGAATCTTACCAGTGTAATAAAGTACGCGCTCAGTTGTTGTTGTTTTACCAGCATCAATGTGAGCCATGATACCGATGTTTCTAGTATTTGCTAAGGAGAACTCTCTTGCCATTGGTATTTCTCCTTTCTCATATGAGTGATTTTTAGTTTGTTTTTATAATAGTAAAAGTAAATTCTACCAACGATAATGAGCGAATGCTTTGTTAGCTTCAGCCATTTTGTGTGTATCTTCACGTTTCTTAACTGATGCACCAGTGTTGTTAGCTGCATCTAGAATTTCGTTAGCTAAACGCTCTTCCATTGTCTTTTCTCCGCGAAGACGTGAATAGTTTACTAACCAACGAAGACCAAGAGTTGTACGACGATCTGGGCGCACCTCTACTGGTACTTGATAGTTAGAACCACCTACACGGCGTGCTTTAACTTCTAGTACAGGCATGATGTTCTTTAATGCTTGATCGAATACTTCCATTGGATCTTTGCCAGTACGTTCACGAATGATATCGAATGATGAGTAAAGAATAGATTGAGATTTACCTCTCTTACCGTCAACCATCATTTTGTTGATTAGACGACTGATTAGCTTTGAATTGTAAATCGGATCTGGTAATACGTCTCTTTTTGCTACAGGTCCTTTACGTGGCATCTGTCTTCCTCCTTTCAAAGAAGCTTATAATTTCTATTTGATTATTTTTTTGCTGCTTTAGGTTTCTTCGTACCGTACTTAGAACGACCTTGCATACGGTTGTTAACACCAGCTGTATCTAAAGCTCCACGAACGATATGGTAACGTACCCCTGGTAAGTCCTTTACACGTCCGCCACGGATTAATACAACGCTGTGCTCTTGTAGGTTGTGTCCGATACCAGGAATATATGCAGTTACCTCGATGCCGTTTGTTAAACGTACACGAGCATATTTACGTAACGCAGAGTTTGGTTTTTTCGGAGTCATTGTACCAACACGAGTACATACACCACGCTTTTGTGGAGATGATACGTTAGTTTGTGCTTTTTTGAAGCTGTTGTAACCTTTGTTTAGCGCAGGTGATTTTGACTTTTCCTCTTTTGATTGACGAGGCTTGCGCACTAATTGGTTAATAGTAGGCATTTATGTTTCCTCCCTTCACTTTTTCGTTAAGCCCACACATCCAGGTGGTTCATTTTGAAGCAAAAAACAAAGTCCTTGCAGATCATTCTACAAAAACAGTTTTTAATGGGTTAATGCAACGGTTGCGGCACCAACTTCTATGGAGCATGCTTTCCCTAAGGATTTCATGGAATCTACATAGGTGATTGGAATGTTCAGTTCTTCAGCTGTATTGATGACTTCGGCTGTTACCATTGGGGCAGCATCCATTGCCACTAATACTTCTTTTACGTTTCCATTCCGTAAAGCCTTGACCGTTTGCTTTGTTCCTACTATAAAATTTTTGGCCTGCATTACTTTTTCATAAGACAATTTTACATCCTCCAAAGTAACAGGTAATAGGAGCACCTTTGTTATATTAACATCATAGATATCCAATGTCAACATGAATTCTAGATTATTTATCAGAATAAATGTGGTACTTGTCAAACGACAAGTACCACATTGTATTCGATAATTTACTCAACTGTTACAGCATCTTCTGTTTCTTCAACTGCTGCAACAGGTTCTGCTTTACGGTAACGTTGCATACCAGTACCAGCTGGTACAAGTTTACCGATAATAACATTTTCTTTAAGACCAAGTAACTCATCGCGTTTCCCTTTAATTGCTGCATCCGTAAGAACTCTTGTTGTTTCTTGGAATGATGCTGCAGATAAGAAGGAATCTGTTTCAAGAGATGCTTTTGTAATCCCTAGTAACACTGGGCGACCAGTTGCTGGTAATTTGCCTTCAAGTAGAGCTTTTTCGTTTGCGTCAGTGAATTGGTGGATATCAAGCAGTGAACCTGGTAAAACTTCAGTTTCTCCAGCATCAACTACACGGATTTTACGAAGCATTTGGCGAACCATTACTTCTACGTGTTTATCTCCAATTTCTACCCCTTGCATACGGTATACCTTTTGAACCTCTTTAAGCAAGTACTCTTGTACAGATGTCACGTCTTTGACTTTGATTAATTCCTTCGGATCGATGGAACCCTCTGTCAATTCTTGACCGATAACAACTTGGTCATTGATAGCGACTTTTAGACGAGCTGTATAAGGTGCTGTATATGTGCGAGATTCAATTTCACCTTGAACGATGATTTCATGTTGACGATCACGACCTTCGTTTATGCCAACAACAACACCATCAAGTTCAGAAATAACCGCTTGACCTTTCGGATTACGCGCTTCGAAAATCTCCTGGATACGTGGAAGACCTTGTGTAATATCGTCTCCGGCAACCCCACCTGTATGGAATGTACGCATCGTTAACTGTGTTCCTGGCTCACCAATGGATTGAGCAGCGATGATACCAACTGCTTCGCCCACTTCAACTTCTTGACCAGTTGCAAGGTTACGACCATAACACTTCTTACACACACCATGACGTGTGTTACAAGTAAATGCGGAACGAATCCAAACTTCCTCAACACCTGCTTCGACAATCTCTGTAGCTAAATCTTCTGTAATCAAGCCATTTTCAGGTACCATAACTTGCTTCGTTTCTGGGTGCTTAATCGCTCTTCTTGCATAACGACCGATTAAACGCTCATCTAACGCTTCAATTATTTCAGTTCCATCTCTTAGAGCTGCTACTAACAGACCACGATCAGTTCCACAGTCATCATCACGAACGATAACATCCTGTGCAACGTCTACAAGACGACGTGTTAGGTAACCTGAGTCAGCTGTTTTAAGAGCTGTATCGGCAAGACCTTTACGCGCACCGTGAGTAGAAATAAAGTATTCTAATACCGTTAATCCTTCACGGAAAGATGAAATGATCGGTAATTCGATGATACGACCAGCCGGGTTGGCCATCAATCCACGCATACCTGCAAGCTGCGTGAAGTTTGATGCGTTACCACGGGCACCAGAGTCACTCATCATGAAGATCGGGTTCGTCTTCTCTAAGGACTTCATTAGTTTTGCTTGGATATTATCTTTAGCAGCACTCCAGATAGAAATTACACGATCATAACGCTCATCTTCTGTGATTAAACCACGTCTGAATTGCTTCATTACGTTATCTACCTTAATTTGCGCTTCATCGATAATTTCTTTCTTTTCCTTTAATACAACGATATCTGCCACACCAACAGTAATACCTGCTTTAGTGGAGTATTTGAATCCAAGATTCTTCATACGATCAAGCATTTTTGATGTTTCAGTAATCTTGAAACGTTTGAATACTTCCGCAATGATATTTCCAAGAATCTTTTTCTTGAACGGGTCTACGATTGGTAGACTCTGAATCAATTCCTTAATATCTGCACCTTTTTCAACAAAGTATTTCTTCGGAGTTTCCTCTTCAAGATTTTCCTTTGTCGGTTCATTAATGTAAGGGAAAGATGTTGGTAAAATTTCATTGAAAACAAGCTTACCAACAGTTGTTACTAACAACATGTTGTTTTGTTCTTCTGTGAATGTTTCGTTGTTTAAAGAACCAGCATGTACCGCGATACGAGTGTGTAAATGAACATAGCCATTTTGATAAGCAATTAATGCTTCATTCGTATCTTTAAAGACCATACCTTCTCCAACAGCATCTTTACGTTCTAAAGTTAGGTAGTAGTTTCCTAATACCATATCCTGAGATGGCGTAACAACTGGTTTTCCATCCTTAGGGTTTAGAATGTTTTGAGCAGCAAGCATTAGAAGTCTAGCTTCTGCTTGTGCTTCTGCAGATAACGGTACGTGTACGGCCATTTGGTCACCGTCAAAGTCCGCGTTGTATGCTGTACATACAAGTGGATGCAAGCGAATTGCACGACCTTCTACTAGAGTTGGTTCAAATGCTTGAATACCAAGTCTGTGTAGAGTTGGGGCACGGTTTAAGAGAACCGGATGCTCCTTAATAACGTCTTCAAGCACATCCCAAATTTCAGGAGATAAACGCTCGATTTTACGTTTTGCAGATTTAATATTATGAGCTAAACCTTTTTCAACTAGCTCTTTCATCACGAATGGCTTGAATAATTCAATCGCCATTTCTTTAGGTAGACCACATTGGTACATCTTAAGGTTTGGACCTACGACGATAACGGAACGACCAGAGTAGTCAACACGCTTACCTAGTAGGTTTTGACGGAAACGTCCTTGCTTCCCTTTCAGCATATGAGAAAGAGATTTCAACGGGCGGTTACCTGGTCCTGTAACAGGACGACCGCGACGACCATTATCGATTAGAGCATCTACAGCTTCCTGTAGCATACGCTTTTCGTTTTGAACGATAATGCTTGGAGCACCTAAATCTAATAGACGCTTTAGACGGTTGTTACGATTGATGACACGACGATATAAATCGTTTAAGTCAGAAGTCGCAAAACGGCCACCATCTAATTGCACCATTGGACGAAGCTCCGGTGGAATTACTGGTAGAACATCTAGGATCATCCAAGATGGTTCGTTTCCAGAATTACGGAATGCTTCAAGTACTTCAAGGCGTTTAATTGCTCTTGTACGGCGCTGACCTTGAGCAGTTTTTAATTCTTCTTTTAAAGCATCTACTTCTTTATCTAAATCGATATCAGATAGAAGCTTTTTAATGGATTCCGCACCCATAGAAGCTTGGAATTTGTTGCCGTACTTATCACGATAAGCACGATATTCTTTTTCGGATAAAAGCTGTTTCTTTTCTAGTGGCGTATCGCCTGGCTCAGTTACAACATAAGAAGCGAAATAGATAACTTCTTCTAAAGCACGAGGTGACATATCTAGAATTAAGCCCATTCTGCTTGGAATTCCTTTGAAATACCAAATGTGAGAAACAGGAGCTGCTAATTCGATATGACCCATGCGTTCACGACGAACTTTTGCGCGAGTTACTTCTACACCACAGCGATCACAGACTACACCTTTATAACGGACGCGCTTATATTTTCCACAGTGACATTCCCAGTCTTTCTGTGGTCCAAAGATACGCTCACAAAATAGTCCGTCCTTCTCTGGCTTTAAGGTACGATAGTTGATTGTTTCTGGCTTCTTTACTTCTCCGAAAGACCATGAACGAATTTTATCGGGTGAAGCAAGACCAATTTTCATATACTCAAAATTATTGACATCTAGCAAGGGGCCTACCTCCCTCATAATCTACAGGTTTTACCCTTATAGCCTTAACTACCATTTTCCCACTCCCAAAGACGGAATGAGAAAATGGCGTAGTATTATTTAACGTACAATTTATTTATTCTTTTGAACCGACAATTTCAGATTCAAATTCTTCTTGAATTGGAGCCACTGTTAAGGATTCTGCTTGTTGTTCTTCATCATCCTCTAAGTCGCGCATTTCGATTTCTTTTTCATCGCCAGAAAGGATTTTAACATCCATACCTAAGCTCTGAAGCTCCTTCATTAATACGCGGAATGATTCAGGAACACCTGGTTCAGGAACATTTTCACCTTTCACGATTGCTTCATAAGTTTTCACACGTCCAACAACGTCATCCGACTTAACAGTCAAGATTTCTTGAAGTGTGTATGCAGCACCGTAAGCTTCTAATGCCCAAACCTCCATCTCACCAAATCGCTGACCACCGAACTGCGCTTTACCACCAAGTGGTTGCTGCGTTACAAGTGAGTAAGGACCTGTAGAACGTGCATGGAGCTTATCGTCAACCATGTGAGCAAGTTTGATCATGTACATAACCCCAACGGATACACGATTATCAAACGGCTCGCCTGAACGACCATCATAAAGAACTGTTTTCGCATCACGTGCCATTCCAGCTTCTTCAATTGTTCCCCAAACATCTTCTTCACGCGCACCATCAAATACTGGAGATGCAACATGAATGCCTAGTGCTCTTGCTGCCATACCTAAATGAAGCTCTAGCACCTGACCAATGTTCATACGAGAAGGAACCCCTAGTGGGTTTAACATGATATCAACCGGTGTACCGTCTGGTAAATAAGGCATATCTTCTTCTGGTAAAATACGAGAGATAACCCCTTTGTTTCCGTGACGTCCAGCCATCTTATCTCCTTCGTGAATTTTACGTTTTTGAACGATATAAACACGAACAAGCTGATTTACACCTGGAGGAAGCTCATCTCCATCTTCACGGTTAAAGACTTTAACATCGTGAACGATACCGCCACCACCGTGTGGAACACGTAGAGAAGTATCACGTACTTCACGAGCTTTTTCACCAAAGATTGCATGTAATAGACGCTCTTCAGCTGTTAATTCAGTTACCCCTTTAGGTGTAACCTTACCAACCAGTAAGTCCCCGTCTTTTACTTCCGCACCGATGCGGATGATTCCACGCTCATCAAGATTTCTAAGCGCATCTTCCCCAACATTCGGAATGTCACGAGTAATTTCTTCTGGTCCTAATTTTGTATCACGAGATTCTGATTCATATTCTTCAATATGAATAGAAGTATAAACATCATCTTTTACAAGTCGTTCACTCATGATGATGGCATCCTCATAGTTGTAACCATCCCATGTCATGAAGGCAACAAGTACGTTACGTCCAAGAGCAAGTTCTCCTAGTTCCATAGACGGACCATCAGCAAGGATTTCTCCTTTTGTTACACGGTCACCTGTAGCAACGATAGGACGTTGGTTGTAACAAGTACCTTGGTTTGAACGGACAAATTTTAATAACTTGTATTTATCCAAATCACCTTTTACTTCTTTACCATCAACTTCAACAACACGTCGCACCCAAATTTCACGTGCTTCAACGTGTTCCACGATTCCTTCGTTCTTACAGATTACTGCTGCACCAGAGTCTTTACCAGATACGTATTCCATACCTGTTCCTACTCGTGGAGCTTCTGGTTGCATCAACGGAACTGCTTGACGCTGCATGTTCGCACCCATTAGGGCACGGTTGGAGTCATCGTTTTCTAAGAACGGGATACATGCTGTCGCAGCAGAAACAACCTGCTTCGGAGAAACGTCCATATAGTCGATACGCTCTCTGCTAACAACTGTGTTTTCCCCTCTAAAACGAGAGATGATTTGATCATCTAAGAATGACCCATCATCACCTAAGCGCGCATTCGCTTGGGCTACAACATAATTATCTTCTTCGTCAGCAGTTAAATAATCTATTGTGTTCGTTACTTTCCCTGTTTCAGGGTCAACACGACGATATGGAGTTTCGATAAATCCAAATCGATTTACTTTTGCGTAAGAAGATAAAGAGTTAATTAATCCAATGTTCGGACCTTCCGGAGTCTCAATCGGACACATACGTCCATAGTGAGAATAGTGTACGTCACGTACTTCCATCCCCGCACGTTCACGTGTTAAACCACCAGGCCCTAAGGCTGAAAGACGGCGCTTATGCGTTAACTCTGCTAAAGGATTTGTTTGGTCCATGAATTGAGATAATTGCGAGCTTCCAAAGAACTCTTTAATAGACGCGATCACAGGACGGATATTAATTAGCTGTTGAGGCGTAATTGTATTCGTATCTTGGATCGACATTCTTTCACGAACAACACGTTCCATTCTAGAAAGACCGATACGGAATTGGTTTTGTAATAGTTCACCAACAGAACGTAGGCGACGGTTACCTAAATGGTCGATGTCATCTGTATCTCCAACACCATGTAGTAAGTTGAAGAAATAACTAATAGACGCAATAATATCAGCTGGTGAAATGTTTTTAACTGCCTCTTCTACATATGCGTTTCCGATGACATTAATAGCTTTTTCACCATCATCATTTGGAGCGTAAATTTTAATGGATTGTAAAAGAACATCATTTTCAACTACGCCGCCTACTGGGCTTTGTGTTTGGAAACCAATATTCTTTTCTAAATGAGGAAGAATACGATCTAATGTACGGCGATCTAGTAATACTCCCTTTTCGGCAATAATTTCACCTGTTTCAGGATCCACTAGCGTTTCAGCAAGACGCTGATTAAACAAACGATTCTTTATATGAAGCTTTTTATTGATCTTATAACGACCTACATTAGCTAAATCATAACGTTTTGGATCAAAAAATCTTGAAACCAAGAGGCTTTTCGCGTTTTCTACTGTAGGTGGTTCACCTGGACGTAGACGCTCATAGATTTCTAGTAATGCTTTGTCAGTACCTTCTGTGTTGTCTTTTTCAAGAGTATTACGAAGGTATTCATTTTCTCCGATTAAATCAAGAATTTCTTGATCAGAACCGAATCCAAGTGCACGCAAAAGAACCGTAACAGGCAACTTCCTTGTACGATCTATTCTGACGTAAACAACATCTTTGACATCCGTTTCGTACTCTAACCAAGCACCACGGTTCGGGATTACTGTAGCAGTAAAGCCCTTCTTGCCATTTTTATCAAGTTTTCCGCTATAGTACACACTTGGTGAACGTACTAATTGGGATACGATTACGCGCTCTGCGCCGTTGATGACAAAAGTACCAGTCTCTGTCATTAATGGGAAATCACCCATGAAGACATCCTGATCTTTTACTTCACCAGTTTCTTTGTTAACAAGACGAACTTTCACACGTAATGGTGCCGAATATGTAACATCTCGTTCTTTAGATTCCGCAACGGAATATTTTGGTTCGCCAAGGCTGTAATCAATAAATTCAAGTGATAAATTACCCGTGAAGTCCTCGATTGGTGAAATATCTTGGAACATTTCACGTAATCCCTCATCAAGAAACCATTGATATGAAGAGGTTTGGATTTCAATAAGATTTGGTAATTCTAAAACTTCACTGATTCGTGCGTAACTTCTCCGCCTACGGTGTCGTCCATACTGAACTAGTTGACCTGTCAACTGATTCACCCCTCAAATCAAGCGTTATAGTGCATCTATTGCCAGTCTTATAAATAACATAGGCGCCTTGATTGGCTAAAACAATCCAAAAGGCCTCGTCTTATAAGACAAAAAGAAAAAGGGTTTTATTCTCAAAAACCACATTTTCCATATTACGAACTATTATTTTGTTAGTTTTTCCCTACTATACCAACTTTATACAACGTCGTTGGAATTAGTATGTGGACCAGATCATATTATGTTGGCATTTTATAATGTTAACATAGCCAAAATGTCAAGTCAAATATTTTTTCGCACGCAAAATAAAATAACCTTTTTTCTTTTCAACTGTCTCTACATCACCAAATAACTCAGTCATTTTCTCGATCGCTGAAGGCGCCCCTTGTTTTTTTTGAATGACCACCCAAAGCTCCCCTTGATCTTTTAAATAAGAAAAGCTTTGTTCAAAAATTTGATGAACAACTTTCTTACCAGCTCGAATTGGAGGATTTGTTAAAATCGCAGCGAACTCTTTATGTTTTACCTGATCAAGGCAATTACTTTCATAAATCGAAACATTAACGATGTTATTCAGAGTCGCATTTTCTTTCGCTAACGAAAGCGCCCGTTCATTCACATCTACCATATGTATATTGCGACCGGTATCTTTCGCGATCGATAATCCAATCGGTCCGTAACCACAGCCAACATCCAAAAGATCCCCCTCTACTTCAGGAAGCTCGAACGATTCAACGAGTAACCGAGAACCAAAATCAACTTCTCTTTTGGAGAACACTCCGTTATCAGTTTTGAATTTGAGTTTGTGATTTCTTAAGGTAAAATCCCAATAAGTCGGATTGCTTTCAACCTTTTGATCACGAGAATAATAATGTTCAGACATTTTTTCACCTCAACCTCTAAGGTCGCCAATAAACATGACCCTGAATCTAATAATAGAAAAAGCAAACACAAAATGCAAAAAAAGCTCGCCATAATAGCGAGCTTTTTCATATCAAACAGAAATTACTTAACTTCTACGTTAGCGCCAACTTCTTCAAGCTTAGCTTTGATTTCTTCAGCTTCTTCTTTAGAAGCTCCTTCTTTAAGTGCTTTTGGAGTGTTGTCAACAAGTTCTTTTGCTTCTTTAAGTCCAAGACCTGTGATTTCACGAACAACCTTGATAACTTTGATTTTTTGATCTCCAGCAGAAGCTAAGATTACATCAAAATCAGTTTTTTCTTCAGCAGCAGCACCAGCAGCAGCTCCAACTACAGCTACAGGAGCAGCAGCAGTTACACCAAATTCTTCTTCAATAGCTTTTACTAAGTCGTTTAATTCTAAAACAGTCATATTTTTAACTGCTTCAATGATTTGTTCTTTAGTCATGATTATTTTCCTCCTTGGAATAATAGTTTTATTTTAATAGACCGAAGATAATTCTAGCTTACGCGCCCTGTTCTTCTTTTTGATCTGCAACTGCTTTTGTAGCAAGAGCAAGGTTGCGGATAGGTGCTTGAAGCACGCTGAGTAACATAGATAGTAAACCTTCGCGAGATGGTAGATCCGCAAGAGCTTTAATATCTTCAACTGAAGCGATGTTTCCTTCGATAACACCTGCTTTAATTTCAAGAGCTTCATGCTTTTTAGCAAATTCGCTCAAGATTTTTGCTGGTGCAACAACATCTTCTGCACTGAACGCGATTGCGTTTGGTCCAGTTAGAACCTCATTCAATCCTGTAAGTTCAGTAGCTTCTGCAGCACGACGAGTTAAAGTGTTTTTGTAAACCTTGAACTCAACGCCAGCTTCACGAAGTTGTTTACGAAGTTCAGTAACTTCAGCAACGTTTAAACCACGGTAGTCAACAACAACTGTTGAAACACTTGATTTAAATTTGTCAGCAATTTCGTCTACGATTAATTTCTTTTGATCGATAGCGTTGCTCATCTTTACACCTCCTGTAGATTTTCTACATTCATACCGATGCATATAAAAACCTCCACATCTTTACAGACATGGAGGAAGTATACAATAGTCAAAATACAACTAAATCATTCTATCGTATGACCTCGGCAGGAAAATTAAGCTTTGCAGCTCCTGCTGTCTGCGGTACAAATGTTATTTATTTTTCACAACAGAATTTATATTAGCAAATATAATTCTGAATGTCAATTGTTAAAAAATTACTTCGCTGAAACTGAAGAAGGGTCAACCTTAACTCCAGGTCCCATTGTAGTTGTAACTGTTACGTTCTTCATGTATGTGCCTTTTGCAGCAGCTGGTTTAACCTTCATTAAAGTATCGAAAATAGTGTTGAAGTTTTCAACAAGCTTTTCATTTTCGAATGATACTTTACCGATTGGTACATGAATGTTACCAGACTTATCAACGCGGTATTCAACTTTACCAGCTTTGATTTCGTTAACTGCTTTTGTCACATCAAAAGTAACTGTTCCAGTTTTAGGGTTTGGCATTAAACCTTTAGGTCCTAATACACGACCAAGCTTACCAACTTCACCCATCATGTCTGGAGTAGCAACGATAACATCAAACTCGAACCAACCTTGGTTGATTTTAGTGATGAATTCTGCATCTCCTACATAATCAGCGCCAGCAGCTTCTGCTTCTTTCACTTTTTCACCTTTAGCAAATACTAATACACGTTGAGTTTTACCAGTTCCGTTTGGAAGTACAACTGCTCCACGGATTTGTTGGTCAGCTTTCTTAGGATCTACTCCTAGACGGAATGCTGCTTCAACTGTTGCATCGAATTTAGTGAAATTTGTTTTCTTAGCAAGATCAATTGCTTCTGCTGCAGGATAAGCTTTTAGACGATCTACAAGCTTTGCAGCTTCTACATACTTCTTACCTTTTTTAGCCATTTTAAATTTCCTCCTTGAATTGTGGTTTTAGCGGATAACCTCCCACTTAAAAGCGACAAGCGTGGTACTACTTGGCACTTCAAAAGCATCGTTCAAATTAGAACTAGCTTTTTTAACAGAACAAAGGTTGCGAGTGAAACCAAATTCAACGTCGCAACCCTTTAATCAACTAATTCGTAATTGTATGATTACGAACATAAAACATAAGCATGAATTAGTCTTCGATAACGATACCCATGCTGCGTGCAGTACCTTCAACCATGCGCATAGCTGCTTCAACGCTAGCTGCATTTAGGTCAGGCATTTTTGATTCAGCAATCTCGCGTACTTTATCACGCTTAACTGTTGCTACTTTATTACGGTTTGGTTCACCAGAACCAGACTCGATTCCAGCTGCTTTCTTAAGAAGAACGGCAGCAGGTGGAGTTTTCGTAATAAATGTAAATGAACGGTCTTCAAATACCGTAATTTCAACAGGTATGATTAAACCAGCTTGTTCAGCTGTACGAGCGTTAAACTCTTTACAGAATCCCATGATGTTAACACCGGCTTGACCTAATGCAGGACCAACTGGTGGAGCTGGATTAGCTTTAGCTGCAGGGATTTGTAATTTTACGACCTTAATTACTTTTTTAGCCACGAGACACACCTCCTTAAAGTCCGTGATGTGGTAATAGGGTTGATTTCCATTCGGTTTTCACCAAAGAAAAACGTCCCTCCCACTCAACTTGTTGTCCTTATATAAAAATAAAGAGCTTGGCAATACTTTGTCTTCTAAAAGACATACTGACCTTTGAAATATTATCACTTTTCCAATTCGATTTCAAGTTTTTTCGGAAAGAAATGCAATAATAAGTTTTGGAAATTCACAAGATTATCTAAATTAGCTTCTTACAGCTTATCAATCTGTGTGAATTCTAGTTCTACTGGCGTATCGCGACCAAACATATTAACCAGAACCTTAAGTTTCCCTTTGTCTTTGTCAATATCTTCGATAGAGCCAGTGAAGTTCGCAAATGGACCTTCTTTAACGCGAACCGTTTCCCCTAATTCAAAGTCAATATCAATTCGTTTTTCCTCTACACCTAATGTTTTTAAGATAGAGTTAATTTCTTCCGGTAAAAGCGGCGTTGGTTTTGAACCTGAGCCTGCTGAGCCTACAAATCCAGTTACCCCTGGAGTGTTACGAACAACATACCAAGAATCATCCGTCATGATAATTTCAACTAGCACATAACCAGGAAACACCTTGCGCTTTACTGTTTTTTTCTTACCATTCTTAAAATCAGTTTCTTCTTCCTCTGGTACGATTACACGGAAGATCTTGTCCTGCATGCCCATTGTTTCGACACGCTTTTCTAAGTTCGTCTTCACTTTGTTTTCGTAGCCTGAGTATGTGTGAACTACATACCAATTCTTTTCCATGTGTCAGGACGATCCGTCCTTCCCTCCCTACAATTAAAAAATACGCACCCAAAATTAGACTTGTCTATTTTTTCCCAAATTAAAAAACCCGTTTCCGGGCTTTTGTATGAATTCCTATCACATTTTCCATTATACCATTAAGACATAGGGGTTATTCAAGGAATTAAACGAATCAATTCAGAAATTCCTAAATCGATAACCGCAAAGAAAATAGTAAAGAATACTACTGTTACTAGAACCGTAACTGTATAGCTAGTTAGCTCTTTCCTTTTAGGCCAGCTAACTTTTCCCATTTCACGGCCGACGTCTTTGAAAAAATTAATGATGCGATGCATGAGTGAGACCTCCAACTTTTAAGGTGCTATATATAATAAAGGATTGATATTTTGGCCTGAGCCAAAAATCATTATTTATTTCGTTTCACAGTGGAGCGTGTGAGCATTACAAGTACTGCAGAACTTCTTTAATTCTAAACGTTCTGATTCCTTCTTGCTTGTCGTTGAGTAGTTTCTAGAACCACACTCTGCACAGGCTAAAGCAACCTTTTTAATCATCAAAGCCACCTACTATTTCCCATTCTATATCTCTAAAACTGTAACATGGACAAAGTATAGTGTCAATATGAAAAGCGGAGAGCGCTTGCACATCGGCGACAAGCAGAAGACGAGCCGGCTAGGAGATTGCACTTTAATCTCCTTGACGGATTGGGTTCTGACCTCGAGCCGATAGCGCTCGGAGCTAGACAATGATTTCAGTAGGAACGACCTAATGCTAAAGTGTCAGTTCTCGAACCTCTAAATATCTTTCTAGCTTTCTCTTTACCCTTTGGAGAGCGTTATCAATAGACTTTACATGTCGATTGAGCTCTTCTGATATTTCTTGATAGGATTGTCCGTCCAAATACAGCGCCAAAACCTTCCGTTCAAGATCACTCAAAAGCTCGGACATTTTGACTTCAATATGGTCAAACTCCTCCTGATTAATGATCAGTTCTTCCGGATCCATAACTTTCGCTCCAGAAATCACATCCATTAAAGTTCTATCAGATTCTTCATCATAAATTGGCTTGTCCAAAGAAACATAAGAATTCAACGGAATATGCTTCTGCCTTGTGGCTGTTTTAATGGCGGTAATGATCTGTCTTGTAATACACAGTTCTGCAAACGCTTTAAAAGATGTAAGCTTGTCCTCCTTGAAGTCACGAATGGCTTTATATAAACCAATCATGCCTTCTTGGACAATATCTTCCTTGTCTGCACCAATTAAAAAATAGGACCTAGCTTTAGCGCGTACGAAATTACGGTACTTGTGAATCAAGTAATCTAGTGCCTCACCAGTACCTTGATGAACCAACTCTACTATTTCTTCATCTTCTAGCTGGATATAATCAACAAAGTTTTCATCTTCTTTTGTTTTGTAGTCAGCACTCACTAGGATCCCTCCGACCTGGCTAGTTAGCAATATTATACAGTAGGCTTTTTTCTGCCGTCAACCAGTCATCGCTCACCACGTCGCCATTTTTCAAAAATTTCTGCCACTTCTTGACTAAGAGGAATTCTTGAACTAGGTCCCGTTTGTTGTATTTTTTTGACCTTTTTTTCGATCTTTTTTTCCACTGATTCCATCTCGATTAACAGTTCCCGCGCGGACTTACGCAGGGCACCTTGTCCAAAAATGGCCCATTGCTCAGTGAAGTCAGACGTCGCAACATGGATCTGTGTTTTTCGGTTATTTAAAGAAATGGCCAACTTTTCAATTCTTTCGTCGGCCGTTTCGTTTGTTCGTGTAAAAATAACTTCTACTTTGTGGTTACTTAACTTTTTTTCAGTTCCTTTTACATACTGGGCATCAAATACGACAATCACCCGATATCCGGAATACGCCTGGTACTCCGCCATTTTTTCAATTAAACGATCTCTTGCTGCAGCTAAATCTTTATTTTTCAACGTTCTTAATTCTGGCCAATCTCCGATTATGTTATAGCCGTCTACAATCAGGATGTCCATTTTCTTCACCCAAGTGGGTAACGTTTTCGAAAAACTTCATACATAAGAAGCGCCGCGGCAACAGAAGCATTTAATGAGGTTACCTTCCCTTTCATCGGCAAGCTAATAAGGAAATCACATTTATCACGAATTAATCGTCCCATTCCTTTTCCTTCGCTTCCAATTACAAGTCCAAGTGGCATTGTTCCATCAAAAGAGCGGAAATCTTCTTTTCCTTTTGCATCCGTACCAGCGATCCAAACACCTCGCTCTTTCAACTTGTCAATCGTTTGAGCCATATTGGTTACCCGGACAACAGGGATGTATTCAATTGCTCCGGTAGAGGCCTTGGCCACGGTAGACGTTAATCCCACTGCTCTTCGCTTCGGGATAATAATGCCGTGAGCCCCAACCGCATCAGCCGTTCTCATGACGGAACCTAAATTATGGGGATCCTCAATCTCATCTAAAAGAATAAAGAAAGGAGCCTCATTCTTTTTTTCCGCAGCAGCAAATAGATCCTCTATCTCTGCGTATTGGTAAGCGGCAACTTGGGCAACTACACCTTGATGATTGCCCTCCACTAAGCCATCAATTTTTTTCTTCGGTACAAATTGCACCATTACATTTCGTTCTTTCGCTAAGCCAATCACTTGCTGCATTTGCCCTTTTTGAGAACCTTCAGCAATCAGAACCTTATTCACATCACGATCAGATTTTAGCGCCTCAATTACTGGGTTTTTTCCGATGATATAATCCTGACTCAACTTAAGCTCCTCCTTTCTTTTCACTAACAAAATTTAAAGAAAGCAACACCAATTCTTCCAGCCGCTCTTCTCTTTTTAGTAAATATAAATAACCGATTAAGGCCTCAAAAGCAGTACCGTACCGATAGGTCTGCACATCTGTGTTTTTTGGTACGGTACCTGATTTCGCATTTCGCCCTCTCATCACTACCGCAACTTCTTCATCTGTTAAAAGTTGTTCATCAAGCATATACCGGATAATACTTGCTTGCGCCTTTGCAGATACATATTTAGTTGCTTCTTTATGAAGGTTATTCGGTCTCACATTCCCATTTTTCAAAAGATGCTCCCGAACATATACTTCAAAAACAGCATCACCCATATAGGCTAACGCTAGACTATTTAATTGTTTTACATCTAAATTGCTATCGTATTGGAGCATCCGTATTAGCCTCTTTTCCAACGAATGCCTTGAGGAGTATCCTCTAAAATAATATTCATTTCCTTCAGCTGATCACGAATTTGGTCCGCTAATTGGAAATTACGTTCCTTACGTGCTTCGATACGTTTTTGGATCAATTCTTCGATTTCTTCATCAAGAAGAGCTTCCTCTTCAAGCGTTAATCCAAGCACGCCAAATAGTGACTTAAACTCGTTCATGAATGCTTCAATCACTTCAACCGCTGTATTTTTCTCGATCAAATAGAGATTCGCAAGCTTGGATAAATCAAACAGAACGGAAATTCCATTCGCTGTATTAAAATCATCATCCATTGCTTCAATGAATTGTTTTCGTAGAGCTTCAATTTGCTCCAACCATTTTTGATTGTCCTCAGTGAGGTTTGTACTTGCATCCATACGGTGCTTGAGATTTTGATAAGATGTCTTAATACGCTCAAGCGCTGTTTTCGTATTTTCCAGGAGCTCATCTGTATAGTTAATCGGATTACGATAATGAACAGAAAGCATGAAAAATCTTAGAACCTGTGGATCATGATGCTTAATAATGTCATGAACAAGGACAAAATTGCCGAGAGACTTTGACATTTTTTCATTATCAATATTGATATAGCCATTGTGCATCCAATACCGAGCAAATGCTTTTCCAGTTAACGCTTCAGATTGGGCAATTTCGTTTTCATGGTGTGGAAACGCCAAATCCTGTCCACCTGCATGAATATCAATCGTATCGCCTAAATATTTTCGCGCCATCGCGGAGCATTCAATATGCCAACCTGGTCGACCTTTGCCCCACGGACTATCCCAAGAAATTTCTCCAGGCTTAGCCGCTTTCCAGAGCGCAAAATCAAGGGCATCCTGCTTTTTTTCTCCAACAGCAATACGTGCACCTACTCGTAGCTCATCGATTGATTGATGGGAAAGCTTCCCGTACTCCTTGAATTTACGTGTATGATAGTAGACGTCACCTTCAGATTCGTAGGCAAATCCTTTTTCGATTAACGTGTTAATAAAATCGATAATAATATCCATATTTTCCGTTACACGTGGATGCACATCCGCTTTACGGCATCCTAGTGCATGAACGTCCTCATGATAAGCCTCGATAAAACGGTCCGCGATTTCAGGAACAGTTTCTCCTAATTCATTCGCCACACGAATAAGCTTATCGTCTACATCCGTAAAATTGGAAACATAGTTCACATCATATCCGCGATATTCAAAATATCTTCGAACCGTGTCAAAAACGATTGGTGGGCGACCATTTCCGATATGAATATAGTTATAAACCGTAGGTCCACACACATACATTTTAACCTTTCCCTCTTCAAGAGGTATGAAGTCTTCTTTTTTTCTTGTTAATGTATTGTAAATTTTGATAGCCATCCTTAAAGGCTCCTTTCACGCTGTAAATCCTTGATTTCTCTTTTTAATTCTAAAATTGTATCTTCTAGCACTTTGAAGCGATCAGCAACCGGATCCGGAAGATCTGAATGATTAAGATCCTTATTCAGCTTAATGCCATCCTGAATCACGACTTTTCCTGGAATCCCAACAACCGTTGAATTAGGCGGTACCTCTTTTAGCACAACAGAGCCCGCTCCAATCTTCGAGTTTTCACCAACCGTGATGGAACCTAACACTTTTGCACCCGTGGCAATTAAGGCATTGTCCTTAATCGTTGGATGTCTTTTCCCCTTTTCTTTCCCTGTTCCACCTAGCGTGACCCCTTGGAAAACTGTGACGTTATTGCCGATTTCGCATGTTTCTCCAATCACAACGCCCATCCCATGGTCAATGAAGAATCTTCTCCCTATTTTAGCCCCTGGGTGAATTTCAATTCCTGTGAAGAAGCGACTGACTTGCGAAATGACTCGCGCGATAAAATAAAGCTTTCGTTTGTAAAATGCATGTGCAATTCGGTGACTCCAGATCGCATGCAATCCAGAGTAAGTTAAAATTACTTCTAGATATGTTCTAGCAGCAGGATCCTGATCAAAAACTACATCAATATCTTCTTTGAGCATTTTAAACATTTCTCCATCCCCCTAACGAAAAGCCTAATTCCTTACCAAAATAAAAAGCGCCCCTGTCAATAATGACAGAGACGCTTTTCCCGCGCGGTTCCACTCTGTTTAGGCCACATGAGTGGCCTCAACTTTACACTGGTAACGGCAGCATCCGCCCTAATCTACTAAAGGTTGACCTTTTTCGAAGAGGGACTCTGAGGCGCATTTCAGAAAGCAAGGGGCTTGAACCAATTTTCAGCCAAGGCGAAATCCAAATTTCAACCAAGTTGGTCCTCTCTTTAAAGCATTGCTTTCTTACTTTTCCTCATCAACATTTTTTGCATTATATATTTACAAAGGCTCTTTTCTCAAACTTTGTTACTTTTGGAACAAAAAATCAATTAAGTAATCTTTGTTTTCAATGATAACTAGTCGTAAACTAATGAGAAAAGAGCTTACAAACTAGTTACGATGCACCAAATGGCTATTTCTACGTTAAAATCGGCCGCTGGCCAACGGCAGTAGGATTTTAACAACAGTCTTTACGAAAACAGCCTTTACGAACTACATTGTGATTCAATTCTGGTATATATACTATATTATATTTTTTTTAATCTGTTAACAAGAAGTACGCTTCTTCCTTATAAAAGCTCTTTTAAACGCTGAATGACTTTATCGCGACCAAGTAGAGCAATGGCTTTTGGAAGATCCGGTCCATGTGTTTGACCCGTTGTCGCAACACGAATCGGCATGAACAGCTTTTTCCCTTTTTGACCAGTGCTCTTTTGAACAGCCTTAATAGAAGCTTTTACACTTTCAGCATTCAATTCTGTAGACTGCTCTACCTCTTGTAAAAAGGCTGCTAAAACTGCTGGAACATCCTCATCAGCAAGAACTTCTTTCGCTTCCTCGTCTCTCTCTACTTCATCCTTAAAGAATAAACCAGACAGTTCAACAATCTCAGCTCCATAGCTCATTTGCTCTTGGTAAAGTGCAATTAAGTCTTTTGCCCACTGTAATTCTGCGTCATTCATATCCGCGGAAACACGACCCGCTTTGACAAGATGAGGCAAGGAAATCTCCACAAGTCTTTCAACATCAATCGTCTTGATGTATTGATTGTTCATCCAAGCTAATTTTTGCTTATCAAATAACGCAGGTGATTTCGATAAACGCTCTGCATCAAAGCTTTTGATTAGCTCTTCTTTCGAATATATCTCCTCTTCTCCTACAGGAGACCAACCTAATAGAGCGATAAAATTGAATAACGCCTCTGGAAGATAACCTAATTCCTCGTATTGCTCAATAAACTGAATGATAGACTCATCACGCTTACTTAGCTTTTTACGACTTTCATTCACAATAAGCGTCATATGACCAAATACTGGCGCTTTCCAGCCGAACGCTTCATAGATCATTAATTGCTTTGGTGTATTAGAAATATGATCGTCTCCACGAAGAACATGAGAAATCTTCATCAAGTAATCATCCACTGTTACAGCAAAGTTATAAGTTGGTGTACCATCTTTTTTAACAATAACAAAATCGCCACCAACGCCATCAGATTCGAAAGAAACATGGCCTTTTACCATATCGTCAAATCCATAAACCTTTCCTTCTGGAACAAGGAAACGAATGCTTGGCTGTCTGCCTTCTGCTTCAAATTGTGCTTTTTGTTCTGCAGTGAGGTGACGGCATCTACCAGAGTATCCGGCAATTTGTTTGGAATCACTTTGTGCTTCTCTTTCTGCTTCTAGTTCTTCCTCTGTACAATAACATTTATACGCTAGCCCTTTATCAAGAAGCTCTTTGTAATAAGTTTCATAAATATCGTTTCGCTCAGATTGACGATATGGACCAAATCCGCCATCTTTATCGATGCTTTCGTCCCAATCCATGCCGAGCCATTTTAAATACTTTAACTGGCTTTCTTCGCCACCAGCGATGTTACGCTTCTTATCGGTATCCTCGATACGGATAACAAACGTACCTCCAAGATTTCTTGCAAAAAGATAATTAAATAATGCTGTACGTGCATTTCCTATATGTAAATGTCCCGTTGGGCTTGGTGCGTAACGGACACGAATATCGTTTGACATAATGATCCTCCTATATATATTTGAGATTTATCATACCACGCTAAAATAGCGAGATCGAGCCTTTATTTCACTTTTTGAAGCAAGACAACTGCTTGAGAGGCAATGCCTTCTCCACGCCCAGTAAAACCGAGTTTTTCTGTAGTTGTTGCTTTCACATTAATTTGTTCCGGTTCACACTCTAAAAGTTCCGCAATTCGATTTTTCATTTGTTCTATATAAGGTGCCATTTTTGGCTTCTGAGCAATAATCGTACAATCGGCATTCACAAGCTCATAGCCTTTTTCCTTAATCATGCCCCAAATATGTTCTAATAACTTTGCTGAATCTGCATCCTTAAAAGCGGGGTCTGTATCAGGAAAATGTCTACCAATATCCCCTTCCCCAATTGCTCCTAAGCAAGCATCTGTGATCGTATGTAATAGTACATCTGCATCAGAGTGTCCTAGTAATCCTTTTTCGTAAGGGATCTCAATTCCACCGATAATCAGCGGTCTACCTTCTGTTAATTGATGTACGTCAAAACCCTGTCCAATTCGAAACATCATTTCTCACCTTTCGTCTTCCGTAAAATAGCCTCTGCAAAGTATAAATCTTCCTTTGTCGTCAGCTTTATATTATCATAACTACCTTCTACGATCTTTACCGGATATGGCAGTCTTTCGACAAGGCTTGCTTCATCGGTTCCTAAAAAATCAGCTTCCTGCGCACGCTTATGTGCTTCTTTCAAAATGGAAATACGAAAAGCTTGTGGGGTTTGAATCGCCCACAAGCTTGACCTATCCACTGTTTCTACCACTTCGTTGTGTTGGACTCTTTTAATCGTATCCTTGACCGGAACGGCAACTACCGCTGCACCATCGTCCTTGGCCACTTCTACTAATTCATGAATGAATTTGATATCGATAAAAGGTCTTGCCCCATCGTGTACCAAAATCACGTCATCAGTGCTTGCTGCCATAAGCCCATTATAAACACTATGCTGACGTTCTTTCCCACCGTACACAAGACTAGAAACTTTTTGAATATTATATCGCTCAAGGAGCTTTCGAAACGACTCTTCATCCTCAGGTGAAATGGCTAATATCATCCCTTCACATTGAGGGTCCTGTTCAAAAACTCTTAATGTATGAATCAATACTGGTACATCGTTCAATTCTAATAGAAGCTTATTTTTCCCCGCTCCCATTCTTTTTCCCTGACCAGCTGCAGGAATAATGACTTCGTAAGCCATAATTAATCCCCTCTTACAGTGCTCTCTCTAATAACTTGGGCTTCGCAAAAATCATTCGACCAGCAGATGTTTGCAATACGCTCGTGACAAGCACTTCGATATGCTTTCCGATATAATCACGACCGCCTTCTACAACTATCATCGTACCGTCATCTAAATAGGCAACCCCTTGATTTTGCTCTTTCCCGTCTTTTATAACTTGTACATGCATTTCCTCACCTGGGAGAACAACAGGCTTAACCGCATTCGCCAAATCATTAATATTGAGGACAGCAACCTTCTGTAATTCACATACTTTATTTAAATTGAAGTCGTTTGTCACAACGACACCATTTGTAATCTTCGCTAACTTAACTAGCTTACTATCGACTTCTTGAATCTCTTCAAAATCACCTTCATAAATTTCTACCTTAACAGAAAGCTCTTTTTGAATTCGATTTAAAATATCAAGACCACGTCGCCCTCGATTTCTCTTTAATGCATCAGAAGAATCCGCAATATGCTGCAATTCTGCAAGAACAAATTGTGGAATGACAACCGTTCCTTCAAGAAATCCTGTTTGGCAAATATCCGCAATTCTACCATCGATGATGACACTTGTATCCAATATTTTTAACACATTCTTATTAGCTGGTTCCGCCTCTTCTTCAGCAGTCTTCTTCTTATTTCTTGTAAAAAGAGTCATAAGTTCATGACGTTTTTTCAGACCGACCTGAGAGCCTAGGTACCCAAATAATAACGTTAATAAAATTGGAGCTACCGTGTTCAACACTGGCACTTCAATCATATTTAAGGCAAATCCCACTAAAAAGGCAATCACTAATCCGAGAATTAACCCAACACTACCAAATAAAATATCCGTAATTGGAACCTTTATTAAAGACTCCTCAAACCATTTGACAAAATCAACGACATAATCAACTGCCCAAAAAGTAATAAGATAGAATATAAGTGCACCAATTATGGCAGTCATGTAAGGATTATTGAGTATGGTTACATTTTCTAAATTGATTAAAGTTAATAGATCGCTAATAAGGAATATCCCTAGCGTTCCACCTGTTATAAGGAAGCAAGCTTGAATAATACGCTTTAACATCCCCTTCACCTCCTTCTATTCATTATAAACAAATTCTATAAATTGAAACGTAATATTACATAGTTTTTTCAGTATTGTTAATAGAGTGAAATACTTTTGTTATATTAGAAAAATGACAAGCCCATTAGACCCATATAAAAATTGTATGTTCCTCATTAAGCGTAGCACCGTGAAAAAAAAGTGTCAAATGAGATGATTTAACAACTAAGGGATATTCGAACAAAAAACGAACATTTGATATAATATTCCTAAAATAGTTTGTTTTTAATACATTCCTATATGACTTTATATCTACTTCGTTCGTTTTTAGCAAATTCTCCATCCAATAAAATATATAACTTATCCCAAAATACCAATTTTTAACATTTTAGATTTGTCGATCTGCGAATAATTGCTCCTTAATCAGCTTCAAACCTTCTTTGATTTTTCTCGCCCTCACTTCCCCAATCCCCTCAACCTCATCTAGCTCCTCCACTGATGCCGCCACAATATGACGCAGCTCCTGAAAACGCTCAACGAGATTCTCAATAATAACAGGAGGTAGTCTCGTAATCTTATTAAGCATCCGATACCCTCTTGGGCAGCGAAATTCATCAATATGGACATAGCCTGTATACCCTAGCAATTTCAGCACAGCCGCATCCTCTAGCATTTCTCCGTGAGCTAGCTCCTGCAACCTTTTAAGTGTCTCTCTTGGTTTGATATCCTTTGTTGCAGTATAATCTTTAACAACTAATGCCGCTTCTGCTTCAATATCTGTTAAAAGCTCGTTCATTTGCAAGCGTATGAGCCTCCCTTCTGTACCTAATTCATTTAGATAGGTCAGTAGCTCATTCTTAATCCTTAACACCATTTCAAAGCGGCGTATGACTTTGATGATATCGCTATAGGTGACCATCTCTTCAAATTCCAATACACCGAGGTTAGCAATGCTTTGCTCAAGAACAACCTTATATTTTTCCAATGTTTGTAGCGCCTGATTCGCTTTTGCTAAAATCACGCCAATGTCACGCAATGCATAGCGAAAATTACTTTGATATAACGTAATGACATTTCTTCTCTGTGAAATTGCAATAACAAGCGCTTTTGTTTGTTTTGCGACCCGCTCAGCTGTACGGTGGCGCATCCCCGTTTCCGTTGTGGGAATACTCGGATCAGGTGCGAGCTGTGCGTTCGCAATCAAAATTTTATCTCCGAATTCATTTAAAATAATCGCCCCATCCATTTTGGCCAATTCATATAAAAAGCTTGGGGAAAATGAACAATCAATTTGAAATCCTCCATCAACGATCCCTTTTACTTTTTCATATTCGCCAAAGACAATTAACCCTCCTGTATTGGCACGGAGGACATTATCGATCCCCTCTCGAATCGGTGTACCAGGAGCAATCAGTTGAAGTATCTCAGCAACAGTGATATCAGTCGACCTTTTAGTTTCCAAGTTCTGTCCTCCTCTGTTTTATATACTGTATAGGGGTAATCCTCTTCTTTAAAGATATGGCAGCATAGGTAAAATATTCAGCGACAAGCTTTAGTATTCACAAATTTAATCTTAAGCATAAGAAAAAAATGGACCCAAATAGGATCCATTTTAAAACGGCATAGAATTAAATACCTTATCAATGACTTCGGTTAACGTGTTACATGAGATGACTTCTATATCGGTAAAAGCTTTCGGGTTTCGCAAGGCATTGCGTGCAATAAAGACCTTTTTATAGCCCATTCGTTCAATTTCACGAATGCGTGGCTCAAGTGTAGGAACCTTTTTCAATTCACCTGTTAAACCAATGTCTGCAATGAAGACAACATCATTCGGAATCCCTTTTCCCTTGTAAGAAGAAACGATGCTCATTAATACAGCGAGGTTGCTCGATGTTTCTTTCAGGCGAATACCTCCTGTAGTCTTGATGACCACATTTTGTGTAAGCATCTGTAGTCCCGCTCTTTGCTCTAAAATAGCTGTCAGGGTACTAATCTGATCTTTCCGCATACATTCCCCAACTCGCGACGGATACGGAGTAAACGTAGGAGAGACCAGGCTTTCTACCTCAACAATAATCGGTCTTGTTCCTTCCTTAATAACTGTTAACGCACTTCCACTAACAATCTCATTTCGTTGGGTAATAAAAAATTCCGATGGATTATCAATCGCTCTTAAGCCATTCTCCTCCATCGAGAAGAAGCCCATTTCCCCTGTACTTCCGTAACGGTTTTTGCTAGCAGAAAGCTGCTTAAGCTCCTCGCCTTCTTCCCCATCTAAAATAAGCACTGTATCAACCAAATGCTCAAGAGCACGAAGACCAGCTAATTCATTATCCTTCGTCATTTGCCCAACCATGATCACGGCCCTTGGACGCTCGGCGCTTTTTGCTACCTTGAGCATCGCATTCGCACATTCCATCGTCTGCGTCGGGCTTCCGGGTCTGGAAGGATACTCGTCTAGCACAAAAGTTTGAATACTATCAATAATAATTATGTCCGGATCAATCGTCTCAATAATGCCAAGCACATTATTCATACTCGTATCGGAATGAATCCAAATATTCTCGTGAATGCTTGGAAGAATTCGCTCCGCCCGATTCTTGATTTGACTTTCACTTTCTTCCCCTGATGCATACAGAACTTTAAATCCCTTTGAAGCTAAATCCTGACTGACTTGTAGCAACAAGGTAGACTTCCCCGCCCCTGGTACAGCGGTAATAATCGAAAGAGAATCTTTAACGATTCCTCCACCCATGACGCGATTAAATTCAGAGATAGAAGTCACGAGGCGATCGCTTTTTGACGAACTCGTATCTAATAAACGCTTGACCGCAATATTGCTTTTTGCCGCTCTCGGTTTTGTTTGTTTGGATTCGGCCCCGGTGATTTCTTCTTTTAGCGTCCCAAGCTCACCACAGCCATTACAAAATCCTTGCCATTTTGGATGGGGGGTCTCACAGCTTGTACATATATAAACCGTTTTTACTTTTTTCAACTCGATCATCCTCGTCCCATATTGTCTTACCTCTACCTTATTACAAATTGCTCGAAAAAGAAATAAGGTATCCGCAGGGAGTTCCCGCGAATACCTCTATTGTTTTACTTATTCAATTGTGGGGTTCCTGCTTTCACAGTAAACTCCCCATTTTCAACTTCGATCGTAATCGTTTGTCCAGTGAGAACTGTTCCTCTTAGAAGTTCTTCCGATAAACGATCCTCGATATGCTTTTGAATCGCTCTTCTTAACGGACGTGCTCCGTATTCTGGATCGTAGCCTTCCTCAGCAATTTTCTCAATCGCTGCAGCTGTAAGCCTAAGATCAATATCCTGTTCTTTTAGACGCTTGATTAGAGAATCAGACATTAAGTTAACGATATTCGTTAAGTGCTTTTTCTCTAGTGCATGGAAGACAATGATTTCATCTATACGGTTTAAGAATTCTGGACGGAATGCTTTTTTCAGCTCTTCCATTACTTTGCCCTTCATATCCTTATAATCTTGCTCATTGTCCTGAAGGTTAAAGCCGACATACTTATTTCGTTTTAGTGATTCTGCTCCCACATTGGAAGTCATGATTAATACCGTATTACGGAAATCAACCGTTCTTCCTTTAGAGTCTGTTAAACGTCCATCCTCTAATACTTGTAAAAGGATATTAAAGACATCTGGATGGGCCTTCTCAATTTCATCAAGAAGAATAACAGAATACGGCTTTCTTCTGACTTTTTCAGTTAGCTGACCGCCTTCCTCATAGCCTACATAACCAGGAGGTGAACCAACAAGTCTTGATGTAGAGTGCTTTTCCATATACTCGGACATATCGACACGAATCATCGCATCTTCATCGCCAAACATCGCTTCAGCTAAAGCGCGAGCAAGCTCGGTTTTCCCTACCCCAGTAGGTCCTAAGAAGATGAATGAACCAATTGGTCTCTTCGGATCCTTTAAGCCAGCACGGGCTCTACGAACGGCTTTCGAAATGGCATTAACCGCTTCTTCTTGCCCAATTACACGAGAATGTAAGATTTCTTCAAGGTTAAGGAGCTTTTGTGTTTCAGTTTGTGCTAGCTTTGAAACCGGAATTCCCGTCCAGCTCGAAACAACACTCGCAATATCTTCTACCGTTACCTCTGTGTTCTCCTTGCCCTGCTTTTCTTTCCACGATTTCTTTGTTTCTTCCAATTGTTCACGTAAACGTTGTTCAGAGTCTCTTAAGGAAGCCGCCTTTTCAAACTCTTGGCTTTGTACTGCAGCATCCTTTTCCTTTCTAACCTCTTCTAGCTTCACTTCAAGCTCCTTAAGGTTAGGAGGCGTTGTATAAGAACGAAGCCTTACCTTCGAGCCTGCTTCATCAATTAAATCAATCGCCTTATCTGGAAGGAAGCGATCAGAAATATAACGATCCGATAGCTTCACTGCTGCATCAATTGCTTCGTCTGTAATCGATACACGGTGATGGGCTTCATAACGATCCCGTAACCCTTTTAAAATTTGCACGGATTCTTCAGCAGTTGGTTCATCCACCGTAATTGGCTGGAAACGACGCTCCAACGCTGCATCCTTTTCGATATATTTACGGTATTCATCAAGAGTTGTCGCACCAATACATTGAAGCTCTCCACGAGCAAGAGAAGGCTTTAAGATGTTTGAAGCATCAATCGCTCCTTCTGCTCCACCGGCACCAATTAAAGTGTGTAACTCATCAATGAATAAAATAATATTGCCAGCTTGGCGAATTTCATCCATAACCTTTTTCAAGCGGTCCTCAAACTCACCGCGATATTTCGTTCCGGCAACAACCGTTCCCATATCTAACGTCATAACTCTTTTATCACGTAAAATTTCAGGAACTTCGTTATGCACGATTTGTTGGGCAAGCCCTTCAGCAATCGCGGTTTTCCCTACTCCAGGTTCTCCGATTAACACTGGATTGTTCTTCGTACGGCGACTTAATACTTCAATCACCCTTTGAATTTCCTTGCTACGGCCAATAACCGGATCAAGACTTCCTTCTCGAGCAATCGCTGTTAAGTCACGAGCAAGACTATCAAGTGTCGGTGTATTAGCACTAGCGGCAGAACCTCCTTGATGCCCACCTGACTCATTGCTTCCTAGAAGTTGTAATACCTGTTGACGTGCTTTATTTAGGCTTACACCTAAGTTATTCAACACACGAGCGGCTACGCCTTCGCCTTCACGAATCAATCCAAGTAGAATATGTTCCGTTCCCACATAGGAATGACCTAGCTTACGCGCTTCATCCATGGATAGTTCAATAACCTTTTTCGCTCTTGGCGTATAATGAGGGGTTTGTGAAGCATCTTGCCCTCTTCCGATGAGGTTTTCTACCTCTTCTTGAATTTTGTCAGAACCTAGACCTAATGCGTATAGGGCTTTTGCCGCGATGCCTTCTCCTTCTCGTACAAGACCAAGAAGTACATGTTCTGTTCCGATATTGTTATGACCTAAACGATTTGCTTCCTCTTGGGCTAAAGCTAATACTTTCTGCGCTCTTTCTGTAAATCGTCCAAACATCATCTCTATATCCTCCCTATCATGTAAGATTTTTGGCGAATAGCCAAAATATCTTTCCTTTATGATTTTTGGCAACAGCCAAACTATCTTGCCTTTATTGTTCCAAGTTCAATCGTTCTCGTATTAAGGAAGCTCTCCGTACATCCCGTTCATCCGGTCTTAACGGACCTCCCGCATATTGTTGTAAAAAACCTGGTTGCGTAAGTATCATCAATTCATTCAAAATGTTTTTCGAGATATTTTTGATATACCCCATGTCAATCCCAAGCCTTAGATCCGATAAACAACTCGCTGCTTCTTTGCTCTCAATGATACGGCAGTTTGATAAGACTCCATAGGATCGAAACACTTTGTCTTCTAATTCTATGTTCGAAGTTTTCGCTAATGCTTCTCTTGCTGATCTTTCCTCAGCAATCAATTGAGCAACTACACTTTGTAAATCCTCAACAATATCTGTTTCAGATTTTCCTAACGTAATTTGATTAGAAATTTGAAAAATATTCCCTAAAGCCTCGCTGCCTTCTCCATAAATTCCTCGTACGACCAATCCAAGCTGATTAATTGCAGGAACAATACGCCCCATCTGATGGGTTAACACTAAACCTGGAAGATGCATCATCACCGATGCTCGGAGTCCTGTTCCAACATTGGTTGGACAGCTGGTCAAATAACCAATATTCTCATCAAAAGCATAATCTACATGCTGTTCGATATGGTCATCGATCTCATTCGCAACCTTCAAGGCTTCCGCTATTTGCAGGCCTGGGTACAAGCACTGGATGCGAATATGGTCCTCTTCGTTGATCATGATGCTCACTTCTTCATTTTCTGAAAGAATGCAAGCACCTAAAACCGAATTGTTCGCGAGATTCGGACTGATCAAATGCTTTTCAACCAAAACTCTTTTTTGTAATGGCTGTAGTTCATCCATCACCAAAAGCTCCAGGCTTCCAATCGTTGAAAAATGTTGACCTTCTACACTTCGATAGACGGATTCAATGATTTTTTGCCCTTCCTCACTTGAAAAAACAATCGGGAATTTGTAATCGCGAACGTTTCGAGCCAAACGAACCCGTGAGCTTAAAACGATATCGGAGTCAGGACCCTCTGCACTCATCCAAGAGCTTACAGCTTGATTTAAGAATTTCTCCAACGACATCTTAATTCCCTCCCTCATCACGTTGATCTAATTGTTTTTCTAATGAACGAATTTGATCGCGAATTTCCGCTGCTTTTTCAAATTCTTCACGCGTGATGAGTTCTTGAATCGATTGTTTGAGGGTTTCAATGTTTTTACGTAAGTGTAGTCCTCCACCAATGCGACTTGGTATTTTTCCATTATGTGTCCCGTCCCCGCTATGCAAACGTCTTAAAATAGGATTGATTTGCTCTTTAAATGTTTCATAACAGTTTGCACAACCAAAACGTCCGATTTGAATAAATTGTTGATAGGTCATCGAACATTCTTCACATTGTAATGGTTCCTTTTTAACAACTGGGGGTTGCTCAGCTTGCTGAACATGATTATGAAAATTAAGCAATCCAGCTAATAAATTATTAATCGAGAACGCTGAATTGAGCATGAAAGCTTCGCCTTTTTCCTGCGCACATTGTTGACACAAGTGCATCATCGTCTTTTCCCCATTATCTATTTTCGTAAAATGTAAAGTTGCAGGCCGCTCATTGCATTCCTGACAAAGCATCCTATTTCACCTCTTTGGCACCCTTTGACTTATTTGTATTTTAGAGTCGTGAGCATGGCTTTTAGCATTCTGGCACGTAGCTCATCCCGATAAGGAAGATCAATATATAATACAGAGCGATCCATGACGCTGAGCATTATTTTTGCTTCTCTTTTTGATATGATTTCTTCTTCAACAAGTCGGTATATCACATTTTCTGCACTATTTTGAGAGATTCGGTTATCAATTAACGATATTAATTGGTCAATTAGATCTACATAATCATAAGATTGAACTCTCATGATTCGAATGTAGCCGCCTCCACCTCTTTTACTCTCAACAATATAGCCTTTTTCTATTGTGAATCGAGTATTGATTACGTAATTGATTTGAGATGGTACGCATTGAAATCTGTCCGCAATTTCACTTCTTTTAATCTCAACGATCTCTTTTTCACTCATTTCCAATACTTGCTTTAAGTATTGTTCAATGACGTCGGAGATGTTCCTCACCAAATCCCCTCCTATCTGACTTTGACTATCTTTGACTTTTATTATACATGAGGCATATATTATTTTGCAACGGAGGAAACTTCACAATATCGTATTCACGATGTCTAATTTGAGTTTTGATGGAAGCCATTTGAAAGGAAAATTTAATATATTTTTCTAGAAATAACATACTCTAATAATTTCTCCACTTTTAACTGTTCTCAAACGTGAATTGGGGAAATGAAAGGAGAGTTAGAAGAAGGTTTTATTAGATCAAAAAAAGAGTACCCTTTGGATACTCTTTCGCTTTGCCTGGCAACGTCCTACTCTCACAAGGGGACAGCCCCTAACTACCATCGGCGCTGAAGCTTAACTTCACTGTTCAGGCTCTGGTCGTCTATGACCGTCGGATCTCTTCGTCAGGTGTACCCACTATACCCATTTAACCGGAGAAATTCCGCCTATTTATAGAGCAGTAAGTCAAATTCCTGATTTAGCCGGAATTTTTCCTCCTATTTTTCAATGTAATAAATTCAACACTCACCTTTATTAGAGCTTCGATCAAAAAAAGAGTACCCTTTGGATACTCTTTCGTTTTTGCCCGGCAACGTCCTACTCTCACAAGGGGACAGCCCCTAACTACCATCGGCGCTGAGAAGCTTAACTTCCGTGTTCGGTATGGGAACGGGTGTGACCTTCTCGCTATCGCCACCGGA
>NZ_SUND01000020.1 GCF_005280205.1 Bacillus yapensis | reverse complement strand
ATTTAGTTTAAGGGGAGGCTTTAGCAGGTTACGGGCTTCCCCCTTGTTTTGGCCAATATTTCCGTCAGATTATTGACAATTAACTCCGTCAATTTCTTGCCATTAAAAGGCGTCAATAACATTCAAATATAACCTTCGTTCCCTGCCCTACCGTTGAATAAATGTGCAATTCCCCGTTTACTGCACGTGCTCTCTCCTCCATACTAAAAAGGCCGACTCCACGGTGAATTTCATCCAAGTTAAAGCCTTTCCCAAAATCCTCAATCATGATTCGTACAGACCCATCCATCTCTCGAATCGTCACATTTGCACGATCAGTTTCTGCATACTTTCTCGCGTTCGTTAGGGACTCCTGAATAATACGATAGATGGCAATTTCCTTATTGGAAGAAAGTCTATTCATTAATGCACAGTCAAAACCAACGTCTATGCCGTAATGCTCAGAATAGCGAACTAAATAGGAGCGAATCGCTGGTACTAAACCTAAATCATCAAGAACAGAAGGACGGAGTTCCCAAGAAATCTCACGAACCTCTTCAATTAAGTCCGTAGCTTCTTTCTGTAATTTTTCCACAATCGGATGATCGATTTCAGTCTGTAATAGATTAATGGTGATAAGATGACTGTAAAGGTTTTGCCCAATCCCATCATGTAAATTACGAGATAAACGGCGTCGCTCTTCTTCCTGTACATCTATAAGTTTAATCATCATTTTCTGAAGCTCTTCCTCTATCTTCTTCAGCTTCGTAATTTCATATCGAATGGCCAAATACTGGTACGGTTTCCCTTTATCATCGAGAAACGGCACAATCGTCGTGTCCACCCAATAATATTCACCATCTTTAGCACGGTTGCGGATTTCACCCTTCCACACCTTCCCAGACGAAATCGTTCTCCACATCTCTTTGAAAAATTCCTTCGAATGATAGTGAGAATTAACAATTCGATGATCAGAGCCGATTAATTCTTCACGAGAGTACTTTGAAACAGCACAAAATTTATCATTCACATATTGAATGATACCTCTTTTATCCGTATAGGCTAAAATCGTTGATTCATCCAAAGCATATTTTAAGTCACTGAGCTCATTATTCGGCTGCGACAAATGATAGTCCATCTTATTAACCTCCAAAAGTTATTAACTAATTGTGTCTTCGATTGAACGAGCCTGTATAATGATTACCTTCTTTTCTTCTTCAGATAATCCCTTTCGCAACCTCTGACCAATTAAAAACACACCTTTTGGAGCCCCATTAAGGTAAATTGGTACGGCATAAGCATATATCAATTTCTCTGCAAGCATGATCGGGTATTCTAGCGCTTTTCCAAGAATATCATGGGGAAAGTCCTCAATCGTCATGGGGCTACCTGTAGAAATGACTCTACCAGCTATTCCTTTCCCATAACGAAGGGTGATATGCTTATATTTTTCGTTTTGATTTCCGGCTACTACATGCCATTTAATATCTGGGCCAATCTGATTTTGAAAAGCAAAACCGACAAAGTCACAGTTCACTTCGTGTAACGTCTTTATGCATATATCCATAATGGCAGCGTTATGTATCGTTTTATCAAACATTCAAATCTTCCTTTACATTCCGTAGCCCAGTAGCCCTTTTTTCAAAGCAAAGGCTACGAGCTCTGGTCTCGTCTTCATTTGGAGCTTTTCCATTAAATTACCTTTATGGGTCTCTACTGTTTTTACACTTATCGATAGCTTTTCGCCAATTTCCTTATTAGAATATCCCTTTGCAATTAAAGTGAGTACCTCTCGTTCCCGATCCGATAATAAGTTAAAATGGTCTGCCTCACCGTCGCGTATTCCGATTAAATACTCTTCCATTAATCTCTTCGTTGCAGAAGGATGAAGATAAGCATTTCCTTTTGAGACGGACTGAATAGCTTGAATAAGTTCATCATGAGGTGCGCTTTTTAAAATACATCCTGAGGCACCCGCCTGAATGGCTCTAAATAAGTATTCTTCATCATCATGCATCGTTAAAATTAGAATGGCTACATTCGGCAGTTGCTTTTTGATTTCTGAAGTGGCTGAAAGACCATCTTTACCGTGGGGCATACTTAAATCCATGACAATGACATCTGGACTTAACTCATGAGCTTTTTCTATTCCTTCATTTCCTTCGGAAGCCTCCCCAACAACCTCCATTTCAGCATGATTATTAAGCAACATTTTCAAGCCCATTCTCACGACAGCATGATCATCAACTAGCAAAATTTTAATCAAGGTATTTCCTCCTTAGCTTGAAACTGGCTATTGTAACGGTAACTCTAACTGAATCGTTGTCCCTTTGCCTAATGTAGAAGTAATTACACAATTCCCACCGATTAGCTTCATTCTCTCATACATCACAGCTAATCCTGGTTTATGTCTATTCTTTTCTACATCAAAACCAATTCCCTCATCACATATAACAATTGCCACTCCATGTTTTTCCCATTCGAGCTTGATATGTACCTGATGAGTATCAGCATATTTCGCAATATTCCCCAACGCTTCCTGACAAACTCGGAATAACATGATTCGATGACGTTCTGGTAGAAGTATTTCTTGCCCAACTTGTTCAACCTCAACAAGAATTCCATACGTCGCTTTATATAAATTCAGATAGCTCTTCAGTGCTGGTAAAAAACCCAACGAAGACAGGGTTGGTGGGTGTAATTCCACGGATAAGAACCGAATTTCTTGAATTGTTTTTTCCAGAATCTCGTTCATTTCATGAACATGATGTTTGCTCTCGTGATCAGTCATATTCGCTTCAAGAAGCTGCATACCTGTGAACACACTATATAACGTTTGCCCAACTCCTTCATGGAGTTCAAATGCAATTCGTTTAATTTCATCTTCTGATGACTGAATGATATAGTTGCTTATTTCTTTTTTCTCTGGCAAACGTTCCATCCAAGTTCCTCCTATTTCTGCTAAACGCTTCTATTGATAATATAACATTTAGTAGGTTTGCTATAAATAACCTAAGCGAGGAAACATAAAAAATGGCCCTCTCTTTACGCTAAATGAAAGGAGAGGGCCATTTAAAGTCTTATATTAAGATGCCTTGTGCACAGAAGGTGACGTACCCTTCTTATCAATTTTATTTCGTTGGTAGAAGTACCAGTTTAGGCCGAATGATAAAACATAAACGGCAATAAAGAAATAAAATGCAGTGACAGGAGAACCTGTTGTACTTGTTGACCATCCAAATAGCTGCGGGATAAAGTATGAGCCATAAGCTGCAAATGCTGCTGTAAAGCCTAATACTGGAGCCGCTTCTTTGGCTGGGAAGATGCTCGGAATCATTTGGAATGTTGATCCAGAGCCAATTCCTGATGCAAGGAACAGGATTAAGAATGACACTAAGAATCCTGTAAATTCTTTTGCATTCGTGAAGTATACAACTCCTAATGCTCCAACTGTCATAACAATAAATACCCATGCTGTAACGAGGGCTCCCCCTAATTTATCAGAAATCCAGCCACCAACAGGTCTAGCAGCTGCTGCAAGTAGAGCTCCTAAAAATGCAAGAGATACATGCTCAGGGAATTGAGATCTTAGTAACAACGGAAATGCTGCTGAATATCCAATAAATGAACCGAAAGTGGCAACATATAAAACTGTCATTATCCACGTATGCTTACGTTTTACAATAACAAATTGTTCTTTAGCAGATTGCGATGTGTTTGGAAGGTTATCCATGCCAAAATATGCGGCAATTGAAACAATCGCAATCGGAATTACCCAGATGAAAGCGGCATTGTGTAACCAAATTGTTTCTCCGCTAGAGAGTACCTGACCTTCACCCATAAAAGCAAAGGTGCTAGTTGCAATGATTAATGGAGTCACAAATTGAACGACTGAAACCCCCATATTTCCTAATCCACCGTTAATTCCAAGCGCTGTACCTTTTTCTGATTTCGGGAAGAAATAGCTCATATTGGATGAAGATGATGAGAAGTTTCCTCCACCTAATCCACATAGTGCTGCTAATAGAAGCATCATAGAAAATGGTGTATCAGGATTTTGAACTGCCATCCCAATACCAATTGCTGGAATAGCTAGAATCGCAGTAGAAATCACTGTCCAATTTCGTCCACCAAATTTTCCAACAGCAAAGGTATAGAAGAATCGCAATGTTGCCCCTACTAATCCTGGAATGGCGGCTAATGTAAATAATTGCTCCTCTGTATAAGTAAAACCAATATCATTTAAACGTACCGCTACAACTGACCAGATTTGCCATACGACAAAAGCTAGCATTAATGACGGAACAGAAATCCATAGATTTCGCTTCGCATGTCTCTTTCCCGTACTCTCCCAAAACTTTTGATCTTCCGGATTCCAGCTTGTAATACGAGTACTTTTTTTCATGACTATCCTACCTTTCGAATAACATACGTTAATTTGTTACACACGTCCGTTGCTGTCCAAGTATCTCCAACTATTTCAACCTTTGATTCCAATGGAATAGCAAAGAATTTCCGCTGGTCAAAGTAAATTCGCAAATGAGTTTGATCTGGACATATCTCTATTTTTCTTATTTCTATACGAACAAAAGGGGCACGTTCTTCTCCCTCATCATCCTGTATCGAAACCTCGACGGGAGATTGAATCAATCCTTCTAAAAGCTCAAAATTAATGGCTGCCACAGGAATTGCACCCTTTCTTATTAGGGTAGACGTACATTTGATAGCCTTGAAGATACTCCCAAAATGCGTCTTCTCCACGTTCTTCTAAGTATTGAATCACTTCTGATTCTGACTGAAAGCGGCTCATTCCTTTTACTTCTGCTACAACAACATCGGCACCATCAACCTTTTTCTCATCTATATACCAATGAAGACGTGTACCCTTAAAAAGTTGTTTCAATATGACATCAATCTCTGCGCCAAAATCTCCACTAGCTTCACGAATGAAGCAGAAATCTAAAAATGTTTCACTGTTCACGTCTGTTCACTTCGCTTTGCTTTTCGTCTCGTTTAAATACAAACAGGGCAATCGGGAAGACGATTAAATTTAAAACGCAATACATAATGGCTACATCATAGTTTTCAAATTTAAATTGATGAACCATTTTCTGAGTGAATACGATGTTCAAAAATAGACAGATTAACAAAGATATAAAATTTACGAGTCTACGATTCATATCTTTTCACCCTTACTGCGTAAACCGCTCCATTTTCAACCTTTACTTCGATTGTTGGCAGTGGACGTCTCGGTGGTCCAGCAATCGGAGAACCCGATTCAACATCGAATTTGCCATGATGACATGGACAAATCATTTCTCCTTCTTCCTTAACCCAAAATACTGGACATTGAAGATGTGTACATGCACTGTTATAGGCAACGAATTTCTCTTCAGAAAGACGAATCAATAAAGCATCGTCATGCTCACCGGGAAACTTGAAATCGACTGCTTCCCCTATACCAATTTTGTTTAAGTCTGCTATTTTCTTATGCGGATATTCCTTTTCACTTAAGCCCATTAGTTCCTTCGCAGCAACTGCTCCCCATGGAAGAGAGGAAACAGCGAATACCCCCGCTGCCCCTACTAATGTTTTCATAAATCCTCGTCTATCTAGCTTTCTTTCATTATTACGATGAATATTATGGGTGTAATTATTTTCATCAAAGGGGATTCGATTGTTTTTCTCTGACATAATTCATCCCTCCTAAAACAATTTCGTAACGCCTTGAAGAATACCTGGCAAATTCACTTTTACATTCGTTTCATTTTCTAGATACGGCATACTTGTTACCCATTTGCCATTATCAAGATTAAACTGCTTTTGCTTTGCTTCAATCTCTACCTCAGTTAGCCACTGAAGTGTATTTGTTGGACAAACACTCGCACACATTGGCGGAATGCCGTCCTTTGTACGGTCGATACACAAGTCACATTTATACATAAGATTTTGTTCTGTATCAAACTTTGGAATTCCATATGGACAGGCAATCGTACAGTTTTGGCAACCAATACATTTTTCTACTAACGCTGATAAAACAGCACCTGTCTCATGAATTTGAATCGCTTGCGCCGGACAGCTTCTCGCACATGCCGGATTAACACAGTGAAGGCACATGAGAGGCATCGTTTGTCGGTTCACAAGAGGATTCACATCATACACATAGTTGCGATTTCTCTCCTCGTGACCGCCACACTGCGTACAAGCAGCTAGGCAAGAGCGACAGCCGATACAGTTTTCTAATTCTATATAGAGCCTCTTCTTCATTTAGTGCACCTTCTTTATTGATTTCTCGATTTGCGCAGCACATGCCTTAAATTCTGGCATTCTAGAAATTGGGTCAAGTGCTGGATTTGTAAGTAGATTAATGGATTGATCATGACCAAAGTGGTACGGAACGAACACCGTATCTTTTCGAATCGCTTCGATAATTTTCACTTTGAACATCGCTTCGCCTCTTCGCGTATATAAACGTACAAGCTCTTCATGCTCAATATCGTACTTGGCCGCTGTTTCTGGATGAATCTCAATATATGGTTCAGGACACATATCTCGTAAAAATTGAATTCTTCTTGTTTGGTTCCCAGATAAATAATGGTAAACAACACGACCAGTTGTTAAACGAAGTGGGTACTCTTCATCTGGCTCTTCTGCTGGTGGACGATAAGGAAGCGCACAGATTTTCGCTTTTCCATCTGGATGATAGAATTTCTTATCGAGGAACATATGTGGTGTCCCTTCATCATCCTCGCTCTTACATGGCCAGAAAACACCATCTTGCTTCTCGATTTTGTCCCAAGTAGCTCCAGAGTAGTCTGCATATCCACCTTTTGTTGCTGCTCTGAATTCATCAGCGACATCTTTTGCAGTTTTTAAATGAGAAAAATACTTCCCTCTTCCTAACCGTTCAGCAAGCTCCACTTGAATTTGCCAATCTGGCTTCGATTCACCAAGTGGCTCCTGTGCTTTGTTAATCTTAATGATGCGTCCCTCTAAATTCGTTACTGTACCTTCGTCCTCAGACCATGTTACGGCTGGTAAAATCACATCCGCAAATTCAGCTGATTCTGATAGATAGAAGTCCGAACACACCATAAAGTCTAAGTCTTTCAAAGCTTTTCTGACAAAGTTTGAGTTAGGCGCAGAAACTGCTGGGTTCGAACATAATAGGTAAAGACCTCGAATCACTTTTTGATCCATTAATTCAAACATTTCATAAGCCGAAACCCCTGGCTGTGGCATCTCTTCTTCTGTAATTCCCCAAAACTCACATACTTCCTTTACATGCTGTGGGTTTGTCAATTTACGATACCCAGGAAGTAAGTCTGATTTTTGACCGTGCTCACGTCCACCTTGACCGTTCCCTTGTCCTGTAAACGTTGCAACACCTGACTTCGGACGCCCGATTTTCCCTGTGATAAGCGCCATATTTGTGTAAGCAGATACGTTATCTACTCCTTTATGTTGTTGCTCAATTCCACGAGCAAACATCACAACAGCATTCGGTGCTTTACCATAAATCTCGGCGGCTCGAATAATTTTTTCAGGTGCAACTCCAGTGATTTCGCTTGTATATTCTGGTGTAAACTGCTTCACAAGCTCTTTTGTTTCTTCAAAACCATTTGTGTGATTGTTCACAAACTCTTCATCAACATGACCATTTTCGATTAATAGATTCAGAATTCCATTTGCTAATGCCAAATCAGTTCCTGGTCTTAAATCAAGATGCACATCGGCTCTTCTTGCAATTGGTGTTTCACGAGGGTCTGCAACAATAAGATAGCCCCCTCTTTCTTGTACATGCCATACTCTAAACATCGATGTTGGATGACATTCGGCTGTATTACTTCCAGCGATGAACAAGCAATCGGTCTCATGTAAATCCGTCCATGGTAATGTTGAACCACGGTCGACTCCAAAGGAGCGTAAGAACCCACCGGCTGCACTGGACATACAGAAACGTCCATTGTAATCGATATAGCGAGTTCCAAGTGCGACACGGGCAAACTTACCAGTTAAGTAGCACTTTTCGTTCGTCATGGAAACACCGCTGAATACAGATAGAGAATCTTTCCCATAAGCCTGTTGAAGCTTTTGAAAGTTTGTCGCAATTAAATCATACGCTTCATCCCAACTTGCCTCGCGGAATCCTTTTGTTGTTCCTTTTAATGATTTATCATCACGAATTAAAGGCTTAAGAATACGGTCATCATGATTTGTTTGTTGATAAGCCGTAACGCCTTTCGGACACATTTTTCCTACATTTACTGGCCAATCATATCTAGGCTCTACGCCGATAATTTTATTTGATCTCGTATCAACTCGTAAGTTCATTCCACATTGCATCCCACAGTAACTACAATGCGTTTTAACAAGTGTTTCGTTAGGATGCTGCAGATTCTCTATTTCTTTGAAAAATTTATCCCTTTGCATTCTGGTTTGCCTCCTTAACCTTTACTTCATGTGTAGGGAATCCAGAAAATTGTGCAATCCGATATTTTCTACGACATGGCAGACAAAGCTCTGCTAAATGGAACTGTTCTTTTTTAAATTCAATTTCATTAACGCCTAATACTTGAATAACGTCGTTAGATTGTTCTGTAGAAACAAACTCGGTTCCACACACTTTACAAGCCTTCATCGATTGCTCTCCATAATGTTCACGATAGTTTTTCGCAAAGACACTAAGCGGTCGGAACGGAATATGTGCAAGTTTTCCAAACGGTAAATAGATTAGTGTAACGATAACTGAATATTGATGGATAAGACTCATTGCATAATGGCCCCAACCATGTAGAAAGACATTACTGAATGTAAGTGCTAATCCAGTTACGCTGATGAAAATTAACATGATTAATGGTAAAAAGTCATACATAAACTTTTGGTCGGCTCTTGCTTGCATATTTTTTAGGCGACGATAGAGCGCCATGCAAACCCCAGTAATAACCATTAAAGCTGAAATATTTAATGCATTATAGGAAAGCTGAGCAATCAATCCTTCTGCAGGAACTGTCATGATGTTCATTCCAAAAAGAACAATTGTATAGTACCCATTCTCTGTCATTGTGAAGTACATCCAGCTGAATACTAATGGGAATGTGACCATACAAGAAAGTAAACAACCCCACCCGATTAAAAAGTGTTGCGTCCAACGGTAAATACCACGGTTCCAGATAAAACGGTAAGTAGCTAAATGCTCAACTGACGTTTTCGGTGTTGATTTTCGAAAAAGTAACTTTATTCCCTTCTTAATAATGATTTTTGTAGGTGGTCTTTCTCCCCAAGCGATGAAGCGATAGAAAAATCCTCCTAAAAAGACGATGGTTCCAACCATATACCCGTATAAGTTTAAGTCAACATGCGTGAACATCCTTGTGCCTATAAAGGTTAGAATGATAAGTCCTAAGACAGCTAAGAACATTGACTTAGCAAATTTTGACGCAAACGCGTTGTCCAGTGAGTTCACATTTTTTGATTCCATGTTTGCTCCTCCTTGTGCTCCAATAACTTACCTTCATTTTAAAATCACTTAAGAATTTCTCGTATAGGGGGATCTCCCTACTCACGAGGAGAAATTCCCCTAGTGACCGTTTTTCGCCTATTTTCACAGGAATTCGACCGTTACAAACCTTGATTTGACAAGGTTTTCTCAAGTCTGTACATTTTGTGACAACTTTGTTACGCATTGCACAAACTTTCAATTTAGGTTTTTGCAAAAATAAAAAGGCTAATGCAGCCGCATTAACCTTTTGGGGTGATCGAAATATTCAACTTCTCTATTTGTATAATACTTTTATCTACTAATATTGGATTAGCCTAAATGACCAACAAAAATAATGTAAGCAAGGAATGATGTGATGACTAGAGTAAAGCCTACGGTAAAAATACTCCTGAGTGCCCCTTTCCAGTCTCTTACACCCAAAAATCCGATTATTCCTAGTAAAAATACAACTAGACAGAAATAAAATAGAAGTTCAAGAGGATGGATACCAAACCATTTCACAAAACGGTCATTCATCGAATTTGTAGACAGCAAGATCATTGCTACTACACAGACAAAAGATAAGTAAAAGGACCATCGATTGAATATGGAACCCACTAGCATCCCTCCCTCACTAGGCGTATGAGGTCTCTTAAGAAACATGATTTTAGAACTGGCAGAGATTATATTAAGGCTCTTTTCTCAAACTTTGTTCCTTTTAGAACATAAAATCAATGAATTAAACTGTATCTATAATAATATCTAGTTTTATCTTAATGAGAAAAGAGCTTGCAAACATCACAACGATGCACCAAATAGCTATTTCTACGTTAAAATCAGCTGTAGGATTTTAACAACAATCTTTACGAAAGCAGTCAACATTAAAATCAATACAATGAAAATTCTCCAATAAATCTTTGACCTATTAATCTAGGCATAGGAGGAAGTGAAACAACTGTCAATGCTCCGTCAGGAAGATGGCTAAAACTCCTATCTCTTATCGAATAGAAGCCATTTTCCTTTAACTTATACAATTCCGTTTCAGTCCCCTTCAATACAATTTTACTCATACCTGCTTGATACCATTCCACAAAATAATCGAAGTAATCAGGGAACTGGCAATTATTCGCGCTCACCATATTGATGGTTGATATCGTTGCAGCGTGCGCGACCTGTGCAGCAACTTTTCCGGGCTCCATTTTTAAATCACTATTTACTACAAAATATTGAATAACTTCATTGTCCATTCTCCCCAGCCCTCCTACATCCAATTAATATAACTTACCTTATTTATACGGTTATGTATGATTGTTTATGAGTCTTTTAGTTTACTTATCAAAAGCAGTAACAATTATATTAAAATACTATTACCAAACTTTACCTTATGAAGACATGTCCCAGGTGTATCAATAGTTTAGAAGTGTTGGAAATATATAGAGGATGTCCCTCCTAAAATATCATGTTACTGTAAATGAGAACTTTCAAGGAGGTATTGAAATGAAAAAACTAATTTCAATCATAGCATTCAGTACAATCATGTTTGCAGGTGTCGGTAGTACTTTCGCTGCAAGCCATACTGTATCTAAAGGAGAAACATATTGGAAAATTGGAGTCAACTACGGGGTACCTGTTAATTCTTTAATGAAAGCAAACAATGCTAAAAATAGTAATTTAAATATTGGACAAAAAATCACGATTCCAGCATCATCAATAACAACTTCGGAAAAAGATTTATTAGCAAGACTTGTGGAAGCTGAAGCAAAAGGCGAATCTTACGCAGGAAAAGTAGCCGTTGCTACTGTAATTTTAAATCGTGTCGATAGTAGTCTTTTTCCGAACACTGTTAATGGAGTCATTTATCAATCTGGACAATTTACACCTGTTAGCAATGGATCGATTAAAAAAGCGGCAAGTAGCACTTCTAAGAAGGCTGTAAACGAAGCATTAGCATTTCGTGGACAAGGTAGTGGTTCCCTTTACTTCTATAATCCAAAGAAAACAACCAACACATGGTTACGCTCGAAAAAAGTAACCATTACAATTGGAAATCACGTATTTGCGAAATAAGCTACAACAATACACTAAGCACTCCATTTGGGGTGCTTCAGAATGTCGACAAAAGCCATCGAGAGGCAACCTCTCAGTGGCTTTTGTCATTTTTGGCATAGTTTGGCTATAAAAATCCGTTGATTTCCGCTCCGGGCACTTGCTTTCCGGGGGGCAGGCGGTGAGCTTCCTCGGAGCTGTCGCTCCTGTGGGATCTCACCTGTCCTGCAAATCCCCCAGGAGTCAAGCACCCTCCACTCCAATCAACTAGCTTGGCTCCTCTTAAGCGGGTTCCAAAGTCCAAGTTGCCATTTTCTTTAAGTACATGGCAGCAAACGTAAGTATCGCCTGCATAGACAATTTTTTAAGACTTCGTAAGGTTGTCCATCTCATTCCATGATTTTCCTTCGCATCCGCAAAAACATGTTCAATCTTCTCCTTGCGTTTCGCGTATATCTGTTTGATTTCTTCATTGTGACGTAAATGTTCTGCTTCTTCTATGTAAGCTTCCTAAATATGACGTTGTATAAGCTTTTGATGGTTTTTACATTCAGTGCACTTCGAAAGAAACGGGCATTCTGCAAAAATCAATAGATTGGATTTATATTGTCTTAAATATGAACTACTGGAGCGATACTTGGACGACCAACCCCTGAATATAAGTTTTCAACCAAGGGATAGATGAACGAAAAATCAATAGCTGCCACTAGCTTGGCTTGCGCACTAAATGCTCTTCAGGAACTAGTTGATCTATCGTCAGTATTTCTAATTGTGCACGGTCATTTGATTGGTTTCTCGTCATCATGTTACGTCAACTCGAAAATTTTTTATCTTATTAGAAGTTGATTGGAATGGAGGGTGGCGACTCCTGCGGGAAAAGCGGGAAAGTCGAGACTTACTGTCGCTAGCGCCTTCCAGCTCGGCCCCGCCCGCGGAAAGCGCCACACGGAGTGGAAATCAACCTATATCGTCTATCATAACTCTATTTTAAAAGAAAAAAGACTGTAGGCACTCATTTAAGGTGCTTTATTTATTTTGCTTAAGACTTTACAAGAAATACATCGAAAACTACTTCGGTAGTCAAGGGAATTCAATTTGACATTGATCAGTTAATTGAATTTCATCGATGTCAATAAACTTTTTCAAAAAAAGTTTGACATTTTTGTGAACAAATTGAATAATTTAAATAAAGGGAGGTTGAATATTGTGACATCAAGAGAAAAAGTATTAAATCTTGTTAAGTATATCGGTTTAACCTTATTAATATCTGGTTCGGTTATGTTCTTATTCGGCTTTATTGGAAGCGGTTTCGGAATATTGACACCTATTGGTTTAGGTATGATAGTTGGGGCTGTTTTCATTTTTCTTATAGGGGTATTCTTTGTTGCAACGGAAGAAATGATTGATAATACTCATAAAGGAATTCAACTGAAATCGATGAATACAAAAAAAGGAGCTCAATAACCTGAGCTCCTTTCATATACAAATTACATATCCCACACAAACAGGAATAGCGTACCAAATATCGTAATCATGGCGATTAATATCATAAAGTAGACATTACCATAAATAGCCCATTTGTCTTTCGTTTCACCAGCGTGCATAAACACCACTAATTGAAGCAATGCTTGAACAAAGGCTGTTACGACTAAAATGGTAAGTCCCGCTGTGAAGGACAAGTCTAAGAAATATACAAGTAAAGCAATTGCTGTGAGTATCAAAGAAAACACAAAGCCCATTACTTGTTTTGCCGGGAATAATTCTTTCATATTACATCATTCCTTTCAAGTAGATGAAGCTGAAAATAAAGATCCACACTACATCTAAGAAATGCCAATAAAGTGAGAAAATAAATGATTTATTTGCTGTTTCTGGTGTTAAACCACGTTTTTTCACTTGAAGAATAATAGCAGTTCCCCAGAACAACCCGAATGTTACGTGAGCTCCGTGCGTTCCTAATGTCGTTAAAAGACTCGCAGTAAATGCGCTTGTTTGTAGACCTGCACCAATATGAACATAATGTACAAATTCGAAGATCTCAAAACCTAAGAAGCCCAAGCCCAATAATAACGTGATGGCAAAAAATGTAATCATCGCTTTTGTTTTACCAAGACGCATCGCGTGAATCCCTAAACCGATCACAAAGCTACTTGTTAAAAGTAACAGCGTTTCAATTAAGACAGGAGTTATTTCAAAGATCTCTGCTCCTGCTGGGCCACTTCCGGTTCTGTTTTCTAATACAAAATAAGAAGTAAATAGTGTTGCAAAAAGCATGATTTCTGCACCGAGGAATACCCAGAAACCAAAAATATTTAAATCGTTTTGTTTCGTACTATATTCAAGAGGTTGAGAGTGTTCTAGATTCATTTTTTTGCACCCCCTAATTTTTCTTCCGTTTCCTCTACTTCTTCTAATGAAATATAACGCCCATGGTCGTTTTCAAATGAACGACTCGCTAGGCAAGCGAATATTCCTAATGTTGCAATTATAACCAAAGGCCAAATGGCGAATACGAACGAAAATCCCCAAACAAAGAATATAGCAGACAAGATAAATGGCATTCCACTATTATTCGGCATATGAATTTTCTTCAGTGGCTCTGGGAATAATACATGTTTCTTTTTCTTTGCATCCCAGAACGGTTCAACTGAATTCACCGCAGGTGTAATAGCAAAGTTATATTCTGGAACTGGAGTATGTGTTGCCCATTCCAAAGTACGTGCATCCCATGGGTCGCTTCCAATATTTCTTGGAGCATAACGAATGCTATAGTAAATGTTATAGACGATCAGCACAAAGCCAATAGCCATAATACCTGCACCAATGAATGATAGCATATTCAATGGTCCAAATCCTGTTGACTCAGAATATGTGTACATACGGCGAGCCTGACCATCTAAACCAGTGATATACATTGGGAAGAATGCTAAAACGAAACCAATTGATAGTGCCCAGAACGTCCATTTTCCAATTCTTTCGTTTAACATAAATCCAAACATTTTTGGCCAATAATACGTAAGACCAGCAAGCATCGCGAACACAACACCCGGAATAATTGTATTGTGGAAGTGAGCCACTAAGAACATCGTATTATGATATTGATAATCTGCTGCTGACATAGCAAGCATTACCCCTGTAACTCCACCAATTGTGAAGAGCGGGATAAAGCCAATTGAATACAGCATCGGAACGGTAAAACGAATTTTCCCCTTCCACATCGTAAACAACCAGTTGAAAATCTTAACCCCTGTTGGAACCGCAATAGCCATTGTTGTAATGGAGAAGAAGCTATTCGATGCAGCTCCTTGACCCATCGTAAAGAAATGGTGAGCCCAAACGAGACAAGATAGAACTGAGATAATGACCATTGAAGCAACCATTGATGTATAGCCATATAGATTTTTACTTGAGAATGTTGAAATGATTTCACTATAGAGACCGAAGGCCGGTAAAATTAAGATATATACTTCAGGATGTCCCCAAACCCAGAAAAGGTTTGCCCAAAGCATATCCATACCACCATTGCTACTTGTGAAAAAGTTTGTTGCAAATAGACGGTCCATTGTTCCCATTGCTAAAGCAACTGTTAAAACTGGGAAAACAGTGACAATGATTAAGTTAGCCACAAGAGTCGACCATGTGAACATTGGCATTTTCATTAACGTCATGCCAGGTGCTCTCATTTTTAAAATCGTCGTAATCATATTAATACCTGTCATCAATGAACCTAATCCAGATATTTGTAGCGCGATCATATAATAGTTCGTCCCCACTGACTCACTAAATTCAGTACCTGCAAGCGGGAAATAGGATGTCCATCCTGCATCAGGCGAACCACCGATAACAAAAGAGATATTAAATAACATAGCCCCCATAAAGAACAACCAGAAGCTGATCGCATTTAAACGAGGAAATGCAACATCACGAGCTCCAATTTGTAATGGGACAATGTAATTCATAAATCCAAAAATGAATGGCATCGCCATGAACATAATCATTACGACCCCGTGTGTCGTAAAAATTTCATTGTAATGCTGGGCATCCAGCAATTTACTGTCAGGTGTTGCGAGCTGAGCACGCATCATAATGGCATCGACGCCACCACGGAACAGCATAAGAATAGCTGATATTATATACATTAAACCAAGTCTCTTATGGTCTACAGTTGTTAACCATTCACGCCATAAGTAGCCCCACTTTTTAAAATAGGTTAACCCAGCAATAATAGCGATCACTGTAAGTGCAATTACAACCATTGAAGCATAAATTGCTGGACTTGGATGTGGTATTGCAAAACGTTCAAAAAATTCCATCCGTTTGTTTCTCCTTTCGAGAAAAATTACTTTTCGATTTACTTATTAATGACCCTCATGTTCAGAATGGTTTGCCTCTGAATGAGAATGTTCCTCGTGAGATTCATCAGTTTCTTCAGTTTCAGATGTACCATGATCATGTTCAGGTGCTGGTGAAAATTCTAAATGAGTCCCAGTGAACGTCATTTGACCAAGGTGACCAGGTTCAAGAATTTCATCAAACTTTTTCTCTGTGAGAGGAGCAGCAGTCTCCTTAACCTCTTCTACCCAATCATCAAAATCATCTGCAGTCATTGCTGTCACGTTGAAAGAATTTTCAGCGAATCCCTTCCCACTGAAGTTCGCATTACGTCCCATATATTCACCGATCTCGTCAGCTGCTAAATGTAATGTCGTTACCATGTCTGCCATGGCATATTTCTGACCACCAAGCTGTGGAATCCAGAAACTTGTAATAGGACCATAAGAATAGAGTTTGAATTCAATTGGTCTATCTGTTGGAATATATAAGTAATTAACTGTTTCGATGTCCTGTTCTGGATAGCTAAAATGCCATTTCCAGTTGGAAGATGAAGCATAAATAACTAAAGGCTCTTGTTCTTCATACCCTACTGGAGCTGATTCAACAATATAATTACTTTTAACAGAAACAAAAGAGAAGAAAGCCACAATAATAATTGGAACTCCTACACAAATTAATTCAACCCAGAAGTTCCCTTCCATATGCGGAGGCTCATAATCTTCCGGTAAGTTTGAAGCACGGTATTTAATCAAAACATAGATTAATATCGCAAACACTATGATAACGATACCGGACATAATCCCGATTGATAATAGGATGTCTCCGGCTTGCCTTTCAGCTTGAGGACCTTTTGGATCTAAGACCATTAAAGGTTCGCATCCTGTTAACACAGTGACAATAGTGAAAATTATCATTAAAAAAGTCCATTTTATTTTCATAAAAGGTTGCTCCTTTCTTGTTCAATTAATCACAATCTCATATATGTAATGACAATTCGAAATTGGATTATAAGAATATTTGTTTTTAAGTACCTGATTGCACTTACTATAGTAACACGAGTTAGCTGTATATAAATGTGACGAAATTTCGAAGGATTTATTTTACAATATTTAACGCTTTCACTTACCTGAATTTACACGAAGTTCTGATTTGTAGGATTTTCGTGACTATATAGGGAATATTAATTTGTGGAATAAACGAAGGATAATCTCGGACACTAATACTAGTAGAATGATGTTAGCGACAATACATTGATATAACTAACACCCATGGAGAAAATGAACTAACTTGGAGGTACATCATGGATTTTTCGTGGATTTTTGGTGTGTTTTTATTCATCAATCCAGCTAATACTCTGACCATTGTAGAAAATGATGAAACGATCGCAGAAATCAATCGCGAAGATATAGCCTTACAATTACCAGGATTAGAGCTTTTGGATCCTATAAAGTCCGAAACATTATCCCAACAAATTAATGAACAAATTAAAAAACCTCCAGAGAATGCTTCCATTAGTGATGCCGGTAGCATTATTCCTGAAAAAATTGGCCATCGACTGAATGAACACGCATTTATGGAAAAGTTGTATGAATTCTATTATAAAAATGGACCCGGTACATTCGAGGTACCAAAAATATATCAATATCCAAAGGTAGACAGTGAGCTATTGTCAAATATTCGCACAAAACGGATTGGACAATACATTACATACTATAATTCCTATAATAAATTTCGCTCTCATAATATTGCTTTGGCGGTTCAGGCGATTAATAATTACGTCGTCTTCCCTGGAGAGATTTTTTCATTTAACAAAGTGGTTGGCCAACGTACTGTAGCGAAAGGGTATCAAAAGGCACCGGAAATCGTTAGAGGCGAGACAATAGAAGGAATCGGCGGAGGAATATGTCAGGTTTCCTCCACCCTATTTAATGCTGTAGATCGGTCTGGTGTTACGATTACCGAGCGCTACTCTCATAGCAAACGCGTACCCTATGTACCTCCAGGTCGAGATGCAACCGTGAGCTGGTACGGTCCAGATTTCGCATTTAAAAATGAATATAACCTCCCTATATTGATACGTGCTCGGGCATTTGGAGGGCAAGTAGTTGTGTTCATCTATTCTTCTGAGGATATTAATTATCATCCTCGTAATGTGCGAGGGATTTTACAATTTCCTACTCGTTTTGCTGAGTAATTTTATTTAGCTCATTCTCTAAATCTTGAAGTGAAAGCTCGAACAATTGTTGGTTTTTAATTTTAAATACACCATGCTGAAGTAATCTATCAATAAGTTCATCTCTTTTCATTGCGTCGTTCATTTATTTACCTCCTTAACTAAACAAAAAACCTCTTCTTATCATTTATCCAAACAATAAGAAGAGGTTTATAATTTAGCCGCTCGTCTTATCTTTCAAGCAATCTGCTTGATGGAATTGGCACAGTTCTCATAAAATGAGTCTGTTGCCGAGGTTTCTTAGGGCCAAATCCCTCCACCTCTCTGGATAAGAAAAATAATTCATATTAAATTTATAGGAATAATATAGATCAGATTTTTATTTTAGTCAATTGATTAGGCTTTTTTTGCTGAAATAGTGCCAGTTCCTTTACGCTGAATCAATCTCGGTGCATTTGATAACAACAGCAGAATGACTACTGAGCATAGGATCGTAGCCCCTAGCATTGTTCCACCATTCACAATTAATGAATAGATGACTGGCGACATTCCCTCTGGAGCATTTTCACCCCAGAAAATAACTCCCGCAATAAAATGCCAAAAATAACGAGCCACACTTCCAACAAAGATGGCTACAACAGCCCATTGCAATGCTTTTTTCTTTTCCCCATTTTGCAGATGAGATTGAATTGGTTTATAGAAAAGACCCGCAAATCCAATAAAAGCAAAAGCAATGAAATATTCAATGGCAAATTGAATCGGTGTTAAGAAATAAATATCTCCTATTGCAACCTGAAGTAATCCCCAAATAAAGCCAGATAAGATACTTACCGTAAAGCCCCAGCGAAAAGCCAAAATAAAGATGGGTACCATTGCGAATGAAATGGAAATCCATGGACCTAATTGAATGGCTGGTAGAAGGTCTAAAATCAATGCAAATGCTGCAAAAAAGGCAGCCTCAATCATCGCAAGTAAACCTAATTTTTTCATAAAAAAATCTCCCCTTTTATTAGATACGAAAGACCTCAAGGGAGAACATGTCTAAAGACGGATACTATTGAACCGTCTTCCACATCCCTGCGCTAGCATTAACTAACAGGTTCAAAGGGTCAGAACAAAACGTTCACTCTCAGCTATAAGCTCCCCTTGTGGTTTCCGCTATGTATATGTCTCATACATTATATCCCATTTAATAACCTTTTTGAAGTAATAATTAATTCTCATTCATAAAGTGCAAAATGTTCGAATGAGAAATAATAAAAATAAGGGGAGCAATCGTTATTTAACTGCTACCCCTTACGTAATCAAAAATGCTTCTTATACCATTCCTTAGCTGCTTCTACCTCAGACATTGTTAATTGATGACCAAATCGCTCCCAATGAATGTCTGTATCTGCTCCGGCATTTGCTAATAGAGTCTGCAATTCAATCGATTCTTGTGATGGGCAAATCGGATCATTCTCACCAGCACCGATAAAAACTGGCGTACCTTGAAGATTTGGCAATTCCACTCCTCTTCTTGGCACCATTGGATGATGGAGAATCGCACCTCGCAAGGCATTTTCATAGTGGAATAAGAGGCTACCAGCGATGTTCGCCCCGTTCGAATAACCAATCGCGATCACATTATTACGATCAAATCCGTGTTCTTTGGCTGCTTCATCTAAGAAATCATATAGTTCCTTTGTACGGAAGATCAAATCCTCTTCATCAAATATTCCTTCTGCTAAGCGACGGAAGAAACGAGGCATCCCATTTTCTAAGACATTCCCTCTGACACTTAAGATTGAGCTTTCCGGATCGATCATATTTCCTAGGCTTAATAAGTCTTGTTCATTTCCTCCAGTACCATGTAATAACAGCAATGTTGGTTTTTCTTTTGAACCTTCTTTAAAAATATATTTCAACGTAAGAACCCCCTGGATTTTATCTTGAATTCAAGATAATTTTATTAAAAGGAATTAGGAATGTCAAATTTTCTTCCTATCTCTTCTTCGAATATCCCAACTCTATTATGTCCAAATTGGCCATAATAGAACGAGCTTGAGTGTTACACTCAAGCCCTAAATAGTCATTCACCGACAAAATTCTTGATTTGTTTTAAGAGCTCTTCGCCAGAAATTATCGCTTTTCCTCCGCCTTGTGCTGCTGTTTCATTGCCTCCACCTTTACCTTCGACGAGAGGTAAGATTTGCTGAACTACCACTTTCATATTAATGCTAGCTTCCTTATCTCGAAGGCAGACGAATTGCAACTGCTCACCGTTCTCTGTAATAAAGAAGACATTTATTTTTTCTACTTGATTTGTCAATAATCTAGCAAGCTTTTGTAGCTCTTGAATCGTCCGATTTTGAAATATTTTTGTAACCATCTTTTCTCCATCCAAGACACTTGCAGCAGCGATTAATTCATTAGCCTCATACTGTAGAAGTTCCTCTCGGAGCCCGTCAATCGTTTTTCCTAAAACTTTGTTCGCTTCAAGTAGCTTATGTGTGGCAGTCGGTAATTCCCCTTCAGGAACACTTAACAATCTGCTTAATTCAGTAGTTGTGGTATGTTTGAAATGCAGATGCTTTAACACTCTATTTCCACAAATAAATTGAACACGGGTTTTATCCTTTTGTTTTTCCCAATCTAATATTTTCAAGACACTAACTTGCCCAGTTGTAGTTGGATGCGTCCCTCCACAACCGTTGTAGTCATAGTCAGGAATTATCACCAAACGAATATTCTCCGTTACCGATAGTTTCTTTCGTAAGTTGTATTGAAGGGCCTCTTCCTTTGTGACCCATTTCGTTTCAATCGGACGATTTTCAAGGATAATTTCGTTTGCTCGTTGCTCTACTTTCTGCAATATGTCTTCTGTTAAAGCATTCGTAGTAATATCAATCGTAGCTGTATCTTGACCGAGATGAAAACTAACTGTCTCAAACCCAAAAAGCTCAACAAAAGCTGCAGTCAAAATATGCTGACCAGTATGCTGTTGCATGTGTTCAAACCTTCTATCCCAATCAATGATTCCTTTAATTTCTTCGATTTGATCAAGCTTCTTTTCTACATAATGACGAATTTCACCGTCCGCTTCTTCTACGTTCGTTACTAGTTCACCATTCAGTGTACCAGTATCATGAGGCTGTCCACCTCCTGTTGGATAAAAAGTTGTCTCCGATAAAACTACAAACCAATTTCCTGCTTCATCTTGCTTTTGATAGAGTCCTCTTGCTGTAAATTCTTTTTGGCATACATCTTGATAATATAATTTTTCCGTCAATGGTCTTGTTCCTTCCCTTTATGTAAATAGAATTAAGAATACGAACATTTTTAAACATATCTATCTCAATTATAAGCAGATTTCTTACATATAACAGCAAAAAAACGATAAAAATGGATCATTTTATCGGAACTCCTTTAACTAAAAATACAGAAATATGTATAAATTTTATTCAGAAGGTGATTCTATAGATGATTTGATAGGAAAGGAGGGCATGGAAGAATGGATGTTACAATGAGTTCTGCTGAGGTACTTGAAGAAATTAAACGCTTAAATTCTAGTGGGGCAAACTTGAGTAAGAAGCATATCAAAAAAATGAACCCACACCTTATGCGAAGCGCGCTTCACTATTTTCCTGACTGGGACAGCGCAATTGAAAGAAGTGTTTCTAGCTAAATTGTTGTAACGTTACATAGTCTATGGCCGTATTTTACCTTAAAGCTTGGCACCGTTGATATGCCGCTAAAAACGAAAAGACAACACGAACAAATCCACGTGTTGTCTTTCTTCGCCCTTCCACTAAACTAAACTGGAACCACCGCAAAAAATTCTTCATAAATCGCTTTGACAGCTTTTCTTTCACTTGCTTGCTTAACCCCAAACATCATGCTTACCTCTGAGGATCCTTGATTAATCATTTCAATATTGACTCCTGCATTTGCCAGTGCTTTTGTAGCTCGAGCAGCCGTGCCAACATTTTGTTTCATTTCTTCACCAACTAGCATAATAAGTGCAAGGTCATGCTCAATTTTCACCTCATCTGCTAGTAATTCTGTTTTGATTCGTTCCAAAATGTCCTGCTCTGTGTATTGATCCATTTGATTTTGCCTCAAGATGACACTAATGTCGTCAATCCCTGATGGTGTATGTTCATAGGAAATTCCATATTCCTCTAAAATCGCCAATAACTTTCGACCAAAGCCCACTTCTCTATTCATTAAGTACTTACTCACATAAATACTACAAAAACCTTTGTCACTAGCAATTCCCACAACAGGCCCATTTGTATTATCTCTTTTATGGACAATTTTTGTACCTGGTGCTGTTGGATTGTTGGTATTCTTTACATTGACAGTAATTCCAGCACGAAACGCTGGAATTAGGGCCTCATCATGAAAAACAGAAAAGCCGGCATAGCTTAACTCCCGCATCTCCCGATAGGTTAACTCTCGTATTTCAACTGGATGATGAACAATCATTGGATTAACCGAATATACCGCATCGACATCAGTAAAGTTTTCATATAAGTCCGCTTTAAGTCCATTTGCTAAAATCGCCCCAGTAATATCCGAACCACTTCTTGAGAAGGTTGCCACTTCTCCATTTTTCGTATAACCAAAAAAGCCAGGAAAAATGATGATACCTGGTATTTTTCTTAAAGTGTACAAACGCTCATAGGATTCAGGCAGTACTTGTGCATTTCCTGATTCGTCACTGACGAGAAGGCCAGCATCTTTTGGACTAAAATATGATGCGTCAATTCCTCTGCTTTGAAAAAACTTTGCTACTAGCTTAGCATTCATATCTTCTCCACTTGCTTTTACTGCATCTAAAAAGCGATTTTTATTTGTAATATCTCTATTTAAAAGCTCTAAAAGATCTTTGTGTAGTTCCTGAATGAATTCGATAGGTAGCTTAAGTTCATCGGCAATATTCCGATATCTTTCGAGCACGGCTTCAATAAGCTCATGGTTATTTTCACCGTTTATTGTCTTTTCAGCACATTCGATTAATAGATCCGTTACTTTGATATCTTGCACGAATCTTTTCCCCGGCGCAGAAACAACAACAAATTTGCGCGCTGGATCGGAAACGACGATATTTAACACCTTTTCAAATTGCGCCGCTGTGGCTAATGAAGAGCCTCCAAACTTGACTACCTTCATGACAGACATCCCTCGTTTATTTTTTATTCACACTTCCTAAAATTTAGTATTTATTATCACTCTAAATAGTAAAAGAATCAAGAGTTTTTTCTCTCTGTTAAGTACATTTGTGCTTTTGGGAAAGACTCGAATTTTTAAAGCACAAATAGATGGATATTTTAAAATTTCCAGGTAATATAATACTTAGTGTTACTAAATATTTTATCGGTTATATTTTGAAAGGAGTCATTATGAGTCAATCTATGGCGAAGGATTCGCCGCAAGGTCAATTTCAATCTGATAAGATTTGGACAAAAGATTTTACATTAATTGTACTATCTAACTTTTTTATCTTTCTCGGATTCCAAATGACTTTGCCGACGCTCCCTCTATTTGTTGAAGAGTTAGGTGGAAACGATCAATTAATTGGTATTGTCGTTGGAATTTTTACATTTTCTGCGCTTCTCGTTAGACCCTTTGCAGGAAAAGCACTTGAAACACGAGGAAGACGGTTTGTATACGCTATCGGTCTCAGCATATTTGTACTCTCCGTTGGTTCCTACGGTCTTATTCATAGTTTAGTTTTCCTTTTTATTATGAGAATGGTGCAAGGGGTTGGTTGGGGCTATTCAACAACAGCTTCTGGAACCATTGCTACTGATTTAATTCCAGTCCATAAACGCGGGGAAGGAATGGGCTACTATGGACTATCAGGGAATATTGCACTTGCCATTGGACCAACACTCGGACTTGCCTTGGCTGGAAAAATATCCTTCACACAGATCTTTCTAATTTGTGCAGTTCTTGGTTTAGTTGCACTTATTTTTTCATCACTGATTCATTATAAGAAGGTTGAACCGGTGAATATCCCGCAAAAAAAGTGGGATCTATTTGAAAAAACAGCGATTCCACCTTCTCTATTACTCTTTTTTATCACGGTGACTTTTGGGGGAATTGCTTCATTCTTACCTATTTATGCTACTCAGAATGATGTAAGCGGAATTGAATGGTATTTCCTTTTTTATGCTCTAGCTTTACTCTTATCCCGAACATTTGCTGGAAAGCTCTACGATAAAAAAGGGCATCAAGCCGTATTTATTCCAGGGACGGCAATGGTAATAATTGCCATGCTTCTTTTGTGGTGGTTGCCAAATAGTCCTATCCTCTTCTTAGCTGGAATTATGTATGGATTAGGCTTTGGTACTGTTCAGCCAGCATTGCAGGCATGGTCGGTGAAGGATGCACCTGTCCATAGAAGAGGAATGGCAAATGCAACCTTTTTCTCTTTCTTTGATTTAGGTGTCGGAATTGGTGCGATCTGTTTTGGGCAAATCGCATTCTTCTTTGGATACAGCAGCATCTACCTTATCTCTGCCGTATCAGTATTCGTTTCTATCCTTCTATATTTGATTATTTTAAGAAAAAGTAGAGGCTAAGAGAAAGCTGTGTCAAAAGGTTGTTAAAAATCAACTTTTTGATCACAGCTTTTTCTTTTTGATTTCTTGGTGATTGCCTTATTGTGTGATTTCCGCAATTATCGTGAGAAGTTCCTGAATAAAAGACAATTCAATAACTTACAAACACTATATGACAAAGGGAAGCCTGTAAATGCTATGCTTCCTAAGACATACTCTTTTCCTTTTTCGTTAACAACGGCCTCTTATTTCTCCATATCACCTCAACCTCTATTCCAAGAAACTCCGATAATACATTTTCTGAAAGGATTTGATAGGTGTTACCTTGAGAGAATACTTCTCCCTTTTTTAATAAAAGAGTCTTCGTAAAGGCTGGTAATATTTCTTCAACATGATGAGTGACATAGATAAGGGTTGGACCATTTGGCTGCAGAGCAATTTTTTCAATAACCTCTAATAAATGTTCTCTTGCGATAAAATCAAGTCCATTCGTCGGTTCATCAAGAATGAGAATTTCAGGATCATTCATTAAAGCACGAGCAATTAAAATCCTTTGACGCTCTCCTTGAGACAACGTTTCGTAGTCTCGATCAGCGTATTCAAGACTACCAAGCTCTTTCAACAAGGATATTGCCTTTTTACGCATTTCATCATTTGGAGTTTCATAAAGTCCAATCGACGTAAAAGCTCCACTTAAGACAATCTCATAGGCACTATCTTCTCTGTAAAATCGTTCCTGTAATGAGGAAGAAACGAGTCCTATTTTTCTACGAATATATTCTCGAATATCGACTTTCCCAAACTGCTTACCTAAAACGTATACTTCTCCATTCGTTGGATAATGGTAGCCATTCAAAAGATTTAACAACGCCGTTTTCCCTGCCCCGTTTAACCCAAAAAGTACCCAATGTTCACCTCGTTCAACTTGCCAATTTATATCATCTAGTATCGTAGAGCCATTTCGCTTTAATGCAACATTTTTTAAAGAGATGACCATATTCATAAATTCCTTTCATATGCAGTTTTAAAAACATCATTAAATTGAATTTTCTGTTAATGTCTATTAAAAAAACAAGAGGAAGTATCTCCTCTTATCTTATACTATCGAAAATCCTATTTTTCCAAGTTGCTCTGCTTTTTCCATTCTTTCAAAGGCTTCTTTAAATTCGCTAAGGTGATAGGTTCGATCAATGATAGGCTTGATTTCATGTTTCTCAATAAATTGAAGCATCTCTAGATATTCTTCCCCACTTCCCATGGTGGAACCAAGCAGATTAAATTGCCCATAGAAGAATCTACGTAAATCAAATTCTACTACATCTCCTGCTGATGCACCGAAGGTAACGATCGTTCCTCCTGGTCGAAGCTGGTCTAATGATTTATTAAAAGTAGCTGCACCTACAGATTCAATAATAAGATCCATCTTTTCTCCCACGAGCTCAGCTGTCCAATCGACATTACTATCAAAAGCTTTATCAGCTCCTAGTTCAAGGGCTTTCATGCACTTCTCCTTAGAACGCGAAGTAACATAAACTGTTGCTCCGGCAGCTTTTGCAAATTGCAATAGAAAAGTTGCGACTCCACTCCCGATTCCCGGAATTAATACTTTCATTCCCGCTTGTAGTTTTCCTCTCGTAAAAAGCGCGCGGTATCCAGTCAGAGCAGCTAGTGATAAGACACTTGCCTCCTCCCAAGATAAAAATTCAGGTTTATGTACAGCATTTTCAGCTGGAATAACAATTTTTTCAGCGAAAGTACCGTGGAAAGGAAGACCTACTATCTCAAAGTCCGCTGGGGGTGCATCACTATTTTCCTTCCAACCAAGACCAGGATTTATGATTACACTATCTCCCACTTGCACATTTGTGACACCTTCTCCAATTGCGTCGACAATTCCTGCTCCATCGGATCCGATAATAAGTGGAGGATCTGTATTTTTATGGCGAGTCAATGTAAATAAGTCACGGTGATTAAGGCCTGCTCCTTTTAAAGCTACTCTGACTTCACCAGCCTTCGGTTGCTCCTCATTAATTTCTCGATAAGCGAGTCCTTCAAATCCATTAATTTCTGCATGAACTAAAGCTTTCATATCAACACTCCATTTTGTGACATATTATCTTATATCTATATGATACTTTTTCTTTTGTCAGAAAAAAAACAAAATGCATTCAAATTCCAAAAAATGCAGATAATATTTCCGTTATTTACAATAATTGAGAATTTAATTCACCTTCCTTCATCAGATTTCCTGGAGTAGTGATTCGATGATCCTTAATATTATTGAAGATTTAATCCCAAATCTTGCAATATTTGTTTCCACAAGTTTTCTTATCTATTTCTTAATGCGAAATCGAATTAGATTCAAAAATTTTAATGCTATTAAACCAAATGCCCCTTTACCAGAAAGAATGATATTTGCTGTGGTCGATGGCATTATTGGTTCAATTATCATGCATTATGGAATAACCGTTGATAATGTGCTAATTGATCTTCGACATTTTCCGATTATGATTAGTGCTTTATTTGGGGGAATTCCATCCGCGCTAATAACAGGTGCGGTTATCGCTTGCAGTCGCTACTTTCTATTTGATGAACCGTCCTTTTCCACAATGTTAGGAGTGATTAATGCTTTTAACATGTCACTTGTTTGTGGAATGATTTCTACATATCTTAAAACGCGTCATAAATGGATCTACATGAACATTTACTGTTTTTTCTCTATAACTGTAGTGGGAGTCATCCTACTAGAAGGAGAAACCTATCGATTGGTTTTTTCATTTTTACTCATTTCATGTATTAGCGCTTTTTGCATATTCCATTTGCATGATTACCTAAGCAAAACTCTTTATTTACTAAGAAAAACCAAAGAAAACGATGATAAATTCCGTGCTATCACGGATAATATTTCGGATGTTGTCTCAATTCTTGATAAGGAAGGAAATACTACCTATGTTTCCCCTTCAATTCGGAACTATGGAATTGAGCCGAAAAAATATACTGCAGAGTTTTATGGAAATTTCATTCATCCAGAGGATAGATCGAGCGTAATGTCTTTGTTTAGAAGTAGTGTAGAGGAGAAAAAAACTTTCAGAATAGAATTTCGTTGGCGTACTCCAAATGGTTCGTGGAGTGATGTAGATATTAGCGGAACCCCAATTATTGAAAATAATACAGTTACCAGTTTGGTACTAGTTTGTCGTGATATTACTGAACGAAAAAAATTAGAACAATCCCTTCTCTATTTATCAAATAATGACGGTCTCACAGGTGTTGCAAATCGGCGTTATTTCGATGAAAGACTAAATATAGAATGGGATCTGTCGATTCACAATCACTCCTTTCTATCACTGATTCTATTTGATATTGATGATTTCAAGCTGTACAACGATACATATGGCCATCAAGCTGGTGATATATGTCTCAAAACGATTGCTTCATACGTCAAAGAAATTGTTAGGTCCCCTCATCTTATTGCTAGGTATGGAGGGGAAGAGTTTGCTGCCATTCTTATCGGTATGAATAATGAAGAATCACATAAAATAGCAGAAAAGATTCGCACTGTGGTCGAATCTTTAAAGATTTCTAATCCTAGTTCAGAAAATAAAGTTATAACAATAAGCCTGGGGTTAGCTACTCAGGGAAATATATCTTTTCGCTCCAAAGAAGAACTGATAGAGAAAGCAGATCTTGCATTATACGAAGCGAAAAAAGGAGGGCGAAATCGTGTCGTATGTTATAATCCAAAATTTTGATTCCATCTCTGAACACATGTCGTCACAATCTGACATCTTACTCTTATCTCTCCCATAAAAAATTCAAAAAATGACATACACAGCGCGGGATATGTCAGGTCCTGCGCTTTCCCGAGAAATATTTTCTGAAAATTCCACCTAAGCATAATCGATTCCAATCAAATCGTGAATAATTTGCTGATTCTTTTCTTCTTTTGATAGGTTTTGTCATATAGCAGGAAAACGGAACCCCTTGCAAAGAATATAGATTTTAAAACCTTTGAAGGGATTGAGAGTATGCAAAATAATAAAGTACTTAAGGCTTATTCAATTAAGGAAGTTTCAAAAAAAGTGAACATCCCGACTGGGACCATCCGACAATGGGAAAAAGACCTGAACGGATTGCTTATCATCCCAAGAACTAAGCAGGGCGCTAGATTTTTTACAGAGCACGAAATCAATCTATTATTGAAAATTAAAGAAATGCGAGAGCAGAATGTTAGTAAAGAAATGATTCGTACCTTACTACAAAAACATTTTTCCGAAGTTTCGGAACCCCCTTCCGAATCGTTCGAAACCTCACTTCCTCCAGCAAAGATAGAAACGAATGAAACTACACCAACATCAGTAGAAGATTTTCAAGTGTTAATCAATGAGTATAAAAAAGAGCTCGTCAATGAAATCAGACAAGAAATTATCTTTAATCAGCAGCAAATTGTAGAAGACTTGAAGAACGAGTTAGCTTCAAACTCACTTCATTCAATCAAAGAAATTTCAAAGTCCATCCAAAGGGCAAATGATAAACGTAAGGCAGAGCTTCAGGATATCTCAGGTGCTATTCTGAATGTTTCGGAACAGACTTCCGAATCGTTCGATATTCTAGCCGACCAGGTTTCGAAGACTTCGCAGGATACTTACGAAAAAATTTCGAAGAAGGTGGCCGAAACAACAAAATCATCCAATAAAGAGAATCATGCTAGCTTGAAGAGAATCTCAAGAAACTTAAATGAATCCAAGAAGGAAATTGAAAGATTAGTATCAGCTCTTGAAGATAATCAGAATAGTTTGTTGGACACTATGCATGAATTGAAGCAGTCTACTGAAGAAATCCAACATCGTGAAGAAGTATTTCAAGGGATGCTTTCAAGCTTTAGAGAAGCTGCTTCAGCAAAATCGAAGAAGAAAAGTTGGTGGAAGATCTGGAGCTAGGTTAGGAAACTCTGAACTCAAAAGCAATTCCTTTCTTTTAATACAAATTTGAACGACTAGAGACTGTGTACCAGATGAAACTTGAAAGACAAGTGCCTATTCCGTGTTTGGTTTAGGCACTTTTTCATTCACTCTTCGAGGCCATTTACAAGCCTGAGCTCCCTCAGAACTTCTTCATTATGCTCCCCGAGCTCTGGAGGTTTACGATATATTTTCGCCGGAGTTCTTGATAGCTTAATAGGATTGGCAATTTGTCGCATCGGCAATGAGTTTAGGTCTTCTACTTCCTCTATCATTTTGCGCTGCAATATTTGTGGATGCTCTACCATTTCAGCAATCGTTAATACAGGTGTTACACAGGCATCAACGTCTTCGAAGAGTGCTACCCATTCCTGTAAAGTTTTCTTCTCAATAACAGACTGAATCTCCATTTTCATTCGCTTCTGTTGTTCAAATGGAGCATTTAGCTGAGTGATAAGTTCATCCTTACCTATGACTTTACAGAAATTCAACCAAAACTTAGGTTCAAGTGCGCCAACTGATAGAAAACGTTTATCTCTCGTTTCATAAATTTCATAACATGCCATTCCACCACTTAAAAGTAGCTCCCCGCTCTCCTGAAGTTCATTGGTAGCCAAATAATTGGGCAAAGTAGTTTGCATCCACGATATCGTTCCATCAAGCATGGAAATATCAATGAATTGGCCATCTCCGGATTTATTGGCTTCAATAATAGCTGTTAAAATCCCGATTGTAGCCATTAAAGCTCCTCCGCCTATATCTCCAATTTGGACAGGAGAGCTGACAGGATATCCCTTGGAATCTTTCTGAAGATCGAGAACACCAGAATAGCTCAAAAAGTTAATATCATGTCCTGGTATATCCCGTAATGGACCCGTTTGTCCATACCCTGTAATCGCACAATAAATGAGTTTAGAATTATAGTTTTTCAAGACTTCGTAACCTAGACCAAGTCGCTCCATCACACCCGGTCGAAATGATTCAATTAAAACATCAGTGGTCTTCACCAAATCTAAAAACATTTCTTTTCCCTCTTCAGACTTTAAGTCCAGCGTTATGCTTCGCTTATTGCGATTTAAAGAGTGAAACATGGCATTGTAATTATTTATTTTGGGTTCTCCCCAGCGTGCATAATCTCCTACCTTCGGATCCTCAATTTTAATTACATCTGCTCCAAAATCTGCTAACATTAAGGAAGTATATGGTCCTGGGAGAAGTCTTGTTAAATCAAGTACACGAATTCCATCAAGTGGCAAAGACAAGTACAACATCTCCTTCTCATACCTATTTTATTAAATTTTAACAATTTTCTATTAATTATACAATTGAGCAATTTTTAAATGGCGGGTAAGAAGATGTTGTTGAAATTTTCATAGACTTTTACATTGGGTTTTTATATGATAGTAAGCAAAATAATTCGAATAAATTGTTAATAGATTGGAGAGAAACAATGTCCTCTTTTAAGGAAAGAAAAATTGCGAAGAAGAAAGAAGAAATTCTTCGCTCTGCTGCAGCTATTTTTGCTGAAAAAGGCTACCATGGTACAACGATGGAGGAAGTAGCAGCAAAGCTTCTAATGACAAAAGGCTCAATGTACTATTATTTTAAAAACAAAGACGCACTCCTCTTTCATTGCCATCAAATGATCATGGATAAGAGCATTGTAACGATGGAGGAGATATTTAATAGTCCTTTGACATGGACGGAAAAATTAACGAATGCCATTAAGGCACATGTTCAGCTTGCCACTTCTGAAAAATCAATGTTCATGGTCATGGATAAGCCGAATCAACATTTTACTGATGAATACTTACAGGAGATTCTTGCTTCGAGAACAAAGTATGCTCAGTATTTCGACCAAATATTACTTGAGGGAATAAGGTCAAAAGAGTTTCAAAACATTGATGTAAAAATGGTAAGAATGATTATTTTAGGAGCTTTAAACTGGATTCAAGAGTGGTACAGCCCAGAGGGTGAAAAATCCGGTGAAGAAATTTCAGAAGCATTTTCTGCCTATTTACTAAAAATCGTCATATGAAACTAAAGCCCCCTATCCAGGGGGCACTCATTTCACTCCCGCTGACCATCAAATTTCAGCTCGAGCTTTGTAAGCAATTTATCAACAGAACCATTAAACCTAAAGAAATAAGGCATATTTTCATTATTAAACACCATCAAGTGTGGATTTTCATACTCGGGAAAAATCACAATAACCTCACTGACTAAATCCTCCATCCACTGATTTTTCACCATAATAGCTGGGTCCAATGGGATTTTTACCATGTACCCTTTTTGTGGAATTGGTTCTAACTCTCTATACAAGTCCGTAACACTTTGAATAATGGTTTCAGTTTCTTTGTGAATAACATCATTCATAGGGACCTTTTTAATAACTTTTCCTTTATTAATATGGAAAATTTCAGCTTTACCTTCGGCATGTACTTGCACTTGTAGACTGAATGCACAAATGAACGAGAGTATGACCAAAAGGAAGATTTTTCTAGTCATCGAATACCACCTCATGACTAGTATATCCAAAAAATACTAAAAAATAAGACTGCTGGTAAGTACCAGACAGTCCGAAATAATGATTTAAGATATTGAGTTCAATTCGGAAGACAAACGAAGAAATTCATCTTTGTCTCGTTCCAGTAAGGATTGGTCGATTTCCTTCCGTAGCTTCTCTTTTCTGTACTCCAGTAGAGACTCATTCAAAATCTGCTCGGCTAACACGGATAACTGTTCTGCAACTGTTGGCTCAGGTAACTTAAGCAAATCCTTATTCATTGGAAATCAACTCCCTATGCTTTTTAAAATTATATCATCAATTATCAAACAATTCAATTATTTTATCCTGGTGTTTTTTGACATATAGATAGACATTTTAATAAAATTCCCGCTTTATTTAAGTCGTTGGAGTACCTTGATAAGACTCCCTCAGCTTGTATTTTAGCACCTTACCAGATGCATTCCTCGGGAGCTGCTCCATTTCATAAATAACTCGTGGAATTTTATAGCCCGCTAGCTCTTGACGGCAAAATTGCAACAAGTTTTCGTGCTCAATCGTCTTATTTTCTTTAGCTACAACTATAGCTGCAACCGTTTCGCCCCATACCTCGTGTGGAATTCCTATAACTGCTGCCTCTAATACATCTGGATGCTTATAGAGAACCTGTTCCACCTCTGTTGAATAGACATTTTCCCCACCGGAGATAATCATATCCTTTTTCCGGTCCACGAGGGTGATATACCCTTCCTCATCAATCGTAGCTAAATCCCCAGTATACAACCATCCGTCTTTGAGTGTTTTTCTCGTTTCCTCAGGCTTCTTATAATATTCCTTCATAATTGTTTCCGCTTTGATGATAAACTCACCAACTTCACCAGGTTTCACATCGACGCCAGCTTCATCAACTATTCTAGCATCAGTAAAATGGTTTGCTCTACCGCTTACACCGAGTTTCACTTTATGCTCTTCTGGTGTGAGGAATATACCACCCGGTCCCCCTTCAGTCAGACCACAAAGATTAAAGAATTGATCAGAATTAAACAACTCCATCGATTTTTGTAAAGTCGCAATAGGCATCGGTGCAGCTCCATATCCTAAACGAGTGACACTCGAAACATCAAACATTCCTTTTGGAACTTGTAGAAAGAAATTATACATGGTTGGTACACCAAAAAAGAGGGATATCTTATGTGTAGCAATCATTTTCAAGGTTTCCACAGGGTGAAAATCCTGCTGAACGACTTGTGTGCTACCAAGAAAGGTGCCTGATGCTAAAAACAAATTCAGTTGGGCTGAGTGGAATAAGGGTGCAACATGAAGGAGGTTGTCCTCTGAACCAATTTTCATAGTAATTGTCATCATGAATGCTACATGGAGGACACGATGATGATCAAGGACTACCCCTTTTGGGAGGCCGGTCGTCCCCGACGTATAAAGAATTTCAGCATCGTCAGATTCCAAAACTTCTAATTCAGGATTTGTCGTCAATGAACTTCTGAAGTCAGCTAAACGTTTTTGTGGTTCTTCTGCTCTTTCTCCAACAATGACTTGGAGCTGAAGCTTTTCATTCCCTTCCCCAGCCTTTGCAACTATTTCTGCATACTCTTCGTCAGCAAAAACGATTCTGGAATCTGAATCATCCAAAATGTACCGAACCTCATGTGCTGTCAAACGAAAGTTGATCGGTACCGCAACGGCCCCTGCTTTCAAGATCCCATAAAATACAAAAATAAAACTATCGCTATTTTTCATCATAATGGCAATCTTATCGCCCTTTTTTACGCCATAGTTTACTAGGGCATGTGCTATTCGATTAACCTCTTCGTTGAACTCTCTATACGTATAAACCTTATCATTAAAAATGATCGCTTTCTTTTTTGATTTACTTCTGGCATTTCTCTCTAAGCTTTGAAAAAGATTCATAACATCCCTCCTCGTTTAATTCTCTTTTCTAGTTAGAAAAATCATTTCTATTCTTATTTGAATACGATTGCGTTTCTAGTTAAGCGCTTACATTTTTTAAAAAAACTATTTCCTATACACTTACAATTTGAGAAAACTCAAAACCTCCTTCTGATTTAATTACAGAAAATTCTTTCTATTATAATTATACAGCCTAGTAACCTATTAAACAATTCATTTTTAGTGTGGAATTTTATTATTATAGCTACCCTTGTCACACATCTTTTAACAAATCCACCTACTTCATACAGATCTCCAAAGTTGTCCCTTTCGATTCAGCTATCACCTTTAATTTATTAAACATTGTTATAAAATTTAGCCCTTTAAACGATTAAGGTATTGCAATTATATTTTTTATGTAGTATTATTTTTTTAAATTTTAGAATTTTTAATATTGTATAAAATCGTCTGAGATAAGGAGCAAGAAAGAACCTTCTTCTACAAGAGAGCCTGTGGTTGGTGCAAACAGGTGAAGAACTCTTTCGACTCGCCTTTGAGACTTTCTTCTGAAACTTAAGTAAGGAGAAACGATTCACAATCGTTATTCTGTGTAGTTAAAGATATACCTTAACTTACGAAGGCTGTAATCCGTGAGGAGCAGCAAATGAGGGTGGTACCACGAGTTTTCTCGTCCCTCAATCGAAGTTAAGGTATTTTTATTTTTGCTGCTACATACTAATTAGGAGGTTTTAGAAGCATGAGTGAAAGAGTGTATTTCTTTGATACGACATTAAGAGATGGTGAACAAACGCCAGGCGTGAATTTAAATCAAGAAGAAAAAGTGGAGATTGCGCTTCGTTTAGAACAGTTAGGAATCGATGTTATCGAAGCAGGCTTCGCCGCTGCTTCACCTGGGGATGCAGCTGCAGTTCGCGCTGTTGCAAAAGCTGTCACAAAACCGATGGTCGTAAGTCTCGCTCGTGCTAACAAGGGAGATATCGATGCTGTCATTGAAGCTTTCAAGGGAATTGACAACACAGGAATACACGTGTTTATTGCAACCTCCCCTATCCATCGTGAAAAAAAATTGAATATGACGAAGGAGCAAGTCATTAACAAAGCAGTAGAATGTGTTTCCTACGCGTCTCAATACTTTACTCATGTTGAGTTTTCTTGTGAGGACGCAACACGATCGGAGCTTGAATTTTTACGAGAAATCTCGGAAAAAGTCATTGAGGCTGGTGCAACTGTGTTGAACTTCCCTGATACTGTTGGTTATACAACGCCAGAAGAATATTCTGAGCTTTTCCAATACATCCTTGAAAACACAAAAGGAGTAGAAAAAGTCATTTTGAGCTGCCATTGCCACGATGATCTAGGTCTAGCTGCAAGCAATAGTATTGCGGCAATTAAAGCTGGAGCGACGCAGGTTGAAGGCTGCGTCAATGGGATAGGGGAACGGGCAGGGAACGTCGCCCTTGAAGAAGTTGCAGCATTACTTGAAACACGAAAAGATTACTATCAAAAAGAAACAGATATTGTCTTGAAGGAAATTGCGAAAACGAGCAAATTAATCAGCCGTTTAACAGGCATTAGTGTTCCACCTAATAAGGCAGTGATCGGCAATAATGCCTTCACACATGCATCTGGCATCCATCAAGACGGCGTTATTAAAGATAAGTCAACCTATGAAATATTGAAGCCGGAAACTGTAGGATTCATGGAAACAAAACTTGTACTCGGAAAGCTTTCCGGTAGAAATGCATTAAAGAAACGTTACGAGGAGCTTGGCTATACAATTAGTCAAGAAGAATTAACCGATCTCTTTTCCAAATATAAGGATTTAGCAGACCGTAAAAAAGAAATTTTTGATGAGGATATTATTGCACTTTTAGAGACGAAATCGGCAGCAGAACATCAATCGACATATACGTTTAAAGATCTTAGCTTACAAGTATTACCGAACAAAAACTACCGCGCTTTCGTTCATATCATTCAAAAAGACGGTTCTATTATTGAAGGAATTGGCGAAGGAAATGGGCCAGTTGATGCGATCTATAAGGGAATTGACCAAGGTTTAAATATTGATATCGAATTAATTGATTATAAAATCAAATCGATATCAAAAGGAAAGGATTCTATCGGTGAGGTTTTTGTAAAAATCAAGAGTGGTGACTCACTCTTCCAAGGTAGAGCGATTCATGTAGATATCATTTTTGCAAGTGCAAGTGCTTATATAGAAGCCATTAACCGACTAATAAGTATCCATCCAAAATATGTAGTTGCAGAAACGAAATAACAGTAGAGCCCAAAACCGAAAATCAGTTTTGGGCTCTATTCGTTAATTCCTTAACTCCCCTGCTAGTTCTAAAAAGATTTCAAGTGAATCTGGATTGCTTAAAGAGCCTTTATTCACCGCTTTTTCAAATGGAACTCCTGTGAGAATTTTCTTAATGGGTACCTCTAGCTTCTTGCCATTAAGGGTACGTGGCACCTCTTTTATAATCATTATCTCATCAGGGACATGCCGTGGTGAACAATGCACACGTACTCGCTCTTTAATAGTTTTTTCGATTCCTTCATTATAAAGAGTGCCTTCCTCTAAAACGATGAATAACAAAAGCCCACTGCCTTGTTCATTGCTTAAATCAATCACAAGACTATCTTTTACACCTTCAACGCCTTCGACTGCACTATAAATTTCACTAGTGCCCATACGGATGCCACCGCGATTAATCGTAGAATCAGAGCGCCCATAAATCTGACAGCTTCCAGTAGACGTGACTTTAATCCAATCTCCATGCCTCCATACACCTGGATACATATCGAAATAACTGCTATAATATCGTTCTCCTGACGTATCGTTCCAGAAAAAGAGCGGCATGGATGGCATCGGTTCTGTTAAGACTAACTCTCCTACCTCATCAACAACAGATTTCCCTGCTTCATCATACGCCTCTACCTTCGCACCAAGCTCTCGACACTGAATTTCTCCTGCACGAACAGGTAAAATCGGTGATCCCCCGACAAACGCAGAACAAATGTCTGTACCTCCACTAACTGAAGCGAGCCATAAATCTCTTTTCACATGATCGTATACCCAGGCAAACCCTTCTGGAGGAAGTGGGGAACCAGTTGAACCAATCGCTCGCAAATGACTCAAATCAAAATTTGCAGGAGCAATTTTACTGTTCATACATGAGAGGATAAAACTCGCACTAGTTCCAAACACGGTCATTTTCGTCTCCTCAGCAAACCTCCACAGCGTATCAAGACTTGGGTAGCCAGGATTTCCATCAAATAAGAGAATGGTCGACCCGTTAAGGAGTCCGCCAACAACGATATTCCACATCATCCAGCCAGTTGTCGTAAACCAAAAGAAACGGTCCCCTTCCTGTAGATTCATATGCAAGCCACATTGCTTTAAGTGCTCTAGTAAAATACCACCGTGCCCTTGTACAATTGCTTTTGGAAGGCCAGTTGTCCCAGAAGAATATAAAACCCATAATGGATGGTCAAACGGTACCTGCTCAAAATAAAAGGAAGCACCAATATGAACGTTGATAAAATCCTCCCATAATACAACATTTTCTAGCTGCTCTATTTCAGGTGACTCATTCAAATAAGGTAGCAAAATTGTTTTTTCTAGAGATGTAATCGCTTTCTGAATTTCACTCACAGTTTCAACTCGGTCGAAGTCCTTCCCACCGTAACGATAACCATCAACTGCGATTAAGATTTTCGGTTCAATTTGCTTGAAACGAGCAATCACAGTCGGACTTCCAAAATCCGGTGAACAGCTCGACCACACGGCTCCAATACTTGCACAAGCTAAAAATGCAATTGTTGCCTCTGGGATATTCGGTATATAAGCGACTACTCGATCCCCTGATTTAATACCATTTGCTTTAAGTCCCGCAGCAAAGGCAGCCACTTTTTCCTCTAATATCTTCCAACTGGTTGTTTGCAAAGGGCGCAACTCGGACCGAGAAATTATTGCAGTATCATTCCCCTTACGATTACGAAATACTTGTTCAACATAGTTCAATCTTGCCCCTTCAAACCATTTTGCCCCAGGCATGGCTCTATCTGACAACACACGTAAATAAGGGGTTGACGATTGAATTTCGAAATACTCCCAAAGCGTTTCCCAGAAAGCTCCAATTTCAGTTACCGACCAAGCCCATAAAGATTCGTAGTCTTCAAATTCAAGATTCCTATTTTCCTTCAGCCACTTCATGTAATCGACGATTTGCGATTGCTCCTTGAAGTTTTCAGACGGCTCCCACAATAAACTTCCCTCTTTCACCAATTGAGACAAACATCTCTCCCCCTTCCCTCAATACTATTTTATTATATAAGATTCTGAATTATTTAACTATTAAAATATCAAAAAGAAAACAAGAACGAATACGCTCTTGTTTTCTTTTTATTAGGTTTTAGTCAGCAAAATATTTTCATAGGTGGCATTCTCTTTCCTACTAAATCTTCGTATAATACGGCTCGTATCGCGGATGGATAAAATATGGCGGTCTAGTCGCTATTAGTGGCAATGAAAAAGGCCGTGGATTGTGATTATATAAGACACTTACCCGCTCATCTGAATGCTCAATTAACAAATACTTTACTTCTGGATTATATTCATAAACAGCCATTTAATCTCCCCCTTAGTCATTACTACACCCTATTCCTCTTCCATACAATTGGAGCCGGTACAGTAGGCACTTTTTCATCGAATTAACATAAAGTATTTAAAAAATGGTTTTGAGGTGGATGCATTTGTCAAATCATAATCCAAAAAAATCGGAGAAACCTAACTATCCGATGTATCCGAATTATGGGAAAATCACACGTTATGAAGAAGTTCCTTTAACAGTACCTGAACAGCGTCAATTTCGTCAGCCTGGGGAAGAGAAATATATGGTTCCGCGGCCAATAATTGAAAATCCCAATTACATTGGAACAGGAAAGTTGGATGGGAAGGTTGCTTTAATCACTGGCGGAGATAGTGGTATGGGAGCAGCAGTCGCAATCGCTTTTGCAAAAGAAGGAGCCGATATCGCGATTTCCTATTTGGACGAAGAAGAGGATGCAAACCGAACAAAAACGAGAATTGAAGAACTTGGGCGACTCTGTCTCTTGTTACCTGGTGACGTTAGAAAAAAAGAACAGTGCATTTTCAATGTTGAGAAAACAGTAGAAGTATTTGGCCAGCTAGATGTTTTGTGTAATCACGTAGGTATTCAATTTCAGCAAAACAGTCTCCTTGATATAAGCGATGAACAATTTGATGACACCTTTAAAGTCAATATTTACTCTCATTTTTACACAACAAGGGCTGCTCTTCGATACTTAAAGGCTGGAAGCTCGATCATAAATACGGCTTCAGAAGTAGCATATTATGGAAATGAACAACTAATCGATTATTCTGCGACAAAGGCAGCAAACGTTGGTTTTACACGTGCATTAGCAAATAATCTCGTTAAGGACGGGATACGTGTTAATGCTGTTGCACCTGGTAGAATGTGGACACCGTTGATTCCTTCTAGCTTCTCAGCCGATCTTGTAAGTCAGGCAGGAAATCCAATGGATCGACAAGGACAGCCCTTCGAAATTGCTCCAGCATTTGTATTTCTTGCATCCGATGATTCTCGGTTTGTTACCGGTCAAACCATACATGTTAATGGTGGAAGGGTCATGTCCTCATAATCAAATTAAATTTGTTGATTATTTCTGAAAATTTTGATACATTTATTTTAGATAAATTTCGACATGTTTCTCGTGTAGGAAGGGGCCTTGAGGATGAGAAAGCAATTCATTCGCATGCAAACACTTATCAGTAACAACAAACAAGAAATTCTCACTGATAAAAAAGAAGTTGCGCGCATTGAACGTTTGATTGAAGATAAACACAACAAACGTCTTCAAACCAATAATCGATAATATACAATGATATAATAAGGCTGTTTTCGTAAAGATTGTTGTTAAAATCTTACTGCCGTTGGCCAGCGGCCGATTTTAACGTAGAAATAGCCATTTGGTGCATCCGAACTAAGTTTGCAAGCTCTTTTCTCATTTGACTTACAACCAATTATCATTGAAAACATAGATAAATTTATTGATTTTTTGCTCCAAAGGCAACAAAGTTCGAGAAAAGAGCCTATAAAAAGAAATGACTTACTTTTGTAAGCCATTTCTTTTTTATTTATCCCGAATTTCTTTAGCAATCAATCTGTAAGACTGGATTTTATCTTCAGGCGAATATGTGATTGTAACAATCATAATTTCATCCACATTATATTGGTCTTTCATTTGTATGAGCCTCTCCTTTACCTCACTAGGAGTGCCGATTATCATGTTCCGTTTCATTATCTCAAGTTGTTCTTTTTCCTTCTCACTTAATGGATAATCCTTCGCTTCCTCAATGGAAGGCACACCCGAAGCTTCACCTCTGCCTTTCGAGATTGACCAAATTAACGAACTGAGCGCTATCTCATGCGCTTTCTCGGTTGTCTCTGCGCAATAGGCTGAAACAGTTAAGAGCACACTTGGAGAATGTTCAGGACTCCTTCGTTGAAAATTTTTTCGATACTCTTGGATGATTTCAGATCCTACATTATCACTCATGAACTGACCAAAGGCATAGGCCATTCCATTTTTTGCAGCAAGCAGAGCACTTTTCTTACTCGTTCCTAAAAGCCAAGGGACTGGTGGAACCTCAGGCACTGGAGCGGCAGTCAATTTGGCAAACTTATGGTCTGAAGGAAAATCCCGATGTAAAAAATGAAGTAACTCTTCTACCAGGCTTGGCATATTCCATACCTGCTGTAGAAACTGGTCGTTCAATGCTTCCGTAGCTTCTGCAGATCCTCCGGGGGCACGGCCGATCCCAACATCAATCCGATCAGGAAACAGGGTTGCCAGCATATTGTATACTTCAGCTATTTTATAAGGCTTGTAGTGTGGTAACAGCACTGCACCAGAACCAATACGAATCTTATTTGTGTTTGCACCAATGTATCCCAAAATTACCTCTGGTGCGGAGCTAGCTAATCCAGGTAAATCATGATGTTCTGCTACCCAAAAGCGTGTATATCCTAACTCCTCTGCAGCTTGTGCAAGTTTCATTGACGCTTGTAACGCCTCTTGAGGAGTTTGATTTTTGGAAATGGGTGCTTGATCTAAAATACTTAATTTCATAGTTGATAGACGCTCCTATTATCTAACTTCTATTAATACCAATAAGAAGTCCCCTACTTGATTCTCTTCATATAAATTTGTTATTGATGTGGAGTACTCCTGTATCTCACCATGAAAATTCAAGTTGTGTTGAGGAACTTCGACTTGAAAGCTCCCTTTATACAACAATGTGGTTACTTCATGATATTCTTCAGTTTTGACATGAAATTGTACTTTGATTTTATGTTTACCATTTTGATTCAGTTCTTCATAGGTATGTGCTTTAATTTTTCTTCCATCTAAAAAAATATCCACTTTCCATCTACCTTTATATGTTTTTGGCTATCATAGCATTTGTTGATTTAATCCACAATTAAAGCGACCTAAAAAGGGCCACCCACTAAATAGGTAGCCCTCAATCTTATTTTTCTAGAGTTGTCCCTGTTGAAGTTGTTTTCTCGCTTGTTCCAGGATACGTATAGTCATTTTCCCAAAAGTCTGCACCCTTGATGCCTAGTTTAACAGGATCAAACACAGGGTCTTTCCCTGCTTTCTTTTGTGCTTCGTAGTCCTTCAATACCTTTATTGCAGGCTTAGCAAGTAGAATGATAGCTATAATATTTAACCATGCCATACTTCCAACCCCGATATCACCTAGGGTCCATGCTAACCCAGCTGTTTTGACACTACCATATAGAGTCATACCGATAAAGACAAATTTCAAGAGATACTCTGTCCAAATACGTCTCTTTTCCCCATTGATATATGCCAAATTTGTTTCTGCCATGTAATAGTAAGCCATGATTGTTGTAAACGTGAAGAATATTAAAGCAATCGCGACAAATGGTGCACCGAAACCAGGCAATACTGATTCAACTGCCGCTTGTGTATAACCAGGCCCTGGTTCCATCTCACCTAGTGTCGTAACAATCGGTTCCTGCCCTTCAGGTGTTACATTGTACATGCCTGTCATTAAAATCATAAATGCTGTAGCGGAGCAAACTAATAGTGTATCAATGTATACAGAAAAAGCTTGCACCAAACCTTGCTTGGCTGGATGAGATACTTCCGCAGCTGCTGCTGCATGAGGCCCTGTCCCCTGACCAGCTTCGTTTGAATAAACACCACGCTTTACTCCCCATGAAATCGCAGCACCAAGGATTCCACCAAAAGCCGAATTCATAGCGAAAGCACTAGAAAATATTAAAGATAATACTTCAGGTAATTGTGAAATATTTAGAATTACGATGATAAGTGCAACAAGAACATAGCCGATCGCCATAAATGGAACAACATATTCTGCAAATTTGGCAATCCTTTTAATCCCACCAAAAATGATAATTGCTAAAACGATACATACAATAATTCCTGAAATCCAAGGGTTAACATTAAATGCATTTTCCACCGATGAAGACAAGCTATTTGATTGAACGCCAGGTAAAAGAGCTCCAGTTGCTAACACCGTTACTAAAGCAAATAATATCGCGTACCACTTAATTCCTAACCCTTTTTCAATATAATAAGCGGGACCACCACGGAATTGGCCATCCTTCTTTACCTTATATACTTGTCCAAGGGTGGCTTCGATAAAGCCAGAACTTGCTCCTAAGAAAGCAATTGCCCACATCCAGAAAACCGCTCCCGGTCCACCAAATGCGATAGCTGTTGCAACACCAGCAATATTCCCTGTTCCAACACGTCCTGCTAAGGCAACAGATAATGCTTGGAAGGAAGATATTCCTGCCTCAGAAGAATTCCTGTCAAAAATTAATTTCCCCATATCCCCCAAATGTCTAACTTGTAGGAATTTTGTGACAATAGAGAATACAATTCCAATACCTAAACACAAATAAACTAGTGCGGGACTCCAAATAATCCCATTGAGCCAACCTACAAAATCTTCCATCTATACCCCCAATTTTCAAAAATAGTCTTTTTTATTATAAATTAGACTTATTAAATTAGAAACTCTTTTTTGAACGAATTTTAAATTTTTTGAAAAATTAAGCGTTTGCACGAAATCGTTTACTTTCTTAATACAACTCTACTTAAACATTACTTTTTGAACCCAATAATTTTAATTTTTTAAGAGTTTACATTTCATATCCCAGGATGGAGTTTATTGGAAGTGTCTAGCAATTTCATCTAATACGACTATCCCTTTTCTGGTAGAAAGATCAAACATGACAAATTTCTTCGTAATTTCCGTAATCTTCTCTTCCTGTTCGTTATAGATCTCTTGTTTAAAAACGAAACTCTTTGTTCCTAATTCTGTTGGAATCGTTACGATTTTAAGTACTTCACCTAATCTCGCTTCCTTTATGTAAGAGACATTAAGATTCACAACAACCGTGCCAAATTTTCGTTCAGCCATCTCTCGCCAATCGCTTCCAGCTTTTTTGTACCAGTCACTCATCGCATGTTCTGAAAAAGAAATATACTTGTTATAGTTGACATGCCCTAGCCGATCGATATCCTCTTCTTTCACTCTTAACTCATAATTCGTGATCATGCTGTTCTCTCCTTTCTCGTAAAAAAATTATATAATAAATTAAATTAATATTCATTATTTTTAGTTAATTAAACATTCATATAAAAAAATGCCTTCTACTCAGTAAAAGGCATTTTTTCATTTTATGATAAAAATTCTCCCGGATTTAGACGTAATTCATGACAAATATCTCGGATCGTATCTTGTTCAGAACGAGCAAATTGTCCGTCAGCGAATCCGATCGCAATTCCGTAACGAACGACTAATCGAGCTAGGTCATATTGGTCACGAACTTTTCCAACCGCACGCAAAGCTTCTCCACGTCCCACAATGGGGTCAAGTTGCAAACCTCTGACAAAATGATCAAACCTAGCAATCACTTGCTGTGTATTAAAGGAACGAAGCTCATCGCTTTGGTGAATGAAATCATACACCTTCTGCTGTTCTCTTTGATCCAAATGCCCATCTGCCATAGCGACTAAGGCACACGAAGCCATAAGTGCATCGAGCACCGAGTTATTATTGTTATATTTTTGGAGTAATTTTCTTGCGTTTTCTTTTTGCTGTTGGAACATCCGATTGAAATCAGTCTGATCCAATGACCATTTGTACTGACACGAGTTACAGCGAAACTCCATTTTATTCGCCCCAAGAAAACCACCAAGTAATCCTACGGGTCCTAAAACGAGTCCGCCAATCGCAGCCTTTCCAATCCCAAACCCTTTTTTACCAGATGTAATATAATCTGAATGACAACGAGGGCATTCCATATCACCACGCGCAGACCCATATGTTCTAGAAGCGCCAGCTCCAAAGGTTTGTTGTGTACTCGATAGATGTCTTACAGGTTCTTCCCGATATGGTTGATTAAAAGAACTCGTTGGTGGCTGATTGTACGTGTTTTGATTTCCGAAGGTTGCAGTATGATTGTATGGTTCATTATTTCGGTTATTACTTTGTGGCATGCCATACGAATGATTTTGATAGGACGGAGCTTGATTGAATCCACTCGAAGCATTCTCTTCTACTTCTACTTCTAAACCAAAATTGCGACAAAGAGCTGCTAGTCCGCCTTGGAAACCACTACCAATCGCATTAAATTTCCATTCATTTTGATAGCGATACAGCTCAGCAGCAACAATCGCTGTTTCTACCGAAAACTGCTGAAGATTAAAGCGAAGCAATTCGGATTGATTTTGTTCATTGACAATGCGCACGTACGCATTTGAAATTTGGCTAAAGCTTTGCCCTTTCACCCCAGCATCATGAATTGTAATCGTAAAAGCAATTCGCTTGATATGCTGTGGAATAGATGGAAGTACAATTCTTATTTGTTCATCATCAGAAGCTCCGGCTCCAGTTCGATTGTCTCCACTGTAAAATACAGACTGATTTCCGCCAACAGGATTATTATAGAAAATAAAATCTTGTTCACTTTTGACTTTTCCAGCATCATCAAGCAAAAAGACAGAAGCATCTAAATCATAGCTTGGTCCACCCACGTGATTGATGTCCCAGCCTAATCCTACTAAAATGGTATGTAAATTCGGAGTGTTTTTCGTTAAATCAACCTTTTGTCCCTTTGTCAATACAACTGCCATCCGATTCCCTCCACACGAATTATTTCTTACTTCTTTTATAACACACTTTCCGTTTTCAATCGATCAAAAAACAGTCTCTCGAGTGTGAGAGACTGTTTTTCGGGTTTAAACCATTACTTTACAAATATCGTTTGTAAATTCTACTGGATCATGGATTGGTAAGCCTTCAATCAGAAGAGCTTGGTTGTATAAAAGATTTGTATATAGACTTAATTTTTCCTTATCGTTTTCGAAGGCTTTCTTGAGTGACTCGAATACCTCATGGTTCGGATTAATTTCAAGCACTTTATCTGCTTTCACATTTTGATTATCTGGCATTGCATTAAGAATCTTTTCCATTTCAATCGTTACTTCCCCATCTGCAGTTAAGCAAACTGGGTGTGATTTCAAGCGTTTTGACACGCGGACATCCTTGACCTTGTCTGCTAAAATAGTTTTCATTTCTGCAAATAGTTCTTTATTCTCTTCATCTTTAACATCTGTATCCTTCTCATTCTCTTCAATCCCGAGATCCCCACTAGAAACAGACTTAAATTCCTTCTCTTTATAATTCACAAGCATCTTAATCGCGAATTCATCGATATCCTCAGTAAAGTAAAGAATTTCATAGCCTTTATCAGCTACAAGCTCGGTTTGTGGTAACTTTTCGATACGCTCGATTGATTCACCAGTCGCATAGTAAATATATTTTTGATCCTCTGGCATTCTTGAAATATATTCATCAAGTGTAACCAATTTCTTTTCCTTCGAAGAGTAGAACATGAGTAAATCCTGAAGAGTTTCTTTGTTCATTCCGAAATCACTGTAGACACCAAATTTCAGTTGTCTACCGAAAGAATTATAGAATGTCTCATATTTTTCTCGTTCATTTTTTAAGAGACTTTGTAGTTCACTCTTAATTTTTTTTGTAATATTTTTCGCAATGAGCTTCAATTGACGATCATGCTGCAGCATTTCTCTAGAAATGTTGAGGGAAAGATCCTCTGAGTCTACCATCCCTTTTACAAAGCCAAAATAATCAGGCAGTAAATCAGCACACTTGTTCATGATTAGGACACCACTTGAATAAAGCTCTAAGCCTTTTTCATATTCCTTGGAGTAATAATCAAATGGAATGTTTTCAGGAATATACAGAATCGAATTATAGCGAATTGTTCCATCAACACTAATATGGATATGCTTCAATGGCTTGTCAAAACCATAGCGTTTTTCGTTATAAAAACTCTCATAATCCTCTTCAGTTAATTCGCTTTTATTTTTTCTCCAAATCGGAACCATGCTGTTAATCGTCTCTTCTTCAACATAGTCCTCATACTCATCTTCGCTGCCTTCTTTTTTCCTATTTTTTGTTACTTCCATTTTTATAGGATAGCGGATAAAATCTGAGTACTTCTTGATGATTGATTTCAAGCGATATTCTTCGAGGTAGTCCTCATAAGATTCTTCTTCAGTGTTTTCCTTTATTTTTAAAATAATTTCCGTACCGACTTCGTTTTTAGTAGTTGGTTCAATCGTGTAGCCCTCTGCCCCTTCTGATTCCCATTTATAGGCTTCGTCGCTACCTAAAGCTTTACTAATAACGGTCACGACATCTGCCACCATAAAGGCCGCATAAAATCCAACTCCAAATTGACCAATAATATCATGTCCATCTTTAATTTCATTTTCTGCTTTAAACGCTAAAGAGCCACTTTTCGCAATAACACCAAGGTTATTCTCAAGGTCCTCCTTCGTCATTCCGATACCAGTATCGATGATTTTTAACAATCGCTTTTCCTTATCCGCTACTACCTTTATGTAATAATCATCCTGGTTAAAGCTTAGACTGTCGTCGGTTAAAGCTTTGTAATAAATCTTATCAATCGCATCGCTCGCATTCGAAATTAACTCTCTTAAAAACACTTCCTTTTGAGTGTAAATCGAATGAATCATCATGTCTAATAACCGTTTTGATTCGGCTTGAAATTGTTTTTTCTCCATAATCCTCTTCCTTTCCAAATCGGTTTATTGATATCTGATTAGCACTCTTGAATCCTGAGTGCTAATACCCATAATTTAAATATCATATTATTTTTGAAGTGTCAATTACGAAGGGAGTAAAAAAGTTTGTGTATTGATCCTTCCATCACTAAAGTACTCTCGCTCCACAAACTTTATTTCATTATTAGAAATTAATAGAACTGTAGAACATCTAGTCCCATATTCTTCACTTTTAATAAATAAAGGAGACAGCATGCGCTCGATTTCTAACGGAACGCCTGTATCTGGAAGAAATTCATCAGGGGCTTGTTCTTCATTAGATAAAAGTTGAAAAAGTTCATTTATAAGATCGTTCTGACCTAATAAGAGAAGTTTTTCTAAACCTTCTTTCCCACGTTGAACCTTTGGCCAATCGGTGCCTAACAAATGGTTACTTAAACCATAAACACCAGGCTCAAGTTTTAGTAACGCTTTACCAACATTCGAATAATAATATAGCTCCTCAGCATTACCAGCTAGCAAATTATACCCTGGATAGATAGAATCGTTCATGGTGAGGGCCTCCATATAATCGCTTATCTCACCTGGAAAACTTAGCGCATTCGAAACAAGCTCTCCCCTTGTTCTTTTTCCAGCTGTTGTCTCATTCGGATCCCGATAATTTGTTAGTGCAGAAAATCTGCCTCCCTTTGTGATTCCCATCCACGTGCCCATTTTTTCTAAGTCTCTACCTGCAAGGATTTCGGGATTATCCTGCCAAAATTGAGCCGAAGCAGTTGGGCGCTTGTACGTTTCATCGCGATTGGCTGCCACGATTAATTTATAAATAGGATGTTTTCGATAGGCAAACAAAATTAAACACATAGCCACTGACCTCCAGGATCGATTCTTTGTAAAAACACCACCTAATACCTACAAAACCTTATGATAGAATAGATAAAGCAAGTAAAGATACTTGTATATAGCTAACAAGGTGATCTATAGGAGGATTTCATTGAAAAGATTATTTATATGTATTGTAACAGTTTTTTTCTTAGCTGGCTGTAATTCCCAACTGGCTACATCAACTAAACAGACTGATACTCTGAATTTAGATAATGGAGACTCTCTCAAAGTGCATTACATCGATGTAGGCCAAGGAGACTCTACCCTTTTTCAAGTGACCGATAATGGACAAGAGTACACGCTTCTTATCGATGCAGGAGACTTTACTGGAGATGAAGTTGTTGAATATCTTCAGGCAAATGGGATTGATAAAATAAACGTTGCCATCGGTACTCATCCTGATGCGGACCATATCGGACAGCTCGATCGAGTGATTAAGGGGTTTGATGTCGATGAAGTGTGGCTTTCCGGAAATACGAGCAACTCTGACACGTTTCATCGGTTATTAGAAGCCATTGATGAAAAAGATGTGGGCTATGAAGAGCCACGAATGGGCGACCAATTCGACCTTGGACCACTTCATATAGATGTGTTGTATCCAAAGCAAATTAGTGGCAAAGCCAATGAGGAATCTGTTTCCCTTAAGCTAACATATCGAGATATTAGCTTTGTTTTTACAGGCGATGCCGAGAAAAGGAACGAAATTGAGATGATAGAAAGTGGCGCAAACTTGAGAGCTGATTTCTTACATTTGGGCCATCACGGTTCTTCTACATCAACGAGTGAAAGTTTTCTACAAGCAGTAAAACCCGCAGTAGCGATTTATAGTGCGGGGAAAGATAATTCATATGGCCATCCACATGAAGAAGTGGTCTCACTCGTGCAAAAATCGGGTATAGAGCTTTACGGAACGGATGTTGATGGCACGGTTATTGTGACGACAGATGGCAAGGCCTACACGATTGAAACCGAAAAAAATGGAACAATCCAATCTTCCGAAGATATTCAAAGTACGATAGGAACAGAGGAAACACCTGTGACCAATGCGAGTTGCATCAATATCAATACAGCGACAGCTGAAGAAATTGAAAAAATTGTTCATATCGGAGCAGACCGTGCAGAGGATTTAATTGAGCTTAGACCTTACAATTCTATTGAAGAACTTTCTAGAATAAAAGGAATTGGCGAAGCAAGAATAGAAGATATCAAGGAAGAAGGTCTAGCTTGTGTAGGAGGCGAATAAAGTGAAGGCTTATTTCGATCGAATCGAAGAAGATGTTGCTGTCATAATAATAGAAGAAACTAAGGAACAATTCATCAAACCGATTGAACAATTGCCCGCTGGAGCGGTACCTGGTACTTGGTTCGAGGTTACGATTAACCAGGATGAAATCGTCGAGATGAAATTAGATGCTTCTACTACTGAATCAAAACAACGAACAACGGAAGATTTATTGGCCAAGATTCGTAGCAAAAACAAAAGGAGTAAATATAGAAAAAATTAAGAGACTACAAAACGCAACTTACCCTTCCAGGTAAGTTGCGTTCAAATTTTTCACACAAATATTCGCATGATGTAGGCAACAATCTGGTTTAGCCCAATAAGCTTTTTCTCAAGTAAGTGTAATTCAGAAAGAATAAAAGCTATACCTAAAATCCCCGTGTAAATCACGATGACCTTCACCTTTTTTGTCTTCAACATATCTTTGTAATCTAAAAAGGATATGGCTATAAACAAAAGGATCAATAAGAATGTGCTCATTAGTCGGTCTCTTCTTTCACTTTTACTTCTGTAGGGTCAATAATTAACCCACTTCTTCTCAAATTGGATTTCACTTTAATATCAAAATCCACACGATTTAAATAGTCAGATGAACCACGAATTTCCTTCCAATATTCAGGATAAAATCTTCTGACCTCTCTTCCCACTCCATAAATATCTGAACCTAAATTTTTTGCTACCTGAAATTCATTTTCCACTGAATTTTTTATATTCATTGCAATTTCCTTCTCTACTGCATGTAAATACTCGGTTTTAAGTAAATCCAATGGACATGTCTGGTCAAGCAAATTCCCCTCTAGCGTTACATTGACCTTAAGGGTAATTCGCTCCCCCTTCAATTCGGGTTTTACCTTACTTAAGAAATCAGTAATTTGAAACGCAAAATACTCTTCTTCCTGTTTTGGACACTTGCCTTCGATGATTGAAAAGTTCAATTTACTATTAATGATTTCTGTCCCCGTCGCATCCGAGCCATAAACATAGCCTTTCAATTTATCTTTATTAAAAATTGCAACACCATCTAACTCAAATGTTTCTACTTTCCCTCTAATTTCTTTGGGATTAATCACATCCAACACTGGTTCTATTCCTGGGGTAGAGAGTATGGTCATCAAATCTCTTAACTTAATTTCCATTGCACTGATTTGTCTGATTGTTGATCTTTCAATAAGTTCTGACATTGATTTTGAAGAAACATTCCCTAGCTCTATTTTTTGATTCAATAAGTCTTCAGCTGTTCCTTTCGTTACAACTAGTAAAGCGCCCGCTCGGCTATCTCTATCTCGCTCAAACCACGCAATCGCTGGCGCTATCCCTTCTCTGGCTAGTTCATCACCAAAGATAATGACTTGTAAGTGGGCAAAATATAAACGGCGTGGAGATAATTCATTTAGGTTTCTAATAGCACCCAAAACCGTTCTCCCAGTCGCAGATACACTCCAAGTAGGTAATTCCGAACCACCGCCACCGGCTTGTTCTCCTGTTGGCGGTTTAATCACTTGGGCTGTGATTTTATATTCTTTATCCACTTTATCAATTCCTACTCCCATCACCACAGCTACTTCATTTAATTCCTTTTTATCCCAACACCCACTCAATAAAAAGAGAAAAAACATAATCAAACAGCATTTCGTAATTCTCATGTTAGTCATTACCCCTGTTAATATGATGATGTGCTCGATCTTACCGTTTCCTATTTTGGTTATCGTTCGTAATTTCATCTGGTCTTTGTTTCATATACCTCCAAGGAACACGAATAAACAGATCTTTCCAGTCTTCCTTGTGAAAAGGAACTAAAGGAGACATGTAAGGGACACTGAATGAGCGAATTGAATTTAAATGGACGAGTAAAAATAGTAATCCGAAAATCAAACCAAATGCTCCTAATACAGCCGACAATAGTAATAAGATAAATCTTATCATTCTCGCAGTGATAGCTATATTATAAGAAGGTGCTGTAAAAGAGCATATGGCTGTAAGTGCTACAGCGATAACAGTCGCTTGTCCTACAAGTCCCGCTTCAACTGCCGCTTGACCCAATACTAAACCACCGACAATTGAGACTGCAGCACCAACTGTTTTCGGCAATCTAATACCTGCTTCACGTAAGATTTCAAAAGTAAGCTCCATGATTGCAATTTCAATCGCAATTCCAAAAGGGACTCCTTCTCGCTGTCCAGTAACGGCAACTAATAACGGAGTAGGTATCATTTCTTGGTGGTATGTAAGCAAACCCACATATAACCCAGGCAAAACGATCGAAAGCAAAAAGCAAAAACCTCTTAATAATTTCATAAGGCTCGATATATCATAACGCTGATAATAGTCTTCATTAGATGTTAGAAAAAGGCCCATTGTAGCAGGTACAAGCAAAGCCACTGGCGTTCCATCAACGAGAATTGCGATCCTACCCTCTAGTAAACCTGCCGCTATTCTATCCGGCCTTTCGGAGTTAAAAACGGTTGGAAAAGGCGTATATCTTTTAGGATCTTCAATCAACTCTTCAATATAGAGCGACTCTAAAATACCATCAATCTTAATCTTATCAATGCGTGTGATCACTTCTTCGACGATTTCAGTCTTAGCAATCCCATCAATTGAAAGAACGGCAATCGATGTATTACTCTCTTTCCCAATCGTTTTCTTATTGACTTTCAGTTTAGGTGTCTTGATCCTCTTTCTTATTAATCCAATATTGGTCATAATTGATTCATTAAAAGATTCTCGAGGTCCTCGAACGATTGTCTCTGTTGTGGATTCTGAGACAGGTCTTCTTTCCCCACCTTCCGTATCGGCAGCATAAGCCATTGTTTTTCCATCGTACAGAATAACCGAATGACCTTGTAACAAGTGTTTAATTACATCTTCTTGGTTAGTCAAATCTTTAATCTTATTAGTTGATAAAATAATCTTATCGATAGTATCTGTTGATTGTTGTAATTGATTATTTAATGGTTTAATAACATGTTGATCAAGGATGTCTTTTTCAACCAAGCTTGCTATATAAACAATAGCAAGTTTGAAGCTATCTCCCTGTATATATCTAACAGAGAAATCAGATTTATCCCCGAATATCTCTTTATATTTCTTTATATTTTCGTCCAATTCACTTAAGATGGTCTGTTGTTCTTCCAAATTTTTAGTGTTTTGGGAAAAAGGCTGCTTTGTTTTATTCCTCAATTTAAACATTCGGATTCCTTCCTTTTACCTTTTCACGAGTCTTTTTAATCTGGCTGATCATTAACAAGACAAGTGGTAGAATTAAGCATACAAATGTAACGTAAAGAGGATAGTAGTTTTTTAAAAAGCGAAATATCCCGATCAAATCTTCACTATTAAGGATGGAAACAATAGCGATCAGCGCTCCCATTGGTACGACCAAAACCTTATGATCCTCCAACTAAAATAATTGTGCGATAGCGAGGACTATAGCATAGAGAAATAAGGTAACTTTCGAGAAAGAGCCTAATGACCAAAGTAGAATCCCCAAAATATCCAACCTTTGTAAGGCTCCAATTTCAATATCTCTTAAAGTGAGAAAGGTTGGAAAGTAAAGGCCTTGTGCTCTTTCTGCTCCATAAATGGCAACAACTCCTGTCACTGGTCCAACAAACATCATAATCAGGATAATCATAGTTATTATGGAATACCTTTTTAGTTGTTTCGTATCATTAACAAATGGAAATATCATACTTAAGACAAATATAGAGCTGTATAATGAAATGATTGGTAGTGTCCCATCCCATACAGGGCCAAAAGAGTCCTCTAATATTGGGAGAAAGTTTCGATAATCCTTATCTTTATGGGTAAGCGCAGATGCTAAAATCCCTATTGGAATCAAAGTAACAAGGATAACTTGATTCGTTCTTGCAATGACTTCAAGTCCACAACGCACGGCATATCCTGCTAGCACTAACATTGCAATTAAGAAAACCATGATTGGTGTTCGAGGCGTAACAGCTGAAGTGTAGAACTCTCCTAACCCTCTAATCGAGATCGTCGCTTCATGAAAGAAATAAAATAGAAAAATAAAGACAACCAATTTTCCAAACCATTTCCCTAAAATTATTTGACTGTATTCAACCATCGAATATCCTTGGTAACGTTGAGACAGTAATGCTACTGTAAAACCAATTAGCATAGCTGGAATTGTGGCTAATAAAAGTGATATCCAACTGTCACGTCCTGCATGGACAATGATGACAGGAATAAATAAGAGATGGCCAGTTACTGTAATACTCGTAATCCCTAGCATTAAGGCTTGAATCTTCGTAATGCTGATCTTTTCCATGGTGACACCTCAGCTACTTCATATTCTTTAATATTAGTTATCCGCATTAATCTTCAGAATTAATCAAAGGCTGGCTTGTAAATTGAATAAGGAAAAATGTTAGCGGAAGAAGAGGTATTGAGAGACACTCATTGGAGTACCATTAGAAAAAGGCAGGAAACCACATAAGAGGCTTAAATGGAATTAAAAGAATAGGTTAACGAAATACACGACAAGCCATTTACTCGAAATAACTAATTTTAAGGGCAGAATGAACCAAATTAATAGGTTCATTCTGCCCTTCTGGTAGAAAATTATGAAGTATCATTTAGAGAAAATTGTTCAGATTCTATTATTCTTTTCTAGCTCAAAGATTGCATCTTCTACTCTATTCGGAGTAATTTGACCAATTGGCATGACATGAATAGATTCTGCTTTAATCGTAGCTTTCTCTGCCACCTTCGTGACTAATTCTTTAGATATTTCTTTAACCCCTATATTCTTGAGGGAAACTGGAAGACCGATACGGTGATAAAAAGGAAGTAACGCTTCAATTTCTGTTAACTTTCCTTCCAGGACAAGCTGAACAAGAATCCCATAGGCAACCTTATTTCCATGGAGAGCATGATGGGTTTCCTCTAGGGCCGTGAGCCCATTGTGAATGGAATGAGCTCCAGCGATTCTACCGTAGTGGTCGCCAAACCCACCAACCATTCCTCCTAACACAATAATCGTTTCTGCCACTTTAATAAATTCATCATTTAGCATTCCAGTTTGGACAGCTTTTATTGCCTCTTCTGAATGCTCAATGATAAGGTCTTTACATTGTCTCGCAGTATAATGAGAAATTTGTAATGGCACAGGCTTGTTAACAATTCCAGCCATCTGTACATCTGCTTCATACCACTTCGCTAATGTATCACCAATTCCAGCAATGAATAAGTCTAATGGTGCACCTACTAAAATATTCGGCTCAATTAGAACTAAGCTTGTACAAATAGGGTAGACGTCGTATCTAATAAACGCCCCAGAACCGTCATAAAGGACACTAAGTGGCGTCCAAGGTGAGCAGTTGGATGCCAATGTAGGAATCAAAACTGCTTGAACGCGAGTCGTATCACAGACAGCCTTTACTAAGTCCAGTACTTTTCCACCACCAACCCCTACCACTCCATTGTAGGATTGGCTTTTGATTATTTCAGAAACCACTGTAATTTCCTCAATCGAGCATTCGCCACTGTAAGTATACTCGTCAAACTCAACTTCTGATAAAACGGGCCAAAAAGCTTTGGCTGCATTCCATGACTTTTCTCCATGAACCACAAGAATTTTCTTAAGTCCTCTTTCAAGCAGCTTTTCTTCAAGCAGATTCAGCGCACCTTCCTGTAATATATATTCACTTGGTGCTCCATGTACGGAAAAAGCATTCATCGTGATCCCCCCAAATATGAAAGAAGACCCACTGGGTCTCCCTTCCACATCTATTACTTCATCCACTCAGGTTTACCAAAACCTTTGAATTCTTCATCAATTACCTTTTCGAATGCATCAGATTCAACCACTTCTTTAATGTCTTTCGCTAACTGGTCGTCTTTATTTTCTGTTTTCACTGCAACGACATTACGATAAGAATCGTTCATGTTTTCAAGAGCTAATGCACTCAGTAAATCCATTCCTGCTGCTAAAGCAAAGTTACCAGGAACTGCAGCAAGGTCTGCACTCTCGACTGAACGTGGTAGTTGACCTGCTTCAATTGGTTGGAATACTAAGTTTTTCTTGTTTTCTACAATATCTTTCTCAGAAACAGTTAATGGGTCAATATTTTCATCTAATACGATAAGACCTTCATCTTGTAATGTATTAAATGCACGAGCCGCATTCGTTGGATCGTTGGGAATTGTGATTGATGCACCATCCTTAATTTCTTCGATGGACTTAAATGTATTTGAGTAGATTCCCATTGGAGCAGTCGGAACAGCAATCAATCCTGTTAACCCCATTTTGTTTTCTTTTGCAAAGTTTTCTAGATAAATAGTGTGTTGGAAAAGGTTTGCTTGAATATCCCCATTATCTAGAGCTTTGTTTGGTTGGATATAGTCACTAAACTCGACAACTTCAACCTTGTATCCTTTTTCCTCAAGTCCCGGAATAATAGCTTTTGTTAACATATCGCTATATGGGCCAGCTGTTGCCCCGATTTTAATATCTTTTGACTCTTCCCCTTCTGAGTTTGAGCCTTTTTCATCATTTCCACCGCATGCTGCTATAAATCCTGCTACTAATAAAACAAGTACTGCCGTTAACCACTTTTTCATTTTACTTTCCTACTTTCCTTAATCTTTTATTTTCTATCTTTTATCTACAACTTTGGCAATAAAGTCACCCAGGATTTGGATAACCTGAACCAAAATAATCAAAATCAACACGGTCGCAATCATAATGGTGTTGTCGTAACGGTAGTAACCGAAGCGAATTGCCAAGTCACCAATTCCCCCACCACCTACGGTTCCAGCCATCGCTGAAAATCCTATTAAACTAATAAGTGTTAAAGTAATCCCAGAAATAATTCCTGATTTTGCTTCAAGAAGCAGAACATCCTTAATGATCATCCAAGGTGTTGCTCCTGCGGCAATTGCCGCCTCGATGACACCCTTATCGATTTCCCGCAAAGCTGTTTCAACAATGCGAGCGAAAAATGGTATAGCTGCCACTGATAGGGATACACTTGCAGCTGTTGGTCCGATCGTTGTTTTAACAATCGCGTCTGTTAGAGGTAGTAAAGCAACTAGCAAGATAATAAACGGTACCGAACGGACCATATTGACAACAAACCCTAACACATTTTGAACAAGACGATTTTCCCAAATCAAACCTTTATCCGTAATATACAGAAGGATACCGATTGGAAGCCCAATCACAACTGCAATGACTAGGGAGATAGTAATCATATATATCGTCTGAAGAAAAGCAGTATTAATATCTGGTATGAGTTCAACGAAATGTGCAAAATCAAATCCCATCTCGTAACACCTCCACTTGTGCATCTCGATGTTCTATATAATCAAGCGCCTTCTGAATTTCCTTCTTTTCACCCTTTAATTCCATTACAAAAATTCCGAGTGGCATCTCTTGAATATATTCAATGGAGCAGTGGAGGAAGTTCCCCTTCAAATTAAACTGCTGCAGTGTATCAGAAATAACTCCTTCACCTGCAACCTTTCCTCTAAAGGTCACTTTCACGATAGGTCCTGTACAGCTTCTTACAATAGATTCAGGAATATCGAAAGAAACAACACTTGCGATAAATTCCTTCGCAAGAGCCGTTTTCGGATTAGAGAAGATTTTATAAACGGCGCCCTCTTCAATAACCCTTCCATCTTGCATAATTGCCATCCGATGACAGATTTCTTTGACCACATTCATTTCATGAGTAATCAAAACAACTGTAATATCAAGTTCCTCATTAATTTTCTTTAAGAGATTCAAAATTGATTTTGTGGTTGTCGGGTCAAGAGCTGAAGTCGCTTCATCACAGAGGAGAACCTTCGGGTTATTTGCTAACGCTCTTGCAATGGCAACCCTCTGCTTTTGTCCACCACTCAGTTGCGAAGGATATACGTCGCGTTTATCAGACAAGCCCACCATATCTAGTAAACTTTCAACTCTTTTAGTGATTTCCTTTGATGGTACCTTTGCTGCCTTTAGCGCAAAAGCAATATTTTCAAAAACCGTTTTTTGACTAATCAAATAGAAATGCTGAAAGATCATGCCAATTTTTAATCTTGCCAAACGTAGTGGTTCTCCCTTTAAAGAAGTAAGGTCCGTTCCGTCTACAGTTAAATGCCCTGTGGAAGGTCGCTCGAGCAAGTTGATACATCTAAGCAATGAGCTTTTTCCTGCACCAGAATACCCAACAATCCCATAAATTTCTCCTTTTTGAATCGAAAGTGTAACATCATCGACGCCCTTTACAACCCCATTTTTAGTATTATATATCTTTGAAAGATTTTGAATTTCAATCATATGCAACCCTCTTTTTCTAACCCAATAAAATAAAAATGCGCCCTTCTCATGAAAGACGCATCGAAATACTATATCTCGACTTATCTTTCAGAATGAAGTTTCATTCTGCAGGAATTGGCACCTTCCCTTACATTAGGGGGTTGCCGGACTTCATAGGGCCATGTCCCTCAGTCGCTCTGGATAAGTTTGAAAATTTTATATTGGAATTTAATTTAGATAATACTAGTGTGCCAAAAGTCTGTCAATCAGAAAATTTCTTATATTTTTCGATGAAAAACGCTTACATCACGATGATGTCAACGTTACATGAGTAGAAAAATATTTTTAAAAATACAATTCATTTCGTCTATCTTGAAAGATCGGAATCGTTTTTCTCACCTTTTCTACCTCTTCCATCTCTATATCAGCATAATAGATTCCTTCTTCCTCGTTCTTAGAAACAAGAAGCTCTCCCCAAGGCGCGATAACCATGGAATGTCCGTTAAATTCATTGTTCGGGTCTGTCCCCACTCGGTTAACTGCTACAATATAACATTGATTTTCAATCGCTCTTGCTTGGAGCAACAATTGCCAATGGTCAATTCGCTTCTTTGGCCATTCTGCAGGTATGAACATAATTTTTGCTCCCTGTAATACATGAGTTCGAATCCATTCCGGAAAACGAATGTCATAGCAAATCACGCCCCCGCACTCGATTCCATCTAAAGTAAATCGATTGACCGATTCTCCCGGTTCCATGTAAAGATGCTCATCCATCAGCTTGAATAAATGAGCTTTATCATATTCGGCTTCTAATTCACCATTTCGTCCAACCACATACATCGTGTTATAAAATTTTCCGTCTTTTTTCGTTGAAACAGAGCCACCTACAATGTTCACTTTATATTCTTTAGATATGCTTAACAGTAATGCTTTCGTTTCAGCCCCATCGTCATCTGCCAATCTATCAAGCTCGGTTAAGGAATAACCCGTATTCCACATTTCAGGCAAAACAATCGTGTCAGCACCTGTTCTAGCTGCTTCTTCGATGTAGTTTTTGACTGCTGCAAAGTTTTTATCTGGATTTCCGAACTCGATATCCATCTGTACACACGCGATTTTCATTTTTGCCTTCCCCCTAGACATTATTATTAAAAGATTATAGAATTTTATCTAAATTCGCAAATACTTTTTAAAGGTGGAACATATGGAATACTCAGATAGATTAAAAAAATTGCCAGTTCAGTTTTTTGCTAGTCTTGTAGAAAAAGTCAATAAGGCGAAAGCAGAAGGAAGAGACATCATCAATCTAGGGCAAGGAAACCCAGATCAGCCGACACCCACACATATTGTTCGCGCTCTTCAAAGTGCAGCTGAAGACCCTGAGATGCATAAGTATTCTCCCTTTCGTGGACTTCAGGAATTAAAAAATGCAGCTGCTGAATTCTACAAACGAGAATATGGCGTTGAAATCGATCCAAATACAGAAGTGGCTATTCTTTTTGGCACAAAAACAGGCTTAGTTGAACTCCCTTTGTGTCTATTAAACGAAGGTGAGCTTATGCTCTTACCAGACCCAGGATATCCAGATTATCTTTCCGGGGCAGTGCTTGCAAATGTACAGTATGAGTTGTTCCCGCTTAAAGCTGAAAATCAGTTTTTACCTGATTATGGAGCAATTTCTAGTGAGAAGGGCGAAGCGGCAAAACTCATGTACTTGAATTATCCTAATAACCCAACAGGTGCAACTGCAGATTTAACCTTTTTTGAAGAAACTGTCGCCTTTGCGAAGGAGAATAATATTACCATTCTTCACGATTTCGCCTATGGTGCGATTGGGTTTGATGGCAAGAAACCTACTAGTTTTCTTCAAGCTGAAGGCGCTAAGGACATCGGAGTAGAAATGTACACCTTATCAAAGACCTACAACATGGCTGGTTGGCGTGTAGGCTTTGCTGTTGGTAATGCAAAAGTCATCTCAGCATTAAATTTGATTCAAGATCATCTTTATGTGAGTTTATTTCCTGCCATTCAAAAGGCGGCAGTAGCGGCATTAACTGAAGAACAGCAATGTGTGGAAGAGCTTGTTTCTCGTTATGAAAGACGTCGTAACGCTTTAATCGATGCATGTCATTCCATTGGTTGGAAAGCAGAAGCACCAACGGGTTCTTTTTTTGCTTGGTTACCTGTACCAGCTGGGTTTACCAGTGAAGAATTCGCTGATTTTCTCCTTGAAAAAGCAGATGTAGCCGTAGCCGCTGGAAAAGGCTTTGGTGAATATGGTGAAGGCTATGTACGGGTAGGATTGCTTGTAGATGAAGAAAGACTTGTGGAAGCAATAGAACGAATTGGTAAAACAGAAGTCTTTAATTAACGCTGTTTTCGTAATGATTGTGGTTTTTTCGTAAATGTCCTAATTTTTTTCTTCAGAAAAAAATCTGAAGCCGACATTTACGCCTCCAACTAGGTTCAGTGGTACACGTTAATTTTGCGCGGCACTTTTCGCTACTCCTATATTATTTTTTGAGGTTAAATAGGTAATTTCTTTACCAATTTAGCTCCAAAAGCAACAAAGTTTACGAAAAGAGCCTTAATTAATAGAAAAAACAGCCGAGTACATTTTAGTACTTGGCTGTTTTTTCTATTAGTTATTCGAATCTACATTCAAAATGATCTTGCCTTTATTTAACCTATTCTCCATTAAATTGTGTGCTTCTGCGGCCTCTTCCAGTGGATATTCATGCCCAATTTTAATTTTCAATTGATTATTAGCAAGTAACGGAAATACTTCTTTCGCTGTTTCTTGCAATAGGTGTGGTCTAAGCTTTCTTGTCGTTCCTAGACTAACCCCTAATACACTTCTGCAACTTGAATGTATATTTTCAATAAATCCCGTAGCATCCAGATCAGGGATAAACGGAAGTGCGTACCCCTTTCCATTTAAGGCACACACCCCCAATGACAAATAGAGTGACCCTATATATTATTTTTCTAAGTCTTTCGATACTGCAGGCATGGATACAGTCTCACTTGTATTTGGAACGCGAAGAAGGATTATCGCACCAACAATAAACAAAATAACGAGGGTAAACACACCATAATTCGTTTTACCTGTAATATGAGTCGTTACCCCTAATAATAGTGGTCCAGCAACTGCGGCAAACTTTCCAAAAATATTATAGAACCCAAAGAACTCATTCGAAGATTCTTTCGGGACAAGCTTTCCAAAATACGAACGACTTAAAGATTGAATTCCACCTTGGGCCATCCCAACGAACATGGCAAGAATCCAAAAATCCAACGCAGAATCTAAGAAAAAAGCATAGCAGCAAATAAAAATATAAATACATATGCCAACCATAATTAATTGTTTATCTCCGTATTTCGTTCCTAATTTTCCAAAAAGGACCGTAAAAGGAGCAGCGACCACTTGGGTGACAAACAAGACAATTAATAATGTAGTAGAATCGATCCCCAAATCTGATCCATACGCTGTTGACATCTTTATAATCGTATTAACACCATCAATATAAAAGAAATAAGCCAGTAAAAATAAAAATAAAGGGCGGTATACTTTAATGTTTTTGAAGGTTACAAAAAGCTTCTTAAAACTAGCTTGAACAGGATTCGGAACACGTTCCACATAATATTTCTGTTCCACATTTTTCAACATTGGAATCGTAAAGATCCCCCACCATAATGCCGTAATCACAAATGCGATTTGACTCGCAACCGTAACCGATAAAGGAATGGTACCTGTTTGAGCTAATACAATAATCGCAATAGAAATAACAAACGGGATAGTACTTCCGATATACCCATAGGCAAACCCACTTGCTGAAATCCGATTCATGCGTTCCTCTGTCGTGACATCGACGAGAAAGGCATCATAAAAAACATTCGATCCGGCAAATCCGATCGAAGTTAGGACAAATACAATCAATAGAATCATCCATTGATCCGCTGGTACAACGGCAAGTAATAACGTGAAAACAATCCCTAATACGGAAAAGAAAGTAAAGAATCGTTTCTTAAACCCTTTAAAATCGGCTATTGTTCCTAAAATTGGTGCCAGTAATGCAACAATTAAGGTAGAAAACGAATTCGCATAGCCCCAGTAAGCTGTTGAAGTAGAGGCTGCAATTCCCGCTTCCGTTGCTGCAGACTTGAAATATAGTGGTAGAATAGCTGTAACAATTACAATTGTATATGCTGAGTTAGCCCAGTCATATAGAGCCCAGCTTCGTTCAGATGTAGTCATTTTTTTCTCCAATTTAATCCCCCTTTAAACAGATAATATGAATTGTTCAATAACTTGCCCATCTGTCTCTCCTAAATCAAGACCAAGTAATCTTGCTAACGTTGGACCTATATCAATAAGGCCCATAGAAGGTATTTCTTCGTTGGGTTGAACCCCTTTCCCAGATGCAAGGAAAAACGTTTGATAATCCTCTTTGTCAGGTGAATACCCATGACAGGCACGTAAAAATTTCGGATTACTTGACCTATTTTCTTCAGTCACCTCTTTAATAAATTCACCGAGATGATCTTCGATAAAATAATAGCCGTTAGCTGCTTCAATCATGAAAGCACAGTTCGGATCGGCGCCTAATTTACCAGCTTCCTCTCCAGTAATGATTTTTTCAATACCATTATTCGGCTCAGCCATTAAGTTTTCTAAAATACGTTTGAGCTTATCTTTTGTTGCTATATCCTCTGGATCCTTTAAATAGATGTAGGCCGAACCATCACACCCCTTACAATAAGCCTTCCAATCTATTATTTTCCCTTTCGAGTTCAAAGTTAGCAAATTTTGATCATGAAAATGGACGTTTAGATTTACTGCTTTATTCTCGTCCAATGCAGCATGATCCCCTAAGATGACTATGGTTGTTTCTGAATATTTCCCGCTATCTTCAAGTGCATCTAAAATCCGACCTAATCTTTTATCATGTCGATGAATGGCATCTCTTGCCTCTTTCGAACGAACACCATAATCATGGCGCATTGTATCTAAATCGGTAAAATGAACAAGTAGTAGGTTCGGCTTTTTAGTAAGTATTGTATGAACTGTAGATTCGAGTACAAAATCGTCTAGCTCAGGCTGACTCAAGCCATTTCGCACGTTACCATAAAGCTTGTTCAACTCCCATTGATAGCTTGCTGTGCCATTTAATAAGGACACCATAATTTGATTTTGCCATGGTCGATTTGCAAAAATTTCCGGCAGGTTATATTGGATTGATTTTGCTTTACCTGTTACAGGCCACAGTAATGCTGCAGTCGTTAGATTTGACTTATACGCCTCATCATAAAGAGTTGTCCCTTTTATGGCACTTCTGTACCAGTTCCAATCTGGTGAAACTGCGCCAGGCTGAATCAAAGTATTGTTAATGACGCCATGATTTTTAGGATACTTCCCCGTCACAATGGTGGAATGACAAGGATATGTTAGTGATGGATAAATCGTCTCTACGTTTCTAGAAAAAGAACCATTCTTGAAAACTCTTTGAAAGTTTGGAAGGGTCTCGATCAGTGAATAATCAAAGGCGGACAAACAGTCAAAGGAAATGACAATCATATTTTTTGTGAGCGCTTTCATACTCTCCCTCCAGTTAAGTCTAATGAACGCTTACTTTCATTGTACTATGCTCATTCGCGATAAAGATAGCGAATATTGTAAATTTTTCTTAAAAATTCTACATCTTTCTACAGCGTTACCATTCGGAAACATCATCCAATTTAAGAATAAGATAAAGTGTATGATGACTTGCGGAGGTGAAAGAATGGGAGTCGTAAAAGCGACAAATGCAGATATAGATTTATTAGCGCGTTTACTTAGAGCTGAGGCTGAGGGTGAAGGACAACAAGGTATGCTTATGGTCGGAAACGTTGCGATCAATCGCATACGAGCAAATTGTTCGGATTTCGAAGGGATACGCACTATGAACCAGATGGTATACCAAGAGCATGCATTCGAAGCAACACTGAAAGGATATTTTTATCAGCCAGCAAGAGAGGTTGAACGAAAATTAGCACGACGAGCCATTGCAGGAGAAAGGGTTTGGCCAGCAAAATTTAGCTTATGGTATTTTAGACCACCTGGAGATTGTCCAGCTGAATGGTATAATCAACCACACGTCGGACGATTTAAGCTTCATTGTTTCTATGAACCAACATCAGAAACCTGTGCGAACATATATAATACGTTTTAAAAAACATAAGAAAGAGTCAGTATGTAAATTCACTGACTCTTTCCTATTCTTTAAACCGTTACTTGATTTAGTAATACAGGGACTAATCGGTCCATTCCTAATTTAATATTTTCCGGAGTAGAGTGGCTGAAATTTATGCGGAATGTATTCAGCTTTGGTTCATTTACATAAAAAGGTGCACCAGGTACGTAAGCAACTCCATTTTTCACAGCTGCATTCAGGAGCTTCGTAACATCAAGGTTGTCTTCACCCTCAATCCACATAAACATACCGCCTTTTGGTTCCTGCCACTTAAATAATCCCGGGTCCAATCGTTTTAAACAATCCCTCATAATTGTCATTCTACGATAATATTCTTCTCGCAATGTTTGAACATGTCTCTGCAAATCAAAATCACGCATAATGTAATAAAGGGCTTGTTGATCAATGGAACTCGAATGTAAATCGGTCATTTGCTTTCCCTGAGAAATCATCCCAATCACTTCAGCAGGGCCTGTTACCCAACCTGATCGTAATGCAGGTACTACCGTCTTTGAAAATGTGCTTGTATATAACACATGAGTTCGATTAACATCAAATGAAGCTACCGGTGGATACACTTCATCCGAAAACCTTAATTCCCCATATGGGTCATCTTCTAATGTAAGAACATTATATTGATAGCAAAGTTCAACTAACTTTTGTCGTCTTTGTGTACTCCATATCTTTCCAACTGGATTCGAGAAAGTTGGGACAATATAAATGAATTTCGGTTGATACTTTTTAATTTTTAACTCTAGATCTTCAGGTACCATTCCATCTTCGTCACTATTTACCGAAACAACCTTTGCTCCATACGAACGAAAAACCTGTAAGGCTGCTAAATAAGTAGGGTCTTCGGTTAATACGACATCTCCTTCTGAAAGCATAACTCTTGAAAACAAATCAATTACCTGCTGAGAACCCGTTGTTAATAATGTCGTCTCAACGGTCGATTCAATTCCCTTTCTCTTCATCACTTCTTGAAGTGCTTCTCTTAAGGGAGTAAAGCCTTCTGTTAGGCCATATTGCATCGCTGATTTTCCAGAAGCAAACACTTTTTCATAGGCACTCTGCACAGCCTCGATTGGAAAAAAGTCATCAGATGGTAGTCCACCTGCAAAGGAAATGACATTTCCTTGTTGAATAACATTGAGAATATCTCTTACAGCTGATGATGAATAATGTTTTGTTTGCTCTGCGAATGAATACTTCACGTAGGTCCCTTCCTTTTTGGTATAGATTATGAAATGAACGGACATTCTCCAAAGAAAACTATTTCAAGAAAATGTTCGCATTAACCAAACATTAATTTAAAAAATTTATAATTATCTGTATTTTTTTATATTTGAATCTAATAATATACTATCTTCATGAAATGTATCAAGATGTTTTTGAAAAAAATGTTAGACGCAGTCTATGGATCAACCTCCCTTGTTTTTATAGCAATATAGATTAAGAGGCTCTATCAGAACTTTTCACAGTCCATAATAGAGCCTCCGAAATTATTGATCTATTCGCTTAAATGGCCACCAGTTAGCTTCTCCAAAATTTTTCACCATTACTGGAATAAACAATGGTAATACCACAAAAGCATATAGCAATAAGCCTACAATGGTGATTGATGCGATTTGAAGCAATGACAGCATTCCGGATGGCATCATAGCAGCAAAGGTACCACCTAATATGATGGCAGCTGAAATGATAACTGTGCCCATCTTTTTCATTGCCATAAACATCGCTTGAGTGACCGTTAAATCCTTGTATTCATTGAATCGATCCATTAAGAAAATACTATAGTCAACACCTAAAGCTATTAGGATTACGAAGGCAAAGAACGGTACTGCCCAGCTAATCCCTGCATAACCTAATATATTAACAAAAATGACTTCGTTTATAGCCATCGTTGTAAAGAAAGTTAAAATGAGCGAACCAATGATATAGAGAGGCATAATCAATGAACGGAATAAAAATACTAAAATGATTGAAATTCCGATTAGCATATACACTACAGTTCGTGTATAGTCTTTTCCAGATACAGTATCTAAATCAGCATTTGTACTCGTGATACCACCCAGAGCAACAACTGCATTTTCTAATTTCGTATCCTTCGTTGCACGTTTAACTGCCTCTTTTATATTTTCCACTTGAGCAATAGCCTCATTTGAATATGGACTTTCCTCAAAAATGACATCAAATGTCATCACTTTTCGGTCTTCTGACATATACGTATCAAGCACTTGAGCAAAATCTTCACTTTCTAACACTTCAGCTGGGAGGTATATACCACTCATCTCATCTGCTTCAGATAAACCAGAAAGATAATCTTGGGCAGATTGCAGTCCATCTGATACTTGGTTAAGACCATCAGCACTTTGTTCAAGACCATCGGTTAATTGAGTTAATTGACCACCTATTTGCCCAAAACCGTCAAGTAGTTGCTTCTGTCCATCGTTGACACCGGCAATTCCGTTCGTTAGCTGTGGAATATTGTCCACAATCATGCCTTGCCCATCGGCTAACTGATTAAGGCCTGCTTGCTGTGCTTCAATTCCTTCGATCAGCTGCTGAAGTCCAGAACCGAGTTCATTCTTTCCTTTTTGTAGAGCTTGATCAAAGCCTGCATTCGCCTGAGTCATACCATCATTAATTCCAGCAATTCCAGAGTTTAATTGATTGATAGAGTCAATTAAACCTGCTTGTTGGTTTGGAATCCCCTGCAGTGTTGCGTTTATCGTACCCTTCCATACTTGATATTGTTGATCGACTGCAAGTGCTGGATAGTTGCTATCCAAATGATTAAACAATTGCCCTGTAGCATCTGATAAACCAGTCATTCCTGCGCCAATTTGCTGATAGCCACTACTTAGTTGGGAAAGATTTTTTCCCATCAATTCATAATTGGATAAAAGTTGAGAACGGTACGTATCGAGTAATTGCTCTACCCCAACCTTTGCTTGTTTCAAACCGTTACTTAACTCCGTGGAGCCTGCAGAACCTTGACGAATCCCATTTTCAATTTTGTCCAAATTCGTTTGAATCTCCGCTAAACCACTTTGAAGCTGACCTGTACCCGTAATTAATTCATTAATCCCATCTGTTGCTTTATTTAGTTCAGGGGCAGATTTTGATAATTCATCACTTGCCTCCTGCAACCCATCACTTATTTTTGTTAAGCCATCTTTACCTGCTCCAATTCCATCTCCCAAGTCTTGCGCTTGTTTTGCCACTAGAAAATCTTCAATTGGTTCACCTGCAGGCATAGTAATAGAACGAACTGTTTGAACATGATCAACTTTTTCTAATTCTTTCGTTATCTGATCAACTAGCGCAATGTATTCAACCGAATCCATCTCTTCATCATTTTTCACAACAACTTGTGTTGGCATTGCTTCACCAGGGCTAAAGCTACCTGAAATTGCATTGAAAGCTTGTAAAGAGCCAACATCACCGCTAATTTCTTCCATAGAATCATAAGATAAATCTCCGTCATAACTAATTAAGAACGGTACACAAATAGCTGCGACGACAAGTAAAGAAACAAAAGGACGTGAAAGTGAGAATTTACCAGCCATTGTCCATAGCTTACTATCTCCATGCTCGGCTTTGCTCTTCGATGGCCAGAATAGCTTTTGGCCCAATACTGCCATAAAGAACGGAACAACAGTAAACAAAGCAATTAGTAATACAGCAACCCCAACTGCCACAGCAGCCGCAGATTGATATAGGATGAATTGTGAAATGCCAATTGCTGCAAATCCAATCATCACTGCAAGACCGCTAAAAAATACAGTACGTCCCGCATTTCGATACGTAACTAGGATGGCTTCTGCCACAGTTTCTTTTTGCGTCAGTTCTTCTTTAAAACGACTTAGTAGCAAAATACAATAATCAGTTCCGATCCCAAACAAAATTGCTACTAAGAAAATTTGCGTGTATGTCGAAATCGGAAAATCAAACTTATCAACTAAAAATGAAACAATGGATTGAGAGGCTACATACGAAAACCCAACAGTTATCAATGGAATGAACGGTGCAATAAAGGATCTAAATACAAGTAACAACACTACTACGATAAATGCGACCGTAATTCCTTCAGTCTTTTTAACGCCCTCCTGAGAGCTATTCATTAAATCTTCGTTTACTAACCATTCACTCGTAAAATAATGATCAACTTTGACATCTTCTAATATTGAATACAATGCTTCTTTTAATTCCTTTGGTTCACGGTCTTCCCATTTCAAACTTACAGAGGCAAGAATCGCTTTACCATCCTCGGAAACAAGCTGTTCCTTAAGAGTATCTTCATTAAAATGCGTAAGAATATTCGTAATCCCAAGCTCTTCCTCATGCTCCTCCAGAGTTCGAATCGCTTTTTCTGCTTCCTTCACATCTTCAGACGTTAGTTCATCGGGATTATGAAACACCAAAGCAACGGTTGTTTCATTCTCGCCTCCCTCTTGACTTTGAACATCCTTCAAGATTTCTCCAGCTAGAGCAGAAGAATACTCATCAGGAACTTTAATCTGTCCTTTTTCACGAACAAGCTCTCCCATATTAGGGGCTACCAGAAACAAGACCGTCGCAAAGACAATCCATGCAACAAGAACAAACCACTTTCTTTTAATGATAAAATTCACGTTACTTTCCTCCCGATAAGAGTAGTATGTAAAAGTCTGACGAATAACCTATTGTTTATCTTTAATTTCAATTAATACTTGATTGAGTTTTTCATATGTATCAATAAATTGTTCCATTTCTGACTGTTCAAATTTAGACATAAACAATTCCACAAAACAATTGATCTTTTCTTCAATCTTTTGATAAAAAATTTCACCTTGTTCTGTTAAAGTTAGGTACACTACTCTTCGGTCCATTTCATCTCGAGTTCGTTTAATGAACCCCTTTTCCCAAAGACGATTAATAATCGCTGTAATTGCACTTTTTTTCACTTCAAATTCTTCAGCGAGCTTCGTTGACGTACATGATCCCACGCGGTATATATACCGTAAAATATAGTGTTGGTCCTGTGTAATTTCACTCCCCAACTGTTCTGTCATCAGTGATTCTTCTTTCTTCGTAACTGAAAAGGATACATCAATATACCGATCGATTAATGACTGAATGGTTTCCTTAGACATGTATTGATCACCTCACTTTTAATACTTTCACACATTAATTGTTAAACAGTTTAACTATCTCTTTCATTACTATAATTCCCGTTCAAATCCATGTCAACATGAAAAAAACAAGAAACGCTTGCCTCATTTCTTGTTTTTCTCGAGTATTATTTAACTCACTTTTTCCTGTATGATCCCAAATTTTCGTTTTTGCACTTGATGTAGTCGAATGGCTAACGCAATTCCTGCCACAAAAAGCCCAATCGTAAGACCAATCCAATAGCCGCTAGCATCAAGGTTCGTAAAACGAGCTAACGCATAGCCTGAAGGTAAACAAATCAGCCAATATGCGATCAAAGTCATGATAAAGGCAATATTCACATCCTTATACCCTCTTAAGGCAGCCTGGGTTGTTGCTTGAAGAGCGTCCGACATTTGAAAGAATAAGGCATAGATGAGAAAATGCCCCGTTAATTGAATGACTGCTGTTTCATTCGAATATAGTCCGGCCACGTCATAACGGAAGGTAATGACAAGGATTCCGGTTACAAATGCAATGAGGATCGCCAAACCAATCCCTAAAAAGCTGTATATTCTTGCATCCTTATTTCTTTTTGCCCCTACTTCATAGCCAACCAAAACAGTAAGTGCGGTGGATATACTTAAAGGAATCATATACAAGAAAGAAACGATATTCAGTGCAGTTTGATACGCGGCAATCGTTATGACATCATATTGGCTAATTAAAATGGTCACAATCGCAAACATGCTCGTCTCAAAGAATATCGACAGCCCCATCGGTACACCAATTTTTAAAATCTCGCTACACTTACTCCATTTAAAGTCTTTAAAGCTCGCTAATTTCACATATTGATTAAATGGTTCTTGTATTTTAATCACAAGAGCTGTCATGGCTAATATAAACCAATAAGTAATCGCAGAAGCATATCCTCCTCCGACACCACCGAGCTCTGGAAACATCCACTTCCCATAAATCAACACATAGTTAAGGAATAAATTAATTGGCAATGCCAATAAAAGAATGTACATAACAATACGAGTCTTCCCTAGGCCATATATGAACGATCTTAACGTATTAAATACAAATAAAGGAATAATCCCAATGCTTAATCCGATAAGATAATCATGGGCAACAGACTTCACATTGGCATCTAAATTCATCAACCCCAGTAATGGATTTAATAAAAAGAAGCCTAAGATCATGACGGTTATGGCAATCATCAATGCTAAATAGATCCCATGGGCCAAGGTAACGGAGATTTCCTTTGTATTTCTCTCCCCGTAACGTTGAGCCACAATTGGTGACACAGCCAGCAAAATCCCGCTTAATCCAGTAAAAACGGGATTCCAAATTGATGTACCAATCGCCACACCAGCTAAATCATATGGACTATACTTTCCTGACATAATCGTATTAAAAAAGACCATAGAAAACATCCCAAGTTGAGTAATTAAAATTGGGATTAGTAATATAAAAATTTGTTTTATTTTTTCTCTATAAGTAAAAGTCTGTTCCATGAACGGTCTCCTCTAACGAAACGAAATTGAAAAGCCAATCATCATTATAGTTGATTTTTGAAAATATTACCTTATTTTTTTCTAAAATGGCGTACATAAAAACCAGACCCCTTTATCATCAGGGATCTGGTCTATCCTCAATCTGTATGCTTTTTATTTCTTCCTTTAACAAATCGATAAGCGACATAGGCCACGTACAGAGGAGCAGCTATATAAATGAGGTACGGAAACTTATCGTACGTTCCACGATAAATTACTACAAGCAAACAGCCAATAAACACGGTAACAATGGTTCCGTATTTCGGTAAAGGCACTTCTTTTAAACTTGGGATTCTTATCCTGCTAATCATGAGAAAACAAAGCGCCGTATAAACGACAGTTGTAATAATATCTGGCAATTCTCCACCGAATAACGTTAATAAAGCCAGGATGCCTCCTGCCGCTGTTATAGGTACCCCAATAAAATAATTCAATGAAGATTTATCAGAGCTAATATTAAAACGTGCTAGACGGTAAGCTCCAAACAATGGAAACAATCCTGCAACAACTAAACCGATAAGTTCAAATTGATAAAAATATGTATAATACACGAGAAAAGACGGAGCTACACCAAAGGAGACAATATCTGCCAACGAATCTAATTCTTTCCCTAATGTGCTATCTGCTTTTAGCATTCTTGCCAGTCGACCATCCATGCTATCAAGCATCATTCCGATTAAAATCAGAATAGCAGCATTGTTATACTCGCCATTTGCGGCAAATCCGATCGATAAAAAGCCACAATATAGATTCCCAAGAGTGAACATATTAGGAATTGATTTAATTATTCTAATTCGCAAAAAAAGACCACTCCTTTCCATTACTTTTGTGGTTCATATAATTCCCAGGCTAGTTTTATTGAATCAGCAATGTAATCGGCCGTTTCTTCAATTTCTAGATGGTCTAAAGGTACTCTTGAATGATGAACAGAATAAATTTCCTGCCTCTTATAAAATAATTCTTCGATTTCTTCTAATGTACGCCCTTGAATCACTGGGCGACTATCAATAATAAGGCTAATACGATCTTTCCATGACTCCCATGATAAGTCTAGGAAAAAGACAAGGCAGTTTTTCAAGCAAACGTCTTTAATCTCTTTCTGTAAAAAGGCTCCTCCACCAAGAGAAATGATATTCAATCTTTGTTTGCATAAACGAATAATCATTTCCTTCTCTTTTTTACGAAAAGTTTCTTCACCTACTGTCTCGAAAATTTTCGTAACAGGCATGCCAAATTCTTTTTCAATTTCTACATCTGTATCATAAAAGTCACGATAGAGCCTTTTCGCGACTCTACTTCCAATGGTTGTCTTACCAACACCCATAAAACCAATAAAGACAATACTCTTTTCTCTAAGAGGGATCTCTCTATCTTCCAATTGATTACACTCCTCACCTAGAGTCGTTTACAACTCATTTTATACCTCTTTGAATGCTAAAACAATACAAAAAAACATCCGCATTTAACGGATGCTTAGTTGATTCTTATATGACAAGTAACAAACTTACAGCCATGACAACCATTCCAGCAATCAATCCATAAATGGAAATATGGGCTTCATCATATTTCTTTGCAGCAGGAAGTAATTCATCGAGTGAAATAAACACCATGATTCCAGCTACACCAGAAAAGATAATTCCAAAAATGATATCGTTCAAGAACGGCATCAAAAGGAAATAGGCGACGATGGCACCAATTGGCTCTGCCAGACCAGATAAGAAAGAGAGTTTAAAAGCTTTTTTCTTGTCACCTGTAGCAAAATAGATTGGTACGGAAACCGCAATTCCCTCTGGAATATTGTGAATCGCGATTGCAATGGCTATCGGTATTCCTAATGCTGGATCCTGCAAAGCTGAAGTAAAGGTAGCAATTCCTTCTGGAAAGTTATGAATCGCAATCGCCAACGCTGTAAATGTACCCATTTTCAGCAAGGCAGAATCTTGGACCGCTTTACTTGAAGCATTCATATCCTCGACTTTTTTAAGTTCATGAGGATTTCCTTGCTTTGGAATAAATTTATCGATTAATGCAATGAGAAGCATCCCACCAAAGAAGCCACCAACCGTCGCCCAATTTCCTAAAGTCTCATCTAAAGCCCCTACTAATGCAACCTTGGCCTTAACAAAAATCTCAATCATCGAGACATAGATCATGACACCCGCCGAAAAACCAAGGGCTAAGGATAGAAATTTGGTGTTAGTGGTTTTTGTAAAAAAAGCTAAGATACTGCCTATCCCTGTGGCTAGACCAGCCATCAACGTAAGCCCAAATGCTAGCAATAGATTATCAGCCATGTTTTTTCTCCTCCATTTGTGACTTTTTCAGTGTACATTTTTTATAATCCGAAAGACCTACTGTCAATCTTTCGAAAATTTATCAAACTCCCCGATTAACACTCAAACTATGGATATACTTAAAAAAGTTTACTATAGTAAACATTTTAACTCATAGGAAACTTGACTGACAACATAAAAGTATAAACTTACGGATATTTTAAGTTACCTCCTTAAAAAACATGCGAAAAAGAGTTGTTTTACGACAACAACCCTTTTTATGATAATAACGTTATGCCTTTATTTCATTGTTTTTTCCTTTATTCTTCTTATTAAAATACTTGAAAAATATAAAACCGAGAATAATGATCAATTCTAGTATCATCCCAAGTGTTGGCCACGTAAAAAACGAATACTCAATTGATGCAATATTGTTCTTAAAGAAGTGATTCGTCAGTCCAAGCAGGATACCTAATGGAATGATACTAAAATCCGAATCCTTCCCCCTTATAACATTTAATAATTTCTGAATACCAAACAAAAGTAAGGCAAGTTTACAAAGCATCGTTGGAAGCCATACAACAACTATAATAAGGTCTAACCTATCAAGAAAATCGGTTAAATTGATTTGTTGAATTAATGCGAAGTTCGGATAAGTTGCTTCGGATGCTACCGCTACTCCCAGTACAGTAATGTTCAAGAGCATTAAGATCAAAAGTACTACTAAGCCACAAGTAAGGCCTAAAATACTTGCTTTTCTTAATTGGTTAAAAGGTTCAATAAAAATAAGCAAAAAAATAAATATGACAACTTCAGCTATCCAAGAAAAATAAATATACACAGACTTTATCAATTCAGAGAAAAAATTAATACCACCAATAGGTTGAAGATACGCTAACTCTATCTCATTTAACAAAAGAAATGGCAGAGCCACGATGATGATGGAGATTGTTAAGAAATGAATAACCGTTATTCTCGCAATAACTTCAATCCCCGTAAGACTAATATATGTTAGCGATAAAATACTTAAGAAAGCGATGACATCAATCGGTGTTTTAGGTAACAAAACTGCGTCGATAAATCCATTTAACACTTGCAAGTCTCTTATAAAAATGGACAACATAAAAAATAGAAAAACTGTTAAGAAAACCTTTGTGTACCATGATTTATTCTCCGAATTGAAAACCCCTTTAATCTTCTTAATCCTGTCAGTTTGACTGCTTAGAAAATACACAATCCCATAAATAAAAAGAAAAGTAACAATAACAACTATCCACGAATTTTGTTTGGAAATCTCTATGATTAATTGGGGAATCAAGACTAGTGTACCTGTAAAAATGAAATTTCCGATGATACATGCATACTGTAATACTGATATTTGCTGTTTCATACCTTAATCACATTCTTTGTCAAATCACCGAGTGATTGGTTTAGAACTTTCATTAATATATAGAGCGGTACATCAAATGCCACCATAATCGATATTCCAATCGCTATGAAGGTTAGAAATAATACCCCGTTTCTTTCTTTTTTGTCCTTTTTAAGCTCTTTCCAATTCTTAAGGTAAAAAAGCATTAGAATAGTAACCACAATTAGAGGTGTAAGCATCACGTTGCCTCCCTTATCTTGATGCCCTTATTATTTATTACTGCAATCTCAGCCTCTACATTTACCGCAACTTTAATATCAGGAAGGAGTTCTCTCCAATTTTTTGATAAATTTTCTTCCCAAAGCTTGTTGTCATGACGATAAACCAACCATCCTAATCCATATGGGTCCACTCCTACAGATTTTGCATGATTGATAATCCCTGCTACTTGTTTCTTTATTTCTTCTTCAATTTTTCTCGTCGCTAAACTGTATATATCTGGATCTTCAAGATTTAAGTCTGGTTCATTCTGTAGCAGATTACAATCTACAAATAGGCTAATTGTAAATTCTGGAAGTTTGTTATTTATCTTATAACTCGGTTTTAGCTTGTAATCTTCGACAATCAGATTTAATTCCGATTCTTTTCTAACCGAAACCGTTAACTTTTTTTCATACATTCTTTTTAAGAGCCAAGATATTCCGAGTGCTTCTTGGTCATTTGTCATAAACTGGAGCACATCATCCTTTAGAATGGCCGCACCATCTATTTGCAATTCTATTTTCTCATCCTGACCGTTATTTTGAGTCGTTACAGTCCGAACTACTGGAATAATCGGATCCTTTCCAGGTAAATGCAATTGATTAATAATTTCTCTTGTATTCATTTTCAATGCTGTTTTCGTTAATTCCCTGACAGCTTCTGCAGGGATTTGTTCAAAATGAGGTGATGACGTTAAGATATCCATGGCATTCCCTTTTGCAACTAACATAAAAGTGGATAGTCGGGATTCTGGATGTTCTAAAATTAAGTCTAGAGAACGTTCCATTCCTTCAGATGCAAGCTTTTCTCCAAGAATAATCACCCGTCGGTGAGCAAAATATAATTCCCTAGACATACGTCTTTGCATATCATCATTCGCCTCGCGAACATTTCTCCCAATTCCTGAATCTACATAGTAAGGCTTATTGCCGCTTGTTCCTCCACCGCCTCCACTAGGACCACCCATTGCACTCGGGAGAGGGACCTGAATGGAAACTTGAAACAAATTATCTTCTAATTTATCGATTCCTGTAGAAGTAATAAAGGCCAAGTCATTCACTTCAGTACGGTCCCAACAACCGGTTAATGTCAGTGCAATGACAAAAACGAAAAGGATATGTTGGATTTTTTTCATTTGGAGCTCTCCTTAATGAAAAAACTATTTCTGCTGAACACTGCTAGGCTTTAAATTATCTACTTGTCTATTTAGGTTTTCTTCTATTGTCTGAGTTGGACGTTTGTCCATTGCCCACCAAGGATAACGCACAAAAATATCTTTTAATTCCCGCCATTTTAAAGGAGCGATCGGTGAAAAATAAGGAACGCCAAAAGAACGTAGTTTACACAAATGTGTAACGATGATTAATCCACCAATGGAAATACCAAACAATCCAAACATCCCAGCTAAGAACATCATTGGAAAACGTAAGATCCGAATTGAAATCGCCATATTAAACTTTGGGATCGTAAATGAAGCAATTCCCGTTAAAGAAACAACGATTACCATTGGTGCTGAAACAATTCCTGCTTCTACAGCAGCTTGTCCAATTACAAGAGCCCCCAAAATACTAACAGCCTGACCTACGATTTTTGGAAGCCTAAGTCCAGCTTCTCGAAGTGCCTCAAAGGCTATTTCCATAATCATGGCCTCAATAAAAGCAGGAAAAGGAATCGACTCTCTGCTTGCGGCAATGCTGTATAGCAAGTTAGTTGGAATCATTTCTTGATGATAGGTCGTAACTGCTATATAAATTGCCGGTAGTAAAAGTGCTAGAAATACCATAATGATCCTCAAAAATCTTATAAAAAATGAAATATGATAACGATGGTAATAATCCTCATTAGCCTGTAAAAATTGCCAAAAGGTAGCAGGAACAATAAGTGCGAACGGACTACCGTTTATCAGTATGACCACTCTTCCTTCTAAAAGATTTCCGGCTACTGTATCAGGTCTTTCTGTATTTTGGATTTGAGGAAACAGGCTACTTGGGGAATCTTCAATAAATTCTTCAATATAACCACTCTCTAAAATGGCATCTATCTTTATTCGTTCAAGACGGTCCTCGATTTCTTTAACCAACTCAGGTGATGCTAGATGCTCTAAATACATCATTCCTACAATCGTTCTTGAGACAGTCCCGATTTCTTTTGTAATCAATTTGAGATGATTCGATCTTAATTTCTGTCTGATAAGAGCAATATTAACCGCTATATTTTCAACAAATCCTTCTTTCGGTCCACGGACTGCTGTTTCGGTTTCTGGTTCAGCAACCGCTCTTCTTTCTCCACCTTTCGCATTAAGTACAAGGGCTTTTTCTAGACCATCGACAATTAACACAGTGTTTCCATCTAAAACATTTTTCACAATATCATCAAGTTTTTCTATTTCGATCACATCACTAATCGAAACAATTCTTTGTTCAATATATTCTGAAGTAAGTTGTGCATGTACTGTTTCAGATAGGAGTTCGTGGATCGCATTAAATTGAATACTTTGATTGTCAACTAAACCGTCTACAAAAAGAATAAATGCCTTGATATTCTCTAATTTAATCTCTCGAAATTTAACATCTGAACATTTTTCAAATGAAGACTTCAAACGCTTAATATTTTCTTGAATATTAGGGACGATAGGCTCCTCGATCGGGGCTTGTATCACAATTTCCTGAATAAGCTTCTTCGGCTTAATGAATCTCTTCAAAAAGCTAGCCCCCTTTTTCATAAATTTCATAGCAAATATCATACTTAATATTCCCTACGTTTACATTTATATGAAAATCATTGTTAATTATAGGAAATCATAGACTTTATATGATGGAGATTACTGTTTATTAATGAAAGGAGGGCTTAGCAAAAAAGCTTCCTAATGCAATATATATTTTTGCACCTTCTGGGGAAATTAAAGATGAGCAATTGCTTTGTGATTGCTCAGAAAATGCTGAGCGACCTAGTAATTGCTCAATCCATGCTAGGGAGTGGTGTATCATGGCAAGAAACAAACTTTTGGTTCCTGGTTCTGAAAATGTTCTTAACCAAATGAAGGAAGAAATCGCCAACGAGTTTGGAGTGCAGCTTGGTGCAGATACGACCGCGCGTGCGAATGGCTCAGTTGGGGGAGAAATGACAAAACGGCTCGTCCGACTTGGTCAGCAACAATTGCAAAATAAACAATAACGAAAAAAAGGAGGCCCGATTGGGTCTCCTCAAATTAAAACAGGCTATATTCCTTAATTAGAATTTATTTCTGTTAGCTTCCCTTCTTCTCTTTTCTTCTTCAAGTCAAAATAGGCGTCTAGTGAATCTCTACTAATTTTCAGGTTTGTAGAAGGGTATCCACTACTTTTAGAGTACGCATATGGTACAATGACAGCTATTGCGACCTCTGGATTATTATAAGGGGCGTAACCCACAAAGCTAAGATTGATAACAGAAGGTGGTGCATCATAGTTTTTTCGCTCGGGCCCATCATAAAAAGCCTGTGCTGTCCCTGTTTTTCCAGCTGGTTTGTAATCAATTGTCATATTCGTAAAAGCACTACTTGCTGTACCTGATGTCACGACTTCTCGAAACCCTTTCTGCACGGTTTCCATCCACCCTGGCTCCAAATCTAGACGATTTAAAATTTCCGGTTGTATTTCTTCGAACACTGGTCCTAATTTTTCATTCTCCATAATTGGTTCACGAATTTCTTTAATTAAATGAGCTTGAATTCGGTTCCCACCATTGGCAATTGTCGATACATATTGGGCTAGCTGCATTGGCGTATACGTATCATATTGTCCAATAGATAGATCGAGTAAAAACCCTGGTAAGGTTGATTGTCCCTTAAATCCGATTTGCTCATTTGGTAAATCAATGCCTGTCCTTGTTCCTAATCCAAATTGGCTGAATGAATCTCTAAAATTTTCGAACGCATCAGGCTTAAAATTTAATGGTTGATCATATTCATACCTATCCCCACCGATTCGAATCGCCGTCTCAAACATGTAGACGTTCGATGATAAGCGAAGCGCGCTGACTGGATTCAACGTACCTAGACTGTTACTATAGGAACCCTTTAAATCTGTACCCCTAATTTTTAATGGACGATCAACGAAATAGGTGTTTGGTGTGATTGCCCCTGTTTGAAATCCTGTTAAAATCGTCGCACCTTTTACAGAGGAACCCACATTATAAGAAGTATTAATCGTCCCTGCTGCAAAATCTCGCATTTCCATTTGTCCTGTCTTTTCGTTTCGTGCATATTGCTTTCCAGCCATCGTCAAAACTTCCCCAGTACGCGGATCCATAAGCACAGCAAAGGCCCGATCTAAAAAGCCTGTATTAGGGATCTTTTTAGCATCTAGCAAATGTTTTTCGATAATTTCCTCGACTGCAATCTGAAGTTCCATGTCAATCGTTAAAACGAGATCCTTGCCTCTTTGGCCTTCTGAGAGAACTTCAGTGCTCACAATATTCCCTGCTTTATCGGTGACATTTTTCTCTTTCGCTTTTTGTCCATGAAGAACATCCTCATACTGTGCTTCCAAATAACTTGTTCCCACTCGGTCATTGCGGTTGTAATCTCTGGCCAAATAATAATCAAGCTTTTCTTTCGGTATCCCTTCATTCGTATCCGTTACGTTTCCAAGAATGGTTTGAAGTGTATTCCCAAAGGCATATTTCCTGTCCCAATCGGTGGTCGTATCAACACCAGGCAAGTATTGAAGATTTTCACTGACAGCTGCAAATTCCTCATCAGTAACTCCTTCATTTTTAACAATTTGCGGAGTCAGCGCATACCCACTATTAAAAGCTATATAAATAGCTAATATCTCTAAATCTTGAGCCGTTAATTCTTGAAGCTCCGTTTCTGTTATTCGTTCAAGCGTTAATTTATATACTTCTTTATCTAATTCTTTTTTCTCAAGCTTTTTATCAAGCTTATCCCTTTCTTCTTTAGGAACTTTTTCCTTGGCGCGATCAGGATTTTCCCTAATCCAATAATCCTTCATATCTCGTTCTTGAACTTTGTTAGGTGTGAGCTCAATCAATTGTGCAAGCTTTTCTGCCACTTCCAGCATTTCCTTTTGATCCGCCCCATAATTGGTATATGTAATGGCATTTTTAGGTGTATTGTCTACGATGATTTCAGCATTTCTGTCAAACATTCTTCCACGGGGAACCGAATGACTAATAATGATGTCCTCGGTTTTTTCAATCTCCCTTTTATAATCCTCCCCGTGCACGATTTGTACAATCCCTAATCTTAAGACAAGTAAGGAAAACATGAGGAATACTGCAAAAAATATAATGTTCACACGAAAAGGCACATGCGTTTTCTTCTTTTTCTTATCTCGATGCACGCTTCTTCTCCCCCTTTAAAACGAAATGCTCTATTACTATTAGACCATATTTTTCTGGAAAAAGTTTCTTATTTACTTAAAAAATATGAAAATTCTTAATTTCATACTATAATATTTTTCATAAAGCTATAAAGGGGTTCTAACATGGATTTACAATTTTATCCTTTAGGAGATCAAGCCGTTATTTTGGAGTTTGGGAATATCATTAATCCTACGATCCACAAACAAATTCAAGTTGTTTCAAACTACATAGAAGAAAACCCGCCAGATTGGATGATTGAATTCACCACTGCTTTCACGACGATTACTGTCTTTTACAATCCTGAAGTACTTTTTTACAAAGAGGTTTGTCAGGAACTGTCTCACTTACTTAAAAACATTAAATGGGACGAACCTAATGAGTATAGAATGATTGAAATTCCGGTTTGTTATGGTGGAGACTTCGGACCAGATCTTATCGAAGTAGCAAAGACAAATGGTTTAACTACCGATGAGGTCATCGATATTCATGCCAAAGGTGAATATATTGTCTATATGATTGGTTTTGCCCCTGGATTTCCATATTTAGGCGGGATGTCCGAAAAAATCGCAACACCTAGAAAAGCAACACCAAGGCTTAAAATCCCTGCTCGGTCAGTTGGCATTGCCGGTACGCAAACCGGGGTTTATCCAATTGAAACACCAGGTGGGTGGCAATTAATCGGTAAGACTCCGCTAGAACTTTTTCTACCAAATCAAGAAGTACCAAGTCTATTAAGAGCTGGAGACAGGGTCCACTTTACTCCAATTAGCCTGGATCAATATATGGAAATGGAGCAAACGCGTTCATGATAACGATTAAAAAGCCTGGCCTTCTTTCAACGATTCAAGATTTAGGCAGATATGGATATCAAAAGTATGGGGTAGTCGTTAGTGGTGTAATGGATTCTTTTTCTTTTCGCATTGCCAATCTATTAGTTGGTAACGAAGAAAATACGCCAGCCATTGAAATGACAATAGTAGGTCCCTCCATTCAGTTTCATCAAGACAGTCTGATTGCGATATGTGGCGGAGATTTATCCCCATCGATTGATGGCCAGACTATCTCAATGTGGCGTCCTATTTTTGTAAAAAAAGATAGTACACTTCAATTTGGGGAGTCTATAAATGGCGCTCGTGCTTATTTAGCTGTGGCCGGCGGAATTGTCGTTCCATATGTAATGGGGAGTGCCTCCACTTATGTGAGAGGGAAATTGGGAGGGCTACTAGGACGGGCTTTACAGTCAGGCGATCAGGTTGAAATTGGAAATTTAACTGAGCTTTCTAAAAAGGTCATGGACCACTTACATACAAACGGACCAGCAAAATGGTTCGTGCCCTTTTATAAACCGATAAATCCCATTATTCGTATGTTAAAAGGTCACGAGTTTGATTTATTTACAGATGCTAGTAAAAATCTATTAATTAATGAGACTTTTACAATAACTAAAGAAGCAGACAGAATGGGGTATCGTTTAAGCGGACCAAAGCTAATGCAAAAGGAACAAAAGGACATGCTTTCTGCGGCTGTATCCCTTGGGACTATACAGATTACACCAGATGGTTCCCCCATTATCCTTCTTGCAGACCGGCAAACGACAGGAGGTTACCCGAAGATAGCTCAAGTTATTTCCGTAGATTTACCGCTGCTTGCGCAAATGAAGCCTATGGACCAAGTGCGTTTTCAAATGGTTACACTAGAAGAAGCACAACACCTTTTTAGAAAAAACGAAACTTACCTGACCGACATTAAACGAGCTATTAAACTCAAATATAGATAGGAGTAATTCATATGCCTGTTATTGATTTAAATTGTGATATGGGAGAGAGTTTTGGCCGCTACACACTTGGATACGATAATGAATTAATGAACTACGCTACAAGTATCAATATTGCCTGTGGATTCCATGCTGGAGATCCTCATACAATGAGGAAAACCGTACAGCTTGCTCTCGAAAAAAATATCGCGATTGGAGCACACCCCGGTCTACCTGATTTAAATGGATTTGGAAGAAGAGAAATGAGCATCACTCCTCAGGAAGCTTATGAACTTGTAATCTATCAAATTGGTGCTCTCAACGCTTTTGTCCAATCTGAAGGCGGTGTGATGCAGCATGTGAAGCCTCACGGAGCTCTTTACAACATGGCCGCTAAAAACGCTGAGTTATCTGAAGCGATTGCAGAGGCTGTTTATAAAGTAAATCCTACGCTCATTTTATTTGGCTTAGCTGGGAGTGAGCTCATTAAGGCGGGGAAACGACTTGGACTTCGCACCGCCAACGAAGCTTTTGCGGATAGGACTTATCAAAGTGACGGCACTTTAACTCCTAGAAGTAGAAAGGATTCTCTTATTCATGACGATGAAACTGCTTTGAAGCAAGTCACTCGAATGATTATCGAAGGCAAAATAGAATCAGTTGATGGAGAAGCAATTCCCATAAAAGCAGATACCATTTGTCTTCATGGCGATGGAGCACATGCTGTTCAGTTTGCCAAAACGATTTCAGAAGGATTAAGCAAGGCTGGGATTACAATTACTCATTTTTAAGGAATTGGGTCGCTTACACACGAATCCAAATAGTTGAATATACTATCACAACTCGATTTATGGAGCTGTGATGTCCATGAAATTGCCAAAGCTTTTAGCAGGACCTATTATTCGTAGGGTTGAGCCTATGAAAGTATATGTTTGGGTAGCGATGAGTGAACTATACGATATTAGAGCGGAAATGTTTGAGGTACAGAACTTTGAGAGTCATTACCAATATAGACCTTTACATGTGAAAACAGAAATAAAGCAGATTCGGTTGGGTAAACGTCTATTCTGTTATCTAATTGAGATTAGTAGCCCTTTCCCCATTGAAAGCCTAATAGGATATAATCTTCATTTTTCCAATTCAAATGAAAAATTCGATTTTAAGAGTCTTGGGTTACTAGATAAAGATAATCAGAACTCTATCGTATACACACCATTAAAGTATCCAACTCTTTTAATCAGGACGAAAAATGAAAAGATATTATTTGGATCATGTCGAAAACCCCATGGAAAAGGCGAAGATGCCCTTGCGGCTGGAGATTTGAAACTAAAGGAATCTTATTTTGATACGAGCGAACGGCCAGGTGCATTATTTTTAGTTGGCGACCAAATTTATGCCGATGATGTGGCTGACCCAATTTTCCCTTTTATTATTGATTTAGCACAGGAACTGATTGGATATGAAGAGGATTTGACTTTGCTTGACAGTCGCTTAGCGGAACCATGTTTTCAGAAAGCCTTAAAACAGGTTCATAGCAGGCAATATATTATAGAAAATTTTTGTCATTTTACCTCAAGGAAGGCACATAATCATCTCATTACATTCGGCGAGTTCGTAGCTATGTATTTATTAAGCCTAAATCCTGAATTATGGACTTTGGCCAATGAAAAGCATAGTTTGACCTTTGAGGAATTAACCATAAAAAAGGATAAAATAAATTATGAGGAGCAATTAGAAAATCTTCAACAATTCCAACAAACCCTTCCGCAGATTCGTAGATTATTAGCGAATATTCCAACCTATATGATGTTTGATGATCATGATGTGACTGATGATTGGAATTTATCTTTTGAGTGGAAGAAGAATGTCGAAAATTCCGCGTTAGGGCAGCATGTTATCGCAAATGGCTTAGCTTCTTGTTGGGCTTTTCAGTGCTGGGGAAATGCTCCCGAACAATTTGACAACGAATTTATGCAGAACATGCAATCCTATATGAAATCTTATCAAATTCATTCGACTTCGTATGATTCCTGGCAAAAACAGCTACTCAATTTCAAGAATTGGTCCTTTGTTGCACCTACACATCCGAAAGCATTGTTTCTAGATACGCGTACAATGCGCTCATTTGAACCTACGTCTAAACCTACTCCAACTGGAAAGCTAATAAAAGAAATAGCCTCGGGTCCCCAATTAATTAGCCAAGAAGGATGGGAAATCGTTTCCTCACAGTTAGAGGACAGTGGTTGGAAAAGCGACTCCCCTCTTATCCTAGTTTCACCTGCCCCATTTTATGGAATCCGTTTGATTGAAACCTTTTTATATCAATATATCTCTCCTTTAAAGCTATTAAATATCCCAGTACAAACAGCATTTGATTTGGAATTTTGGATATTTAACGGAAAAGGGTACCATGACTTTCATGAGCAAATCTCCAAGTGGAATCCTAAGAATTGCGTCATACTCTCAGGCGATGCACATATGGCTTCAGCTGTCGAAACAGTGGTTTCTTTCCAAAATGGACAAAAACGGAAAATCCAGCAATTCACTTGTAGTCCCATGAAAAATGACAGCTATTCCTTATTAACCAATTTCTTTCTACAAGGAGTTCTAAGATTAAACACGTTTTTAAACGGTGAAAAGGAACTTCATCGTTTCTGCAATTCTAACTTTAGCCTTTCTTTTGAAAACGGAGATTCTAACAGTGAGCAAAATAGTTTATGGAAGGAATTGATTCATTACTTATCTCTACCAAATGACTCGATTGTGGAAACAAAAAATAATTTGGGTTTACTCATAATGGAACACAATGAAGTCAACATGCAGCTTCTCCAGCTTAAGGACTCACAAGTCTATGATTCCAGCTTTAAATAGTTTTCTATTGTTAGAAAAAACAGAGAGATTTATTCCCTCTGTTTTTTTGATCATTGTATCGGGTTCTCTCGTAATACACTTATTCCCGCACTTGCCCTTCTCCATATATAAAATACTTACTTGAGGTTAAGGCTTCTAACCCCATAGGGCCTCTTGCATGAAGCTTCTGAGTACTAATACCAATCTCCGCTCCGTAACCAAACTCAAATCCATCTGTGAATCGAGTGGAAGCATTATGATATACAGCAGCTGCATCGACCTTCATCATAAACAACTTTGCATTTGACACCTCTTCAGTAACAATTGCTTCCGAGTGATTCGTTCCATAAGTGTTAATATGGTCGATAGCCTCCTCAACATCTTGAACCACTTTCACACTAACTTTTAGGGCTAAATATTCTGTTGCCCAGTCCTCTTCAGTAGCCTGCTTTGCTGCTCCGAACGTCTGGACAACCTGTTCATCTCCATAAATCTCAACACCACGATTAGTCAGGGCTTGCAGTAGCTCAGTTCCAAACTGAGGAAACCATTTTTCATGAATTAATACTGTCTCGATTGCATTACAAACCGACGGACGCTGTGTTTTCCCATTTACCACAATTCTTTCTGCCATTTCGTACTGGGCTGTTTCATCTATAAAAACGTGACAGTTGCCTGCACCAGTTTCTAGTACCGGAACGGTTGAATCTCGCACAACTGTATCGATGAGATTTTTCCCACCCCTTGGAATCAAAACATCTAAATATTCATTTAGTGTAAACAGTTCTTTTGCTGTTTCTCGGCTCGTATCTTCAATCAGCTGTACAGAATCAAGTGGTAGTGACGTCTTAGCAAGGGCTTTATGAATTGTTTGTACGAGTGCTCTATTTGAATAGTAAGCAGATGAACTTCCTCGCAAAATTACTGCATTGCCGGTTTTCAGAGATAAAGTAGCGGCATCCACTGTGACATTTGGGCGCGCTTCATAGATCATCCCGACCACACCAATTGGTACGCGATTTTTTTTAATGAGCAATCCGTTCTCCTTCTGGATTGTTTCAAGGTTGTCACCAATCGGATCCTTTAGCTCTATTAAAAGCTTAATCGCTTTTGACATATCTTCTATTCTCTTCTCATTCAGCATAATTCGGTCGAGAACCCCATCCGATAAGCCTCGCTCTTTTCCAGCCTGTAAATCCTTTGCATTTTCTTCGATAATCAGTGACTTTTCCGCAAGCAATCCTTCTGCAATTTCCAATAAAGCCTGGTTCTTCTCTTCTGTCGTGACACCAACAAACCTTAAGCTCGCAGCCTTTGCCTTCTGTCCCTTTAACAGCACTTCACTCATTTCAATCTCTCCCCTCAAATAATTGAACCCATTGATCTCGGTGAATGACTTCATTTGATGAATAGACTTTTTCTGTTTCAAGCTCGGGCTTTCTTTTTCCCATCAGCTTGCGAATTTCCTCTGAAGAATAGAGAACTTCACCTTTGCCGAGCAATCCATTTCTACCGTACACTTCCACTACATTTCCTTTATCAAATACGCCGTCAACACCATATATCCCTGCTGGTAACAAGCTACTTCCTTTTGACAAAATAGCATTTTCAGCACCGTTATCGATAAAAATTTTCCCCGCTACTGGCGAATGGAGGGATATCCATTGTTTGTTGTTCTTTACAGTAGTTAACAACCTACTCCCGATATAAGTCCCGTCACCATTCCCTTCCAAAATTCGAAGTAGCTTATCTTCCCCTTTACCTAGCCCGATAAAGACTTTTACCCCTAGAGAATTCGCCGTTTGCGCAGCGATCAGCTTTGATTTCATACCTCCAGTGCCCACATTTGAGCCGGTACCTTTAGCAAATCCAAGCATTTGATCTGTTATCTGCTCTAAAAAATCAAAACGCCTAGCATCAGGGTTATCTCGAGGATTGCGATCGTACAAACCATTAATATCGGTCAAAATGATTAATTGATCTGCATGGATCATTCCACTTACAAGTGCAGACAACATATCATTGTCTCCGAAGGTAAGCTCCTCAACAGAAACCGTATCATTTTCATTGATTATTGGCAGAATCCCTCTTGCCAATAACTCTGAAAGCGTAGAATAGGCATTTCGATAGCGCTCTTTTTTAGAAAAATCATTTCTCGTTAAAAGAATTTGCGCAGGAAGGATCCCAAATGGACTTAGCTCTTTCATATATGACTGAATTAATAAGCTTTGGCCTACTGCAGCTGCAGCTTGTTTACCCTTTAATGTCACAGGACGACTTGGATAACCAAGCTTTGAAAAGCCAGCAGCTACTGCACCTGAAGAGACAAGAATGAGTTCATGTCCGGCCTGTCTTGCCGCTGCAATTGCTTCGATATGATCCATAAATTTCGCTTTATCAATCTCGCCCTTCGAATTCGTTAAAGAGCTACTACCAATTTTGACAACTATGCGCTTTTTATCCATGACCATTGATTCCTCCAAAAGAGTATGTAATGAGTTCCCGATAAATAAAAAAACCCTTCTCATCCCTAAAAATAAGGACGAAAAGGGTTAATCTCTCCGTGGTACCACCTTGCTTGAATGTCGCAACATTCCACTTAACTCATAACGCTGAGTACGCGCCTATGTTTGCATAAGACTCTGAAGGTAGGTTCGGCCGGCTTCTTGTGATGGAATCTTTCAGCTCGTAAATTCCACTCTCTAACACTTCCACCATTGCGTACTAGTCCTTCATTCACGTTCAATTTTTATATATTATGCAGAGTATCGATGTGTAATGTCAAGAACAATGTTCTTAATTTCTAAATGGCCTTCGCCATATAAAGACTTGAATCCCCGCAAGGACCAATAAATACACCCATAACCCCCACTGTACCTGTAAAGAAAAATAGTGAATTGCGAAGAAGACGCCTATTAAAAGGACAAATGGCAGAATCTTTAATCCGGACTCCTTCTGCGCATCTTCAAACGACTCAGAAAAGGGTAATGACTTTATAAGCACTTTTGCACAAATATAGGCATATAAAATCGAACTCAGTAACACAATGAACAGGTCAGGTATAATTCTGAAACCAAAAATAAATAGAAAAATCATGCTAACCAACAAGAATATGGGTAAGTAAAGATTCACTAGAAATGCCTTAAGCGTCCCACTATAAAGCGAGCTCCAACTTTTTATTGGTGCTGTTTTATAAATCCATGCACCTTTATATTTTCCAGAGAATCTAAACATGATGACTGCCGTTGGAATGATAATAGTACAAAAATAAATCGATAAATACCATTTACTTGAACTGATTTCTGCATAACTGTTAAAAGTCAGCTGATTGACGATAAAAACAAATGGAAAAACTAAAGAGAATCCTAGACTAGGATAAACCTTCAATCGAAACTCCCGTTCATTTTTCATCATTAGTTCAGCAAACCGGTAAAATGCCTTTTCCTCTTTACTAAAACAAAATAGATTCATCAACCATGATTTCCATCTTGGAGCTTTCTTCCCTTCTCTCCCGCTATGATCAGATAATTTTTTCAGATACTTTTCAAAGGCGGGCATCATTTTTATATAAAGAGTGAATGAGATAATTGGGACAATCAAGGCTAGCAAAGATAAAGCAATATAAAGGAGAGAAGTTGTGATTTAACAATAGCTCAAAAGGTGCAGCATACCAGATCGGTGGAATCAGAAATTGCCACCAGCTCGGTACAAAAACGATATCAAGATTAAGGATGTCAAACGATCGCGCGACGAATTGATAACCAATAGCTAAGGCGATTGTTAAACCTATTTGAACATAATTGATAATGTCCTTTAATTTTTCCCCATCAAAAAACTTCAAAATGACAAAATAGATAAGTGCCGTTAGAACAACAATCAGCAGATCAATGAAGATGATTTCGATTAAAAATAAGAACGTAAAAAGAATTCCATGCTTAATTAATCCAGCAATAATACTAGGAAGCGTGAGTGCACCGGATAGAAAAAAGAGGTAGATACACACGTGAATGGTCTTAGCCATGCTGATCGTCTTTCGTTCGACAGGTTTGGTAGCGAGCACGGTTTTATCACGGATGTCCAAAAGAACGGATGAGAAATCAGAAATCATCGATGTCATAATAAGAAACATCACAATTCCAAAGATAATGCTTGTTTGAAAAAGATAGCTTTCTCCTAGAATCATAAATGGAATTAATAATGCACCATATAGAACGTACATCCATAAGCCTTTAATAAAATAATTCTGGTCCTTTTCCTTCTTTTTTCCGGTTTGATTAAAAATCGTCGGAACTCTTCTTTGATCCATTAATAATTTGACTTGAAGTATTCGCCTCATCACACCATAATCTATCCCCAGTTTCACAAATAAGAACTTGAACATATCGAGGAACTTTAATGTTTGAAAATCCTTCATATTAAATCACCTTGAATGACACTCACAAATTGCTCTGCGATTTCCTTATGTTCATTAAAGCCTGTAAGCTGATTAAAAATCTCCTCCAACGTACCCTCTTTGTTCTGTTTCTTGAGCTCTTCAAAGCTTCCATCGGCGACAATTTTTCCTCCGTTGAGCAAAATAATACGACTACTGATTTTTTCAACGACGTCCATTATATGAGATGAATAAAACACCGTTTTTCCATTTGCAGCAAGCTGAGAAAGGATCTCTTTAAAAACCATTACACTATTGGCATCTAGCCCATTAATCGGTTCATCAAAAAAGAGTAAATCAGGATTATGTAGCAAACTAGAAATAATGAGCACTTTTTGTCTCATGCCCTTTGAAAAAGAAGAAATACGCGTATGAAAAAGACCACTTAAGCCAAACAAATCCATTAATTTCTCTGCCTTTTGTTCCACAACTTCACTTTCAAGACCGTAAAGCTCTCCAACAAAGGTTAAATATTCATAGGCTGTTAGATTGTCATACATTTCAGCTACTTCTGGTACATAACCTATCTTCCGCTTATATTCGGTGTTTCCTTGTATCCTTTTTCCGAAAATCTCGATGTCCCCTCGATAGCTTTCCTCTAAACCTAGTAAAATCTTCACAGTCGTACTTTTACCAGCACCGTTCGGCCCGATGTAACCAATGATTTGGCCCTTTGAGACTTCTAAATTAATCCCATCCAATACTTGTTTTTTCCCGTAGTTTTTCTGTAAATCTTTAATAGATAAGACAACTTCATTTCCGATAGGAATCACCTTCTATTTTTCTTTCATTCTACCATATTTTTTCCAATTAAAAACACCTATGGATATTTTTACCCATAGGTGTTATTTCATTTTTTAAAAGGATTCTTCCATTCCATCAGAACAGCATAGTTATGCGATTCTTCATCATCTAAATAGTTTTCAACAATTGTCAAAGGCGTTCTCCCGCATCTTAACAGGAAGGTAATGACCGGATCCTTAATCTCACCTTTTACCACTTCATTCACATATTGCTCAGCACGCAAACTCTCTGCAAATTTATGGTATCCAGGCATTCTCCCTCCACCGAGCAGACGGTCGAGACTTTTTTGAATAACGAGATGATACATCGCCTGCATCATGAGTTTCCCTAACCCTAGCTTTCGATATTTCGGACGGACACTAATATCGACTATATAAAGCGTATTTCCATCCGGTTGATGGTTTCGAATATAGCCGCTATCGGTCACTTCCTCCCAAGTATGCTGTGGATGGTTTGGGTCAAAATGAACTAATAACCCCGTTAAAGATCCAGCTAACTCCCCTTCGATTTCCATACAGAGTGCACCCTCTGGAAAAAGGGTCGTATGATTCGTTAACTGTTCTTTATTCCACCACAATTCTGACGGAAAAGGTGGCGGAAAACATTCTGCTTGAATTTGAATGAGTTCATCAAAGTCGTTCGTATTATAGTTGCGAATAACCGCTGACAGTGGCTTTCCGTCATCAAATACATAAAACTCACTTTGATACGCCATTGACTTCATCCTTTTCCCAGTCTACATAAAGGTCTGTACGACGATCACGCCAAGTCGTTACAGCACCTCTTTCTCGAACCTCATACAATAATTCTAAATCTAAATCAGCTGTAACAATCATGTCGTTATTCAATTCACCTTCGACCATAATCCCTTTTGGTGGGAAGGGAATATCATTTGGTGTGAGTACAGCAGCTTGCCCAAAATTAGCCCGCATAAAATCAACGGTCGGCAATGCCCCAACTGTACCAGTCAGCACCACATAGACTTGATTTTCAATCGTTCTTGCATGACTTGTATAACGGACACGGTGGAAGCCATGACGATCATCGGTACACGAAGGACAGAAGATTACATCTGCTCCTTTTGCCTTTGCCATACGAACAATCTCAGGGAACTCAATGTCGTAGCAAGTAAGGATCGCAATTCTTCCTTTATCCGTATCAAACACATTTAAAGCATCCCCGGCTGACATATTCCATTCTTCTACTTCTGTTGGCGTAATATGGAGCTTTGCTTGCTCAGCCACTCTGCCATCTGGATAGAACAAATGAGCCACATTGTAGAGTTTTCCATTTCGTTCGAGTACATGGGTTCCCCCGATGATGTGGATATTGTTTGATTGAGCAAGTTCAACGAAAAGCTCTCGATACTGCTCAGTAAATCCTGGTAAATCATTAATAGTTAAAGGGGCACCATTTTCATCCCCAATGGAAAGTAACTGTGTTGTAAAAAATTCTGGAAATAAAACAAATTCTGCACCAAACTCCTGAGCTGTTTTCACATAATGGATACATTGATTCGCAAATTCATCAAAGGACCCAATCGTATGGAGATGGTATTGGACAGCTGAAACACGAAGCTTCATTAGGTATTCCCCTTTCAAATTTATTAACTTTGTTGATATTGAACGCTATGAAGATTAGCAAAAATGCCACCACGGCGAATCAATTCGTCATGACCACCTTCTTCAGCAATTCCTTCTTCCGTTACAACGACAATGCGATCTGCATTACGAATAGTTGCTAATCGGTGTGCAATAATCAATGTCGTTCTATTTTTAGCAAGTTCATTAAGTGCCTTTTGAATAATAAGTTCTGTTTCTGTATCTAAAGCTGATGTTGCTTCATCAAGAATTAGAATTGGAGGGTTTTTCAAGAACATACGCGCAATCGCTAGTCTTTGTTTTTGACCACCAGAGAGCTTCAAACCACGTTCCCCAATTTCTGTTTCATAGCCATCAGGTAAAGACTGGATAAAATCTTCTAAATGGGCACGACGTGCTGCCTCAACAATTTCCTCGTCCGTTGCATCAAGTTTTCCGTAAGCGATATTCTCTTTAACAGTACCGGTAAAAAGGAAGACATCCTGTTGCACGATTCCGATATTACGGCGAAGTGATTCCTTCGTCATTTCTCGGATATCAATCCCGTCGATTTTGATGCTCCCTTCATTAACATCATAAAAGCGTGGAATAAGGGAACAAATCGTTGTTTTTCCAGCTCCAGAAGGACCAACAAAGGCGATAGTTTTTCCAGCTTCGATAGATAAATTTACTCCATCCAGTACCTTTTTATTATGGTCATAAGCGAAGCCAACATTCTCTAGAACGATATCTCCTCTTAATGCTCCCACTTCAATAGCATCTTCTTGATCTTGAACCTCAGGAACTGAATCAATTAGTTCAGTAAATCGCTTAAAACCAGCCATTCCTTTTGGATATAACTCCATAAGGGCACTAATTTTATCAATTGGTTTAAAGAGTACATTCACGTAAAGCACAAAACCAACTAGCTCTCCATAGGAAAGAATACCCTTGAAGCTTAGCCATGCACCATAGACAAGTACAACCAAAATAAAAAGACGAGTCATCATGTACATTCCTGATGATGTATAGGACATAATTTTATAAGCTGCGAGCTTCGCAAGACGAAATCTTTGATTGTTCGTTGTGAATCTAGAAATCTCATATTTCTCGTTTGTAAAAGACTGAACAACACGAACACCAGATACTGAATCTTCTACTCGCGCATTTATGTCAGCAATTACACCGTACATTCTTTTCCATGCTTTGTTCATATGAAGATTGCAGTAGGTAATTAACCAAATAAGAAATGGAACAACAAGGAACGTAACCAGTGCTAATTGAACGTTGACCGTAAGCATGATCCAAAATGCCCCTACGAAGGTCATAACAGCGATAAAAGCATCTTCTGGGCCATGGTGGGCTAATTCCCCAATATCAAACAAGTCATTTGTGACTCGGCTCATGATATGACCTGTTTTTGTATTATCAAAAAATCGGAATGATTGCTTTTGTACATGCTGGAACAATTGCTGGCGCATATCGGTCTCAATATTGATTCCGAGCTTATGGCCCCAGTAGTTCACGATATATTGTAAAAACATACTAAGTAAATACATCGCTAGCAGTGCAATACTGACCGAGACGATCATCGACCAATTTTCATCTGGCAATAGGTCGTCAATAAACCATTGGACAGCTAATGGAAAAGCAAGTTCCAACAGAGCAACAACGATCGCACTACTAAAATCAAGGGTAAATAATTTTTTATGCGGTTTATAATAAGAAAAAAAACGGCGAATCATATAAGTAGTCCTCTCTCATGTCAGTTTTTAGGGTTACGAATTAAAATCTACTAACCTATATAATAAACGAAGAAGAAAGTAAAAGTAAATGAAGGAGTATCAAGGAATCTTCAAATAATCATACCTTACTACCATCCAATTGTTGGTAAAACACTTATTATTTATTAGAAATTTCTGATATAATGAAGATGAGGTGATTTCAATGATATGGTTATTTATTATTTTTGCTGGGGTCATTGCTTTGGCTTCGCTAATTGACCGAAAGAATAAAAGAATTCATCACAATTCGAATGATCCAGCGCTTCATTCGTTTACTAACCTTAGTGAGAGTCAAAATTTCACGATGGAGAGCCATAGCCATTTTGATGGAGGTGGAGGAAGTTCTGATAGTGGTGGTAGTAGTGGCTGTGATTGAAGAGAGAAAAATTGAGCTTGGCCATTATGCCAAGCTCTTTGTATTTAGTTAGTTTAAGCTCAAAAAAACGCCCAAATCACGAAATGATTTGAGCGTCAATATTATTAGTTTAGAGTAAGCTCTTCTTTCATCTGATAATCATCAAGTGAATGAGAAGAGATTTTTGAATTTGATAAAGCATATAGAGTATCACCGATATAGACGAGGCGTTGAATTTCATTCTCCCATTCTTCAAATGGCTCGTTGCCTTTCATATGAGAGATTTTTGACTTTATCTTAAAACCTTCCTCGCTATCTACACTAAGCACATACGCCCCTTGAAACTCAAACTTTTGTTCAAAATCGCTGCCTTCAACCTCTTGATAAATATTAATTGGGAAAGCAAAGAGATTTTTTGCTTTATCAAACAATAAAGCTTTATGGTCATAATTTAGAGGTGAATACGTCCCCCTCCCACCAATGATTTCCGTAAACTTCTCCTTCGGGTTATTCATATCCGATACATCAAATAGAGATAGCTTGACGCCACCTGTTAGAATAAGTGGCTCTTTTGAATCCTTCGTAGTCACCGATTTTGTGTCATAACCAAAGCCAATCAGATGATTCTCATCATACGGATGAAGGTAGTTGCTGAATCCTGGAATTTTCAATTCACCTAATACCTTAGGAGATTCTGGCTCAGTTGTATCGATGACAAATAACGGATCTGTTTCCTTAAAGGTAACAATGTATACACGATCACCCATAAAGCGTGCGGAATAAATTCGTTCTCCTCGAGCTAGATCCTCAATCGAACTAACTTGCTTGAGATTTTCGTCAAAGATTAGCAAATTATTGGAGGAAGGACTTTCTTCATTCCATGATTGCCCTTCTGTTGTGGCAACACGAAAATACCCGTTATGCTCATCCATTGAAAATTGATTAAGAATGCTCCCTTCCAACTCAGTGGAACTATTAAATTCTACTTTAAGTTCATCAATACCGAACTTATAAATCGTTGTATTTTCGCTATCTTGTACTGGTCCATCAATTAAGGTTCTTATTCCCCAATCTCGTACTGCTAAATATAAATTTTCTGTGGACATATACATTTGATCGCCGCTTCCTAAATAGGTTGTAACAGTAGCTTTTTTATCAGGTTTTTCAAGATCAAATGCTGAAATCAGTGTATAATTCGGTTCCTTTGAATCAGGGAAGTATTGAATTTCGTCATAATCAACGACCAAATCTTCTTCACTAATCTTACTATCTGAATAACGTGGTCTTAAATCTATTTGGTCATTTTCTTGCAAAATCCAATATTGTGGGTATTGATTCGTTACTAAATAGACAATACTGTCAATTTTTCTTGCAGAAACCATATATCCATCTAAAGTGAGCGTTCTTTCTTCCTTTGGATTACTTGGGTCTGCAATATTATAAACAATCGCTTTGGTTTTATCATTGACTGGTGCAATCATTTTCTTTATCGCACCATCGTCGTTACTATTCATGTCCTCAAAACTATTACCAATCACTAACAGTTTATCCTCATGCAAAAAAAGTTGAGAAGGTGTAAAGTTTTTTGGAAATGAGAGAGAATCTAACTTTCTCATTTCAGCTCCATTATTGGTTTCAATAATATTAACCTTGTTATCCGTGATCTGATAAATATGGGTACCGTTTGTTTTCACAATATCCGTTTCATCGACCCCTTGTACTTGGATATTCGTTTCAGACACATCCTGTGAAGCTTGTTTCTCTATAGCCCCAGCAGCACTATCTGCTGATTCATTAGACGATTCTGCCGTCTCTAATCTTAGGCCAAATTTAGTTTGACTTTCAGCCTCTGCTTCCATAATACTTGCAAAATATTGATCGAGCTTATCCTTAGAACCAATGACTGGTAAGGATTCCTGAACAACAAACCGGATCGTTTGGTCTGACCCCATCCCTCTGCCAAAAACAGATTTAACTTCATCTCCGACATGCAGTGTATAGAATCTAGCCTTTAAGTCGTATCCATTCTCTGGAGGAATAATTCTTAATGTGCTTTTATCTTTGCTTAAGGAAATTTCGGTGTTTATTTTCTCCCCTTTATCATTTGTCACATACACCGTGTTAGCATTGACTGTTTTTTCATCTATTTTTTCAGAAAAAGACAGTGTCCATGTTTTGTTATTAAGGACGACAGTGGATTCATCTTCTACGTTCCACCCATTTACCAGTTTCAATTGAGTCATGTAAAAGTAACTAACAACAATCAAGACCACAACAACAAACAAAGACAAACTTAACCATTTAATTTTCATTTCAACCCTCCTTGATATCAAAGCGCTTTATTTTCTTTGACTTTGTTTTCTTATATAAAGTTACATTTTTGTTACAAAAATAATTTTCAACTTAATCTACCTTGAATTTGAGGTATTGTCAGTCCTATTTTAAAATGGAGGTAGACTAAAGGGAGGAGTGAGAGAATGTCAAAATCAGAAAAGTTGCTATCACATTTTTTATCACACCGAGAGGTTACGAATGAGCTTGTGCGCAAAATTCAGGAAAGTCAATACGACTTCAGACCAACAGAAACGTCAATGCGAACTAAAACATTAGTGAAACATATGCTACATTCCTTTTATGCCTTTGCAACTATAGCAAAAACTGGAGATCCCACATATTTAGCGAAGAAACCTGTGGACCAGGAAACAAACCTAACTGACTTAGTAGAGAAATACACAGCCTTAACAGTAGAAACTATTCAATCCATTACAGATGATGAATTACGACGTGAAATCGATTTAACTAAACAAATGGGTATAAAATTAAATTCAAAGCAATTATTGCAAATGGCTATTGACCATGAAATCAATCATAAGGGAAACTTATTTGTATACTTACGTTTAATGGGACATACTGACCTTCCTTTATTTGTGAAAAGATAAAGTAAGTATCCGCCCGTAAAACGGGCGGTTTTAATTTCGCCCTATAAGGGCATTTTACCAACGAAGCCCCTAAAGGGGCCCCTTAATTGACCGTCAACCGTTTACTCTCCTACTTATCTTT
>NZ_SUND01000001.1 GCF_005280205.1 Bacillus yapensis | reverse complement strand
AGATGTAGAATATTTTGATGCTACAGAGCTTGGGAAAATTGATTTTTCAATTGCGCCGTTTCAACAAGAAATTGAAAATACGTGGCTAGGAGAATATTATCCGAACACAACATTAAGTGGGAATCCAAATATTATTGGAGGGAATAGTTCATCTACTAAACTGTCAAAACTAAACCTAGACTGGGGAAATGGAACTCCACATTCGTCTATTCCATCCGATCAATTTTCAGCAAGATTTACTAAAAAGGAAACCTTTGAGCCTGGAGTTTACTTATTTGAGGCAGATTCAGACGATGGTATTCGAGTGTGGGTGGACGATAAGATAGTAATTGATTCGTGGGTAGGATCAAACGGATGGCCAAAGAGTGGAAAAATAGCTTTAGATGGTGGAGAACATACTATAAAAGTTGAGTACTTTGAAGGTATTGGTGGCGCACATTTAAAGCTTACCTATCGAGCATTTCCAGTGTTAGCAAAGGCCGATCAAGATGTCCATTATAATTGGGGATATGGTAGTCCAGTTGGATTTCCCAATGATTACTTTATGGGTGTTTTTGACCAGTCAAGACATTTTGCTCGTGGAGACTATTTTGTCCAAACCTTTGCAGATGATGCAGTAAAAGTCGAAGTAGACGGTAAATCGGTTATCGATCGTTGGGATGGTACTGGCTATGGAACAAGGGCGCAATCATTATTATTAGGCCAAACTGAAGGGCAGCACACAGTTAAAACGCACTATTATGAAAACGTTGGTGCTGCAATCATGTTTTCTGACATTGTACCTTTTGATTCTTGGCTAGCATACTACTATGAAAATAGGGATGTAGCTGGTTATCCAACTGCTGCAAAAGTAATCTCACCAGTCGGTGCTCAGAAGAATTTATATGAAGACTTTGGTGCAGACGGTCCAGTACCGGGCTACAAGAAGGATAACTTTTCGGCAAAATATACAACGGCAAAGCGTCTTCCCGCAGGAGAGTACATCCTACGAACGAAAGCAGATGACGGAGTAAGAGTATATGTAGACGGAAAACTTGTACTTGATCGCTGGACAAATAGTTCACTACGAGAAGATGTTACCAAAATTCAAATAGGTGACAAAAGTGGAGTGGATGCAGATGAAAAGGATATTCATTGGATAGATGTAGAATATTTTGATGCTACAGAGCTTGGGAAAATTGATTTTTCAATTGCGCCGTTTCAACAAGAAATTGAAAATACGTGGCTAGGAGAATATTATCCGAACACAACATTAAGTGGGTATCCTTATGTGGTAGGAGGAAATAGTTCGGCTAGTAAAATATCAAATATTGATTTTAATTGGGGATCTGGTTCTCCACTTAGCACAATTCCTAATGACAGATTCTCTGCAAGATTTACTCGAACAGTAAATTTAGAATCTGGAACATATTTATTTACTGTAAACTCTGACGATGGGGTTCGAATTAAAGTAGATAATAAAATTGTTCTAGACGCTTGGCAAAATGGTGACTTCAATAATAGGATGCAAGAAGCTGTATATCTAGAGAGTGGAGAACATTTATTTGAAGTTGAGTACCTTGAAAACATTGGAGATGCCAAGTTGTTGCTAAACTACCAAAAATTAACATCGAGTAAGGTCTTTTACGATTATGAGAAACAAATTAGCTACAACTGGGGTTCTAAAGGTCCGGATGGTTTTGCATCAGATAATTTTGAGGCAATCTTTGACCAGTCACAGGCTCTGAAGGCTGGAGACTATCATATACAGACCATGGCCGATGATGGAGTTCGAGTAGAGGTTGATGGTCAGTTAAAAATCGACCGGTTATCACCTTCTGGTGGACAAGCGGATTTAGCTCTATTAATGAATTCGCAGTCAAAAGAGTATAACATCAAGACACAGTATTTTGAAGCAACAGGAAATGCCTTTATTTATTCTCATGTTTTACCATTTGGGGATTGGGTAGCCTACTATTATCCAAATACTAATTTAGGTGGTTCTCCTGTAGGCACAAAGGTTATTCGTAAAACAGAAGATAAATTACTTTCGGATATTAATAACCTAAGTAGTCCTATATCAGGTACTGTGCCAGAAGACAACTATTCTGCAGTTTATAGAACTGCTCAAAGAATTACTTCGGGTCAATATATAATTCGTGCCAGGGCTGATGATGGAATACGAGTTTACATTGATGGTGCTTTAGCTTTGGATCGTTGGTCATCAGGAAGTTTTGATGAGGATGCTGTTACTTTTACAGTACAGGACAGAAATGTTTCGGATCCTAAAGAGAAAGATGTGCATTGGATAGAGGTTCATTACTATGAAGGAACTGGTAATGGAAATGTTGAGCTTGATATTAAACCATTAAATTCAATTTTCAATACTGATCAATGGGTTGGAGAGTTATTCCCAACAACAGATTTAACAGGAAATCAGGTTATCTTAGGTGGGGTTGGTTCAGAAGAACCAATTAGAGATTTAAAGTTTAATTGGGGATTAGGAAAACCGCATAATCTTATTCCTGCAGATCGATTTTCTGCAAGATTCACAAAGAAAGCCCATTTTAATGGTGGGACCTATCAAATTAGAACTTTATCAGATGATGGGATTAGGGTAAAAGTTGATGGGGAAGTCAAAATTGACTCATGGATTGATAGTGGTACCGATTATGTTGATTCAACCCTTTATCTTGGTTCTGGTGTTCATGAAATAGTAGTGGAGTACTATGATAACGTTGAGGCTGCTGTGTTAGATGTTGAGATTGTAAACATGACAGAACAAAGTTATAAATTTGTTTCGGCTGCTAATTTGCCTGCATATCGTAGTTTTGAAGAATTGACAGATTATAGAAAACACTTGGTTATTTATAATCCCAGTTATACTAGATTATTTGAATTAGAATATGGAGATTCTGTGAAGATTCTCGAAGAAAGACAATATGCTGCAAGGATTCTTACAGGTGATGGAAAAGAAGCTTGGATTCAAAAAGACTATCTTGAATCTGATCTACTCGAAGATTTGTGGCTTGTAAAAGATGGACGTACACTTAGGAGTAGTTCAACAACTTCGAGTAGTAACATTGGTTGGGTTCCTACTGGAGCAAAAGTCCGTATACTTGATTATGAATATACTCCAGGTGTTACACACACTGAATGGTATCAGGTACAAACGGAGTCTGGGCAACGAGGTTGGATATGGGGAGCGATAGCAACTAGTGGTAACTCAGGGTTTAACCTGATAAAATATGAATTCCATAAAATAGGAGCTGTCACAAATGATATTACCCTCTTTACGCCGCTTACTACCAAATCGAATGTTACAGCTGAACAAATTAATCGTTTTATAGATTACAAGACCCAAGGAAGAAAGTCGGTAATGAAAGGAATGGGAGAAACATATATAAAAGCACAAGAAGCAAGTGGTCTAAATGCGATATATTTACTAGCTCATTCTGGACATGAAACAGCCTGGGGAACTTCAATTATAGCAAGTAGTAAGTACAACTTCTATGGTATTGGGGCAATAGACTCTGCGCCAGTCGAAGGTGCATTAGATTATTCAACCCCAGAAGGTGGAATCATCTTAGGGGCCAAATGGATAAGTGATAACTATGTTATTAGATCGTGGGATACTGATCAAAGTTATCCATATTATCAACCAACTCTTGATAATATGAAATTTGACAAAGGTTGGCACCAATATGCAACCGATGAAGCTTGGGGACCAAAGATTGTAAGATATGTCCAAGAATTTAATGAGTTTATTAAATGAATTAAAATGACCTTACCTCAAATAAGAGGTAAGGTCATTTTATTACCATTAAATTGCTCCGACAATATTCGAGTAATATATGCTATAATGGTTAATTGATAAATTGATTTGGAAGGATAATTAGAGAGTTGATTAATATTTATATATTATATGGATATGGAGGAATTCAAAATGAAAATATTAGCAATTATTCCTGCATTTAATGAAGAACAAGGAATTAAGCATGTTGTGCACCAGTTTAAAAATATAGAAAATGTTGATATTTTAGTTATCAATGATTGTTCAAGAGATAATACATCCGAAGTATGTAGAAGTTTTGGTCTGAATGTAGTTGATTTACCATGTAACCTTGGAATTGGAGGTGCTGTACAAACAGGATATATTTATGCTGCGATAAACGGGTATGATATTGCGATACAAGTCGATGGAGATGGACAACATGATCCTTCTTATATTAAAAATTTAATTGAACCAATTATAAATGGACAAGCAGACCTAGTAATAGGATCTAGATATTTAAATAAAGAAGGTTTCCAATCTTCGTTTATGAGAAGAGTTGGGATTAGTTATTTTAGTTTTTTAATAAAATTACTCCAAAAGAAAAATATAACAGATCCAACATCGGGTTTTAGAGCGTGTAACTCACGAGTAATTAAGCTCTTTAGCAAGCGTTATCCTGTTGATTACCCTGAACCAGAGTCTATTGTATATTTATTAAGAAACGATTATCGTGTTGAGGAAGTACCAGTTGTTATGAATGAGCGAATGGGAGGGGAGTCAAGCATTAATTCCCTTAAATCTGTTTACTATATGATTAAAGTCTCCTTAGCAATAATAATAGATAATTTAAGAAAATACGGATTAACATAAAATGAGAATGATTTTTCTAATAAAAAGGGGTATTCTATGATAACGGCAAAGTTGCAGATTATATTATTTATAGCTTCTATTTTAACTTTTCTTAGCATTATAAATATGATTAGAAAGTATAACTTAGAATTAAAATATTCTTTACTTTGGCTTTTCTTCTGTATAGTAAATGTATTTTTAGCTTCTTTTTCACAATTTTCTATTGGAATAGCAGAAATACTAAGTATTAAAGAGCCTGTAAATGCAATATTTTTATTGTCATTTGTGTTTTTGTTTTTTATTATCTTTAGCTTAACATTAACTATTTCAAAACTATCCGGAAAACTAAGCCAATTAGTTCAAGAAATAGCTATAATAAAAAAGGAACTTGAAACTGATAGAGGAAATAAAGCTTCCAAATAAATTGAATGGAGAATTAAATTGAAATATTTATTAATAATATTAAATATTTGTTTTCTAGTTTTTGGACAAACAGCATGGAAATTAGGATTAGAAAATTTACAGTTGCAAGGTAGTGTGTTTCAGAAATTTTTCCAAATTATCTTCTCTCCTCTTATCATTATGGGCTTTGTATTATATGCATTAGCGACTGTCATATGGATGTACTTATTATCAAAACTACCTTTAAGTTTTCTTTATCCATTACAGAGTCTTGCGTATGTTTTAGCATTAATTATTTCCTTCTATTTATTTAAAGAAAATATTCCTATAACTAGATGGATAGGAACTGGTGTTATATTAATTGGAGTATATTTAATAGTGAAGTGATTGAAAGATTTAGAAGGAGAATTAATACCATGCAAAGCCTTACTTATGTAAAAGAGGAATTAAAAAATAATTGGGTTTCTTGGGGACTATTTATTGTAGTCTTGCTTCTATTCGCAGTTTCTATTTATGATTATAGAGATATTTTTCTGTCTCCAAGGGATATAGAAAACTCAGTAGTTAATCAAAACAAGAGCAATGAAACTATCGGTGAAATAACAGGAGATATGGAAATTTCACAAACATTCATTGCAGAAAAAGATAATTTTTCTCGTATCCAAATTCCATTTGGAACATTTAACCGTGAAAATGTGGGAACCTTAGATATTAAGCTATTAAATGACAGAGAGGAAGTACTATTTAGTTCCACAGTGAATGTACAAGACTTATCTGATGGAACATTTACTAATATTAATATTCCTCCTTTAAAAGATACTAAAGGAAAAGATTACACACTAATTATCAAAAGCAACGGCTTAGAAAAGGGGAGAAGTGTAACTCTTTGGAAAAGTTCAGAGGATGTTTATTCGGCTGGAGAATTGCTAATTGACGGTGATAAGCAATCTGGGGATTTACGATTTAAGGTTGTAGATGTACAAAAAAAACCTCTAGTAAAAAAGCAGTTATTTTCAACGCTTTCTATCTTTTTCCTGTTGTTATTTACTGCATCTTTGTTTGCGATAAGAAAAGTGAAAAATCAATTACACAAGGTTTTTTTAATTATTATTTTTCCTATTGGGCTACTTCTTGCAATTATGATACCTCCTTTTGATCAACTTGATGAACTTGAACATTATTATAGGGCATTTGAGGTTTCTGAAGGTAATATTATAAACCAGATGACAGTAGATGGATATGGAAATTATATACCTGTAAGCTTAGTTGATACGGTTAGTAATGTTAGATACATACATCAAGATGGTTATAAATATGGACTAGTAAAAGACGCGTTTGGAGTAAGATTAAATCCTGAAAATCGTGTGTTATTAAGAAATTATGCTTCTTCCTATCCGCCAATTATCTATTTACCACAAAGTTTAGGGATACTAATTGGAAAGGCTTTTGACTCACCGTTGCTAATGATGTTTTTAGGAAGAATAATAAATCTATTGGCTTATATATCAATTATGTACTTTGCAATTAAAATAGCACCTATCAAGAAATTTGTGTTTTTTCTATTAGCTTTATTACCTATATCTGTCGTACATGCTACTTCTCTATCGGCTGATGCAATTACTAACTCCACAGCATTGTTGTTCGTATCATATATATTATACTTAGCTTATGGAAAAGTAGCTGAAGTAAACTGGAAACATATTATGGTTGTTATTTCAATAGGGTTGTTTATTGCCTTATCAAAGTTAGTCTATATCCCAATGATATTACTGTTTCTAATCATTCCTTTCAAAAAGTTTAAAGACAAAAAGGATTATATAAATAAGATAATATTAGTATTAATTGGATGTACCATTCCTTTTATTATTTGGAACCTATTAAATATTTCTAATTTATCTGTACCTGACTTACGAATTAACCAAAATGTTTCTCCAAAGGACCAGGTTATGTTTGTACTAACCCATCCTCTTTACTATATGAAAGTGGTTCTCGACACTATGTATAGTTTAGGGCCAACTCAATTGATAACGATGGTTGGAAAAGCAGCAACGAACTATGTATATCAAGCACCATCAATTGTAATTTATACATATATTTTTATGCTGCTATTTTTTGGAATAGTAAACGATAAGAATGATTTATTGGTCGAACATAGAAAGATAGATAAAGGGATATTTCTTCTTATTTTTATATCTGTGTTTGTTTTAATATATACGGCGCTTTATGTAGGAATTACAAATATAGGTGACCCAATTATTGGTGGAATCCAAGGAAGATACTTTATTCCAATTGCTGTTTTTCTTATTCTTTCCCTATCTAATCGGCAAATTGTTACTAACGATAAAAAGCTAGAGTTTTTAGTCTCAACTATAATCCATAGTGCTATTTATCTATTGCTATTACAGTATATTTTTCAAATTAATCAGTAACCAAAACAAGGCAAATAGGAGGCTACAGTATGAAAAGAGTAAGAAAAGCAATTATCCCAGCTGCTGGATTGGGAACCCGCTTTTTGCCCGCAACAAAGGCAATGCCAAAAGAAATGTTACCAATTGTAGATAAACCTACAATTCAATACATTGTAGAAGAAGCAATAGAATCAGGAATCGAAGATATAATTATTGTTACTGGAAAAGGCAAGAGATCAATTGAAGATCATTTCGATTATGCGTACGAGCTTGAACAAAATCTACTGGATAAAGAAAAATTTGACCTTTTAGAAAAGGTACAAGAAACTTCAAGGATGGCAGACATCCACTATATAAGACAGAAGGAACCAAAAGGTTTGGGACATGCTGTATGGTGTGCACGTAATTTTATTGGTGATGAACCGTTTGCTGTATTACTAGGTGATGACATTGTAAGGGCAGAAGTTCCTTGTTTAAAGCAACTAATCAACCATTTTGAGTACACAAATTCATCTGTGATAGGAGTCAAAAAAGTGCCTGATAATGAGACACATCGATATGGCATAGTAGAACCTATTATAGAAAAAGATAGAAGTTTTGAAGTGAAGAATTTTGTAGAAAAACCTAACCCAGGTACTGCTCCATCAAATCTAGCTATTATAGGAAGATATGTCTTCACTCCTGAGATATTTATGTTTCTAGAGAAACAGCAAATCGGTGCAGGTGGTGAAATTCAGTTAACTGATGCTATTCAACAGTTAAATGGAATTCAGAGAGTATTTGCTTATGAGTTCGAAGGGAAACGATATGATGTTGGAGAAAAGCTAGGGTTTATTGAAACAACCATTGAGTTTGCGCTTCAAAATCCGGATTTGAAGGATGATTTATTGAACTTTATGGAATTTCAATTAGAAATGTATAAAAACAATTAAATTAAACAGTTCTCTTGCATTAAAAGACCAAAAATGAAGTGGTGAATCAATGTCAACGAAGAAAAAATTACTTACAAATTTTTTTTCATTAGTTATTTTACAAGGCCTAAATTACATTTTACCCCTTTTAACTGTACCTTACTTAATGAGAACAGTGGGTATTACTAATTACGGGGTGATTGCCCTTGGACAAGCATTGGCGATGATCTTTGTTACCATTACAGATTATGGTTTCAATTTATCTGCAACTAAACAAATAGCTATTGTGCGTGATAATAAAGATAAGCTCCAGGAAGTTTACAGTGCCGTACTAGGAGTAAAACTATTCCTTATGGCTATTAGTTTTATAGTTGTTCTCATTATCTCAATCTTAATACCTCCATTTAATGAAGACAGTATTTTTTTCTTGTTGTTTTTTGGAATTACTGTTGGTACTGTGCTCTTTCCAATTTGGTTTTTTCAAGGCATGGAGGAAATGAAATTTATTACATTATTAAATATCATTTCAAAAACGGTTTTTACAATTGGGTTATTTGTTTTCGTTAAAGATGAAAGTTATTTATTCTATGTACCAATATTATTAGCATCAGGTCATATTCTTGTAGGGATTGTGTCACTAGGAATCGTACGTTATAAATTTAAGGTGAAATTTTATTTTCCTAATGTTAAGAATATGAAATATCAATTGCAGCAAGGATGGAGTATATTTCTTTCAAATGTAGCGGTCAGTTTTTTTACATCAGGAAATACTGTTTTTTTAGGGATGTTTTCAACAAAGACTCAAGTTGGTTACTTTTCTAGTGCAGAAAAGTTAATTAATGCGGCTTCAAGTGCAGTTCACCCGATTGCCCAAACCCTATTTCCGCATATAAGTAATTTAGCTGATCAATCTAGGGAGGCAGCTATTGGGTTTATTCAGCGTTCATTGAAGGTTATATTGTTTGTTACAGTACCGATAACTCTCATTACTATTATATTTGCTGAACCAATTATTAAAATTTTTTATGGAGTGCCTTATGATGAGACAGTAATTGCTCTTAGATTGTTATCTGTTCTACCTATCACTATAGGTGTAAATAATTTACTTGGTGTACAAACAATGATTACATTTGGTTTTCATAAGGACTACTCTAGAATCTTGATTATATGTAGCATTCAAAATATTATTATTGCTTGTACTCTTATTCCGTTTTTAGGGTATTTAGGCACCGTAATCGCTGTATTAACAACAGAAATTAGTATTACGATAAGAGAATATATTTTCCTTAGACGAAAGGGAATCAATATATTACCCAGTAAGAAAAGAAATGTGTCATCATCATAGAGGAAAAAGAGGTTATATGTTTTGAAAAGAATAAAGGTATTACACGTTTGTCCCTCTTTAGATAAAGGAGGATTAGAAGAAGTTATCTATAATCTCGTTAAGAATTCAAATGATAATGAATATGATGTAAGTGTAGCTTATTTTAATGGTGGATTAGTAAGCGACCGCCTAGAGGAAAAGGGTTATACATGTTATAAGTTAAGTGGCGCAGGGAAAATTGATAAAATCAAGGAGTTTATGAAGGTTATAAAGGAAAATGAAATTGATATTGTTCAAGCTCATTTTTGCTTTAGTGGTATCCTAGCAGCAAAATTATCTGGTGTTAAGATTATTGAAACAGTTCATAATACGTATGTTGGATTTATAAATCCAACTGGTAAATTGAAATATAGCCTATACTTAAATATGGTTGATTGTATTGTTTCAGTTTCTAATGAGGTTAGTAGATTCAATTTTAAAAATTTTAGTATAGGTAATAAAAGTAAATGCAAGGTTATTACGAATTCAATAGATCCTGAAAGATTAAACCCCTCCGATAAATCTGTTGAGAAAATCAAGGAGGAATTTGGCATACCCACTAATAAAAGAGTAATTAGTACCTTATCTAGGATTGACTCGCAAAAGGGTCTTGAGTATTTCATTGAAGCTGCAAAAAAACTAAATACGGAATATGATGACCTTGTCTTCTTAATTCCCGGCACAGGTGATGAAAAATATGCTGAAAAATTAAAGGAATCCATAATAAATGATAATAATATACGGTTTATTGGTCACGTAACAAAGGTAAATCAGTTATATAAAATTATGGACATATTTGTTATATCATCTCTATGGGAAGGTGGCCCTCTTACATTATTAGAAGCAATGGCATATGGTAAAGCAGTAATTGCTACACCAGTTGGAATTACACCAGAAGTAATTGAGAATGGAATAAATGGATATCTTGTCAATGTGGAAGATGTAGATGATTTATATGAAAAAATTAAAGATTTATTAGACAATAATAAAAGAAGTCTAAGATTAGGGCAGCAAGCCAAAAAGGATTTTGAAGACAAATTTAGTAATGAGATTATGATAAGCAACTATAAAAATTTATATAGGACCTTGATAAAGGGATAAAGGCTCAATATAAATAAAGGAGATAATTAATGAAGAAAAAGATTTTATATATGATGCATGTTGATTGGGGATGGATTAAACAACGCCCTCACTTTATAGCAGAAAAATTAGACGAGGTCTTTGAGGTATGGGTATTTTACCTAATGACTCGTAACCGTAAAGTAATGACTGATAATCCTACAACAATTCGGAAGTCACCAATCGTTACTTTTCCGTTAAAACGGATCCAGTTTTTTAATGAGTTAAGTATATTTTTACAGAAAATTCTTTTTTCGATGATTATAAAGGTATATAACCCAGAATATATTTGGATTACATACCCAGCTCTATATAATTATTTACCTAAGTCGAAAAATAAACAATATAAAATTATTTATGATTGTATGGATGATGTTTTGGGATTTAATAATATTTCTAGAATAAAAAAAGAGTTGGAATTATCAGAAAAGCAGTTACTTCGTGATGCGGATATAGTTTTTGTTTCTAGTGAAAATTTACAAAAAACAATCATACAAAGAGGGTGCGCAGAAGAAAAAACTCTACTAGTTAGGAATGGTTATAATGGGGAAATCATAATTCCAGAGCTAGATGATAAAAGGACGCAGATTAATCAACCATTTAAAATTGGTTATGTAGGTACAATATCAGACTGGGTAGATTTCGATACAATCCTAAAAAGTCTTGAAAGCTTTAATAATATTGAATATCACTTTTTTGGCCCGATTGATTGTGAGGTCCCAAAACATAGCAAGATTCATTTTCATGGCTCAGTAAAACATAGTGATTTATATGAAAGAGTAAAAAACTGTGACTGTCTAATAATGCCTTTTATGATAAATAATTTAATTCTTTCGGTTGATCCAGTTAAACTATACGAGTATGTAAACTTCAATAAAAATATTATTACAGTATATTATAAAGAAATAGAAAGATTCGGGGATTTTGTTCACTTTTATCAAACGGATGATGAATATGTTGCGATTATTTCGCATCTGTTAAATAATAATGAAATTAAATATTCGAATGAACAAAGAATGGAATTTCTAACTAATAATACGTGGGAGAAACGTGCTAATACTATAAGTAATAGAATATTGAAAAAGTAAGGCGAACTACTAATGTCGTTCAATAAAAAAGTAAAAGACTATCCAATTTTAATGAATGAATAGTCTTTTACTTTTTGCTTTGCCTCTGTTTAAAATTAATAACTGTTAGAGTTCATTCTTGCAACTGTTTCAGTTGGTAACTCTAAATGTGATCGCAGTTGATTGGATAGCTCTTGTCTAGTTGTATCGTCAACAATGTAATACCAAAGGTTATCATCCAATGTTTGGCCAGTTCCTTCTATTTCCATTTTATCCATTGTTGAAGCGGCACTTTTATAGTTTGATTGAAAATTAATCATTTCTTTTAGTGATAAATTAGTTTTAATATTTTTTTCTAATGCATCTAATATTTCATTATAGTTCGTAATTGAAGAAAGTGAAACACCTTTTTCAATAACCTTAGAAATAACCTCTCGTTGTCTTTCTTGACGACCAAAATCTCCACGTGGATCTTCTTTGCGCATTCTTGCATACGCAAGAGCTTTTTCACCATTAAGATGTTGAGGGCCTTTCTTTACATATACACCGTCTAGTTCGAATGAACGAGGGTTATCAACATCTATTCCTCCGACAGCATCAACGATATCTTTAAAGCCTTCCATATTGACCTCAATATAATAATCAATTGGTATATTAAGGAAATGTTCTACTGTATCTATTGAAGTTTCAATACTAGCATCTCTGTATGCACCATATGCATGATTAATTTTGCTATAGTATGCCTTTTTGGGCATATCATCGTTTACAATTTTCACACGTGTGTCACGAGGAATACTTAGAATCTTGGTTGAACTTAGTTCAGGATTGATTGTTAAAACCATCATTGAATCAGTTCTTCCTGCGTCTCCATCTCTTTCATCAATTCCGACTAATAATACTGAAATAGGGTCTTTCTGTTTTACTTCCACTTTTTCTTCTCTCTTGTCAGATCCCTCATTACTTAACGGGTTATGCATAGTGTTCACTGCATTAGCGACATCGTTATATACATTGTATGCATACGCTCCTACTCCTATAGCCAAGATGAGTAGTATAAACAGTACCGTTCTGCCCCACCTTTTCTTTTTTTTCTTGCGTTCTATTCTAGTGTTCATATATTTTCCCTTCTTTTTAAAATGATGAACTGTCGTTTTTAAATTTATCTTCCAAATTAATATTATAGTCCTGATGTTTGAATACATTCAACTATAAATTAATGGAATAATAAAGGTATATATTTCGACAAATTAATGGTATAATTTTTTTTCGGTAACACTGCCTAAAATATCATAAAGTAAGTTCCTTATATTTAATTTTGACTTGAAACTAATAGAAAATCAATGATTAAATAATAAAAGAACTCTGAAGCATGGTTTTTAAATGGTAAACTTAATGAAAGTGTGAGTGATAAAATGACAAAATCTAAGGTTGCCATCAGTATTGTTACATACAATAGTCGACATATTTTTGATGTTTTAGAAAATCTAAAAAAGGAATTTGGAAATGATAAGAGCTTTCGAATTTTAATTTTTGATAACAATTCCAGTGAAGAGTATAAACAAGACTTAAAAAAATATAGGGATTTTGCTGAAATTACTTTTCATAATGAGAATAAGGGATTTGGCTTTGGTCATAATTCAAATTTAATGAAATCTCCTGATGATTATTTTTTAGTGTTTAATCCAGATATAATTCTTGAAAGGGAACCTTTTAGGAAAATGCTGAAGTTAATGGAGGATGATACTTCAATCTCATTATTGGTTCCCAAAGTATTGAACTCAGATGGAACTACACAGCACTTAATCCGTAATCGTGTAACAGTATTTGACTATGCTTTAAGGTTTATTCCGTTTAAATTAGTGAAAAAGATATTTGATAAAAGATTATCCTCTTATGAATGTAGGGATTTACCAGATGATAAAACTGTAAATGTACTTATTGGGTCAGGTTGTTTTATGCTCTTACGAGGAAAAGCATTTCAGGAGGTAGGAGGATTTGATGAACGATATTTTATGTACTTTGAGGATTATGATCTTTGTTTGAAATTTAGTTTACAAAAAAAACGTGTTGTATACACGCCATTTTCTAATGTCATTCATTATTATGAAAGGGGAGCACATAAAAGTTTTAAATTATTTAAGATTTTCATTATTTCCATGATAAAGTTTTTTAATAAGTGGGGTTGGAAATTTATATAAACAGGAACAATTAACCGATAAGCAAACAAAGAAATGGAGTTGTTTACATGGAAGCTAATCAATTTTTAAATGACATTTTTACAACCTTAAAAAAGTATATATGGTTAGTTCTTTTACTTTCTGTAGCAGGCGGTTTTGTGGGGAAGTTAATAAATGCAGAAGGTCCACCTCCTACATATAAAAATGCTACATCAATTTTAATTGAGAAACAATACGAACAATCAGATATAAGAATATTTCAATCTGATGAAACTAGTAGATTTCTAAGTACAGCTCAAATACTTATCGAAACACCACCAATTCTTGAACGTGTGAAAGAGAATTTAGGGCTTAAAAAAGGTGTCCGAGAAATTGAAACTCAAATTAGTACTGAGATTTTAGGGAATTCAAATATTATCCGCATAGAGGTTGAAGCTGGACATGCTGAAGAAGCGACTGATATTGCAAATGCCACTGCAGATGCATTTGCTAGCGAGGTAGGAACAATATTAGATGTTAAAAGAGTTACCATTTTAGAAACTGCAGTTAAAGGTCTTGAAAATAAAATAGAATATAATCGAACAAATGCCACTATATTTATGGGTGTTATCATAGGTTTTGTTATTGGAATTTTCCTCGCCTTTTTAATTGGTGCTACGACTAAAAGAAGTAAAAAGTCACAGACAAATGCATAAAGAGTTTGTTCAAAATCAGGTTGCAATTATATAGAAAGGAGCATTAATAATTTGATTAATCCATATTTTATATATGTACTATCTTTTCTAGCGGTATTGATAGCCTATTTGTTTGGATGGTCAAACTTATTCCCAAACTTAGGTGGTTCATTGCTTATATTCTTGCTATGCTCAATTATTATTGCTCTGTTTATGGGGAGGGAGGTTGCAAAAAGAAAGATAATAACGTTTAATAGGTTATTCTATAAAGATAAGTTAGTTTGGGTTACCATTGCAATTTTGGTTGGTTATGTTATTGAGTTTATATATCATGGTAACTTTCCATTGTTGGCAATTATAACAAATATTCCTCTAAGCTACCATGAATTTGGAATTCCGACATTTCACGTTATTTTAGTCACGTTTAACTCCTTTTTCTCAATTGTTTTATTTCAAGTATTATTATCTGAAGAAAAGAAACGAAAAGGGAAACTTATACTTCTGTTAGTATTAAACTTATTGCCTTCTGTGTTGATTATGAACAGGGGCATGTTAGTTATTATACTGATGAGTTGTGTGTTTGTATATTTAATAAGATATCAAGATAAGATTACAATGAAAAAAGTTGCTGGATTATTAGGGTTGTTTTTAATTGCATTATATTTGTTTGGGGTTGTTGGGAACGTTAGGGTTAATAATTCTTATCAAACAGATACGTCATTATTTGATAATTCCCTTTTTCTACAACTAGGTGGCGCTTCAGAGGAATTTAGGGAATCTTTTATTCCGAAAGAATATTTTTGGCCATATATTTATCTAACTTCTCCAATGGCTAATCTTCAAGAAACACTTAATAATTTTGAACATAATGAAGATGTAACAACTTATAATACGTTTAGTTTTGTAGTAACACAAATATTCCCGGATTTTGTAAGTAAAAGAATTGCAGCTATGCTAAGTATTTCTGTACCTAATGTCTTGCAGATAGCTCCAGAGTTTAATGTGGGAACTGCTTTTGCTGAGTCTTTTGTTATACTGGGATGGGTTGGAATCTCACTCTTTGTTTTATTTTTATTCGTTTTTGCCCTTTTTTATATCCTTTTTTTAAAAAGCATCAACAGCAAATATTTTGTTGCAGGGGTTGCTATCATTAACTCTATTTTTGTTTTCAATGCATTTACCAATATGTTTGCATTTACAGGGTTAAGTTTTCAACTAGTATATCCCATTTTGTTTACAATATGGGATACATTTAGAAACAAAAAAGAAGGTAGATGTGAATGAAAACAACAATTGTCATTGTTTTATATAAGGTGAAAGTTACCCAATCGACAACTTTAAATACATTAATGAATGTTCTTATGAACGATAGATATGAAGATATTAATGTAGTTATTTATGATAATGGTCCTGAAAACCAGCAACAATTAATTGTGGACAAATGGAAAGAAAACATACGTTTTTCATATACAAGTGATCCTAGAAACCGAGGTATTTCAGAGGCATATAACTATGCATATGCGGCTGCTAAAAAAAACAACAGTGAATGGCTCCTTTTGTTAGATCATGATACCGCAATAACTAATGAATACTTTGATGAATTAATAAACAAACAGAATGTAAATGCTAATGTGGCAGCTGTTGTCCCAAGGATCATAAGTGAGGAAATAATGATCTCTCCTGTATACAGTGATACCTTACGTCCGTTAATAGGAGATAAACCAACTGAAGGATTACAAGAAAGGCCGATTATGGCAATAAATTCTGGTGCTCTAATTCGCTTACCTTTTTTAGATAAAATAGGTGGATTTACTAAAGAATTTCAACTAGATTATCTTGATCATTGGTTGTTCCATAAGATATTTGAAAAAGGTTATACAGTGCTAGTATTGAATTCTATTCTTGAACATGAATTATCAGTGTTAGATTATAAACGTGTTTCATTACAAAGGTATAAAAGTATAATCGACTCAGAATTCCATTTTTATAAAAATTATAAAAAAAATCTTTATAAAGCGTACAAGAAACAGCTTTTCAAAAGGTTAATAAAGCAAGTACTAATTGTTCAAAATAAGAGAATAGCTCTTTATACTTTGCAACGTCTGCTTTCTGAATAGAGAGGATAATTAATATGAAGTTATCAGTATGTATGGCCACGTATAATGGCTCTGAGTTTGTTTTACGACAATTAAATTCCGTAATTAAACAATTAGGGGATAATGATGAGATTATTGTTGTTGATGATAAATCAAGTGACAACACTGTCACATTAATAAAAGAAGCTTATGGACATAAGGTTAAGGTTTTTATAAATGAAAATAATATGGGTGCTATTAAAAGTTTTGAGAAGGCTATTAAATTAGCAACGGGAGATATTATATTTCTTTGTGACCAGGACGATATTTGGGAAGATTACAAGGTAAGCTTGGTTGTAGAAGCCTTCCAAAAAGGTAATGCCGCAGTTGTTGTTCATGATGCCTATGTAGTAGACGGCCAATTAAATATTATTGACCATTCTTGGAACGATTATAATCAAAACAAAAAAAAGGGTATTTTGGGGAATATTATTAAAAACTCATTTACAGGGGCTTGCATGGCATTCAAAAAAGATCTTGTACCATATTTTATTCCCTTTCCTAATTCGATCGAAATGCATGATCAATGGATAGCTCTAGTTGCTATGTTGGAGAAGAAAAAAGTAGCATACATTGATCAACCATTGATGAAGTATGTTCGACACGGCAATAATGTAACAGGGGTTAAGAAGAGGTCTATTCGGCACATGATAAAAGGAAGAATGGGAACAATAGCTTCTGTTTTAGGGTACAAAAGGAACTAATTTATTTGTAGTTAGAATGTATCAAAAATATTAATATTTAAGGAGTTGTGCAAACATGAAAGGAATTATTTTGGCTGGGGGTAGCGGAACTCGGTTATATCCGTTAACTAAAGTTGTTTCAAAACAATTATTACCTGTGTACGATAAACCAATGATCTACTATCCTCTTTCCGTTTTGATGCTTGCTGGAATCAAAGACATACTTATTATATCTACACCGCAAGACATAGAGAGATTTGAACAGATTTTAGGAGACGGATCTGACTTAGGTGTTAACTTTTCCTATGCTGTTCAGCCAGAACCAGGTGGACTAGCACAAGCGTTCTTAATTGGCGAGGAATTTATTGGTGATGATAATGTTGCACTTGTATTAGGTGATAATATTTTCTATGGCCATGGTTTAACAGATTTATTGGCTCATGCAGCATCACGTGAATCTGGTGCAACTGTATTCGGTTACTATGTGAATGACCCCGAACGTTTTGGTGTTGTTGAATTTGATGATAACGGAAAAGCTGTATCAATTGAAGAAAAGCCAGATATTCCTAAATCAAATTATGCTGTTACTGGTTTGTATTTTTATGATAATCGGGTAGTTGGAATTGCTAAGAATATTGCACCATCTGAACGTGGGGAGTTAGAAATAACTGACGTTAATAAAACTTACTTGGAAATGGGAGAACTTAACGTAGAGTTACTTGGACGTGGCTATGCGTGGCTTGATACAGGAACACATGAATCACTATTAGAAGCCTCTCAATTCATCGAAACGGTAGAAAAACGTCAAACTTTAAAAATTGCTTGTATCGAAGAAATTGCATATCGTATGGGGTACATAACAAAAGAGAAATTGCTAGAACTCGCTGAACCGCTTAAGAAAAATCAATATGGTCAGTACTTACAAAAAATCGCAAATCAAAGTAGATAAGTGATTGGGGGTAATTATATGAATATTGTCGGGACAAAACTACCAGGTGTATCAATATTAGAGCCAAGGGTATTTGGTGATAATCGAGGATATTTTATGGAAAGCTACAACAAACAGGTATTTGAGGAATTAGGCTTAACTTATGACTTTATTCAAGACAATCAATCCTTGTCAGCTCCAGTCGGGACTTTGCGCGGCCTTCATTTTCAACTAAATCCAAAAGCCCAAACAAAGATTGTTCGGTGTATTACTGGCGCAATTTATGATGTGGCTGTAGATATTCGTGAAGGCTCCCCTACTTACGGAGAGTGGATAGGGGTAATATTGAGTGAACATAATAAACGCCAATTAGTTGTTCCTAAAGGTTTTGCGCACGGATTTTGTACGATTGTACCTGATACAACTGTTGCTTATAAAGTGGATGAGTACTATTCTCCAGAGCACGATGGGGGAATCTTATGGAATGACCCAGATTTAGGAATTGATTGGCCAACAAACAATCCAATCCTTTCTGAAAAGGATACAAAACATCCTACATTAAAAGAAGCAAAATTAAACTTTGTGTTTGAAAAATAGGAGGATTTTAAAATGAAACTATTAGTAACCGGTGGTGCAGGGTTTATCGGTAGTAACTTTGTCCGTTATATGGTTAATAAATATCCTGAATACCAGGTGGTTAATCTAGATGAGTTAACCTATGCTGGGAACTTAGAAAACTTAAAGGATATTGAGGGAAATCCTAATTATAAATTTGTTAAAGGTGATATTGCGGACCGCGATTTCATAAACAATCTATTTGAAACTGAAAAATTTGATTATGTATTAAACTTTGCAGCGGAATCACATGTAGATAGAAGTATTACAAATCCAGATATTTTTATTAAAACAAATATCCAAGGTACACAAATTCTTTTAGATGCAGCTAAAAGAATTAATGTGAAAAAATATTTGCAGGTTTCAACAGATGAGGTGTACGGAACATTAGGCGAAACAGGTTATTTCACAGAAGAGACGCCTTTAGCACCAAATAGTCCTTATAGTGCAAGTAAAGCTGGAGCTGACATGCTTGTCCGTGCTTATCATGAGACGTTTGATTTACCTGTCAATATTACTCGTTGCTCAAACAACTATGGGCCGTATCACTTCCCAGAAAAACTTATTCCATTAATGATCATTAATGCGTTACATGATAAAGAACTTCCTATATATGGGGATGGGCTAAATGTACGTGACTGGTTACATGTAGAAGATCATTGCCAAGCAATTGATCTAGTTCTTCATAATGGCAAGAACGGTGAAGTATATAACGTTGGTGGTAACAATGAACGCACGAATGTTGAAATTGTTAAAACGATATTAAAGCAACTTGAAAAATCAGAATCTCTTATTAAGTATGTAAAAGACCGTCCTGGACATGACCGTCGTTATGCAATTGATGCTACCAAACTTCGTACGGAACTTGGATGGAAGCCAAAATATAACTTTGATACGGGAATTGAACAAACTATCGAATGGTACCTGAATAACCGTGAGTGGTGGGAAAATATTATTTCCGGTGAATACCAGGAGTATTTTAAATCACAGTACGGTGACCGATTTGAGGTAGAGTGATGAAGGTTTTGGTTACAGGTGTTAACGGGCAGCTTGGTTACGATGTAGTAAGGAAATTAGAAGAAAAACACTATGAAGTTGTTGCAGCAGGTAGAGACCAATTAGACATAGCTAATGAAGAGAATGTTGAATCATATATTGGTGAAGTGAAACCACATGCAATTATACATTGTGCGGCATACACAAATGTTGATGGTGCGGAAGAAGATAAAGACACTGCATATCGTGTAAATGGTTTAGGAACAAAATACCTTGCTCGAGCGGCGCAAAAAGTCGGGGCGAAAATGGTGTTCGTTAGTACGGATTATGTCTTTGATGGAAATGGAGATAGTCCGTATGAAGTTGATCATCCAACAAATCCATTAGGAACTTATGGAGAATCAAAACTTGCAGGTGAAAATTTTCTAGAGGAACACTTAACTAGACATTTTATTGTACGTACTTCATGGGTCTTTGGTATAAATGGAAATAATTTTGTGAAGACTATGCTGCGATTAGGGAAAGAACGTGGTGAAGTGGGGGTTGTACACGACCAAGTTGGATCACCTACTTATACTGTCGATCTTGCAGGCTTCCTTGTTGAACTAGTTGAATCAGAGGAATATGGTACCTATCATGCATCCAATTCAGGTATTTGCTCTTGGTATGAATTTGCGGTTGAGATATTCAAACAGGCAGGGCTAGATGTTAAAGTAAATCAATTAACAACTGAACAATTCCCACGACCTGCAGCAAGGCCCCAATATTCTGTTCTAAGTACCAGGAAGGTTGAAGAAAAAGGTTTTACACCATTGCGTGCTTGGAAAGAAGCATTAGCAGCGTATTTAGGTGAAATTAATAACTTGGTTTAAAGAAATCTAACTTCAGCACCCCAAAAACATAGTGTTTTTCAGGGTGTTTTTTTTTTGCCGGACATTTTACATCATGAAAATAAACAGCTCATTCAAGGTTGGGGGGACTATTTTAGCGGACATAAAGAAAAATATGCCATGAACTACTCGACAGCCATAATAGGCGAAGATTAAGGGCATGTAGGTGGAAAGAATCGAAAAGGCAAGAACGAAGAGCAGAAACCCTATAAAACTCGGAGTTTCAGAGGAAGAAGCATGGAAAAATGTCAATACCGGAAAAGGCTATTAAGGCATACCAATATTTCTATGATAAAGCTCGATTAAGAAACAAATATTGGAAAAGTAAGGTTTGAAACCCTTAACAAATGTGATTTCATAAATTTTCGATTCACCGTATACTGAAGGTATCTACGGTGGTGTGAGAGGTCGGTACGGAAACGTGCCGTCTACTCGATTTACTAAATAACTTAAGATTTTTATAACCTTTTTATGAAACTTTTATTTTATAAGAACGTCAAATATAGTGGATATATCCCGAAACAATGTATTAGATCTTATTAGACTACTAAAATAAGTAAATAAAAATTGTTTACATACATTATACTTGTGCTATAATCTTAAAAGAGTCATGTTGTAGATGCAAGTCCAACTAATTAGGATTAAAATTAAAATCTAAAATCATTGTTTAGAGAACCGACATGGAGGGCAATATGTTATATATGACTTTGATAATTGCTTTTTTTACAACAATTGTTCTTACGCCGGTTGTAAAAAAGCTTGCTTATAAATTAGGTGCTACTGATAAACCTAACAATCGAAAAGTTCATCAAAAGTTAATGCCACGGCTAGGTGGATTAGCCATTTATATAGGTTTTATTGTAGGTGTACTTTTACTTCAACCATCTGATGATGTTCATATACCTATACTAATTGGTAGTTTCATAATAATTTTAACCGGATTTATAGATGATATTAAAGAAATTTCTCCCAGAGTAAAATTGCTTGGGCAGATCATATCTGCATTGATAGTTGTAATTTATGGTGACCTTCAAGTTCAGTTTGTTAATTTGCCTTTTGGAGGGCAACTGGACTTTGGTATTTTAAGTATCCCTATTACTATGATTTGGATAATAGGGATAACCAATGCAATTAACTTAATAGATGGCTTAGATGGTCTTGCTGGTGGGGTATCATCTATTGCTTTATTTTCAATTGCAGGTATGGCCTTAATAATGGGTAACCAAGTATATGTTATGGTCATAGCTCTTGTACTAGCTGTATCAGCATTAGGTTTTCTCGTGTATAACTTTCATCCTGCTAAAATATTTATGGGGGATACCGGAGCATTGTTCCTTGGTTATATGATTGCAGTACTTTCACTTTTAGGATTTAAAAATGTAACCTTTATTTCATTGGTTATTCCAGTTATAATTTTGGCTGTACCGATATCGGATACGCTTTTCGCGATTATACGAAGAATTGTAAACAAGCAACCATTATCAGCTCCGGATAAATCTCATTTGCATCATTGTTTAATTAAACTTGGATATTCTCATAAGAAAACTGTTTTGATTATATATTTAATGAGTGCACTATGTGGGTTAGCAGCGTTTTTATTTTCACAGGCAACTGTATGGGGAGCCTTAATAATTCTAACTACAATTATAATAGCTCTAGAAATCATCGTTGAGAAGATTGGTTTAATTAGAGACGATTATCGACCACTATTGAATTTTCTTAATGGGTTAAAACCTGAAAATATACGAAATAAAATGTAATGTAAAAGCACTTCATCTGAAGTGCTTTTTTACTTATTTCTGAACAATATTTTCTTGAAGAATGACAAGAAGATTTGTTTTTTTCCTAAAAGTCCTGTAAACTCTGCTAGAAGCTGTAAAATGATTATAAATATGATAAAAATTATAAACGATTGCCACAAGGTGACCCGTGATGAGGAAATTGCAATAGCACTGAAAATGATACAAGTAAAATAGATGATTAAGACCGATTCTCGATGGCTAAAACCCATATCAAGTAGCTTATGGTGGATATGGGATCGGTCCGCTTGACTTATACCTTTTTTGCTTAAAAGCCTGCGCATAATAGCAAAAAAGGTATCGAATAAGGGAACGCCCAAAATAATAATGGGAATAAATAGGCTGAAGATAGTGACGCTTTTATAGAACCCAATAATTGAAATTATGGCAATAATAAATCCTAAAAACTGGGAGCCGGTATCGCCCATGAAAATTTTAGCGGGATGAAAGTTAAAAAGTAAAAAGCCTAGAGTACACCCAATAACAACTGTAGCCAATGCGATTACAAGTGTTTGGTTATTTATAAGAGATAAATACAAAATTGAACCAAGAGCAATAATTGAAACTCCAGCAGCTAAACCATCAAGACCATCAATAAAATTAATGGAATTTATAAGTGCAAGAATCCAAAATAATGTGATGAAGTAACTGTAAAATCCAAAATCAACCTTGAAGTTATTAGGTAGAATAACATATTCAATTTTTAACTCTGCAACTGCAACAACTAAAAGAGCTGCTAGTAATTGTCCCGCAAATTTATAAATAGGTTTTATATTATAGATATCATCCAAGATACCTGTTATTAATATAACAACAACACTAATGAGGATGAGATTGAAATTACTATAATCATCTAGATTTAAATAAAAGGCACCAACTAAAAAGCCGATTATGATTGCCAGTCCTCCGATACGCGGAATACCACCTTGATGAACTTTTCTTTCATTTGGTAAATCAATTGCTCCGATTTTATATGACAGATTGATGATAAACGGTGTAAGAATAACTGTAGTAGCAAAGCTAATCAGAAAAGAAATAAACATATTCAAAAGAAACACCTACAATTTTTTTAGTGTTAAGCATTACATATTATTAACATTAGAAAAAGTAATTATAAGTAATTTGGACATATAAAACACTCATGATTTTTCTTCTCAACCCAGGCATGAAAATAGACACCTGACACCGATAATGTTGATGACACAAACAGTTTTCAATAAGTGGGTTTTTATGGTGGATAATACCCTGTGTATAAAACTGTTTGAATGAATTTGATGAACAACCCTTTGTTAGATCCTTCCATTCGGAGGATGACTACGGACAGAAAAATGCTTATTTTCAAATTCATTCACTGTTTGTGATCTTAATATTGGGGAGTGAAGTATTATGGATGTTTTTATCGGGCGATGTGCAGGTTTAGATGTACATTCAGAGACAATCGTAGCTTGCCTCATTTGTGGCAGTAGTGAAGATGAATTGTTTCAAGCTACTCAAACTCTTCCTACTTTGACAAAGGAGATTTTTCGATTATTGAAGTGGCTTGAAGATCACGAAGTTACTCATATCGCCATGGAAAGTACTGGAGTTTACTGGAAACCAGTGTACAATATCTTAGAAGATTTCTATGATATTACTTTAGCAAACGCGCGAAGAATTATGAACGTACCTGGAAGAAAAACAGATGTTTCAGATGCAGAATGGATAGCCAAATTATTACGTCATGGGCTCATTGAAAAAAGTTTTGTTCCACCAGGAATTAATCATTCATTATTATTTGTCAGGAACTCAATAGAGCTTAATTGATTTTTCCATTTATTTAAAGTGTCCCCATGAACGTGACACCACAAAAATATTGAATGGTTAGCTTCTAGTTGAATTAATAACTCTTTTAAGGGCGTATTCTTCAAATTTTCTGGTGGATGATTAGATAGTACATCCATGTTGATATGATGAATGTATCTATTTCATTCATACTTAGATAAGTCCTTTTTTAGATTAGTTTTTATCTGATAAAAATTCATCAGAGTATCTATTATGGAGCAAGAACTCTTCTTTCAAATTCATATTCAAGAAAAAGAAACAGAGTAATTTATATAGCAATTGAAATTATTATATTGGTAATTGGTATGCCCACTTTCTATGTTTCTTAAAAAGTAATCTAAATCAAGTGTTTTAAAAACTTTGTTGATTGAGTTATCCTTAAAAAATGCAAAGGGTCAAACCTCAACACTGCTGCAATATTTTGAGCAATTGCAAGGCTAGGATTCCGTTTAATATAGGAAAACATTATAAGTTACAGCAGTATTTAGAACTAAAAAAAGTGGCGGTAAAATAATGACTGCCCTTCGTGTTTTTTTTAGTTGATGTGTCTTTCATGCTCTAAATATGTAAATTTTCCTTCCTGAAAAGACTACTTGGCCATTGAATTAAAGCTTGTAGTGTTCCGCTTGGACACCAAAAGAGCATTTGTCTTTTTTAAAAAATAATGTATTATGAATAATGTTCTCGTTAAGCGAGTTAAATTTAATAGTGCGAAGTACAGGTTATAATTATAAAATGTTTATCAGGAGGGGTATTCATGAATTGGAAGGAACAATCTACAAAATGGCTACAATATCAACCATTAGATAATGAACTAAAGGAGCAACTCCTTTTACTAAATGAGAAAGAATTAGAAGAGGCTTTTTATAAGAATCTAGAATTTGGTACAGGTGGAATGCGTGGTGAAATCGGTGTAGGTACAAATCGAATGAACCTATATACGGTACGTAAAGCTTCTGCTGGTTTAGCTGCTTTTATTGAGGAGAATGGTGAAGAAGCTAAAAGACAAGGTGTAGTGATTGCTTATGATTCTAGACATAAGGCTCCTGAATTTGCGATGGAAGCGGCTAGAACACTTGGTTCAAGAGGCATTCAAACCTATGTTTTTGATGAATTGAGACCGACGCCAGAATTATCCTTTGCGGTACGTTACTTAAAAGCATACTCAGGGATCGTGATCACGGCTAGTCATAATCCCCCTGAATATAATGGTTATAAGGTATATGGACCAGATGGTGCGCAATTAGCTAATGAAGATGCGGATGCACTTGTTGATAAGGTAAATGCAATTGTTGATGAACTACAAATTGAAGTAAAAAGTGAAAACGAATTGAAAGATGCTGGGCTAATTAAGATCATAGGGGAAGAAATCGATCAAGCGTATTTTGACAAGCTTGTGACGATCTCCGAAAATTCAATAGGTCAGCAATCAGACATAAAAGTTGTCTTTACTCCATTACATGGTACTGGAAATAAGCCATTGAAAAACGGACTAAAGGCTCTAGGTTATGATCAAGTACATATAGTTGAAGAACAAGAATTACCAGATCCTCAATTTTCGACTGTGAAAAGTCCAAATCCTGAGGAGCATGTTGCATTTGAACTTGCTATTCAAAAAGGAAATGAAGTTGGAGCAGACTTACTCATTGCAACCGATCCAGATGCAGACCGATTAGGAATTGCTGTTAAAAATAGTGTAGGCGAATATGTGATTTTAACAGGAAATCAAACGGGCGCATTACTTTTACATTATATACTTTCGGAAAAGGCTAAAAAGAAAACGTTGCCTAGCAATGGTGTTATGCTAAAAACAATCGTGACATCCGAGTTGGGAAAGGAAATTGCGTCATCTTTCGGGGTGGAGACGGTTGATGTTTTAACAGGATTTAAATTTATTGCAGAAAAAATGAGACAATATGAGGCAAGTGGTGAGTATCAGTTTTTATTCGGATATGAAGAGAGCTATGGTTCTCTAATTGCTAATTTTGCAAGAGACAAAGATGCCATTCAAGCAGCTCTATTAGCGACGGAAATTTGTGCTTTTTATAAACAAAAAAGCATGTCCTTATATGATGCTTTATTATCTGTATTTGAACAGTATGGATACTTCATTGAGGGCTTACGTTCCCTCACATTAAAAGGGAAAGAAGGAGCAGAGAAAATCCAACAAACATTAACTTCCTTTAGGGAAACCCCTCTGCAGGAAGTTGCAGGATTAAAGGTAGTTAAACAAGAGGATTATTTAAAAGGGATTAGTACAACAGTAGAAGGACAAAAAGAAATCGACCTTCCAAAGTCTAATGTATTAAAATACTTCCTTAAGGATGATTCTTGGGTTTGCTTACGTCCCTCAGGTACTGAACCAAAGATTAAATTTTACTTTGGGGTAAAAGGTTCATCTCTGGATGAAAGTAGAACTAAGCTCAAAAAGATTGAAGAGGACTTCATGCACTTAGTAGAAGAAATGATGAACTAAAGACACGGCATTTTGCTGTGTCTTTTCTTTCGGAACCTCTCATAAGTCATTTAGAAGCATAGTTATATTAAGAAAGTGAATTAAGGGTTTGCAATCAAATGATTGATCAAAAATGATATGTCACAAATGGGCTGGCACGTTCAATTTAAAAGTTGATTTTAGGAGATGTTTTCGTAGGATAGGAAAAATTGGCAATTTTGCGGGGAAATCCTCATACAGAGATTTCAGTTTAGCCGGAAAGTAAAAAGGCTGTTTAGAAGATTAAATCGGTTAAGAGAATGAGGGGGGGACGGCTTAGATTTGTCATTATGTGTAGATAAAAGAGTAGCACTTGTTTAACTACTCTTTTCATCTAAAACCATATATCGTAGTAACGCTGCCAATCCTCCCCCATGTTGAAACTGGCCTGATGAAGCTAAATTTTTTAGTTCTTCAAGCTTTAGAGGATACACTTCAATTTGCTCGCTCTCTTCAAGAGATTGAACAGACTTAACAAGGTCGGTTGCTAGGAATAGAAAAATTTCCTCGCTTGTGGAACCAGGTGAAGGGAAGAAGCTGCCTAAAGGAGTCCATGTGTCAGCGATATATCCGGTTTCCTCTTGGAGTTCTCTTTTTGCAGATTCAAGTGGGCATTTATCTTCTGGATCAATAGCACCTGCAGGTAATTCCCATTGCCAGCTTTTAAGCGCATGTCGATATTGGCGTAAGCAAAGGACTTCGTTATTTTCATTCATTGCTAAGATACAGACACCTTTTGAAAAATTAACGAAAGAAAAAAGTATCTTCTTTTGATTGGGAAGAAGCACTTTATCTTCAATAATGGAAAAACGACCAATCTTATGTAGTGAACTTCTTAATATTTTCCAAACCATGTCCTTCCTCCATTTTCACAAGTGAAAAAATAATAGGGACAGAAGCTCTTTGTCCCTATAGTTTTTTATAAATTCAATATTTTTCTGCTAGTTGAATTATATGCAGTTCGCTAATTCCTTCAGCTCTGCTGGATGCTTTGGCCAAACTGGGGAAAATAATACTGTGAATAGCCATAAAATCCTCAATAGTGTAATCTACATAAATATTCCCTTTTCAATTTTGTAATTGGCTTGCTTAGTCTTCGTGAGCTTAGCCAATGTAGATATGTGCCATCGCTTTCAGTGATTTTGCCATATTTCGTCCATTTGTAGTTTATATTATCATATTATACTTAGATTAACATTTTAACGCGAGTCTTTAAGTTGTTTTATCGAATAACTTTTGAAGAATAGACAGGTATTGAAAATAGGAGAGATTCTCAAGTTACTCTAGGGTTGAGAATTTTTAATATTAAATTGGACCGAAGTGAAGAAGATGGAAGCCCGTAGCAAAATTGTTTGGGATGGTATATCCTTTTCCATATTTAACTAGAACATACAGGGATTGGCCATTAGGAAAGCTTTCGGAACCCTATTCGGAACCCTATTCGGAACCCTATTCGGAACCCTATTCGGAACCTTGTTATAGTAAGAAAGTAAAAGAGGAGCTATCAATCAAACGTTTGATCAAAAATGGCACGTCGTAACTGGGCTGGTGCTTCTGAGACGAAAGTGAATTTTTAGGAACATTTTAGTGAGATAAGAGCTGACCGTAATAAAGCACAATATGGCCCTCACTATAGTAAGAAAGCAATAAAAGGGATGCCAATCAAACGTTTGATCAAAAATGGCACGTCACAATTGGGCTGGTGCTTCCAAGTCGAAAGTTAATTTTTAAGAACATTTTAGTAAGATAAGAACTAATAGTAAAAAGCACAATATGCCCCTCATTATAGTAAGAAAGCAAAAAAGGACCCGCCAATCAAACGTTTGATCAAAAATGGCACGTCGCAACTGGGTTGGCGTTTCCAGGTCGAAAGTTAATTTTTCTGATCATTTTAGTGGAATAGGGATATTGGAGTTAAAACCAGGATTTTATCATATTTCTGGGGTTTTTCTTATGAGTTAGTAAGAAGGATTCCGAGTTCTTGAGTCTTTTTCAATAAAAAGGGGCAATTGGAATATACCAAATTCACTCCATATGCCCCATCAGTTCATTTTTCATTGAGTTTTTCGATGAAACCTTTTAGTACATGTGCAGTTTGAACGCAGTCGTTCAATGTGGACCATTCTGATGGATTATGGCTAATCCCTTCGATGCTTTTGACAAATATCATAGCGATGTCTGTTTGCTTCCCGATAATCATGGCGTCGTGACCAGCGCCGCTTGGAATCCGGACAGGAGTAATTCCATGTTCCTGCAGAACGTCTTCTAAAAGAAGTTGAACGTTTTCTTTAATTGGAACAGGCGGATTATTCATTTTCTTAGTGTAGGATAGGGACACTTGATGTTCCTTCGCTATATTTTCTGCTTCTAGAATAACGGTATCAACAAGTTGATTGCGACTTTCTTTGAAAATGTCGCGGATATCTACAAATAGTTTTACTTCACCTGGGATCACATTGACTCCATTCGGAGAAATCTCCATTTTACCAATTGTTGCAACGGATGTATCATTAATTGAACGTGGAAGTTTGCTTACTTTTGTAATAAATTCACTTGCAGCTACGAGGGCATCCGTTCGATCGTCCATAGGCGTGTTGCCAGCATGTCCAGCTTTTCCAGTGAAATTAACTTCTAACCAGTAGGGTCCAGCAATCCCATTTACGATGCCACATGGTAAATCTAGTTTTTCTAGGCGTTTCCCTTGTTCAATATGGACTTCCACAAATATTTCTACATTGGAAAAATCTCTGAGAGACTTTTCGTATGATTCAACTGATAATCCGACACTTTTTAATACTTCTTCAAAGGAAAGATCATCAATCGAAATTAGTTTCTTGAGTTCTTCTATATCATAGTCACCGGTCATTCCTTGGCTTCCAAGTAGACCACCATTGAATCTAGCGCCTTCTTCGTCACTAAAAATGATAACTTCATAGCTTTTTCTTGGGTGATAGCCGATGGCTTTCCAAGCTTCGACCACCTCTAAAGCTAATAACACGCCAAGGGGACCATCAAAATGACCACCATTTGGAATACTATCTACATGTGAGCCTGACATGATGGTGGGAAGTGAGGGGTCTGACCCCGATAGTCTTCCAATTATGTTACCAGCTCCGTCTCGGTTGACCTCTAAACCAGCTTCCTCCATCCACTCAGAAACTAGACTTTTAACAGCTAACTCTTCTTCCGAGAAGCCTGGACGGTTTGAGCCTTTGTCATTTGTTAACCCAATCTTGGCAATCTCATTTAGACGAAAAGCTAGACGCTCTCCAGATATCCCATTTTGGTCATAATCATTTTCATCATAGCCGTCCATGAGCCGCTGATAAATTGGACCATCCATACTCATTTTCAACACTCCAATTCTTACTAACTATTAGCGTGGCCTAATACTCCATTTGTTGCGGCCATGGCGATAATGACACATCCCCACATATGCTTATAAGCAGTAACGATGTCACCGCAAGTAAACTTAATACTTGTTGGGGAAGTTAGCTCAACTGTCGGCAAAGTAGAAGTCATTTTTGTTTGCTGTGGGCCTTTAAAGCGAATTTCAAATGTTGTTTCCATGTTTTTTGTATCAAGTGGTGTAAAAGTTGAAAGATTATCGATGGCCTTCGCGACACCAGTTTCTATGAGTTCGTTTACTTTTTCAGGATGGATTAACTCGGCAGCAAGGCGATCACGTGCAAATTTTGTCACAACACTTTCTACATCTGGCAAAGTTTCCTTCACTTCAGATACGTATATATCATCACCGCTAATGAATATGGCAGGAACACCAAAAGCACCTGCTACCATTGCATTCATTTCCGTTTCACCAACAACTTTTCCATTAATCTTCATTTCGCTTACACAAACACCAGCTAATGTATGAGAGATAACTGCTTCGGATGCTCCTTCTCTGCCGTGATGACCGACGAATATAATGCCATCAAACGTTTCATCAAGTCCTTCCAATTGGCACATGACTCGGTTGTTTCCTGAAACAAGACGTGCACGAGGGTCTAATTCCTCAATTAGCATATTTGACATATTTCCGTGTCCATCAGCTACGACTACTTCTGTTGCACCTGCGTTGAAGGCTCCTCGGATTGCAGCATTGACTTCAGATGTCATTAATTTACGAAAACGTTGATATTCGGTATTGTTTACGAGTTGTTGAATGGTACTAACTCCAGCAATTCCCTCAATATCTGCGGAAATGAAAAATTTCATTTGTATCACCTCATCTAAGTTATGTAAAAAGAGGAACGACTCAACATCTTACTTACATATATTGAGTCATTCTTAAATTGATTGTGATTCTTAATTTCTATAGGAATTCTCTACGATTAATAACAAATCAAAGACTGCAAATCTCTCGGATAGTATGTCAACAATTCAATCCCGTTTTTTGTTACAAGAATCGTATCGGAATGACGGAATCCACCCAAGCCCATTACGTAGATCCCTGGCTCAACCGTAACGACCATGCCAGGTTCCAAAATAGTTTGGTCACCTAAATCAAAGAACGGTGCTTCGTGACCTAATAGTCCGATGTTGTGACCAGTATGATGTCTTGTTAATTCTGTTAAGTTATTCTCTTTAAAATAAGCTTGAACATCTTTTTCAACATCAGCGTAGGTTCTTCCAGGTTTAATCGCATTAAATGCGACTTCTTGAGCCTCATACATATGGTTAAAATATTTCTCTTGCTCTTTTGAATATTCTTCGACGAACATCACGCGTTCTAGTTCACTTGTATATCCGAAAACGCTAGAAGCAGCTCCTGTTACAAGTGTATCTCCTTTTTTCAATACGATATTTTGTGTAACTGCGTGCGGGAAAGCCGATTCTGGACCAATTTGGCCACGGAAAACAGCATATGGCGTTTGACCATGTGGCTTGTAATCAGGTCCAAGTGTATCGATCATCGTTTTCGTTGCTTCATTCGAAGCTTTACTAGTAATCTCGATTTCACTCAAACCTGCTTTTGTATACTTTTGTAGTAGGCGGTGAACTAGATTTCCCCAGCGACAAGATTCTTTGATTAATTCAATCTCATTGGGACTTTTAACATATCGCAATTCTTGCACGACACCACTTAAGGAAATAAAGTTCGCATCGATGAGTTGATCCATTGCTGGACCGCGATAACCCATTGGAGAACCATAACCTAAAGAATCAACGCCGATTTTTTTATTTTCGAATCCGTATTCTACTAAGATTTCTTTAAAGTATTCCATCGGGTGTTTGATACCAGGGTATTCTGGATAGGAATGAACATAATCTACGACACTATATTCTTCGGCGTGTTCATGCTCTAATGCAGGAACAAATAAATGAATCTTATCTTGTGAATCAATCAATATCCCAATCGGTCTCTCGGTTGGATGGAAGTGAAAACCTGTTAAGTAGAAGATATCTGTTACTGAGAAAAGAACGGAAGCGTCACAGCCTTTTCCTTTGTAAATGTTCTTAAACGTTTCTTGTCTTTCTTTGAATTCGTACTTAGGAATAGATAACAGCATTTTATTTTTCCTCCTTGTTATTGGTATATAGATGACAGCTAGTGATATGTCCTGACTCGATCTCGGTGAGTGCTGGTACTACAGATTTACAAATATCCATGGCAAAAGGGCATCTCGTATGGAATGTACACCCAGAAGGTGGATTAGCTGGGTTCGGAACATCTCCTTTTAATACGATGCGTTCCTTTACTTCTTTCGGGTGAGACGCTGGTACCGCAGAGATAAGCGCTTGCGTATAAGGGTGCTTTGGATTCGCAAACAGTTCCTCTGTGTCAACTAATTCTACGATTTTGCCAAGATACATAACAGCAACGCGGTCCGTCATATGTTCAACGACACTTAAATCATGGGAGATAAAAAGATACGTTAACCCAAATTCTTTTTGTAGCTCGAGCATTAAATTGATGACTTGAGATTGAACCGAGACATCAAGAGCAGAAACAGGTTCGTCTGCCACGATGAAGTCTGGATTTAGAATCACGGCTCTTGCTATCCCAATCCGTTGCCTTTGTCCACCGGAAAATTCATTTGGATGGCGATCTAGATGTTCTTTTGATAGACCAACAATCTCTAAGATTTTGAGAATCTTCTCTAGGCGTTCTTCCGGTTGGAATTTATTATGGACACGAAGTGGCTCCATTAAGATTTGTTTGATGGTCATCTTCGGATTAAGTGAAGCGTAAGGGTCCTGAAAGACCATTTGCATCTCTGCCCGTAGTGAACGCATTTTTTCAGCCGACAAGGCTAGAAGGTCCTTGCCTTTATAGAGGATTTCACCAGAAGTTGTACCAGTTAATCTTAATAAAGTTTTACCAGTGGTCGATTTTCCGCAGCCAGATTCGCCGACTAGTGCAAAGGTTTCTCCCTTTTTAATAGAAAAACTAACGTTATCAACTGCCTTTACGACTACCTTTGGCTTAAATAGACCCTGAGATATTTCATAGTATTTTTTCAGATTTTTAACTTCGAGTAAGGTCATTGAATTTTCACCTGCCGTTCGGGCTCTTGTAACCAACATTTGCTTAAATGCTCGCCTGTTGAAAAAGTTGGTGGGGCACTTGCTATGCATTTATCAAATGCATATGGACAGCGATTGGCAAACGCACATCCCTTCCCAATCTCGTCAGGTCGGGGGACTTGACCTTTAATGGAAAAGAGTCTACTTTTTCTTGTGTTGTTCGTCGGAAGCGAGTCAATTAGTCCTTTCGTATATGGATGTAGGGGATTGTCAAATAGCTCATTAATCTCTGCGCTCTCAACAATCTCACCTGCATACATGACAACAACGCGGTCACACATTTCTGCCACTACCCCTAAATCATGTGTGATAAAAAGGAGACTCATATCTTTTTCAGATTTAATCTGCTTCATTAGTTCTAAGATTTGAGCTTGAATCGTAACGTCTAAAGCAGTAGTTGGCTCATCACAAATGAGCAGCTTCGGGTCACATAAAAGGGCTAAAGAAATCATCACACGTTGTCTCATCCCACCCGATAATTGATGAGGATATTCGTTAATAATCTGCTCTGCTCTTGGAATACCTACTTGCTTTAAAATATTGATGATCGCTTCTTTTCTATCTTTCTTAGCCATTTTTTTATGCTGTTTAAGTGGCTCGCTTAATTGTTCACCGATCGTGAAAACCGGATTAAGGGATGTCATAGGTTCCTGGAATATCATTGAGATTTCATTTCCACGGAGTTTTCTAAACTGGCGATCCTTTAGGTGAGTAACATCCTGATTATTAAAATGAATACTCCCAGAAACAATCTTGCTTTTCTTCTCTGGTAAAAGTCCCATAATTGCTAATGAAGTAACACTTTTTCCGCTACCAGACTCGCCAACAACCCCAAGAGTTTCTCCTTTTTTTAAGGAAAAATTGACTCCTCGTATAGGTTGAACAACACCTTCGCCTGTTTTAAATTGGATCCCTAAGTCTTTAATTTCTAGAAGTACTTCAGTCATATTTTTTCACTCCTATTATTCGCCTTTAAGCTCTGGGTCGAGCGTATCTCTTAACCAGTCGCCGAACAGATTAACTCCAAGCGTTGTCAGGACAATGGCCAATCCTGGGAAGGTGATTAGCCACCAAGAACCAAAGATATAATCCTTTCCTTCGTTCAGCATGTTGCCCCAAGCAGGAGTCGGTGGTTGAACGCCAAAGCCTAGGAAGCTTACAGATGCCTCTGCAATAATGTAAGTCCCCATTTGTAAGGAAACCAAAATAATAATGGGAGTAAATATATTTGGAAGTATATGTCGAACCAATATCTCCAGTTTTGGAACACCTGTTGCAATGGCTGCCGTAATAAATTCTTTTTCTCTAATTGCTAGTACTTCACTGCGTATTACCCTTGCAAAAATAACCCATCCTCCCACAGCAAGCGAGATGATGATATTTGTTAGGCCCGCACCGAGCACCGCACTTACGACAAGCACTAATAGGATAAAAGGAAAACTAAGCTGAACGTCGACAATTCTCATTAGGACAACATCAACCCAGCCTCTAAAATATCCTGCCGTCACACCAATAATGGTACCAACGACTCCGGCTAATAAAGCAGTAGCCAAGCCGATAATCATGGATACTTTTGTTCCGGCAATCAGTCTAGAAAGAATATCTCGGCCTAATTGGTCCGTTCCAAGGATGTGCCCATCTGTGAGAGGGGGTAAGAGCCGGTCTCTTAGTGGAGCATCCATTGGATCGAAGGGAGCAATCCATTGCCCAAACAAACTGAGCACAATCAAAATGATGATGATGCCAAAACCAAGCATCCCTGTCCAACTTTTTGACAACTTTCGAAAAAAGAACTTGAATTTTGATTTCTTTTGAACTTTTGAATCAATTGGATTAGTAGTAGTTGTAATTGTACTTGTTTCCACATCCTCACCTACTTCACTCTAATTTGTGGGTTCACATATGCGTATAAAATATCAGTAATAAAGTTGATAACGGCATATATGATGGCAATGATAAATACCCCTGCTAAAACAATTGGGAAATCTCGATTCATTAAAGACTGTTGTAAAAGTCTACCTACACCTGGCCAAGAGAAGACAGCTTCCGTAATTACAGCTCCACCTAGTAGCACGCCAAGATCGAGTGCGATTAACGTAATAATCGGAATCAATGAATTTTTCAAGGCATACTTCATAATGAGTGTTGATGTTGGCGTTCCGGCTGCCTTTGTTGTTCGGATATAATCTTTACTTAAAACATCGAGCATGGCTGAACGTGTAAAGCGGACAAACCGTGAAACACTGTATAAGGCTAATGTAATGACTGGAAGTACCATGTGTTTCACCGAGCCGCCACCACTGGATGGGAACAATTTCAGCTGAGCAGCGAAAATAAAGATTAAGATAAGACCGAACCAAAAGTTAGGGATAGCCTGGCCGATGACGGTAATACCAACACTCGCTTTATCAAAAAGAGTGTTTCGTTTGTAGGCTGATAGCACACCTAGTGGTATTGCGATAATTAGCGATAGAGCCAGTGCTGAGATAGCCAACTGGAAAGTTGCGGGCATTCTTGCCATAACAAGTCCGAGAGCATCTTCACCGCTTCTTAATGATTCCCCGAAATCCCCATGAACGGCACCTTTCATGAATTCAGCGTATTGCACATATAGCGGACGATTGAATCCTAATAGTTCGCGATACTCTTCAATTTGTTCTTTTGGTGCATCAGGAGGGAGGAAGAGGGTGGTAGGATCTCCCGAGAGACGAATTAAAAAGAAGACAACGGTAAGGGCAAGAAATACAACTATCACTACTTGTACTACTCTTTTCACGATAAAATCTAACATGGGAGCAACTCCTTATCCCTTGGAATAAAAAAGAGAGGAGGTGAACCTCTCTTTTTCGATGTTTTTCTTGTACTCTACTAATTTAGTTCCATGCCATTTCGAATACATTCATCTTCTCATCAACACGAGGTGAGAAGCTTAAAGATGTTTTAACAGCGTATAGGTCGGCTTGTTGCCATAACGGAACCCATGCAGCTTGTTCCACTAGTTCTTGTTGCAACTCAGCGTATCCGGCATAACGCTCATCTTGATTGAATAATTGGTTTGTTTCCTTAATTTTCTTTTCGATATTTTCTTCATAAAAACTACTGTAAGGTGCTTCTTTAGTGAACAAGTTTTCAATGGTTGACTGAGCGTCAAAAGCAGGGCCCCAACCCAGAATGTACATATCACCTGTTTCTCTCTTTTGAATCTTCTCTAAATGTTGCCCCCATTCATTCACTCTTACTTCTACATTGATTCCGATACTTTGTAATTGGGAAGCAATGGCTTGTGCAATGTGAGAGTCCATTGGATATCGACCACTTGGTGTATCTAGTGTTAAGGATAAATCTTCAGGTTTAAAGCCAGCTTCTTCAAGAAGTTTTACAGCAAGTTCTGGATCATACCTGTAGTCTTTTGTTTCAGCATAATCGGCGTTTAGTTTAGAAAGAGGTCCTGTGATTCTTGTGCCGTTTCCACTTAAAACAGTTTCCAATAATTCATCTGCATCGATTGCGTAGTTAATGGCTTGTCTAACTTTAAGATCCTTTAGTGGTCCATCAACTAGATTCGATAGTGCTAAATAATTGATACGGGAAGAAGATACTTGTTTTACTTCATCGCTTTCAAATTGCTCCACAGAGTCGACAGGGATGTTTTTAAACAAATGGATTTCTCCACTCATAAAAGCAGACATTCTGGCACTGAATTCAGGAATAATACGGAACTCAACTTCTTCAATTTTCGGTTTTCCCTGCCAATAGTCTTCGTTTGCTTTTAATTTCAAGTAATTATCTCTTGACCAGTCTACAAACGTGTATGCACCAGTACCGACGGGTTCACTTGATGCTTTTTCAATCCCAACCTCTTGAACATAACCAGGTTCCATAATGAGTAAGTCTTCTGCGATACGTTGGATTAGACTTGGAAAAGGAACAGATGTATGAATTTCAACTTCATAATCTGAAAGAACAACAACCTCCTCTACATTCGCCCATCTAGAGCGATAAAATGAACCGTTGTTTTCATCTAAAATGTAGTCAATGCTAAATTTGACTGCATTGGCATTAAAATCTGCACCATTCTGGAACTTGATTCCTTCTTTAAGCTTTAAGTACCATGTTTTTTCGTCAACATTTTTCCATTCTTCTGCCAGGACAGGGATAAATTCCGCTGTTTGAGGATCACGATCAATAAGTGGATCGTAAATATTTCGAATCAGTGTATCTGTGGTGTAGTTCACATCGTGGTTAGCTAAAAGGGTAGTAGCATCTGCTTCAAAACCAATGACAAGAGGACCTGAATTAGCAGCATTTGAGTCGGAATCGGGTGAACTGCTTGAGTCCCCTTCAACGTTCGTACCTTCTGTACATGCAGCCAATAATAAAGTGACTATTAAAAACAATGCTAAAAGGAACTTGTTGTTACTCATCATTTTTTCCTCCTTGATTTTCTGATAGAATTTTCTCGATTTCTTCCATTGATTGAATGAGGGAATCTACTTTTGATAAATCGATTTTTTCAATCATCCTCCTTACATCATTGCTAGCATTATCTGAAAGTTCTTTTAGAACTTTTTTCCCGTCATCGGTAATATGTAAATACTTTTTTCGTTTATCATGTGGGTCTGATACTCGTTCAATCAGCTTTCGTTTACTGAGCCTGTGAATCATTCTGCTTACATAGCCTTTATCAAAGTTGAAAAACTCGGATAAATCTGTGGCTGTACATTCCTTTCGTTGATCGATCTCATATAAGATCATTGCTTCTGATATCGAATACGGGCTACCTTCTGTATATTGCGCATACAAGCCTACGACATTAAGGTAAAAACGGTTAAACCTTTTGATCTTTTCAATTTTTTTATCCATGTTTTGATTTCCCTTTATGAAATTTAGTTGCTAGTAACAACTTGTTTATATGTTAGTTATTTATAAGTGGATTTGTCAACTTAATTTTTCGAAAATTATGTCAATTGGTTTTTTAGAAAAATAGAATTAAGAGAGATTTTGGGATGTGGGAAAAGAGATTTTGCTCAAGAAGAGATTGTGAGTAAGTTGATGCATGTCCATATATAGAAGGGAATTATTCTAGTTCAACTTTTTGTTTATATACTCATTTTAATAAAAAATCAGTATTGGAAGAGTTCATAAAATCGTTTTAGTAAGATAGATATGTATCACCGTTTCGGGAGGCATTTGTAACTGGATTCAGAGGAAAGATATTTTGAAAAAATAAAAAAGGGATCTCTATCAAACGATTTAAAAAACGCCACGTCTGATATGGGCTGACGAGAACGAGTTAAAAGCTTATTTTTCGAGTTACTTTTGTGGAATAGGAATAAACGAAAAAATGGGGACAATGAAGTCCCATTATAGTAAGCAAGCAAAAAATGACCCGTCAATCAAACGTTTTATCTATTTCGCCACGGCACTCATGGGCTGCTGCGTTCAAGTCCAAAGTTAATTTTTTTGATAGTTTTTGTAATATAGATTAAAAGCGCAATAAGAATTGATATTGGGTAAAAAATAATTAAAATTTTCCAGGTATGATAGGCGAACTTGTAAATATGGCTTTAAAGGTTCCGAATAGATGTAAGCTACACGTCAAACAAATGGTTCGTCCTCAAACTAAAAAACAACATGATACCAATGATTTTTGGTTTCATGTTGCAAAAGTCGCAATTCCCTCTCTACTCAAGAGCTTTAATTTTTTCTATTATTTTGCTTCGTGCACCTCTTTTCCAAGCTTTCACCTCAGATATAGATACTTGTTCTATTTCTGCAATTTCCTTGATGGAGAGGTCGGCTAAAGATGTATACAATACCCATTTTTTTGATGCTCTGTAAAAATTCGTACAATAGGAAAGAATAGTTTCTCCTTCTAACAATGGATTTACTGATTCATCTTTAATAAGAGACCTAAATTCCTCTTCCGGAAAAACAGAGCGGTCTTCGTGCTTTTTTCGTCTAGTTAATTCTGTCATGATCTTCCCTCGAATAATGGCAAATGCATAGCTAGTAAAGTTCCCTTTAATTTCGTCAAAACCATTATTGGCTTCCCATAATGTAATCAGTCCTGTTTGATAAAATTCCTGCTGATTCTTGTAAATATGTAACGAATGAATGATTTTTCATATCATCGCCTTATACCTTCTTTTCCAATTCATTAAATTGTTCCACGATTTTTCCCTTTCAGGAAAGCCTGCTTACCAAATTTATTCCCGGATAGCTAAAACATATCGAGATTTTTTCAATTTGGTCTAACTTAGGAAAATGTACTTAATGAAGGAAAAAGATGGTGTTTTTTTATTTTTCATCGATAATTTTGCACTTTCGGTATTAAAAAGGGGGGGACATACGTTTTAGGATGAAATGAGAAGAAGCATCTCTATAATTATTGAATTAAAAAACTGAAGTATTCAGTGTTAAACCGAATACTTCAGTCTTAGAAGAGAGTATGCTCCTATAGGGGACAAGGAACCTGTCCTATTTTCATTATTTGATAATTTGATATAACGGAGATTGAACAAATTCCTTATCAGTCATAAGATATTGATGGCTTTTCATCATAGCTGTCTGGAGGTGAGTGTTGACCTTCGATGAGTCGTATGCACAAACTGACATAAGTCCCATTTCATTTACACTACAGTCAGCTACATTTTCAAAATCCTCAATTTTCTTCGAAATGTCATCTTGGTCTTTCCACTCAACATGACCCCAAGTACGAACGTCTATTTTTTTATTGAGAAAAGGATCCAGTAGTTCACCAAAATGTTCAACAATACTATGGATGTGAAAATCTCCATAACAGCGATAAAATAAATAATTATCTACATGGTGAATAAAATTTTTGTCTTCACTAGAGAACAATTCATTTATTCTAGCTTCTACCAAATTATAGATGGTTGAATTTTCGATAATGATCAGGTGATGATTTCTATCAATCCCTGTCTTAATATAAGCCAATAAATTATTAATATAGGTATCCGTATTTTCATAAAGATAAAGTATATGTGCTGAACTGTTTACTTGTATAAATTTAGTTAATTGAACCATTTTTTCCATATTATCACACTCTATCTCCTATGATTAATTATCCTCTTGCATATAAAGAGAGGGGTATATTTTTGTATTTGTACTAGAAGGATACAGTGGGGATTCAACGATTTCATTATCAGTCATAAGATAAGGGATCTTTCTCATCAACTTGATATGTGTATTTGCAGATACTAATGAAGCATCATATGCGTGTAATGAAACTAATTTTTCCTTGTTTTCCATGATCCCTATATAATTTAATTGATTTTGCACATTGAATATACAATTATTTGAATAATCTCTTCGGACATGACAACACAAATATATAAAATCTTCGCTTTCTAGCTGATTGAATAACCCTTCCAAGTGAGTAGTATTCAAGTTTTCTGGTGATTGATTTAATAGTGCATCCAAATTGATATGATGAATGTATTTATTTAATTCATTTTTAGATAAATACTTTTTTAGAGTATTCTTTATCTGAGAAAAGTTCATCCGAGTATCTATTATAAAGCAATAACACTTCTTCCAAACTCCCATTAAAGAAAAAGCAACAGAGGAATTTATATAGCGATTGAAATTACTATATAGGTAAAGGATATGCCCGCTTTCCATATTTTTTAAAAGGTAATCTAAATCAAGTGTGTCAGAAACGTTGTTGATCTGGTCATCTTTAAAGAAAAGCAATGGATCAAACTTCAACACGGCTGCAATATTTTGAGCAATTGCAAGGCTAGGATTCCGTTTCCCATTTTCAATATGAGAATAATAAGATCTGTCTATAAAGGAACTAGAGGCAACCTGCTGTTGTGTTAGTTGTTTTGATGTGCGCAAATTTATTAACCATTCTCTCTTCATTTTCTCACCACACTTTTGACTTCTTATAAAATAAAATTTCGTCTAATAAAACTTTAAACATATACTACTACACACATATTAAAACACATATATATTCACTTAACCCTAGTAAATATTGGTTTGTTGCTTAGAAGGAGTAATTATTGTTTTGTCCAAATTTATTGGTTATTAAAGTAAGCTGGATCAAATGTGACTTTTAGACACTTTATATTAAACGATTACATATTTAAACTTTAATTATGATTAAAAATGTGAAAAAGTGCAATTTGTCGCATTTTTGTGTAAAATATATTTCTTTCGGATAATTATAGGAAAAGGAAAAAATTGAGGTTATTATATGTTTGGAATTTTTGTTGACTATATAGGCAAGAGAATTATTTATGCAAATACCGTTCACATTGAAGTGTTGGATAAACTCACCAAAGATGTGGCTAGTTGTGAATCATTCAAAGGTATGTCAGAGAATGAAATGAATCTAAAGCTATTTTCCTTAAAGGAAAAGAATGAGGATTTTGAAGTGATTGGTATAGGGGATACTTTCGGTAATTTGGAACACTGATTTTAAAAGTGGTGCTTCTATATTGTATTGCATTTTTAAAAAAACAGATAGATTCATTTTTTGGATATTCATAGATAAAGAGAATCCACTCAAAATAGGGAATGATTCCTAGTCTGAGTGGATTTCCTATGGTTTTGGGAGCTACTATTTCTAAACTTTTAATTTGATTCTAAGGATACTATATTATGTCTTCCTCTAAATAAAGCACTTCACCCTCGCTAATCTCACACTGCCCATTTGTCAGCTCCACCATCCACTCTGCGAACGCGTTCGTTTGGTTTTCTTCAACAAATGTTTCAATTTCGACCGTATCGAGATAGTGAATTTCTTTTACATTATATATAGAAGATCTTAGTTCGTTTTCAAGCTTACCGAGCCAGGTGTAATCGACTTTTGTATGCATCACCTTCATCAGTCTTCTTTCGACCACGCCTGTTGCGTTGATACCTTCGGAAGTAGCTTTTCCATAGGCGCGGATCAGCCCACCTGCGCCTAATTTAATGCCACCAAAGTAACGGGTAATGACAACTACTGTATCTTTTAGATGCTTTTTTTTCAAAACCTCTAAAATTGGGAAACCGGCTGTTCCACTTGGTTCTCCATCATCGTTGGCTTTTTGGATTTGGTCATTCTCACCGATGAGGTAGGCGGAACAATTATGTGTTGCATTCCAATGCTTCTTTTTTATCGTTTGAATAAATTCTTGGGCTTCTTCCTCCGTGGTTGCTCTCGTTACATGAGCAATAAAACGGGATTTTTCGATAATAATTTCATTTTCCCCGTAACTTTTAACGGTATTATAGCTAGGGAGCATGTAATCACTCCTTATTATTTATTGTCGATAACTCGACAATTCTATTATAAATCGACAAATGGTCCTGTATCAAATTATGTGGGCCGAAGGGACAGGTATCTTGTCCCTGTTCCCAAGCCAGGTGAAAGTTGTCTTGCTTATACAAGCTAGAGATACGGCATTGTGCTGTATCATTTATTCGTAACTTCCTCGGAACCATTTCGGAATCTAGTTATTGTAGCAAAGCAAAAAATTGTTCTTCAATCCAAAAGTGCCACGTCAGATATAAGCTGGCTCGTTCAACTTGGAAGTAGATTTTTTAATTTACTTTTGTGGGATAGGAACAATGGCAAATTAGAGAAAAAATGCAGTAAAATCAGTCTAATTATAGTAGGAAAGCAAAAACAAACCTGTCAATCAAACGATTGATCAAAATTGCCGCGTCGAATATGGGGTGGTGGGGATCAAGTTGAAAGTTAATTTTCTGAGTTACTTTTGTGGGATAGGAACAATGACGAATTAGAGAAAAAATGTAGGAAAGTCGGACTCATTATAGTAAGAAAGCAAAAACGTGCCCGTCAATCAAACGATTGATCTAAATTGCCATGTCGGATATGGGCTGGCTCGTTCAACTTGAAAGTTAATTTTTCAAGTTACTATTGTGGGATAGGAACCATAGCGAATTAGAGAAAAAATGTAGGAAAATCGGACTCATTATAGCAAGAAAGCAAAAACAGACCACTCAATCAAACGATTGATCAAATTTAACACGTCGGATATGAGCTGACACTTTCAAGTCTAAAGTTAAATATTTCAATTATTTTTGTGCAATAGATTAAAAGCCGTAAAGAGTGGAAATTAGGTCAAAAATAATAAAAATCCTCAAGGTATGATAGAAGAACTTGTAAGTATGACTCTAAAGGTTCCGAAAAAACGCAAGCTGCTCTAAAATAATAGCTTGTTCCTCTAACTAAAAATGCAACTCAAAACCATTGGTCTTTGGTTTCAAGTTGCAAAGTTCACAATTACTCAAGGGTTTGAATGTTTTCTATTATTTTTTTTCGTGCACCCCTTTTCCAGGCTTTCACAGCAGATACCGATACTTGTTCAATCTCCGCAATTTCCTTGATCGAAAGGTCAGCTAAAGCCGTGTACAAGACCCATTTCTTTTGGTGCTCTGTTAATCTTCCACAATAGGAAAGGATTGTTTCTCCTTCTAGCAATGGATTTACTGAATCATCTTCAATATGATACCAAAACTCTTCTTCTGGAAAAATGGTACGGTCTTCAAGTTTTTTTCGACTAGTTAATTCTGTCATGATCTTTCCTCGAATAAAGGCAAATGCATAGCTAGTAAAATTCCCTTTATTTTTGTCAAAACCATTATGTGCTTCCCATAATGCAATCAGCCCTGTTTGATAGAATTCCTGCTGATTCTTGTATATATGTAACGAATGAATGATTTTCCATATCATTGCCTCATACTTCTTTTCCAACTCGTTAAAATATTCCACGATTATTCCCTTTCAGGAAAGCGCGCTTTACCAAATTTATTCCCGGGTAACTAAAACATACTGGGATTTTTCAATCTGATCTAACGTCGAAAAATGCACTTAATGAACGAAAAGAGGGTGGTTTTTCATTTTTTATCGTGAATTTCGCACTTTTGGTACTAAAAAAGGGGGGATATTTGTATAAGAGGCTGAAATAGAAAAGTGACTATCTTTTTCTGCAAAATATAATAAGAACTAAAGTAATCAGTTTTTAACCGAATACTCCAGTTCTTATCTATGGGACGCTGAACCTGTCCCTCCGTCCACTGTATCAAATTAACATCACCTTGTAATGAAACTTTAACATGATTGACTTTTTGTCATGCTATAATGATACAGGTCAGTGGTATTGTAAAATAGTTTTGTATTTGGAAATATTCATCCATTTTTATAAGAAATAGGCCTCTGGAAAGATTAGGATATTTGACTTATTTTGATAATCTATTCTCCTTCTTTTTACCGATTTTCAACCATTTTTCTGTTTTTTTCAAGGTAGAAATATAGTATCTTGGTGAAAATAAAGGTAAAATATTAACAAATAAGAAAGGGTTTTTGATTCCCTTGGAGGAATATAGATGATTAGAAAATTTGACACAAAAACTCTTGATATGATTTTGGACAAGATGGTAGAAACCGTAGGAGATAGTAAGGATGAAATTTTTCGCATAGGGGAACAGTGCCGTCGTGAGTACGATTCCTTGATCGATGAATTAAGAGATGTGCGAAGAATGGTTGGCCAAATCATTGAAGAGGGAGATGAGCTGGAGGCTAAATCGCGATTAGCGAGGAAGCGACTTTCTGAAGTAAGTATGCATTTTAAAGACTACACGGAAGTGGAAGTTCGAGAGGCATATGAGAAGGCTCATCAAATACAGATGGATCTCACCATGAATCGGCAGACGGAAAAACAGCTTCGAGGACGTAGGGATGATATTGAGCGTAGGCTCGTCGGTCTAACTGAAACGATTGATAAGGCAGAGCGCCTCGTTTCACAGATTACCGTTGTGATGAATTATTTAACGAGTGATTTAAAGAAGATGACTGAGGTCATCGAAGATGCTAAAATGAAGCAAGACTTTGGCTTAAAGATCATTGAAGCACAAGAGGAGGAACGAAAGCGTCTTTCTCGTGAAATTCATGATGGTCCAGCGCAAATGATGGCGAACGTGATGATGCGATCTGATTTGATTGAAAAAGTCTATAATGAATATGGGGCAAAGGATGCTTTAACTGAAGTTAAGAACCTGAAAAAAATGGTTCGTAATGCGTTGTATGAGGTCAGACGTATTATCTATGACTTGAGGCCAATGGCACTTGACGATCTCGGATTAGTACCTACCCTCAAAAAGTACTTGAAGACCATCGAAGAGTATCATAGTACGACGCGTATTACGTATAAGAATATTGGGGAAGAAAAAAGACTACCTTCTAAATTCGAAGTTGCACTATTTCGCCTTGTGCAGGAATCGGTACAAAATGCTTTGAAGCATGCGAATGCAGGTGAAATTGTTGTAAAACTAGAAATGAAACCTGATAAAATCATCATTTTAATAAAAGATGATGGACAAGGCTTTGATCCAAAAGAGCGAAAAGCAGAGTCCTTTGGGATTATTGGCATGAGAGAAAGAGTTGAACTGTTAAGCGGGGAGATTACCATCGATTCTAATATAGGTAAAGGTACCGTGGTACTGATTCAAGTTCCGCTAGAAGTGAAATAGAACAGAAAATAAATGGGCGTAGGGAGGCGAATCAAATGACAACGAAAATTGTTATTATAGATGACCACCAATTATTTAGAGAAGGTGTAAAAAGAATACTAGATTTTGAATCTTCATTTGAGGTTGTAGCTGAAGGTGATGACGGCTCAGAGGCTGTTAATTTAGTGGAACAATACAATCCAGATGTTGTGATTATGGATATTAACATGCCAAATGTAAATGGTGTGGAGGCAACTCGTCAGTTAATCGAAAAGTTTCCTGATTCAAAGGTAATTATTTTATCGATACATGATGATGAGAACTATGTGCAGCATGCTTTGAAGACTGGGGCAACTGGCTATTTATTAAAAGAAATGGATGCCGATGCTTTAATCGAAGCGGTTAAAGTAGTAGCGGATGGAGGTTCTTACCTACATCCGAAGGTGACACATAATCTTGTAAAAGAATACCGTCGCTTAGCGGTTGAAGAAGTTGGAGGCGGTGACGGTTATGTTCAACAAGTTGAAATTAGACGTCCACTTCATCTATTAACTCGCCGTGAATGTGAAGTTCTTCAATTATTGGCAGACGGTAAGAGTAACCGTGGCATTGGTGAATCATTATTTATTAGTGAAAAAACCGTTAAAAACCACGTAAGTAACATTCTTCAAAAAATGAATGTAAACGACCGTACTCAAGCCGTTGTTGTAGCAATTAAGAATGGTTGGGTAGAAGTGAAATAATAGTTTTTGGTAAACGACCTGATTTGGCCCAGTGCTGAATCGGGTTGTTTTATTTTTAAGGACTTAGATATTAAGATGTGCGCCTAAACTAATGCAATTTCGAAAGTTTTCATATAAAATGAATACTACACATATAGTATAATCAACTCTTGTAAAATTTAAGTAGATATAAAGGATGGTACATATATGAAAACGGCAGTTGTCACGGATAGTACGGCGTACATCCCGAAGGAATTGCGAGATAAATTAAATATCCATATGATTCCCTTAAGTGTTATTTTCGGGAACGAGACTTATAGAGAAGAAATTGATCTCCATGCAGATGAATTTTATGAAGAAATTAAGACGAAGGGTCTACCAACAACTTCTCAACCAACAACGGGAGAGTTTGTTACTCTTTTTGAAAAACTAGCCAAGGATTTTGATGCGGTTATCAACATTCATCTATCTAGTGGAATAAGCGGGACCTATCAAGGCGCGATTACAGCAGGAAATCTTGTGGAAGATATCGAAGTTTATGCGTATGATTCCGAAATCAGCTGCATGATGCAAGGCCTCTATGCGATTGAAGCAGCTGAGATGGCTAATGCAGGCAAAGGACCAGAGGAAATCATCGCACGCTTAGATGAGATGAAGAAATCAATGCGAGCTTATTTCATGGTTGATGATTTATCCCACTTGCAACGAGGTGGTCGCCTGTCTAGTGCACAAGCGATCATTGGAAGCATGCTACAGGTCAAGCCTTTGCTTCACTTTGTGGACAAGGTTATCGTTCCATTTGAAAAAATTCGTACGCGTAAAAAAGCAATGAAACGTATTGCGGATATGCTAGAGGAAGATGCAGCAAGTGGTGAAGCGTATAGAGCGGTTATTTTCCAAGGGAAGCGTGAAGAAGAAGCGCAGGAATGGAAAACTGAACTAGAAGCAAAGCTACCAAACGTTGAGTTTACGATTAGTTACTTCGGACCAGTCATTGCAAGTCACCTTGGTGAAGGTGCAATGGGCCTTGGATGGGTAAAAAAGTAAGTGTTTTGATAAACGTCATTCAGCTTGGGTTGGGTGACGTTTATTGATAAATTTGGGTCCTTGTCTCTGAACTACCTGATTACACTAGAAACCTCACTATATTAATCAACGTAAAACTTTCTCATCCCCCGCAACATTCCCTAAAAACCCAATAAAAGAGGTGTCCCCACATGAAATTTGCTGTACTCCATGAAAAATTAGTACCTGAACCATTGCTCACAACACCTTCGGCTACTCAAACCATTACCTCATTAGCTGAAATTCCTCAACCACCAACGATTCCGAACTTCTCCTTCAATCCTGAACTCCAGAAACTACTGCTCGGAAAACAACTACTTTTAGATGAAATTCCCCTCAGCCTCGAAGAAATTCAATCCCACTATGAAAATGGCTATATCACCCTGCGAAAAGGAATTACGTTTAATAAAAATATCCCGAAATGTGAACGTTGTGGCAATCAGGATCAGAGCTGGTTTGCTAGTTTTCCTTGTTCTAGATGCGGAGAAACTTGTACCTATTGTAGAAAGTGCATCATGATGGGACGAGTTAGTACTTGTACACCACTATATGGATGGATTGATGTGAGCGACATATCGCATGTTCACGCAACACTAGATTGGAAAGGTACTCTATCACCGGGGCAGCAACACGTATCCAATAAAGTCATGGAATCCATAAATGTAAACAAGGAACTACTCGTCTGGGCTGTTTGTGGAGCTGGGAAGACCGAGGTGTTATTCGAGGGAATCAACCGCGCTCTTGCAATGCAAAAGCGAGTTTGCATTGCAACTCCCCGTACTGATGTTGTCCTCGAGTTATCTCCGCGACTACAAGCTATATTCCCTATCATTGAAGTAGCTTCACTTTACGGTGGTTCAGAAGACCGACAAAAATACTCCCCACTTACAATAACTACAACCCATCAACTCCTCCGATTTTACAAAGCCTTCGATACGATCATTCTCGATGAAGTTGATGCTTTTCCATATTCCGTAGATAAAGCTTTGCAATATGCAGTCAATCAAGCTCGAAAAGATATGTCTTCGCTCATCTATCTAACGGCTACTCCGAATGAACAATGGCAGAAAGAATGTCGCCAAGGTAAAAGAGACTTTGTTACGATTCCAGCTCGTTATCATCGTCATCCTCTTCCGGTTCCGGAATTTGTTTGGTGTGGAAATTGGAACAAAGCATTAACGAAAGGAACACTTCCAGCCAATGTGATGAAATGGTTGAAACATCGAATTGAAACGGGTAAACAAGCCCTTATATTTATTCCAAAAATCGAGTTAATCCCTAAAATTCTCCCGCTCCTTCAAAAACTCCATCCAGCTATAGAAGCTGTACATGCAGAAGACCCTAATCGAAAAGAAAAGGTAAAAGCCATGCGAAGCAAAGAAATTTCACTTCTTATAACTACGACCATTTTAGAAAGAGGGGTGACGTTCCCCAATTTAGATGTAGCTGTCTTTGGAGCAGAGGATCGCATTTTTACAGAAAGTGCCCTTGTGCAAATCTCTGGTCGGGTCGGACGAAGTGCTCAATATCCTGGAGGGTGGATCACCTTTTTTCACTATGGTTTAACGGAGTCGATGCTGAAAGCAAGAAAGCAAATACAAGGGATGAATAAAGAGGGATTGAAGAAAGGATGGATTGACGTTGAGTGAATATTGTCTGTTTTGTCATGAGCAGATTACTTCAAATACAAATTGGTCGAGTTTTTTCACAAGCCATAAAGAAACGTATCTCTGTCAGGTCTGCGAATCGCAACTTATCAAAATCGAAGGGGAAACCTGTGATATTTGCAGCCGTCCCCTTGAAAAGTTGGAGAAGCAATACGTGATTAACAATCGTTGCCTTGATTGTGTTCGCTGGGAGGAGGATGACGAATGGAAGGGATATTTGCTCAAAAATGAGTCACTTTATGAGTACAATGACTTTTTAAAAGGAATTATCAGTCAATACAAATTCCGAGGTGACTATATCCTAGCAAAAATATTCTCGTTAAGAATTCAACAAAAGCTTCCTCCCAATGTCCTTCTAGTACCCATCCCATTAAGCACTGAACGTCAATTCGAACGAGGCTTCAACCAAACAGAAGCACTCATTAATGAAACTGGACAGTCTCCAATACATCTCCTCGAAAGAACTCATAGTGAAAAACAATCAAAAAAATCCCGCCATGATCGGATTCATATTCCTCAAGTTTTTCAAATAGAAGAGGGGAGGGGAGTTGCTGACAAAGATATTCTCCTCATCGACGATATCTATACAACTGGTTCAACTTTAAGGCATGCAGCAAAAATATTGATACATGCAGGAGCTAAATCGGTCTCATCCTTAACGCTAGCAAGGTGATAGCAAAGTGCTTTCAGTTTGCTATCACCTTGCTAGCATTTGGCTAGAATAACGCTAGCAAAGATAATATCTTTAAACAAAGTGTGCATTATCAACAATTTTCTCGATTGTTCCAGTGTTTCTTAACCTATAAACGTTTTTCAACGATAACCTCTGTAGAACTGTTTTAGCTTTAAGGAATGCAGAAAAAATGGTTGGGTCGATATTGATAGCAAGCTGCTATCAAAGTGCTATCATCCTGCTATCAGTGTGCTAGCATTTTGCTAGAATAATGCAAGTGGTTGCTAGCAAATGGATAAAGCGTAAGGCTAAGTGCCTATTTCCAACAATTGTCTCAATTTTTTCATATTCTACTTCCCTTCTAAACGTTATAATCAAAATAGTAATGTCTCTTGGAGAGGGGATTTTGAATCATGGAAGAGTTATCAAATTGTCCGAATTGCGGAGAGCTATTCATTAGAAACATCCACCGTGATTTGTGCCAAAAGTGCTGGAAAGAAGAAGAAGCGTCCTTTGATAAGGTCTATAAATTTATTCGCCAGCGTGAAAACCGTACTGCAACCATCCATCAAGTAGAAGAGGGAACAGGTGTAGACGAAGAATTAATTCTCAAATTTATCAAAACCGGTCGTCTAAAAGTGGCTTCGTTACCGAATTTAGGTTACCCGTGTGAAAAATGTGGGACAACTATTCAAAAAGGTAAGTTATGTGAGCCTTGTGCAGGTACTTTGAGGAAAGAACTCGATCTCTTCTCAATTGAGGAAGAGCGGAGACGTGAAATTGATAAAAAGGCAACTTATTTTACCTCTAAATAAATAAGGCAGAAGAACTAACCGTGTGCAGATGCATACGGTTTTTTTAATTACTTTTAACTATATTTTATTTTTCATTAAATAATTGCCTCGGTTGATCCGATAATAAGAGTAAGAATACGCTCGGTTAGGAAAGTGAGGAAAAAACAATGAAAATTAATAACTATGGAACATCTGGAATTAATCCATATAAACGTCAAATGAACAAGCTGGAGAACACTAATAAGGTATCCAAGCAAACTGATAAAGTGGAAATTTCCGCAACAGCTAAAGGGATGCAGAGTGTGAATTCTATTGCTGTAGAACGACAAGAAAAAGTAGATGCTATAAAGATTCAAGTGGAGAATGGGAATTACAAAGTAAATACGAAAGAAGTAGCAAAAAGTTTATTTAGCTTTTATAAGAATTAGTAATTAAGAATGGAGGGATGAAATGTCTGCTACTGTAGATTTGATAACAACATTAGAAAAATTACTTGAACTGCACAAAGACTTATTTGAAAGTGCAGTAAAGAAAACAGAATATATCAAGGTAGGAGACATGGATTCTCTCAATCAAATTTTGAAAAAAGAACATGCACTAGTTGCTGAGATAGGGAAGCTAGAGAATGAGCGTATGCAGGTAACAAAAAATATTTTACCTAATACAGAAAATACTACTGTGACAGATTGTATCGAGGCAGCTTCGGGAGAGGAAAAGGATCAACTTATTGAGGTTGCTCATTCATTAACAGCGATGGCACTTGATTTAAAAGAACGAAATTTTTTAAATCAACAATTGATCTACCAATCGCTACAATTTGTGAACTTCTCTTTGAGTTTACTTAATCCACAGCCAGAATCGATTAATTATGGTCCGCCAACAGGAAAAAGAGTAGGGGACTTGAATTTAAAAGGAATGTTTAATTCAAAAGCGTAGGAGATCGGAGGAGCAAAGAATGCGTTCAACTTTTATGGGGCTCGAAACAGCACGTCGTGGTATGTTTGCACAACAAACTGCGCTTTACGTAACAGGAAACAATATTTCTAATGCAAATACAGATGGATATTCACGTCAAAGAGTGAATCTTACACAGACACTAACCTATCCTGGAGTCGGCATGAATAGACCACAAACACCGGGACAGTTGGGTACTGGAGTAGTGGCGAGTTCAATTCAAAGGATTCGAGATGAGTTTGTTGATAGCCGATATCGTGGGGAAAATAATAAATTGGGTTATTATTCCACCAAAGCGGATACCCTTTCAAGAATGGAAGAAATTCTGAATGAACCAACAGAAGAAGGATTAGCGGCTTCTTTAAGCGAATTTTGGAATTCGCTTCAAATATTAGGAAGCAGTCCAAATGAAAGTGGTGCTAGAGAAAGTGTACTCGCACAAGCGAATGCTCTAGCAGATACGTTTAACTATATGTCGACTTCTTTAGAAACGATTATGGAAGATTTAAAATTGAGTACCAAAGCAAATGTGGATACGATCAATTCTATTGCGACTCAAATCAATGAGATAAATAGACAAATATCTGAGGTAGAACCTCATGGTGATTTACCAAACAATCTTTATGATGAGCGTGATAAGCTTGTAGACGAATTGTCGGCTTTGGTTAACATAAAGGTAACTAAGGAAAAAACTGGTGGTAATGCTTCTATACTCGCTGAAGGAGTCTATAAAATTGAAATCCTTGGTTCTTCAGGTAATAGCTTAGGTGTGTTAGTTGATAAAAATTCATTAACCACAGGTCCAACTCAAGTATCTACATCAGCAGATTATAAATCAATTATTTTTGGCAGTTCAACTGTTGCGTTAAATGATTTTTCCATGGGTGAACTAAAGGCCAATATGGAAGCATTGACAGATAAATATCCAGCAATGATTGAAAATCTAGATAATATGGCTTATACCTTGGTGAAGGAGTTTAATAAAATTCATTCAGACGGAGATGACTTGAATGGTGATCAAGGAAGTCCATTTTTTAATGATTTAACTACAGCTACAGGAGCTGCTAAATCTATATCTGTAGCAATTACGGATCCAACAAAAATAGCAGCGGCAGCAGATGGAACTTCTGAAGGAAATGGAGATAATGCTTATTCATTGGCTGGTGTCATGACTAAAAATTTGACTGATTTTACGACAAGTACTATTGGGACAACGGGGAATTTCCAATCGTTCTATGCCGGAGTCATTGCATCTCTCGGTGTTCAAACAAAAGAATCAAATGTCCTAACAAATAACACGCTTACTTTATTAGATTCGGTGAATACTCAGCGTCAATCCGTATCGAGTGTTTCCTTAGATGAAGAAATGACAGATATGATTAAATTCCAGCATGCTTATAATGCATCTGCAAGAATGATTACAATGATCGATGAAACGTTGGACAAAATTGTTAACGGCCTTGGTGTCGGGGGAAGGTAGGTAAATAATCATGCGCGTTACACAATCGATGCTTTCTAATAATACGCTACGTAATCTAAGTTCAAGTTATTTGAAGTTAGGAACATATCAAGATCAACTGAGCTCCCAAAAGAAAATAAACCGACCATCCGATGATCCGGTCGTTGCATTTAAAGGAATTGGGTATAGAGCTAGTCTAAACGAAGTGGAGCAATACAAAAGAAATTTAGATGAAGTTAACAATTGGCTTGAAAATACAGAAGATGCATTAGATAAAACAAATACTGCTGTACAGAGGGTTAATGAACTTGTTGTTCAAGCGAACAATCAAACGTTGACAGATAGTGACAGGGAACAAATTGAAAAGGAAGTTGAAGAATTAAAAAAACAGATTATATCTATAGCCAATACAAAGGTTGCGGGAAAATATATGTTTAATGGCTCTGATATTTATTCTGAACCAATACAATATGATGAAACTTCAAATCCACAGATTACAACAAATTTCAAAGGGGATTATGTAAAGGTGGAGGTTTCGGCAGGTGTGAATTTAACAGTCAATACAGATGGCTCTAAGATATTCGAGCAATTACTATCAGATATCGAAGGTCTTCAGGCTGATTTAAAATCAACTGACCCTGAATTAGGTGGACGCCTAAGTCAGCTTCAGAGTCATATGGATACAATAAATTCTGCAAGGTCAAGTGTTGGGGCTACTATGAATAGAGTTGAATTAATTGGTCAGAGATTGGATTCTACAGAAATAATGGCTACAAAAATGGTCTCCGAAAATGAGGATGTTGATCTTGAGGAAGTCATTCTAAATTTGAAAACACAGGAAAGTATTCATCAAGCAGCTCTTAGTGCGAGTGCAAGAATTATGCAGCCGACATTAATGGATTTTCTAGGCTAAAAAATACAGCTGGCTCTAATTGGTTATTTTGGTACCTAAGGAGTCAGCTATTTTTATAGTTGGAGGTGATGAGATGAGGATACCTCAAATTAGAATGGAGTCTCAAGCTGGGAAAATTGGGTTAGCTACCTATCAACCAATACAAAAAATTGAACAACCACAAGCAGACATAACTATTGAACAGCCTACAGCTGATTTAGGAATTACACATCGGCCATCGAGACTAACGATCGATCAGACACTTGCATGGGATAACTTGGATTTAAAAAATGTTTTTAAACGAGTGGAAGAAAGTGCAAACAAAGGATTCCAAGCAGCCATGGAATTTATCAGAAGGGAGTCACAGGAAGGTGACGAACTAATGAATATAGCAAAGGTTAAAAACCCAATTGCTAAACAAGCTTCTCGAGCCATATCAAAAGAAACACCCTATGATACAGGAAGTGTTCCTTCAAGTGAAAGTGTGCAAATTGATTATGTCCCTGCTAGTGTAGATATTAATGTAAGAGCAAACAAACCACAGATTCAAGTGCAAGCACATAAACCGATCCACGAATACACACCAGGAAGCACGGATGTATACATGTTACAGTACCCTTCATTAAAAATTGATGTAACTGGGTAAAATGAAAGTGTGAGGTGAGGAAATGAAAGTACATACAAGATACCACGGAGATCTGGAAATTTCAGATAATGAAGTGATCTATTTTAAAAATGGAATACCAGGTTTCCCGGATGAAACAAAATATATCCTTATTCCTTTGGGTGAAAATTCTCCGTTTAGTGTTCTTCAATCCATTGAACTAATCGAGTTAGCATTTGTTGTTACAGACCCTTTCCCATTTTATAAAGATTATGAGTTTGAAGTCCCAGATTACATGATAAATCAGTTGGATATTAAAAATAAGGAAGAGGTTCGGGTCTATTGTATTGTTACACTAGGTGATAGTTTGGATACATCGACAGTAAATCTTCAGGCTCCTTTAGTTTTAAATAGTAAAAATAACAACGGCAAGCAGTTCGTCTTGAATACGGATAAGTACCATACAAAGCATGTCTTAAAAATGAATAAAAAAGAAATGGTACAGGAGGGGTAGTTATGCTTGTCCTTACACGTAAAAAAAATGAGAGTATCATCATTGATGAGCATATTGAAATAACTATCCTAGAGGTATCTGGGGATCAAATTAAAATTGGAATCAATGCTCCGAAAAAGGTAGAAATTATTCGGAAAGAAATTCTTGAAAAAGTTGAAAGTGAGAACCAGAAGGCACGAACTACAAGTTTGAATCTAGATATGTTTAAATGAGAGAAATGGCAAATGGAAGATTCAATCCATTGGCCATTTTTCTTTTTTTTGCTCATTGCAAAAAGATTAATGTAGGAAGGTAGTTTGAAAATATAAATCTAGATATTTTTCACTCAAATATTTATCTAAGAATATTGATACTATGGTGATTTAAGGTGTTTTCAATGTTATGAAATCAATTTTTGTAGAAAAAAATAAAAAAATATCAAAAAGTATTAAAGAAATAAAAATCCTGTCGATATTATTAATAGTTACATGGTAGCAAAGTCGGCCGACTCTTACACCAATGTACAAATTTATAAAATACGAAAAAACAATTCCACAAGGATGTGGAATTTCAAACTCAAGGAGGAAAATAAAAATGAGAATCAATCACAATATTTCAGCGATGAACACACATCGTCAACTAACTTACAACAACAATGCAACTTCTAAATCTATGGAGAAATTATCTTCAGGTTACCGTATCAACCGTGCTTCTGATGATGCTGCTGGTTTAGCAATCTCTGAAAAAATGCGTAACCAAATCCGTGGATTAGATCAAGCAACTTCAAACTCTCAAGATGCTATTTCATTAATCCAAACTGCTGAAGGTGCTCTTAACGAAACTCATTCAATGTTACAACGTATGGCTGAGTTAACTACACAAGCAGCTAACGAAACTTTAACAACAGATGATTCTGCTAAGATTCAAAAAGAAATTACACAATTAACATCTCAAATCGATTCTGTTGCAAGCCAAACAAAATTCAATACAAAGAATATCTTAAATACTACTTCATCATTAACATTCCAAGTTGGTGCAAACGCTGGAGAAACTATTTCTATGAGTTTAGTAGATGCAACTTCTTCAACATTAGGAGTATCATCAACGCAATTGTCAGATTTAAGTTCTACAGTTAACGCAACATCAACTTTAAATTCTGTTGCAAGTGCAAACTTAACAAAAATCCAAACTGCTATTAACACAGTTTCAGAAAACCGTTCCAACCTTGGTGCTGTTCAAAACCGTCTTGAGCACACTATTAACAACCTTGGTACAACTTCTGAAAACTTACAAGCAGCTGAATCTCGTATTCGTGACGTAGATATGGCTAAAGAAATGATGAACATGACTAAAAACAACATCCTTTCTCAAGCTTCTCAAGCTATGCTTGCTCAAGCTAACCAACAGCCACAAGGTGTACTTCAACTTTTAGGTTAATAGCCAATTTTAAAAGGACCTTAGATTTTTATCTAAGGTCCTTTTTTGTTTTGGCGAAAAGTGGTTATATCAATATACTATTAAAATAACACTAATATGGCCGATATATTAAATAGAAGAAAATAGGAAATTTAAAAGGTGGCTATTATGAATAAAAAAACAATATCACTATGCATGATTGTTAAAGATGAGGAAGTCTTCCTAGGAAGATGTTTAGATAGTGTTAAAAATCAGGTGGATGAAATCATAATAGTAGACACTGGTTCTACGGATGCTTCAGTGAATATTGCTAAGGAATATGGTGCGAAGATTTACACACACAAATGGAACCATGATTTTGCTGAAGCACGGAATTTTTCTATTGAACAGGCGTCAAGTGAATATATTTTAATTTTAGATGCTGATGAATTTTTGGATATTAGTTTTAATATTCAAGAATCACTCAATACCAATAAGGATTATTATGTGCTAACGATAAAAAATCATATGAGTAATGGGTATATTTCCTACCACCAGGCAATAAGACTTTTTAGAAAAACTGATGGCCTACATTATTATGGAAAAATTCATGAACATCTAAATATAGAACAATTCAATAATTTGTCTCACGAGTTTTCCGATATTGTTATAGAACATGATGGTTACAAGCAAGAAATATATAAAGAAAAAAATAAGGAAAATCGTAATCTGAAAATTTTATTAAAAGAAGTAAATGAGTCACCAACAGGCTACAATCTATTTAATTTAGGTGTGCAATATAAGGTATCTGGAAATTTTGAGAATGCAATAAATATGTTCAAAAAATCCTATTTTTTAAGTAAGGACAAAGTGTACCTACCATATCTTCTCTATTTAATGGGTGATTGTTTATTGTCAACTCAAAAATATGAAGAGGGTATTAATTTGATGAAAGACGCGATTCAATTGTACCCTACGTATACTGGATACCATTTCGTACTAGGAAATTTATATGGAGAAAGCGGCTATTTATTAGACTCGGAATTTTCTTATAAAAAAGCTTTGGAATTAGGCGAAGTTAAAGGCTTCCAAACAATCGATGGTGTAGGTAGCTATTTATCCAATATTAAGTTATCAGAAGTGCTGCAAAAACAAGGTAAGTTGGTGGATGCACTCAATTATGCTTTTAATGCTATCCAACAAAAAAAGGATTTTGCACCTGCGATTTCTCAATATATAAATGTGTTAATCCAATCTGGAATTGAGAAAAGTCATAGCTTCAATAATATTAAACAGGTATATAGAATAACCTCTCTTGATGAAGTTATTCTTTTAAGCGGAGTGCTGTTAGCGAAAAGGTCAGGGATTCTTCTAGAGTTTATTAACGAATATAACTTAAATGTTGATAAAGGATTAATGATGATAGCCAATTTATATGGAAATAGATATAATGAAGCACTTGACTGTTGGCAAGAGGTTCTAGAAATTAGTGAAGAATATTTAATTGATGTAATTAACTTGGCAGTCGTAAGGAATGATGAAAATTTAATTAATGAAGTTGTTTCAAAGTTATCACTATCGGATAAAGACAAGAAATATCTAATTGAATTCATTGTTAATGGAAAAGTTCCAACACAAGATTTAAGTGAAGAATTTTCTAGTGTCATCATAAAATTTATTACCAACTTTATTAGTATGAACGAAAAAGAAATCTTTCATTTACTAGCATCTAAACTTACTAAGTTAGAAAAAATTTTCTTATCAATAGTGAGGCAATCAGATCTTTATGGATATTCGAATTATGTACTGAATTGTTCCTTGGATTTTTCCCCGAAATATCAAGAACAATTTCTCGAAATTATAAGTGACATCTATCTGAGAAATGGTAATTATAAAGAAACAATAGAAATAATCAATAACTTATATAATAGGAAACCAAGTTATCAGAACTTAAATAGATTCTATAATTTTTATGAAAAGACTAAAGACCAAGAAGGGCTAAATCTTGTGCTGAATGAGATATCCAAATATGAAATCTCTAATATAAGGAATTTATAAATTACAAATACAAAGGAATGATATTTTGCTTACAAGTATAATTATCCCGACTTTTAATAAATTGAATTATACAATTGAATGTATAGATAGCATTAGGAAATATACACAACCTGGAACGTATGAGATTGTTATAGTTGATAATGGATCGACAGATGGTACTAGACAATGGTTAGCTAACCAAGAAGATATTAGAACTCTCTTAAATGCAAATAATGAGGGGTTTCCGAAAGCATGCAATCAGGGAATAGAGTATGCAAATGGAGAAAATATCTTATTGCTTAATAATGATACTGTAGTAACTAAGGGCTGGTTAGATAACTTGCTAAAAGCCCTGTATAGTAATGAAAAAATTGGTGCGGTTGGTACTGTGACAAATTCTGCAGCCTACTATACAAGTATTCCTGTAAATTATAGGACTATTGAAGAAATGCATAACTTTGCTTCTAATTACAATAATTCTGATCCTTTACTCTGGGAAGAAAGACTTAAGTTAATAGGATATTGTATGTTAATCAAAAAAAATGTGGTCAATGAAATAGGTTTATTAGATGAACGATTTACTCCAGGAAATTTTGAGGATGATGATTATTCATTAAGGATTAGAGAGCGAGGGTATAAATTACTGTTATGTAAAGATACTTTCATACATCATTATGGAAGTGTATCTTGGAGAGATAATACTTGGGGGTATGACCAGTTGTTATCGGAAAATGAAAAGAAATTTATGGATAAGTGGGGGACCAATTCTTATTCTTATATCATGCATAATGAGTTAATTAATGAGATTGACTTTCATACTGAAATGTCAATCCGCGTATTACATTTTGGATGTGATGCAGGTGGCACATTGTTAAAGATTAGGGATAAATATAGAAATGTATCTTTAACCGGTGTAGAAGAAAATGCACGAGCCGCTTCAGAAGCAGGTCATTTTACAGAGATATTCAATATGTCATATGAAGATGCTCTTGAGGCATTAAACGGAAGAGAATTTGATGTTATTCTAATCACTAATTGGAATAATATCAAAGACTTAAATGGATTTTTATGGAAAGTTAGGAGCTTGTTGCATACTGAGGGATTAATTTTAGCATCAGTATTAAATGCAACAAATGTAAATGTACTAGCGAAACTTATAAAAGGTGAAAATCCCTATTTAATAAATAAAATGATGTCTTTTTTAGACATAGACAACCTTTTCATTCACCAGTCTAAACTAAGAACCAATATAAGAAGTATAACTGGATTTCTTAGTGAAGAAGAATCCCAATTAATTAATCTTTTTTGTACGCTTTCTAATACTGAGATAAAGTCACATTATGAAGCTAGCAGATATTTAATTACAGCGAAAAAATATAATGAAAAAATTCTTGAAAATGTGGTAAATATTTATCATCAAAACGATGTTGAGAGCAATCTTAAAGAGCTGAAGCAACATGATGAAGAGGTAATAATAGAGCATATTGTAAATGCTTTAGAAAAACCGATTCAATTTCTTCAAGCTTTAGCTATTATGAATTATAGCTTTAATTATCATGAAAGTGTTGTTCCTTACTTAAGTAAAGCATATGAACTTGATCCAACAAATTCAGATACTCTCTACAATTTAGGGACGATTTTATACTCATATCAAGAAAAAGACTTGGCAAAAAAGTACTTAGAATTGCTAAAGAAAGAAGATAAAGATGAAGTTGTGGGCAATATCTTAACTGAAATTTATGAAATAGAACAACAAAGAATACGTAGTTTGATCTATCTTTTAAGAAGAATAGAGTTTGAGATTGAGTTAGAAGAATCGAAACAAGAATTAGCGAATTATATTTCAAGGTCAGTTTACTCTGAAGAAGAAATAATGACAGCCATAATAACAAATACAATTAATAAAGAAAAAATGTTAAACACTGTTGCTACTATTTCGTATGAAAATAACATAATGGATAGCATTTTCCCCTATTTGAATAAAGCATATGAATTAAATTCAAAAAACGATGATACACTATTTAATTTGGGGTATATGTTGGTTCAATTAGGTGATTCTGCATCAGCATTGTCTTATTTTGAGAAAATAAGTAACAAGGATCAAGAGGTGCAAGAGCTAATACAGAAGTTGAAGGATGAAGTTTATGAATAATAATAAATTCTGTTTTATTTATAATGTTAGAGATGAAATGAAGTATAGCGAGTCTCTTAAATATATAAACGCACTTTCTATCCCTGAGGGATTTGAGGTAGATGTTATTGGAATAGAAAACTGCCAAGATAATACTGTTGCTTATAATAAGGCAATGAGTTTAACAGATGCAAAATATAAAATCTATCTTGAAGAAACCACCTTCATAAGTGATAAGCAATTTTTATTTTCAATTTTAGAAGTCTTTAATTCAAATAGTGATATAGGTATGATTGGAGTATTTGGCTCAAAAAAAATACCTGATGATTTAGGATGGAGCGAAGGTCAATTTAAGATTGGAAATATTTTCGCAAAACAAGGAAATAATCTAGAGAGAATCAAATTCTCTCAAACTTTATCAATTTTTGATGAAGCAGCTGTACTTGATAGAGCAATAATGGCAACTAAGTATGACATCATGTTCGATGAAGAGGTTGCTGAATATGATTTAGCCCATAGTGTAAAGTATATTGAAACTGGTTATAAAATTGGAGTGATGGCTAAGGAACCACCTTCTGTCATAATTGATCGATCTTTGAGTCGTGATAATGTACAGTATATAGCATTAAATTATTCTGATATAAATAGCCGGATAAAAAATAATGAAAATCATGTTGATCTACCATTAGTTAGTGTTTTGATACCTACTTATAATAGACCGGATTATTTTGAACGTGCTCTACAAAGTGCGATACAACAGACATATCAAAACATTGAAATCGTTATTGGCGATGATAGTACTGACAATGAAACCGAGCTCTTAGTCAAAAATAACTATTTACCGTACTATAACAATATTCGTTATATAAAAAATGAAACTAATCTAGGCCAATTTGATAATGATCTAAAACTTTTCGAATTAGCTCAAGGTGAATTTGTAAATTTCCTAATGGATGATGATGTATTCCATCCTGAAAAAGTCGAAAAGATGATGGAATACTATTTGAATGATCAAAATGAAGAGATTACGTTAGTCACATCTCATAGAAGGTTTATAAACGAAAAAGATGAACTGCTTAAAGAAGAAGGGGTAACACAAAAGGTATTTGATCAAGATACTGTTATGGATGGAAAAGAATTTGGTAATATGCTATTGAAATACAATTTCAACTTTGTAGGTGAACCGACTACTGTTTTATTCCGTAAAAAAGATCTGGATGAACCATTTGGCACCTTCGCTGGAAGAAGGTATGGGTGTAATGTTGACAGTGCAACTTGGTTAACACTCTTGGCAAAAGGAAAAGGTGTTTATATTAGCGAGACTCTAAGCTATTTTAGAATTCATAATGGTCAACAACTTCAATCAGATAAAATGAAGTTTTTAGGTGCAAATGATTATGCAAACTCAGTACTATTAGCGCGTAAAAAGGGTTTCTTACAAGAAAACATTGATTATTTAACTGCACTCAATAATAGTATGAACTATTTAGATAGTGTAACTAAGGTACTGAATAACGATTTTTATAAGCAAGAATTAACAAACACATATAATTATTTGCATGATGAATGTTTAGAATTGGAAATTCCAAAATACAATAAACAAGATACTAGTTATCCACTTGTTAGCATTTTAATTCCTTCATACAACAGACCTAAAATGTTGGAAGAAGCACTAATAAGTGCTTTGAATCAATCATATCAAAATATAGAGATAATCATTAGTGATGATAGCACAACAGATGAAGTTCAAAAAGTCGTAGAAAAATATCTAAATAAATATTCAAATCTACACTATTATAAGAATGAGATCCCGCTAGTTGAAGATAATTATGATCAATGTTTTAATTTGGCGAATGGAGAGTATATAAATTTCTTAAATGATGATGACCTATTTCATCCGAATAAAATAGAAATAATGATGAATTATATTCAGGGAAAAGAAGGAATCACTTTGGTTACTTCACATCGTCAAGTTATTGATGAAGAAGGGGAATATTTACCTGATATTGGTGCAACCACAAAAATTAGTAATGAGGTAACTATCATAAATGGAAGAGATTTTGGTAACCTTTTACTTAAAAACCAGATAAATATAATAGGAGAACCTTCTTCAGTTCTATTTAGGAAAGAAGATCTTATAGAATGTTTTGGTTATATAGGAGGAAAAAGATTAAGTTTTATTAATGATATTACAACTTGGATTGCCTTATTACAAAAGGGAAATGCTGTTTATATTCCTGAGAGTTTGAGTTACTTTAGAATACACTCAAATCAAGCTCAACAAAATCTTAAATATCTTTTCACTAATATTTATCAGTGGTCTTTTCTAATAAATTATTCGAGGAAACTTGGATTTCTAAGTCTAGAAAGAGATTACAAAAATGCACTTAACAAACTGTTAACTGTGGGCACTGATATTTTTAATAAATATATTTCTGAGGGTAATACTAGTATTTTAAATGAGAAACAGTTATTGGATGCATTGGCATTCATTATTTCTGAAATTATACAAGGAACAGATAAATATTACTGTAATCTTTGCCATGAGAGATTTAATGAATTCTTACCACTTCCAGATATATATGTAATTGAAAAATTTGAATTTGAAAATAATAATGTAAAAACGGCACTTTGTCCAAATTGCTATTCTATGGATAGAGAAAGAGCATTTAAATTATTCATTGAAGAGGAAACAGATATAAAAGAGCAAAAGACTAAAGTCTTGCATATTGCTCCTGAAAAGAATATAAGAAACTGGCTAATTTCACTTAAGAATATTGATTATACGTGCGGTGATCTTTTTCCTAGTGATAGAAATATGGAGAAAATAGATATTACTAATATTCAATATAATGATAATTCCTTTGAATTCATAATTTGTAGCCATGTACTGGAACATGTACCTGATGATAGTAAAGCAATGAAAGAACTTTGTAGAATTTTGAAACAAGGTGGTAAGGGTATTCTTCAGGTACCAATTGCTTTAAACCTTGATGAAACATATGAGGATGATAGAATAATAAGTCCAGAAGATAGATTACTAAATTTTGGTCAAGAAGATCATGTACGTGTATATGCCAAAGACTATATTCAAAAACTTGAAAATGCAGGCTTTATTGTATGTCAATATAATTTTGCAGAAAAAAATGGTGTTGCAGAAGCAGAAAAATATGGATTGACCCTTTCTGATATTGTATACATTGTTTCAAAAGAGTAAAAATTAATTTTACTTAATTTTGTATTGAAAAAAATATTTTTTATAGAAATTAATTTCTACGGTCTATTTTGTGTATTTTATTGAAGATATTTGGTTTCTTAAATACCAATTTGTAGAAAACTTTTATCGCGTATAGATTGTATTCAATTTAATATAAATAACAAAAGGAGGCTGTTAAATTTTGAAACTTGGTATTATGCAGCCATATTTTTTTCCGTATATCGGACACTTTCAACTTATTAAACATGTAGATATGTGGGTAGTTTTTGACGATGTACAATATATACGACATGGCTGGATAAATAGAAATAGGATCCTGCATCCTTCGGAAGGATGGCAATATATCGGTTTTCCAGTATCAAAAAAAAGTTATAAACAAGAAATTAAAAACGTTAAGATAAGTAATGGTATGGATTGGAGAAAAAAAATTCTTAATCAGCTGCAACATTATAAGAATAAAGCTATTTGTTATGAAACCACAATGGATATTATTAATGATTCAATAAAACTGGAAACGGATAATATATCTGAATTGAATATGAATATCATGAAAAATGTTTGTGAATATCTTGATATAGATACTAGGTTTATAATTTCCTCTCAAGCTTCTTTTAATTACGACTCTATAGAGAACGCTGGAGATTGGGCTCTGGAAATAAGTTCACAACTAGGTGCTAATGAATACATTAATCCTATTAATGGGAAGCAATTATTCTCAGAAGAGAAATTTAATAATAGTGGAATAAAACTTTCATTCTTTCTTCCAAACAATATTGAATATAATCAAATAGGTTTGAGAGATTTTATTTCACATTTATCCATCATTGATACAATGATGTTTTGTTCCAAGGATGAGATAAAGGATATGTTAAATGAATATGAGGTAATTTAATGAGAGATGAAATTGGTGGTTTTTTTGAATTGGAACTCTTGAATGGGCAAGAGTATCATTCAAATGCAATTAAACTAAATAAAGCTAGAAGTGCACTATATTATTTTATAAAGGCAAACAAAGTAAGTAAAATATATCTTCCATATTACATGTGTGAATGTATTTTAGAGCCAATTTTAAGTCTGGGAATCGAATATGAAATGTATAGAATTGATAGAGAGATGCAGCCTATTTTCAATGGAGAACTATATAGTGACCACTATTTACTTTATATCAATTATTTTGGACTAAATACTAACAATGTTTATAAATTGGTAACAAAATATAAAAATATAATCATAGATAATACCCAGGCTTTTTTTGATTTTCCAATTAAGGATATTCCAACTATATATTCTCCAAGAAAATTTTTTGGTGTACCTGACGGAGCGTATCTATACCATTCAAATCAACTTGAAGAGAATATCAATACTAGTGTTTCATTTGATAAAGTTAATTTTCTAACAAAAAGAATTGATGTATCTGCTGAAAAAAGTTATGAATTATTTCAAGAAAATGAAAGGATATTGACTAGTGAAGGTTTAAGTGAGATGTCAAGACTAACAAAACGTTTATTAAGTAGCATTGACTATGATAGAGCAAGAGAAGCAAGAAACATAAATTTTCTTTATCTTCATAAAAAAATAGGAAAATATAACCAATTAAAAATTGATACGAGTGCTTTAAATGGTCCGATGGTATATCCATTTTTATTTCCTGGTGAAAATATTAAAGAAGTACTTATAAAAAATAAGATTTATATACCAACTTATTGGAAAGAAATATTGCAAGTTACAGATGAAAATTGGTATGAAAATTATCTTTCAAGGAAATTAGTATCAATACCAATTGATCAAAGATATGGAATACAGGATATGAATAGAATATTGAATGTATTGAACTCGTTAATATAGAGGATGAAACAATTATGATTTATTTAAGAGAACTTACATCTACAGATATCGTAACCATTAATAAATGGAGAAATAATAGGAATTTAATTAATTCTTTAGGAGCTATATTTAGATATATTAATATCGAAACCGAAGTAGCATGGTTTGATAATTATTTGAATAACCGTTCCAATAATATTCGCTGTGCAATATGTAGTGAAGAGTTCGCGGAAATAATAGGGGTAGTATATTTATTGAATATTGATTTTATTAATAGTTCAGCAGAATTTGCCATTATGATTGGTGACCGGAATAATCAAGGAAAAGGAATAGGAACTTTTGCAACTGAAAGTATTTTAAATCACGCTTTCGTGGATTTGAACCTAAATAGAGTCCACTTAAGTGTATTAGAAGAAAATATGAGGGCAATAAGATTATATGAAAAGGTTGGCTTTTCAATTGATGGGGTAATAAGAGAAGCTGTATATAAGAATGGAGAATATAAAAATATAGTTTTGATGTCAATCTTAAAAAGAAATTATATCAATAAATAAGACTTAGTGAGGTAATTATGACAAATATTCCATTTATGCGACCAAGTCTTGTGAAATACGAAGAGTATAAAGCGTACTTGGATTTGATTGATAATTCAAGGATTTATAGTAATTTTGGACCGATAAATAATGCTTTTGAGAGTAGAATATTAAATGATTATTTTGATAATATAGGGGGGGTAACAACAGTAAATAATGCAACTTCAGGTCTAATGTTATCAATCTCCCAAACAAAAAGGAAAGGTGCAAAATATGCTATTATGCCAAGTTTTACATTCTCTGCAACCGCCTTGGCAGCAATGTGGTGTGGGCTAGAGCCTTATTTCATAGATGTCAACCCTGAAGGATGGGAGATGGATACTGAAAAGTTAAAATTGGCAATAAGCAATTTAGGTGAACAGGTGGCAGTGGTTGTCCCATATGCTACATTTGGAAATAATATTGATTTAACATATTATGAGGAATTACATAATAATGGAATTCCTGTTGTAGTAGATGCAGCTCCTTGTTTTGGTTCAAGTAAGGAAAATATACAATTCGGAACAAGTTTTAGCGGAATTGTAGTATACAGTTTTCACGCTACCAAACCATTTGGGATAGGAGAGGGCGGTTTAATCTATAGTGCAGATACTAAGTTAATCAATTCTATAAAAGCACAGTCGAATTTTAGTTACTCTGGGAAAAGAGAGTCTGAAAGTTTAGGATTAAATGCTAAACTTTCAGAATTCCATGCAGCAATTGGCTTAGCGACACTAGATGTGTTTCAAGAAAAGATTCAAAAACGGATTGCATTATATAATGTATACTCGGAGGAAATAAGTAAATACAGTTTATTGGACAATGGATGGTGTCTTCAAAAAACGACTGGTAGAATACCCTATCAATTTTTCTCCATCCTGTGCCCTCCGGGAGAGTCCAATAATAAATACATTAAAAAACTTCAGGAGAATTCTATTAATGCAGTTTCCTATTATAATCCTGCGTGTCATAATCAAAAGCAATTTCAAGAATTTATATATACTGATTTAAGTATTACTGATGATATTTCTTCTAGAGTTATTTGTATGCCGTTTTGGGAAGAAATGGATGAAAATACTATTCGAATTGTAGTGGAAACTTTATCCATATAATGAATATGGGGATGGAATTTGAAAAACGAAAGATTCGCTTGTTTTGATGGAATGAGAGTAAACTAGGGTCTCAATTAAGTTGTATTGTTTTATAGAATGTGTAAATATACACGTTACTTAGTTATTGATAAGGATTAAATCACTCTTTGTAATTAGATGATTATAGTAGAACTTTTTAAAAAGTTAAAAAATAAAAGATTTTAGGTCTATAGCCAACCAACTGCTATAGGCCTTTTATTTAGTACTTTTGTTTCAAATATAAAATTTTAAGTCGATATAATCATTATATGAGAAATACAGAATTAAGGAGATTGATATGTTAAATATATCTCTAGTTATGATAGTGAAAAATGAAGAAAATAATCTAGCTACATGTTTAAGTTCCGTCAATAAATTCGTAGATGAAATTATTGTTGTAGATACAGGCTCAATTGATAATACAAAAGAGATTGCTGTTAGACATGGTGCAATCGTTTACGACTATGAATGGTCAAATGATTTTGCTGCTGCTCGGAATTTTGCTCTTACCAAATCGACTTCTAGGTGGAATCTCATACTTGATGCAGATGAACAAATATTAAGGTGGGACAAAGAAAAAGTAGACTCGCTACTCCTAAAAGAACAATCTATTGGGAAAGTCTGTATTAAGAATAAATTCGTACAAAACAACGAAGAAAGATATTCTCAAACATATATTTCTCGTTTGCTTCCTAAAGGTATGGTATATCAAGGTAAGATTCATGAACAAGTTGTCTCTGATTTACCAAGATTGGAGTTTCCGATAGAGATACTTCACACAGGATATAGTGAAACGGACAAATCGAAAAGAAACATTGCCATACTTAATGAAGAACTTAGAAGTGATTCAAACAATGGCTATATACATTACCAGCTGGCTAGACAGTATAAAAAAATGGATTTATTAGAAGAGGCAGAAGCTTCTTTTAGAGAGGCATATCTGCAAGTGAATAGCTTGGAAGGATATTTTACAGATCTAGTAGTCAATTATATTTATACTTTAATTGAATTAAAAAAGTTTTACTCTGTTTTTGAAATTGTTGACCAAATGAATGTTCCATTAAGAAATAGTCCAGACTTTAACTTTGTAACAGGATTGTTTTACATGCATTTTGTATTGAGCGATACTGAGGAGAATATCGATTTCATTCCACTAATTGAACGTGCTTATCTTATTTGTATTGCATTAGGTGAACAACAACAGAGAGAAATCGTAATAGGGACAGGTTCCTTTCTTGCAGCATACAATTTGGGAGTATATTATGAAATGTTTAATCAAAAGGATAAAGCTAAAAATTACTATAAGTTATCTGCTAAGTACAATTACGCTCCTGCAAAATTACGATTAATGAATCTAAAATAGTAAAAGTTGAGGGAAATTATCCGATGTAATAAGTAGAACTATATTAGGGGGATTTGAAAATGGGCTCTGTTAATTTAATATCAAATTTGCTAGAAAAAAACCTCAGTGTTGACAACAGTAAATCTATTAAAGATAGAATTGAAGTACAACAAACTAACAGCATAGAACAGCAGCCTAAGAATGAAACCGACGATAGCATTAAAGAAAAAGATATGGAAAACATGGTTAAAGACATAAACTCAGTTCTTGAAGATACACATACTTCTTTAAAATATGTGTATCATGAAAAATTGGAGAAATACTATGTCACTCTTATTGACGATGAAACCAAAGAAATAGTGAAAGAAATCCCACCTAAAAAATTGTTGGATATTTACGCTTCTATGAGAGAGTATTTGGGTTTATTTATAGACAACAAAATTTAACGGAGGTATCTTAATGGCCAATAATACAATGAGAATTACAGGATTTGCATCTGGACTAGATACAGATCAGATTATAAAAGATTTAATGAATGTTGAACGTGCCCCATTAGATAAGTTATTTCAGAAAAAAGAATGGCTTCAATGGCAACAAGATGCATATAGAGATGTAAATCTGGAGTTAAGTACATTTCAGGCAAAAGCTGATAAATTAAGATTCTCAACTGCATTCAATGGATACAAAGCAACTTCTACAAATACAAGTTTTGTATCTGTCTCTTCAAAGAGTAATGCGGTCCAAGGTTCCTATGATTTAACCATTAATAAATTGGCAGAAACTGCCCGTGTTAAGACCGATAAAAGTATTCTGGGTGTTGATGGATCTGCTGTTAAATCAACAAATAAAGTGTTAACTTCTGGAGAAACAGCCGCTTTTGAAGTGAAAACATCTGTTGGTACAGCAACAATTACAGTAACGGATCAGGATACTTATGCTACATTGGCTAGTAAAATAGGGGCAGCTACTACATCGGACGGAAAATCATTAGGGTTAAGAGCTTCATTTGATGAGGTAACTTCAAGTTTTGTTATTTCGACCAAGGAAATGGGAGAAAATCAATCCATTACGCTTACTAGTAGTGATAGTAAAAATATTGCTGCATTGATTAATAAAGGTGGATCATTGGCAGATGCTTCTAGTGTTGTAACTAATACTTATTCTGCACAAGGGCAAAACGCAGAGATTATCTTCGATGGAACTACTATTTCTAACTTAACTTCCAACAAAGCTACTATTTATGGAATTGAATTAACTTTGTTGAAAGCAGATCCGAACATGGCAACTACAGTAAATGTTGAATCAGACACTGAATCCATTTTCAATAACATTAAGGATTATATTGATAGTTATAACTCCCTCATTGATAGTTTAACTACAAAAGTGAAAACGACTCGTGATCGTGATTATAGCCCACTTACAGATACACAGAGAGAGGAACTATCTGAAAAAGAAGCAGAAAAGTGGGATGAAAAAGCCAAGCAAGGGTTACTCTACAATGATGAGATTATCCGCACGGCCCTTACCAATTTAAGGGGAGATATGGGCAACATTGTTTCTGGAATACCAAGTGGTCAAATTAAGATGTTATCACAATTAGGTATTAGTACCAAATATATGGCTACAGATGGAAAGCTTGAGATTGATGAGGACAAATTAAAAGCGGCTATTGCTAATAATCCAGATGAAGTAGCTAAGTTATTTACAGCTGAAGATGGTATTGCTACTAGAGTATATGATGAGCTCAGCAAAACTGTAGATAAATTGAACAAAAAGGCTGGCCGCCCTAACACAGCTGCAAATATTGATTCTAGTTCATTAGGTAGTTCTATTAATGATATAACAAAACAAATGGCTGATTGGGAAGATAAACTAGAAACAATAGAAGATCGATATTATAAACAATTCACGGCAATGGAAAAAGCAATTAGTGATATGAACTCACAAAGTAGTTCTATTACAAGTATGCTAGGGTAATAATTTTTTTCATATTTTTTTTCATATTTCAAGAGGAGGAAAGAAAATGCAAAAACAATATACAGTTTATCAACAGAATTCTGTTTTAACAGCATCTCCTGGTGAATTAACTCTCATGTTATACAACGGATGTATTAAATTTTTACATTTAACTAAAAAAGCTATTCAAGAAAAAGATATAGAAGGAAAACACCTTAACCTCACTAAAGCGCAAAATATCATTTCGGAATTAATCGTAACTCTTAATTATGACTATGATATTTCAAAAGAGATGAGACAATTGTATGATTATATGAATCGTCGACTTATCGAAGCGAATATTAAAAATGATGTTGAGATTGTGAATGAAGTAGAAGGATTAGTCATAGAGTTTAGAGATACTTGGAAGGAAGTCATCCAAATTAATCGCAAAAAACAATACCAGACAAGTGGGCTTGTTTAAATGGATTCTCTTGAGGAGCTATATTCTATTACGTTACAGTTAAAAGCTAAAGTTGAGACAAGTGATAAACAAGAACGTGATAAGCAAATTGAGGAGATCGTTAGTTATCTTGAAGCACGTGGCAAGATACTACAAGAATTACTTACAGAGACTTTGTCAGCGATTGATAAAAATAGGCTTAAGGAAGTCCTACGTATAAGTGAAGATATAATCAGTAATTTGACTAATATAAAAAAAGAGATACAGCAGGATATTTTACTTGCTAAAAAGGGGAAGTCTGCATTTAGAGGATATAATCAAATGTATACTGTTCCTTCATTTGATGGACATTATTTTGATAAGAAAAAGTAAAGGTGGAAAAGGGTTGTGAAAATAGTTTTCACAACCCTTTTTATGACCTGATTTTTAGTATGAACCCCAATTAAAGTCCAATACCCTTCAATTTCCACATACACATTCCTCATTTTTTGCCGATAAAATAGATAAGAATACCAGAACGGAGTGCGTTTTATGCAAATCCAATTTCCTACTAGTTTTAAAACAAATACGCTCACAAATAGTTCTTCATTTAATGTAGGTGATGTCCTACAAGTAAATATAAAAGATAAAATGAATGGTCAAAATGCGATTGTTTCTGCAAAAGGCACAGATACAATGGTCAAATTCGAAAGTGAAGTTCCGAACGAGAGCAAAGTATCTGTTGAGATTACGGGGAAATCTGCCGAAGGAGTTATTACGGTTAAAGTGGTTGACCCAAATACAGCTCAAGTTCCTGCTACACAGAAAAAGCAAAGTCTAGAAGGTAAATTGGAAGAAATTATCCGCTCCTTCACGGCAAAGGGGATTCCTGTTACAAAGGAAAATATAGCTTCAATTCGTAAATATTTGACGAATGGGGAAGGAACTGCGGAAGAAAAGCAAAAGACTTTGCAAGCTATGGCTCAAAAACAAATTCCAATTTCTGATGCGACCATAAAATCTGTTCATGAAGCTTTGTATGGCAATAAAGTATCTACCACACTAGATACGCTCCTAAATATGTTGAAATCTTCTTTTGGTATGGAAGTTGATCAGACAAACGTTCATCCTAAATCAGAAATTGGGAAGACCACTCAATTTTTGGATGTACAGCTGGACGATGCAGATTTGAATGAGTTGATTAAGAGTCAGCTTACTAAAAAGCTTTCGGAATCAGTTGCTGGTGAAGTGAATGAGGAAGAGTCTCTCGAATTTGCAAAAAGTCAGAACGAGATTAAAAACACTCATTTTGAACAAACCAATTCATCGCAACTTAAACATCCACACAATCAAGATAGCGAAGTGAATCATACTCCTTTAGAGGAGATGAACAAAGAGACAATCAGTCAAACTAGTGTTGATGAACCGAATCTAGCCAATATCGAGGCAGATTTAACTATGGGTGATTTTCCTTCAATAAAGTCAGATTCAATAAAATTGATCGTCACAGAAATTACGAAAAAAATGTCACAAATGGCTATCGATTTTAAAGGTTTAAAGCAAGATATTACACGAAACTTAGATAATGTTAATAAAATGCTTGAAAATCGTACGATGCCACCTCAAGCAAATATAAAGCAAGTATTAGAATCAACTATCCATAAACTAGATAATGCAATTTTAAAAGGCGATTTTCTCCTTTATACAGATATGGCTACAGAAAAAAAGTTACTCACAGCAAGCTCACAATTATCTGATGCTAAGAAGCTTTTAGCCAAAGGGGAAGCGTCGGAGGCAAATAAAATTGTAAAAGAAGTAAAGAGTATGATGGAACAGCTTGAGTTTAAGCCATCGGATGTAAAAATGAAGCATTTTGTGATGAGTAAATTTGGGTTAGAGGATAGTGCACCGATCAAACAGTTAACAAATTCAATTGAAAAAGTGGTTCAGCCTTTTCCGAACAATGAGGTAACTCCACGACATATGTACGAGGCAATAAGTAAGTTGGGTCTTTCAAATGAACGTGAGGTTGCATATTCACTTTTATCAAAAGCTGGTATTCCCGCGAATGAGCAACAAGCGGATAACATAAAAAATATTTTATTAAAAATGATGAAAAGCGATGATCTAAAGACTCAGCATAAGCAACAGGTTGAAGAAGCTGTCAACAGTATCTCAGGACAACAATTGCTAAGTAAGCAATCGTCGACAGGAGAACAAAGCTTATTTTTCCAAATGCCTTATATGGTGGATAAGCAGGTTGAAAATATCAAAATCTATGTTAACTCTAGAAATGAAGGCGACAAGCTGGATTGGGAGAACTGTAGTATTTATTTTGTCTTGCAAACGAAAAAGCTAGGCGAGGTAGGAGTGCTGATGTCATCCTCTGAGAAAAATGTTTCTCTTACTTTTAAGAGTGATAAAGATAGCCTGAGTGATAAGGTAGCCGGTTTTACAGAAATCTCACAAGAACGATTTAAGGAAATTGGGTACAATTTAAATCAAATGAAAGTAAGGCCATTAGAGGAACAGAATGAAGTGGTGGCACAGGAAAACACGACTGTTCAATCAAAGCCTATCGAGAACGAAAATAAAGGGTATGATATTACTGTATGATGAATCCAAGAAGCATGTATATAAAAAATCAGGAAAAAATTAGTGTCCCGTCTGAGGCAGTTGTTCGTTATAATAATAGTCAAGGTGCGTTAGCAAGTGAAGCAATCCAAAGTTCTGGAAAGGCTGTAAAAAAGGTACTCGATTTAGCAAAGCAAAATCAAATTGAATTGCAAGAGGACGATACGCTATTGAATACGCTAATCAGTATCGACCTAGGAGAATCAGTACCTCCTCAGTTGTATGCCGCTATTGCTCAAATATTATTATTGTTAGATGAACTAGAACGTAGCTATTAGAAAAGGTGATGTAGGAATGGAAGTTAGCCGTATAAAGAGAGCTACACTTGATCAAGTAAAATCAAAAGAAACGACTGCTAAAGGGTCCATCCAGTTTCAGTCTGTCATGGATCATGAAAAAAGAGATCTTACTTATGATCGACTTACCCAAAAGGTTAAGGAAATTGAAGAACAAGGGCAAAAGCTTGCTGATAATCAAACGGTTGATAATTTACGTAAATATAAGAAAATGGTCAAAGATTTTTTAAAGGATGTTGTTGAGAACGGTCTTGAGCTAAATGAAGACTTTGGCTTTAATCATCGTGGTTCTGCAAGAACCTACAGAATTGTTAAAGAAGTCGATAAAAAATTAATTGATCTTACAAATGAAGTATTAGAAAAAGAAAAAACGGGTCTTAACATAGCTGGTCTTGTTGGTGAGATTAAAGGGATGTTAATTAATATTTATACTTGATGAATGGTACTGGTTACCTTAAATAGCTCGGCTCTTAATTGGGTGGGGCTTTTTTTATTTTACAGGGCGGGCAAACTGTGCCTAGTGAACTCATTAATAGTAGTAGTCCATACCCAAAACATCTGTCACCAATTCGACAAGATTTTTAAACTTTTTCCTCGTTTTAGCAGGAGTTTGAAGGGTTAAAATAGAAATGTAATACATAGTCTTTTTTAATAAAGACTTGTTTGTAAAATCTTTTGTGACTGGAGCCGTGAGGTGACCGGAAAGCAGGGATTGCAAGGTAAAGGAAATTCTAAAAGGAGGAGTTCACTAATGAATTTTAACGTACGAGGAGAAAACATTGAGGTAACTCCAGCAATTCGAGAGTATGTAGAAAAGAAAATTGCCAAACTTGAAAGATATTTTACCGAAACTCCTGAAGCAAATGTGAATGTGAATTTAAGGACCTACAGCGACAAGAAGTCCAAAGTGGAAGTGACGATTCCGATTCCAAATCTAGTGTTGCGTGCAGAAGAGATTCACGAAGATATGTATGCAGCGATTGATTTAATTACTGATAAATTGGAGCGTCAAATTCGCAAGCATAAAACAAAGGTCAACCGTAAGCTCCGAGAAAAAGGAAGTGTCCAAGCATTATTTGCAAGTTTCGAGGACCAAGGTGCACCTGTCATAGAAGAAGACGATCAAGATCTTGAAGTCGTTCGCCAAAAGAGCTTTGATTTAAAGCCAATGGATAGCGAGGAAGCGATCCTTCAAATGAATATGTTAGGACATACCTTCTATGTCTTTACCAATGCTGACACAAACCTAACAAACGTCGTGTACAAGCGTAGAGACGGCCGTTATGGATTAATCGAGGCACAATAAAATAGTTTATCAAACCGCATCTCCATTTTGGAGATGCGGTTTTTTGTTGTTTTGGGGGAAAAATATCATTTTTTTGCCTATTCGTGCTATTTCGAGGCTAAAATTTCTTGCATTTTGCTTGATACAAGAGGGTATAAATACTTTTTTGCACTCTGTGTTGAATTCCCACCGAAAAAATTAGTACCAGGGCAGGACTTAACGGTTCTGCTCGTACCTTTATCTAAAATTCTTTGCCCTGTTTTATAATGCCACCAATGATGGTAGGTAATGGTGTCAACAGAAGGCTGTAAATTGAATTTAATACAAAGTAAAGCTGTGATATAAACAATCGTATCTTTTTGTTCTTTCGTCATGATATCTTGTCCTTTATCGAAGTTCCCTATATTTTCGATTGATATCCCGTGAGCATTTGCAGTCCAACCAATAGAACCTTCAGGGGCCATGTCAAAAGGTCTTGAAATAACGATTCTTCCATCAGGGAATGTTGTTATGTTTTGAGCAATCGTCTGCCAGCCCTTTTTACTTTTATGGTAATGTTCCATACTTTTAATCATTTGAAAATGATTGTTCCATTTAAAATGTTTGTACGATGGTGCCCATGTATGGTGCTGTTGAATCAGTGCTATTTTCCGTTTAAATGACTGCTTAAATAACCAATTCTTAAATTCTTCTCTTGTCATAAGGATATATTGTCCTTTTTTTGCCATGGTTTCTATGGATGGATTAGGTGTTGCGGTATCTTCAAAAGCATGAACAGTAAAATTATTGAATACAAAAGTTAAAAGTAGTAGCCCTACAATAAAACATTTTTTCATCATTAGAGTCCTTTCCATTAAAATAATACTTATAGATTTTGAAAAAAGGCGTCCGAATATGATTTTAAAAAGTATTGGAAATTATTGCATTTACTCAATCCGTGGTACAAGTGTAATCAAATACGCAACAATTCCTCCACCTTGTGCATTCACTAGCCCTTCACACGCATATCCTCTTCAATTCCACGCATTACTTCAAAAGTCTCATCCATTAAAAACAAAAATTGTGAATATTGCTACAATCTATTACAATATGAATATAAGAAGGGGAGGCATACATAATATGAACTTTGATTTTCAACAATATCCATATCCATCGCAGCGAACAACGGTCATTGCAAACAGAGGAATGGTGGCCACCTCACAGCCGTTAGCGGCACAAGCAGGACTTGATATTCTTAAAAAAGGTGGAAATGCGATTGATGCAGCGATAGCAACTGCTGCAACTCTAACTGTCGTTGAACCAACCTCGAATGGAATCGGAAGTGATGCATTCGCGCTTGTTTGGACAAAAGGTGAGCTTCACGGTCTAAATGGTAGCGGGCCAGCGCCGAAATCCATTTCTATCGAAGCCATCAAAGAACGCGGACAAGAGCAAATGCCGACTCATGGCTTTATTCCGGTCACTGTACCAGGTGCTCCATCTGCATGGGCAGAGCTGTCCAAACGTTTTGGGAAGCTTCCGTTAAAAGAAGTGCTTCAACCTGCCATCGATTATGCGGAAAACGGCTATCCTTTAACTCCGATCCTTGGAAAGTATTGGGGTTATGCCTATAAAAGATATAAGCAAATCTTAACCGATGATGAATTCCAACATTGGTTTGAAACGTTCGCACCAAGTGGGAGGGCGCCAAAGGTCGGAGAGATCTGGAAATCAGCGGGACATGGCGCAACCTTACGCGAAATTGCTGAAACGAATGGGGAAAGCTTTTACCGAGGCGAACTAGCTGAAAAAATCGATGCCTTTTCAAAAAAATATAATGGTTTCCTAACAAAAGAAGATTTAGCTGCCTACAAAGCGGAATGGGTGCAGCCAATTAAGGTGAACTACCGTGGCTATGATGTCTGGGAGATTCCGCCGAATGGGCAAGGATTAGTGGCGCTTTTAGCATTAAACATCACGAGTGGTTTCGAATTCCCAGCAAAAGATACGCTCGATACCTACCATAAGCAAATTGAAGCGATGAAACTGGCTTATACAGATGGAAAAGCCTACATCACAGACCCGAAGGATATGCCAATTACCGTCGAGGAATTGCTATCTGAGGAATACGGCCAATCCCGCCGAAACGAAATTGGAGACGAGGCAATTGACCCGAATCCATACCAGCCACCACGTGGAGGAACGGTATACCTTGCGACCGCTGACGATGAGGGTAATATGGTTTCTTTTATCCAAAGTAATTACATGGGCTTTGGCTCAGGGCTCGTGGTACCAGGTACCGGCATTTCGTTGCAGAACCGTGGACACGATTTCTCGTTAAATCCTGAGCAACCGAATGCATTAAAGCCAGGGAAGAAAACGTATCATACGATTATTCCAGGATTCCTTACGAAAGGAAACGAAGCGGTTGGTCCATTTGGTGTCATGGGTGGTTACATGCAGCCACAGGGACATATGCAGGTTGTTATGAACACGATTGATTTCCATTTAAATCCGCAGGCTGCGTTAGATGCGCCGAGATGGCAATGGGTTGGTGATAAAAAGGTGCAGGTTGAACATAGCTTCCCGAATCATATTGCACAGGCGCTCGTTCGAAAAGGACATCAAATTGAAGTGACTGTTGACACAGGTGGATTTGGCCGTGGTCAAATCATCTGGCGTGACCCGGAAACAGGTGTCTTGATGGGTGGTACGGAATCACGTACAGATGGCTCAATTGCAGCTTGGTAAACATGAATAGCCAGTGGAGTGGTATATTATTTGTATACCACTCTTTATTTGAGAGGCGAAAGGGTGAAAAAATGAAACATCTACACATTTTTCTAGCATTTTTCCGGGTGGGCATATTAGGATACGGTGGCGGCCCGTCTTCCATTCCGCTCGTACATAAAGAAGTCGTGGACAAATATAAATGGATGGACACGGATGAGTTTGGCGACGTGTTAGCCCTTGGGAATGCTTTGCCAGGGCCGATTGCGACGAAAATGGCTGGTTATATCGGCTATCGTGTCGGTGGAATACTTGGCATGGTCAATGCGCTCATTGCGACGATGCTGCCGACCATTATTTTGATGATTCTCCTTTTAACCGTGCTGAATTCTTACAAGGACCAACCTTGGGTGAAGGGGATGGCAACGGCGGTAGTGCCTGTCGTGATGGTTATGCTAGCGACCCTTACCTGGGATTTTGTGAAAAAGTCTGGAACATCACAGCTCGGTTGGATTTGGGCAAGCGTGATGATTGCTGTCGGTGTCGTGCTCCTTTATTTCCTTAACATTCATCCTGCCATTATTATTTTGATTCTACTCGTAGCAGCTTTGGTGAAAAAGGATTCGATTTCGGAGAAAAAGGAGAATCAGGCATCATGATTTATTGGCAGATATTTTTAGCATTTTTCCTTCCAGGAATTCTCGGATACGGTGGGGGACCTGCTTCAATTCCGTTGGTGGAACATGAAGTCGTCGACCGTTATGGTTGGTTGTCAGTGGAGGAGTTCAGTGAGGTGCTCGCACTAGGCAATGCTTTGCCAGGACCAATTGCCACAAAAATGGCTGGTTACATCGGTTATCAGGAAGGCGGCATTCTTGGTGCGGTTATTGCAGTTTTTGCAACGGTTGGACCGTCATTGATCTTAATGATTGCCCTGCTAGGGTTGCTAATGAAATACAAGGAATCGCCAAGAGTCAAGCGTATGACGACGTTCATTCGCCCAATCATCGCGGTATTGCTCGGAATTATGACGTATGAGTTCTTCTTCTCCGCTTATGAAGGTGTTGGCATCTGGCAAACGTTCTTCATCGGAGCGGCAAGCTTCATTTTGATGGAAAAAATGAAGGTGCATCCAGCGTACGTGATTGCTGGTGCGTTGGTGTATGGGGCGGTCGTGCTAGCCTAGCTGAAGGTGTGGCAATTTGCGGTTTCGCCGATATATTCGGTTTTTCGCCGATAAAATCCGATTATCGCCGATATATCCCAAAAATCACCGATATCGCTCCCATCATAAACAAAAAACAGCCCCGGACCCAAAATTCCGGGGCTGTCTCACATAAAATTTAAATCGTAAACTTATCCAATTCCTTCTTCAATACTTCCGTCATGTCTTGAAGTTTCAAGAGCATGTTGTTTACTTCTTGGAAGGCATTTAGCTGTGCTTCAGTGGAAGCGGAGATTTCCTCTGTTCCAGCTGCTGTTTCTTCTGTGATTGCAGAAATGTTTTCAACTGCAAGAGAAACTTGGTTGCTCATTTCGTTTGATCTTTCAACGCTACGAACGAGCTCTTCTAATCTCTCCTGAATCGAAGTTACATCTGTAGCAATTGTTTCAAATGCATGCTCAGTTGAAACTTTCGCTTGTTCCTGTTGAGTGGACAATACATTTCCAAGCTCCGTTGCTTCGACGATGTTTTTCAATCCACTCATGATGTTTGATACCATCGCAGTAATTAAGTGAGTTGCTTGTGTAGAATCTTCGGCAAGCTTTCGGACCTCGTCTGCTACAACCGCGAAACCTTTTCCAGCTTCACCAGCACGAGCTGCTTCGATCGCAGCATTCAACGCTAGTAAGTTTGTTTGCTCAGCAATAGCACGAACCGATTGAGCGGCTGATTCGATTTCTCCTGTAAATTGAGCGAACTCTTTTACCGATAGTGCGATATTTTCCGTTGATTTCGAAAGCTGTTGCGCGATTTCGCCTTGCTTATTGAGTGATTCGCGACCAACTTCAACCGATTTAAATGCACTTGCACTTGCCTCAGATGCTTGTCGACTTTCATCCTGCACATGTACGAAGTCTTGGCTCATACTACCCATTAATGAAGCAGTAGATTGGATATCTGAAGAAATCGATTCGCTTCCTTTTGCAAGCTCTTCGGTTGATTCCGCTACTTGGCTACTAACTTCAGATAAGTTCTCCATTTGCGTAGAGACTTCTTTTGTAAACGCCGTTACTTCTTTCCCAATTTGCTCAATCGAGCTAACCGTACCCTTTAAATTTTCCATCATAAAAATGAATGCAGCATTTAATTGATCAATTTCAAATTTACTATTCGCTTTTTTCTCAGATTGAGAAAGCTGGCTTGTTAAATCCCCATTAGCAATCTTGTTGGCTACATCAACAATTTCGTTTAATGGCTTTGTGATTTTTTGCGAACCGATACCAATAATCACACTCATAATCACAATCAAAGCACCAATGCTAATGCTTGAGAATAGGACGACACCATCAATTTTTGTCTCTGTTTGCTGAAGAATTTCTTCATACCACTCGTTTGTTCTTTTATCCAACATGTAAATATCGTTTAGAACGCCGGAAATACGAATCGATTGGCGTTTGATTTCAGCTTTATTATCCTGCTCAAACGCCTTTTTCGATTCGGTAGCTAAAGTCTCAAATTTACCAGATGCTTTTTGTAAAAGCTCTTTGTGCTCATCATCCCGTAAAATCTTTCCAAGCTCAGACATTTTTCCTTGAATACTATCAAGCTTTTCTAATGCTTCTGTCTTATTCGCTTCAGATGCATTAGCTGTATAGTTCGCTAAGGATTGCTTTGCAACATTTGAATCGCCCTTTAATTCCTCTACCTGTAGAAGAATTTCAACATCATTCTTACTAGAGCTTTGAATATTAAGTAGTTGAACGATCATAAATCCAATGATGAAGGCAGAAAGAATCATTGGAATGATGGACATGCTTAGTAAACGGCCTCTTAGTCTCATAATCTAGTTCCCTCCTTTACTCCGAATCGACGGTGATTTCGCCTGAAATAATTTTATTCGTAGCTTCTTCAAGTGCCTTTTGTTGGTCTGGCGTTAGATTAGCAACCCTAATTTCAGCAAGACCTACCCCTTGTTCAGCAAGACCTAATAGGTAGTCGTCAGCATCGATTTTGCCATCTTCGTCTATCATTTTTGCGATATCATAAACTGCTTGGTCGACATTTTTCAGCATCGACGTCACAACCGCTTTTTCTGCTACGAAAAATTGATCCGTGTCCACTCCAGCTGCATATATTTTACGCTCTTGTGCTGTTTGTAGGATCCCGTAACCTGTGAATCCAGCTGCATGGTAGATAAAGTCAGCACCTTTATCGATTTGAGCTGTCGCTAATTGTTTGCCTAGTTCAACATCATCGAATGAACCAGCATAGTCAACGAATACCTCTGCGTTTGGTTTTACATATTTCACACCTTGCTTAAATCCTGCTTCAAAATGGTGAATTAGGGGAACGTCCACACCACCTACGAAGCCGATCTTATCAGTCTTACTTGTCATCGCTGCGACCATTCCAACTAAGAAGCTTCCTTCTTGTTCTTTAAAAGTAATCGATGCGATATTTTCCAGTTCAGATACTTCGTCAATCAATAAGAATTGCTGATCAGGATATTTCTTCGCTACTGTTTCAAGACCTTCCTTAACGGAGAATCCTAATCCAATAATGATGTCGTTTCCTTGCTCCACAAGCTCAGTCAATGGCTTTTCTAATTCGCCATCTGGAGCTTCACGATAATCAAAAGTAATTCCGAATTCATCACGTGCTTGCTCTAAACCACGAAAGGCTGAATCGTTAAAAGATTCATCGCCAAGACCAGCATCAGAAAGTAGAATACCGATTTTATGTTCATCCTTTTTTTCTACGGCAGAATTGGAACAGCCGCTTATAAGAAAGACCAACAAAATAATGAAACTTAATTTTTTCATGTTGGTTAAACCTCCAAGTTAGTGTAAGATACTTTGCCAATATAATATCGGTTCGAATTCGAGACATTTTAACTCTTTTTGTCATCTTTTCGACAATTTTGCGAAACTTGTCGAAGGGGGATAAATACTATAGGAATATAGTTGCGGAAATCAAGAAGTTTTTTCCAAAAAATAGTTTTGCTTTTTTGAAAAAATGTTTAAACTGAAATTAGTGATAGAATGGTAGGTACGTGTAAAAAGAGAGGAGCACCAACCATGAATGTAAAGGTAAGTAGAAATGAACCATGTCCCTGCGGAAGTGGGAAAAAATATAAAAAGTGTTGTGGAGCACAAAAGACCGTTTCGATTACTTCTATAATTGAGCAAGAGATTTTAGCACTTCAAACGCAAGTGCTTCAATATGCAATGCATGAGTATGAGGAAGAAATCACCGAGGATTTCGAGGAGAAGCTAGAAGAGCTATTGACTGAGGATGAAGATGAACTAGAGTTTTACTCATTTGTTCACACAATCTGGTACTCGTTGTTTGTACCGGTTGAAAATGAGGAAACAATTCTACAGCAGTTTATCAAGGGACGAAGCAAAATGATCCAGCGTCCGAAGGTAAAAGAGATACTAGAATCCTGGACGAACCCAAGACCGATTGCAGGAAGATTGCTTTCCCTAAGCGCCGATTCTATGAAGGTAAGAGATACGTTAACCGGCGAGGTCCTTTCCATTAAGCTGTTGGAGCCAACAGAACTAGAAAAAAATTCCTTTGTCTTCGGATTTTTAGTCCCATTTGGTGGCGAGTACATTCTGTTCGTATCCGTCTTTGACCTAGAAGGGGAGAAGGATGACAAGGAAGAGTTCTATATAAATGAAGTTTTTGAGAATTCAGGATATGAAGACCCAATTGAATTTTTGAGCGATGAATTTATTACGCTTATGAATGATGTACCATATGCGACGATTGAATACGGAGCAGGAGATTTTGAGTGGAAAAGTCCAATTCAGAAGGAAGTCGCAGAGCTTTTTGAAGCAGAAATGAAAAAGCTGGAGGCTCCAAACACGGCGATTGCAACAGGGTTCATCTTGTGGAATAAGTATTGTGAAGTAGCGTGGCGATTGACGAAAAAGCCTGCAACTTATGCAGCGGCGATACATTATATCAACTTGTCCGTGAATCCGATGATCGATATTACGAAAAAAGAAATTGCAGAAATGTACGGCATTTCTCCATCGACTTTAGGTACTGCCATTTCCGATATGGAATTCGATCTAAAAGAGTTAATTTTGGAGTTAAAAGGACTCCACCTTGAACAAATCATCGAGGCTATGCAAGCCAAGGGGATAAATATAGAGGATTAAGCAAAAGAGGAAGTACCCGCTGCATGGGGTGCATCCTCTTATTAGAAATCTCAATCATTAACATTCTGAGCAAAGTTCGTAATAACAAACTTATTCGGGATGAAACGAATTTCCGTATACTCAAATAGCTTCCCCATATCGGTATAGACGAGGTTCTCGGCTACACCCACGCAATTGTTGCCTTCTAGATCAAGGTAGTCCATGTCCTTTGCATTAGCCGTTTCGACCTTCAAAAACGTTTTTGCCGAAGCGATTTGGATTCCTATCGTTTCTCGGATATAACTATAAATTGAGCCGTGCGCAATTTCTTCCGTCAAATTCTCGACAATGTTTGCGCGAAAATAACTCGTATCATACATCACTCTCACTCCATCGACGATACGAATTCGCTCGATGAAATAAGCGGTTTCCCCTGCATCAAAGGATGTTCGTTCTGCTAAATCCTCATCTATTATTATTTCACTAAATGATTTCACAATAGATTTAGATTCCGATTTTTTGTTTGTATGTAAGGTGTTGAATCCCTGGAAGTTGCTCAAAGGTACGTACATATTGTCTTTCTTCGTACTCTCTAAAATCACAACGCCGCGCCCTTTGACGCTATACACAAGACCATCTTCATTCAATTTCTGAATCGCACGACGTACCGTATTACGACTCACATTAAATTCTTCAACGAGTGTCATTTCAGTCGGAAGAAGCATGGTATCAGAGTAATAATTATTTGCAATCCGAGCTTTTAGAATTTCGTATATATGTAAAAATTTATTCTGAGCCATAAAAAATCCCCCAATATGTAATGAACAGTCTAATTATAGTACACAGTAATTTCCATATCAATTAACAACTATAAAAATTTGTTTAAACAAATTCACAAAAACTAATTGACAATTTGTTTAAACAAATTTAAAATTCAAAGTGTAAAGCGTTTACAAATTTAAAGGGGGATAGCGTCATGAACCATCATGAACTAGCGCAACAAATCGTTGACCGTGTGGGTGGTCCCACTAACGTTATTAAAGTGATTCACTGTATTACGAGATTAAGATTTTTCCTAAAAGATGAAACCATTGCCGACACAGAAGCAATTAACGAATTAAAAGGTGTTATGAGTGTTGTGAAAAGTGGAGGTCAATATCAAGTCGTTATTGGTAGCCAAGTAGGGGCAGTTTACTCAGAAGTTATCGAAATTTTAGGAGAGAAGTTCACCGGTGAAGAGACTTCTGCAAAAGAAGAAGTACAAGTAACTGAGAAAAAGAAAAACGTCTTCAACCGCTTTTTGGAAACGTTGACAGGAACAATCACTCCGGTAATCGGACCTTTAGCAGCAGCCGGTATTTTAAAAGGAATTCTAGCACTACTTACTATTTTTAAATTAATTACGGCAGAGTCCGGAGCGTACTTACTCCTTAATGCTTTAGCAGATGCACTTTTCTATTTCTTCCCAATTTTACTTGGATTTTCAGCTGGTAAAAAACTAAAAACAAAACCTTACATTCCAGCGATTATTGGAGCGGCACTTGTCCATCCAACAGTCGTAGCGCAAATCGCAAACGTCGATTTAGACTTCTTTGGCATTCCAGTTGTGCTCATGAACTATGCATCATCTGTATTCCCGGTTCTTGTGGCAGCTTGGTTATGTTCTTACGTTGAAAAATGGTTGAACAAAAAGTTACCGAGTGCAACTCAATTAATTTTGACTCCACTTTTTACAATGATCGTAGTTGGAGTGTTAACGTTCTTATTAATCGGGCCAGTTATCACATTTTTAAGTGGACAATTAGCAACAGTCGTTTTCTGGATTTACAATTTAAGCCCAATGATTACAGGCTTCATTCTTGGCGGATTCTGGCAAATTCTTGTTATCTTCGGATTACATTGGGGGATGCTTCCAATTTCAATCGGAAACTTCATGGCCAATGGACATGACCCATTACTTGCAATATTAGCCGTATCTATTTTCTGTCAGTTAGGTGCAGCGCTTGGAATGCTGATCAAAACAAAGGATCCTATTCAAAAAGAAATCGCAGCAGGTGCAACGATTTCAGCGATGTTTGGGGTAACAGAACCAACTTTATACGGTATTTGTTTGAAGTTTAAGAGAGTTCTTTGGTTCTCCATTCTTGGTGGTGGTATCGGTGGAGCAATCATGGGTGCGATGAATGCAGAAGCGTACGGAGTTGCTGGTGGTGTATTTAGCTTATTTGGTGGAATTAATCCAGCAGGAATTGACCACAGCTTCTATGCCATGTTGATTTCATTCGTTGTCGCAGTATTTGGTACAGCAGCATTAGTATTCATTTTTGGATACGAAAAAAGAAAGAAAAAAGGTGAAATGTAATGATATTTCGTTCGATTGACTTGCCGAACTTTGGTTATAGCGACAAGCACGCACAACTAGATACGTATATTCAGCAAAAGGTAACCATCGATCCAGACTATCGAATGCCTGCTATCATTATTTGCCCTGGTGGTGGATATGAATTCATCTCCAATCGAGAATCGGAACCAATGGCCATTTCCTTTGCGGCACAAGGTTATCAAGCGTTTGTCTTGAATTATTCGATTATCAACAATGATAGTACAGAAGAACTTTTACCATACCCATTGTTGGAGCTTGGCTATACGGTGAAATACATTCGTGAACATGCCGACGAGTGGAATATCGACCCGAATAAAATTGTCTTACTCGGCTGTTCGGCGGGTGGTCATTTAAGCGCACTATATAATGGTGTTTGGCAGCAAGAGTGGTTAGCAGAAAAATTACAGACTACAACGGAAAGCTTGAAGCCGAATGCAACAATTCTCTGCTATGCATTGGTGAGTTTTGATACGGTCACGATTCACCCAGCGCTTGCGGAAGCCGTGAAAAAAATAACGACAAATGAAGAGTATCGCCATGTCGACCAATTAGTAGGGGAGCAGACAAGCCCAACTTTCATTTGGCACACATCAGCAGATGCAACAACACCTGTAGAAAATGCTTGGGTCTATGCGAGTCAATTAGCGAAACACAAGATTCCTTTTGAAACTCATGTTTTTCATAAAGGAAGACATGGCTTGTCTTTAGCTGATAAAACAACAGCGAAATTACAAACAGCCGACTATATTGACCCACATGTAGCGAATTGGTTTCCTTTATGTATTACATTTCTTGATGAAACTCTATAAAAAAGAGGATGTTTCAGCATGTTGAACAAGCACACGGTCGTTTATCAAATTTATCCAAAATCATATAAGGATAGTAACAACGATGGAATTGGAGATTTAAGAGGCGTAATCGAAAAACTAGATTATATAAAAGAGCTGGGGGCCAATTTTATTTGGCTTACCCCGTTCTTCGTCTCACCGCAAAACGATAACGGGTACGATATTGCCGACTATTACAATATCGACCCTTTATACGGAAGCATGGCGGATGTGGAGGAGTTAATTGCCGAGGCTCGTAAAAGAGACATCGACATCATGTTTGATATGGTGTTTAACCATACGTCTACCAAGCATGAGTGGTTCCAAAAAGCCTTAACCGGTGATCCAAAATACGTAGATTACTATATTTTCAAAGACAACCCGACCAATTGGGAATCTAAATTTGGTGGCAATGCGTGGGAATACGTTCCTTCTTTGGGAAAATACTATCTTCATTTGTTTGATAGAACGCAGGCTGATCTAAATTGGGACAACCCTGAGGTTCGTGAAGAGTTGAAAAAAATCGTTCGTTTTTGGATCGAAAAAGGGATTAAAGGATTCCGATTTGATGTCATCAATTTGATTTCGAAGCCAGCCATTTTTGAGGATGATTCTACAGGCGATGGGCGTAAGTTTTATACAGATGGTCCACAAATTCATGAGTTTCTGAAAGAATTAAGTCTGGATACTGGTTTGGATGAGGATGGTATCGTGACAGTAGGAGAGATGTCATCGACGACGATTGACAACTGCATTCGCTATTCGAATCCTGATGAAAAAGAACTAAGCATGTGCTTTAATTTTCACCATTTAAAGGTTGATTATAAGAATCAACAGAAGTGGGAATTGCAGGATTGCGATTTTGAGGCATTGAAGAAGCTGCTTGTTACGTGGCAGGTCGAAATGGAAAAAGGCAATGGCTGGAACGCTGTGTTCTGGTGCAACCATGACCAGCCGCGGATTGTTTCGCGATTTGGCAATGATGGCAAGTATCATAAAGAATCGGCGAAAATGCTGGCGACGATGGTTCATTTTTTACGAGGAACGCCTTATGTGTATCAAGGGGAAGAAATCGGCATGACCAATGCTTATTTTGATAAGCTCGCGCAGTATAAAGATGTGGAGAGCTTGAATTACTATCTCATCTTGAAGCAGGCTGGAAAATCGGATGAAGAGATTTTTCAAATCCTCCAAGCTCGTTCAAGAGACAACTCGAGAACGCCGATGCAATGGGAGGATTCGGAACATGCTGGATTCAGTGCTGTAGAGCCCTGGATTCCGGTCATTCATAACTATGCGGACATAAATGTTGCGAACAGCTTACAGGATGAGGATTCAATCTTCCATTATTATAAGAAGCTGATTTCTTTACGTAGGGAAATGGATATTATCGCGCACGGTTCGTTTAGGCCAGTTTTGCAGGAGCAGCAAGAGATTTTTGCTTATCAGAGAACATATCTTAATGAAGAATTGTTAGTGATGACAAACTTCTTTGAGCAGCCAGTTGAAGTCACAATGTGTGATGTTGAGGTCGATGGTTATCAATACCTCTTGTCCAATTACGACGAACGTCCTTTAGAGCAAACGATAATCCTACGCCCATATGAGGCAGTAGTATTCTATAAAAAGTGATTACGAGCGAGGCTGTCCCAAAAAAGGGTAAATACCTGTTTTGGGAGGACTTCGCTTTTTCCGTTGTTTGGCTCATAAAGACACTGTTCGGAGAATTTTGATGATAGAGTCCGCATGCAGGGAGCATAAAGACAACTCTTGCATGAATCCAAAGCAAGCTGTCTGCATGAGAGCGTCATAAAGACAACTCTTGCATGAACTCAGAGAAAGCTGTCCGTATGAGAGCGTCATAAAGACAGCTCTTGCACGAACTCAGAGAAAGCGCTGTCCGTATGCGAGCGTCATAAAGACAACTCTTGCACGAACCCAGAAAAAGATGTCTGAATGAGCCGTTCATAAAGACAACTAATTTATGAACTAAGTGAACCTTGTCCGCATAAACGCGGTTTTCTCTAAAACCCAACAAACTTTGCCCTTGTGAAGCTACCCAAGAAGACAATAATCCAAGAAATCCACCAAACTATGACTACATAAAGGCAAGCTCCTGTAAAAATCCACACTCCCTAAGCCTTCAGCCTCCCACAAAAGTTGTCACTCTACTTTGGAAGTGGTAATATTAATACGAATATAGGATAAAAGAAACTTCTTAAAATAGACAATTGGAGAGAGGATTCCACCTTTCTTTTTTACATTTTTGAGTAAGCTGTACGGCTTACTTTTGACACAAAGGAGCGTATTCAATGCTTGGAATGTTAAATAAGGTTTTTGATCTGAACAAACGTGAAATTAAACGTCTAACAAAAATGAGTGAAGAAATCGAAGCACTTGCTTCGCAAACCGCCGCTTTAAGCGACGATGAACTCCGTCAAAAAACGGAAGAATTCAAAGCGCGTTATGAAAAAGGGGAAACACTCGAGGACCTTTTAACCGAAGCATTTGCTGTCGTTCGCGAAGGAGCCAAGCGTGTTCTTGGTCTATATCCTTATCCGGTACAGCTAATGGGGGGGATTGCCCTTCATGAAGGTAACATCGCTGAGATGAAAACAGGGGAAGGTAAAACCTTAACAGCGACAATGCCTATTTACTTAAACGCCCTATCTGGAAAAGGCGCCCACGTTGTAACAGTCAACGAATACTTAGCTAGTCGTGACGCGACAGAAATGGGTCAGCTTTATCAATTCTTAGGCTTAACAGTTGGTTTGAACTCAAATGGACTATCGAAGGAAGAAAAGCAGGAAGCGTATGCTTGCGATATTACGTATAGCACGAACAATGAGCTTGGCTTTGACTATCTTCGTGACAACATGGTTCTTTATAAGGAGCAAAAGGTTCAACGCCCGCTTAATTTTGCGATTATCGATGAGGTCGACTCCATCTTAATTGATGAAGCGAGAACGCCATTAATCATTTCGGGTTCTGCGCAAAAGTCGACTGCTCTATACATTCAAGCGAACGCTTTTGTCCGCACATTGAAAAAAGAAGAAGATTACACATATGATGAGAAAACAAAAGGCGTTCAGCTGACTGAAGACGGGATTTCCAAGGCTGAAAAAGCTTTTGGTATTGAGAACCTGTTTGATATTCGTCATGTTGCCTTGAACCATCATATTGGTCAAGCGTTAAAAGCGCATGCGAGCATGCATTTAGACGTAGACTATGTTGTTCAAGATGGAGAAATCGTCATTGTTGACCAATTTACAGGTCGTCTAATGAAGGGTCGTCGTTACAGCGATGGCTTGCACCAAGCGATTGAAGCAAAAGAAGGTCTTGAAATTCAAAACGAAAGCATGACCCTTGCTTCGATCACGTTCCAGAACTTTTTCCGTATGTACAACAAGCTTTCTGGTATGACTGGTACAGCGAAGACGGAAGAAGAGGAATTCCGCAACATTTACAATATGAATGTTATCGTGATTCCGACGAACAAGCCGATTGCTCGTGATGACCGTCCAGACTTAATTTATGCGTCTATGGATGGGAAATTCCGTGCTGTAGTTGAGGATATCGCTGATCGTCATAAAAAAGGACAGCCAGTTCTAGTTGGTACGGTTGCCATCGAAACGTCGGAGTTAATTTCCAAGTACTTAACGAAAAAAGGCATCCAGCATAATGTCTTGAACGCGAAAAACCATGGTCGTGAAGCAGAAATTATCGCCAATGCCGGTGAGCAAGGTGCTGTCACGATTGCGACAAACATGGCTGGTCGTGGTACCGACATCAAGCTTGGCGAAGGCGTAATCGAACTTGGCGGTTTAGCGGTAATTGGTACAGAGCGTCATGAGTCTCGTCGTATCGATAATCAGCTACGTGGACGTTCAGGTCGTCAAGGGGACCCTGGTATTACGCAGTTCTATCTTTCAATGGAAGATGAACTAATGCGTCGTTTCGGTTCTGACAACATGAAGGCAATGATGACGCGTCTTGGCATGGATGATTCACAACCAATTCAAAGTAAAATGGTGTCCAAAGCAGTGGAATCAGCACAGAAACGTGTTGAAGGAAACAACTTTGATGCACGTAAACAGTTATTATCGTATGATGACGTTCTTCGTCAGCAACGTGAAATCATTTACAAGCAACGTAACGAAGTACTTGAGTCTGAAAATCTTCGTGACATCCTTGAAAACATGATTCTTAGCAGTTTAAGTCGTCATGTTGAGGCATTTACGCCAAGACATGATGATCCAGAAACATGGAATCTTCAAGGGCTCATCGACTACGTGAACGGAAACCTTTTACACGAAGGTGATGTGACGGTGGACGATATCCGTGGCAAGGATACGGACGAAATTATTGACCTAATTTTTGCGAAGGTTAAAGAGAATTATGATGAAAAAGAAAATCAGCTTGCTGAAGAGCAAATGCGCGAGTTCGAGAAGGTTGTTCTTCTCCGCGCGGTTGATTCGAAGTGGATCGATCATATAGATCAAATGGATCAGCTTCGCCAAGGAATTCATCTTCGTGCGTACGGTCAAATTGATCCACTACGCGAATATAATCGAGAAGGCTTTGCGATGTTCGAGGAAATGGTCTTGGCGATTGAGGATGACGCTGCGAAGTATGTGATGAAGGCAGAAATCCGCAATAACCTTGAGCGTGAAGAGGTTGCCAAGGGCCAAGCGGTGAATCCGAAGGAAGACGGCGAAAAAGTGAAGAAGAAGCCTGTCGTGAAGGCGATGGATGTTGGTCGTAACGACCCATGTATTTGCGGAAGCGGCAAGAAATATAAAAACTGTTGTGGGAAGATTTCATAAGATTTGAGGGTCGGTGTGCCGGCTCTCTTTTTCTGAGATGAGGGCCCGACTGAAAAAAATACGAGGTGACATAGATGGAATTAGCAGATATTCGTCATGAGTTAGAAAATACAGCTAAGAAATTAGCGGACTTTAGGGGGTCTCTTTGACTTAGAAAACAAAGAGGCGCGCATTGCTGAGCTTGAGGATGAAATGCTTCAGCCTGAGTTCTGGAATGATCAACAGGCGGCGCAAGCGGTCATCAGTGAATCAAACGGGTTGAAGGACCAGGTTCATGAGTTTCATGATTTGAATGAAACGTTCGAGAACCTTGAATTGACGTATGAGCTTGTAAAAGAAGAGAGCGATGATGAGCTTATGGCTGAACTCATCGAAGAGATGCAGGATTTAATGAAGCGCATGAGTGAATACGAGCTTCAGCTTCTTTTAAGCGAGCCATACGATAAAAATAATGCGATTTTGGAATTGCATCCAGGTGCAGGTGGTACCGAGTCTCAAGACTGGGGCTCCATGCTCCTTCGCATGTACACGCGTTGGGCGGAGAAAAAAGGTTTCAAAGTGGAAACAATGGATTACCTGCCTGGTGATGAAGCGGGGATTAAGAGTGTGACGCTTTCCATTAAGGGTCACAATGCTTACGGTTATTTGAAGGCGGAAAAAGGGGTTCATCGTTTGGTCCGTATTTCTCCGTTCGATTCTTCAGGTCGTCGTCATACTTCATTCGTTTCTTGTGAAGTGATGCCAGAAATGAATGAAGAGATTGAAATTGAGATTCGTACAGAGGATTTGAAAGTTGATACGTACCGCGCAACGGGTGCCGGTGGACAGCATATCAATACGACCGATTCAGCGGTTCGTATTACCCACCTTCCAACAGGCGTTGTCGTTCAATGTCAAAATGAACGTTCTCAGATCAAGAACCGTGAAGCTGCGATGAAAATGCTTCAAGCAAAGCTATACCAGAAGAAGATTGAGGAACAGGAAGCTGAACTTGCGGAAATCCGTGGCGAGCAGAAGGATATCGGATGGGGAAGTCAAATCCGTTCTTACGTCTTCCATCCATATTCGATGGTAAAAGATCACCGTACGAACACGGAAAGTGGAAATGTTCAAGGGGTTATGGACGGCGATTTGGATCCGTTTATTAATGCATATTTACGTTCAAAGTTAAGTTTATCTTAATTGATAGGGCCTTCACCAATCGGTGGGGGTCTTTCTTTTTGCATCGGTCCTCTACTTGTTTACCTCGTTAAAACGTCAATTTGCCAACATTTACACCTTTTGGGGTCCGTGATATACTCACTGACGGTATATGCAATCATTATCGAGATATCCTAAGCAAAAGGAGAATGACAACATGTTTAATCGCAAAAGAAATCATACACCTAATCCTCGGATTAAGAAAATATTCGAGTACATATATATTTTATTGGGCTCGGCCATCATCGCCTTGTCTTTTAATTTATTTCTTCTTCCAAATCAGATTGCCTCTGGTGGAGTGAGTGGAATTAGTACGATCACCGATTCGGTTTTCGGCTGGGAACCTGCCTATGTGCAATGGGCTTTTAATATCCCTTTATTTGTTGCTGGAGTGATTTTTCTAGGGAAACAATTTGGATTTAAAACGCTGATTGGCACAATCTTTTTACCATTTGTCGTTTTTTTATCGAACGATATGGAACCGTGGACGAACGATCCTTTACTAGGGGCGCTCTTTGGCGGAATCGGTATCGGGCTGGGACTAGGAATTGTTTTTCTCGGAAAAGCATCGACAGGTGGAACTGACTTAGCGGCGCAAATCATTAACAAATTCACAGGATTTTCACTTGGTACTTGTGTGGCGATTATCGATGGGCTGATCGTCCTTACTGCGGCAATTGTCTTTGATATAGAGCGCGGACTTTATGCGCTCATTGCCCTTTATGTGACGAGCAAAACTATTGATTTGGTGCAGATTGGACTTGGTCGTTCGAAGATGGTCATGATTATTACGGGGAAACAAGCGGAAGTTTCCGAAGGGATTTTGAATAAAATTGATAGAGGTGTGACAAAACTATCAGCATACGGTGGTTATACTGATCAGGAACGCCCGACCCTCATGTGTGTTGTCGATCAAACCGAATTCACGAAATTGAAACAATTAGTTAGAAGTATTGATCCTACTGCATTTGTCGTGGTTATGGATGCGTCAGAGGTCCTTGGTGAGGGTTTCAAACGGGTATAGAATTGGTATAATTAGGACGTATATGCATAATATTCCTTGAGGGGGAGTTACTATTGAAAAAGAAGCTTCTTGCTTTATTAATGGGTACGTCTCTAGTTTTTGCTCTTGCAGCATGTGGCGGCGGAGATGACGAAGCTACTGACAATGGCGGAAATGGTGAAGGCGAGACAACCGACACAGCTGGTGTGGACGCTGAACAAGTGTTTAGTCAGTCTTGTGCAGCCTGCCATGGTGGAGATTTAACAGGCGGAGTGGGACCTGATATCTCAAAAGTTGGAGCGAATTTGTCTGCCGATGATATCAAAACGATTATTCTAGAAGGTAGAGGCGGAATGCCACCTCAAAATCTAGACGATGCTGAGGCTACTGCTGTAGCAGACTGGTTAGCAGCGAAAAAATAATAGCTATTACAAAAAAGACTATCTCAAATTGGTTTGTTAATGACCTTTTTGGGAGGGTCTTTTTCGTCTATAGAGGCTGGCGGGAGAGTTCGGTGGCGAATTTTGATATATCGGCGTTTTTTCGTCAGCATTTTCTGGGAAATAAACACGAAAAATAGAAAATATCTGCGAGATGCTGTTGAAATGCTGTAGCTAGAATAGGCTGGCCGTCCAAATATTGCCCGTTTTAGAATATATCGGCGATTTTCGGATTATATCGGCGAAAATGGAGTTATATCGGCGAAAATCACATTTTATCGGCGATCTGCTATTGAAGTGTATAACCTGAACGGACTTGCCCTTCGGATATCGGTCTTTATTTCATTTTATCGGTCGTCGTTTAAATATATCGGTCTTTATTCCATTTTATCGGTCTTCAGTTAATTATATCGGTCCTCGCACCTAATATATCGGTCAAAACCCCCAAAACAGCTAATTTCCAATTTCGAATTCGCCCACCGAATCCAAGTTCACCAAATTGTTGCAAATTCAAAAACCTTAATATGACAATGTTTTTATTGGTTTTCAATACTCAGAGAGTGAGAACTGGGGGTTATAAATAACGTCGAGATTTGTATAATACAGGTAGATAGATTTACTAGAGGAGGCGTGTCAATTGAAAAAGAAACTTCTAGCATTATTCATCGGTTCAGCACTGGTATTAGCTGCTTGTGGTGGAGAAGACGAGACTACAGAAAAGGAAACGGGTACAACAAATGAAGAAACGACAACGGCGAGTGTCGATGTGGACAAGAAGTTCCAACAAAAATGTTCCATGTGTCATGGTGTTAATCTTAATGATGGAAGAGGAGACGTTCCAGATTTAACGACGGTTGGATCACGATTGTCGAAAGAGGAAATCGAGGACGTCATTCTAAATGGTAGAGGCACGATGCCTCCTGGGCAACTGCAAGGTGAAGAGGCATCTGCCGTTGCGGAATGGTTAGCAGCGAAAAAATAAGTTTAAAATCCAAAGTTCAAGGAGCAATCCTTGGATTTTTTTGCGCCATTTTTAAAGCAAAATTAGACAAAATTCCGAAATAGGTAGGAATAAATAGGAAGAATGGTGTATATTTATAAAGGGAGAATTTGCTCTAATTATGTCAAATTATAGCTTTTTTACCACTTTGAAAAGAAAATGTAATATTTTTTTAGGGTTAATCGACAAAATATGATGTTATAATGGTTTTGGTTACAAAAAAGGACAATGAATTTTTTATCAATAAAATATAGAAAGAACCTAAAGGTGATATAAATGATCGAAATGGAAGATGTATATAAGAAGTATCCAAACGGCGTCGTCGCCGCTAATGGAATCAATGTAAGCATCAAACAAGGCGAATTCGTTTATGTCGTTGGCCCAAGTGGTGCCGGAAAATCGACATTTATTAAGATGATGTATCGTGAAGAAAAGCCAAGCAAAGGTGCGATCATGATCGATGGAGTGAACCTTGCAAAGCTAAAGGAAAGTAAAGTTCCTATTTTCCGTCGTAATTTAGGGGTCGTATTCCAGGACTTTAAGTTGCTTCCGAAATTAACCGTGTACGAGAACGTGGCATTCGCATTGGAAGTAATTGAAGAAGGCCCAAAATACATTAAAAAGCGTGTCATGGAAGTGCTTGATCTAGTTGGTTTAAAGCACAAATCTAGAATGCTTCCAACGGAACTTTCCGGTGGGGAACAACAAAGGGTGTCCATTGCTCGTTCTATCGTTAATTCTCCAAAGGTTATGATTGCGGATGAGCCGACAGGTAACCTAGATCCGGAAACATCTTGGGAGATCATGCGAATTTTTGAAGAGATTAACACAAGAGGTACCACAATTGTGATGGCTACCCATAATAGAGAAATAGTGAACACTATTAGGCATCGCGTAATCGCCATTGAAAATGGTCAAATCATTCGTGATGAACAGCGAGGTGATTACGGTTATGAAAGCTAGAACAATACGTCGTCATATAAAAGAATCTTTGAGAAACCTTGGTCGAAATGGTTGGATGACATTTGCGTCAGTCAGTGCCGTGACCGTTACACTTATGCTAGTTGGTGTATTTTTCGTCATTATGATGAATTTAAATAAGGTCGCAACTGATATTGAAGAGGATGTAAGAATCCGTGTTCATGTGGATATTGCTGCGACAGAAGAAGATCAGCAGGCACTTAAGTCGAAAATTCAACAGATCGCCGATGTCGATACAGTTGAGTATTCATCGAAGGAAGCTGAGCTGGATAACCTGATTGCGAGCTTAGGAGAAGAAGGGGAAGCCTTCAAGCTATTCGAACAGGACAACCCACTTTATGATGTGTTTATTGTTAAAACAAAAGAACCTGAGCAATTAGAGAAAGTGGCAAAGCAAATCGAGAAATTTGAGTTTGCTTCCAAAGTTAAATATGGACAAGATGATGTGAACAAGCTATTTTCTTTTATCAAAACGAGTAGAAATGTGGGACTCATCCTCATTGTAGGATTGCTTTTCACAGCGATGTTCCTAATTTCCAACACAATTAAAATTACGATTGTGGCGAGAAGAAGAGAAATCGAAATCATGCGACTTGTTGGAGCGACGAATTCGTTTATCCGTTGGCCTTTCTTTATGGAAGGAATCATGATTGGTATTCTTGGTTCGGTTATTCCAATTGTCTTAATTAGCACATTATATACGTATTCATATGACTATATTTCAGCGAAGCTGGAAGGTCACTTCATTCAATTATTAGAAATGAATCCATTTATGTACCAGGTTGCAGGCTTACTCATTTTACTAGGAGCATTCATTGGTATTTGGGGAAGTTTAATGTCTGTACGCAAGTTTTTAAAGATTTAATGGATAAGGATCGCCAAGGCCTCTCTTGGGATCCTTTTCTGATTTACATATGCATGGGAAAGGAGAAATCAATCTTGAAAAAAACACTTTTAACCGTTTCTGTAGCTTCTGTATTAGGGTTTAGTAGTTTAGGAGCGATTGACATTGCCTCTGCCAGCACAAAGATTAATAGTTTAAAAGAACAGAAGAGCCAGCTGCAAGAGAAACAGTCTGAAATCAATTCCCAATTGGACGAAAAGCATGATGCCATAGACGAGGTTCAAAATGAACAAGCAAGTGTCGACCAAGAGATCAAACGAATTGACCTTGCTGTCGAAGATACTGAGGTAAAAATTAGGGAAAAAGAGAAACAAGTAACAGAAGCTGAAGCCAATATCCAAAAGCTTCAAGGTGAAATTGCTACTTTAGAGGAAAGAATTGCGAAGCGAAATGAGCTTTTAAAAGATCGAGCACGTTCTTTCCAAGAAAATGGCCGCATCACCTATTTTGATGTGTTACTTGGTGCCAAAAGCTTTAGCGATTTTATCGACCGAATGGGAGCCATTGCTGTATTCGTTGCTGCGGACCAGGATATTTTAAACGAGCATAAAGCGGATAAAGAAGAGCTTGAAGCAAAGCGGACAGAAATGGAAAATACGCTAGCGAGTTTGAAAAAAATGCAAGCGGATCTAGAATCGATGAAAAAATCTTTAGCTGCACAAAAAGCAGAAAAAGAAAAAGTGATGGCTTCCCTAGAACATGAAGAAGAGCATATGCACGCAGAAATGGCCGACTTAGAGGAAGCAGACCAGTTACTAGCTGCACAAAAGAAGGCGATCCAAAAAGCGATTGAGCTCGAGCAAAAGCGCCAAGCTGAAGCAGCGGCAAAAGCGAAGCAAAGTTCTTCAAATGGTGGCGGTGGCTCCGTGTCTGCACCTCCGGTTTCTAGTGGAAACTTCACGAAACCAGCACAGGGCTATTTATCCTCTGGGTTTGGAAATCGTTCACTAGGTGATCACAAGGGTATCGATATTGCAGCGAGCGGAACTGTTCCGATTGTGGCTGCGGCCGATGGTGTCGTGATTCGATCTTATTATTCTAGTAGTTATGGAAACTGTATTTTTATCTCGCATTCTATTAATGGCCAAATTTACACAACGGTCTATGCTCATATGCGCCAACGTATGGCAAGTGAAGGACAAGTTGTCTCAAAGGGTCAGCAAATTGGATTAATGGGAAATACAGGCCGCTCTTATGGACAGCATCTTCACTTTGAACTGCACAAAGGTGAATGGAATATGTCAAAATCAAACGCGATTAATCCTGTAGGGATTGTACCGTTGTAATAATCTGAGCAGGGGAACATTGTTTCTCCTGCTTTTTTGCGTTCAGGAAAAATCATAACTCGTCCAGTTAAATCATATAGTGAAGGGACAACTCTTTTTGTTGAACGGGTGGAGGCGCTGGGCAGCCAAGTATGTAATCAACAGGTCGGACAGGAGGTAGAGGATGAGGCATAAATGGATTGCTCTATTTTTAGCATTCTCTTTTTTGTTAGGAGCAGGAAGTATATATGCTATTTTAGAGTGGACTGGAAAAGAGGAGCAGACGAAGCAAAATGAAGAACCTGTAGAAAGAGATTTACCAAGCTTAGAAAAAGTGGAAAAGGCATATGATTTAATTTTAAATGGGTATGTCGAGCAAGTTGAGGAAGAGAAGCTTGTAGAGGGAGCTATTCAAGGAATGCTTGCAACCTTGGATGACCCATATTCGGTCTATATGAATAAGGATACGGCACAGCAATTTAATGAAACGCTTGAATCTTCTTTTGAGGGGATTGGAGCTGAGGTTGGTCTTGTTGATGGGAAAATTGTGATTGTCGCGCCATTTAAGGATTCACCGGCTGAAAAGGCAGGTCTCAAACCGAATGATCAGATTTTATCAGTAGATGGGGAAAGTGTGGTAGGGCTTGACCTTTACGAAGCTACCTTGAAAATTCGCGGGGAAAAAGGCTCGAAGGTGAAGCTTGAGATCTCGAGACAAGGGTTGAATGATCCGCTGATGGTTGAAGTGAAGCGTGATGAAATCCCACAAATAACCGTTTATAGTGAGATTAAGAAACAGAACGGCAAAGATGTTGGCTATATGGAAATTACCTCTTTTTCTGAGGAAACAGCGAAGGAATTTACCGAGCAACTGACTGATTTAGAGAAAAAGGGAATTGAGGGACTCGTTATTGACGTTCGCGGCAATCCAGGTGGATTTTTGACTAGTGTCGAGGACATCCTGAAGGAATTTGTCTCGAAGGAAAAGCCATTTGTGCAAATCGAAAAACGTAATGGCGAGAAACTTCGTTATTTTTCTAGCCTGGAAAAAGATAAGCCGTATCCTGTCGCGGTTTTGATTGATAAAGGGAGTGCCTCCGCTTCAGAAATCCTGGCGGGCGCCCTAAAAGAGGCAGAAGGGTACACTTTAATTGGGGAAAAAACCTTCGGTAAAGGAACCGTGCAACAGCCCGTCCCAATGGGGGATGGCAGTAATATTAAGCTAACAATTTTTAAGTGGCTGACGCCAGATGGAAACTGGATTCATCAAAAAGGGATTGAGCCTGACCTTGAGGTGAAGCAGCCTGAAATTTTTGCGACGCATCCACTGCAAATTGATCAGGCGTTGACAAAGGATATGAATAACGAGCAAGTTCAAAATGCACAGCAGATGCTAGAAGGGCTTGGATTCACTCCTGGTCGTCAGGATGGCTATTTTGATGACGCCACGGAAACAGCAGTGAAAGCTTTCCAAAACCATAGGGGACTCACATCCAGTGGTAGAATCGATCAAAAGACAGCTACTGAACTGCAAACAGCCATCATGGAAGAAATGAAAAAGGAAGAGAATGACCTCCAACTGCAAACCGCATTAAGATATATTTCGAAGTAAATAGATATGTGTGCCGCCGACATGGTTCGGCGGTTTCTTTTTGTACTGGGGGTTTTGGCGGGGTGGCGTGGGTATAGGGTTCATGGTGTCGATAATGTCGGGGCTGTACTGGAAAAGGTAATTATGAAGCCCTCATGGCGACGATAATAGGAGCAAATCACTAAAAAGGTAATCATAAAGCTCTTATGGCTACGATAATGATAAGCTCCCTAAGAAAAAGGTCACCATAAAACTCTCATGGTAACGATAGTTAGAGCACAACATTAGAAAAGGTAATCATGAAGCAATTATGGTGCCGAAAAAAGGATGGATCCATCAAAAAAGGTCACCATAAAACCCTCATGGAACCGATAAATAGAGTCAACCACTACAAAACGTAACCATGAACCCGATTTCTGAGCTCCTCCTCACAACTGTGACCCACACCAACCAAAAACCAGGTAACAAAAAACAGCACCTACTTCGTTAGTAGGTGCTGCACTCGAACCTAAGCCACTCCAAAATTCCAAATCCTCTACTCCGCAATCTTATCCTTCGTCCAATTCCAGAGCCAGACGGTGTCGTCCTTGAATTGTTCCATGACCTGTTTCCATTTTGGAGTTTCTTCCTTGATAACCTCTTTCAGAACTTCAGTCTTTTCCTTAATCGTTTCGGTGATTTTTGAATTGTCACTTTCATCATCCGCTTCTGCCACATCATCTGAAGTATCACTTTCTCCCGCCAGACGAGCATTCACCGATTCCACAGCAAACTCGCTCTCTTCAATATACGGTAAAGACTTTTCCATTATATCGTGGAAAATCGGTACAACATTGTCCGAACTACTGTTGGATAAATAATGCTCTCGGTCCGTTTGGTCATACCCCAACCAAACTGCACCAACCACATTAGGTGTGTACCCCACAAACCACTGATCCTTCGAGCCGTTCACATCCTCATATGGCAACTGAGTAGAACCCGTTTTCCCTGCTATCTCAACACCATCAATCTGAGCGGCCTCGCCAGTCCCAGACTCCACGACATTTAATAGCATCGATGTAACTTCACGAGCGGTCAATTTAGAGGTAACCTTCTTCGTTTCCCCTTTATGCTCGGCGATCACATTTCCAGTCGGACCGACAATCATCGTAATCAAATGGCTATCATGGTACTTTCCTTCATTGGCAAAAGTCGAGTAGGCCTCGGCCAATTTTACAGGAGAAATCCCCTTGTGCATACCGCCTAACGCGATTCCTAAATATTTGTCCTCATCGGTTAAAGGAATGCCGAATCGATTCAGGGCGTTGATTCCTTTTTCCAAGCCGATTTCATTTAACAACCATACAGTAGCAGAGTTGATCGAGTCTTGTGCTACTTCGTACATCGGAACCTCACCGCGATACACGCCATCTGGGTTTGTCGGAGAATAATTCCCATATGTTTTCTTTTCATCGATCAAAGTAGATGTGACCTCGTAGCCCTCTTCAATCGCAGGGGTATAAACTGCTAATGGTTTCATCGTTGAACCTGGCTGTGCCTTTAGGTGTGTTGCGCGGTTAAAGCCACGGAATACATAATCGCCACGACCGCCGACTAATCCAAGCACGCCACCTGTTTTCGCATCAAGCATGACGGCACCACTCTGAACAATTTCGCCTCCACGTCCTCGAGGGAATGTAGAATCCTTCGCATAGACTTCTTCCATCGATGATTGGATATTTTGGTCCATATTTGTATAGATTTTATAGCCTCTTGTTAAAATTTCTTCCTGCGTTAAACCATATCCATTAATCGCTTCATCTAACACTGCATCCACATAATAAGGATAGTCCCGCTTAATAAAGCTTCCACCGCCATCCTCTAACTGAATCTCTTCATCCTTTGCAGCCTTATATTCCTCATCATTAATGAAGCCCATATCCTTCATCCGGCCTAAAACAACATTTCTTCGCTCAAGTGCTCGGTCCATATGCTGATACGGGTCACGAGCAGAAGGGGATTGAAGGAGCCCCGCTAGTAAAGCAGCTTCACTAATCGTGACATCCCCGATATCTTTATTGAAATATTTTTTCGAAGCATTGCTAATTCCCCAAGCGCCACTTCCGAAATACACCTGGTTAATGTACATTTCCAGGATTTCTTCTTTTTTGTACGTCTTTTCAAGCTCCAATGCTAAAAATAATTCCTCTGCCTTGCGTCGATACGTTTTCTCTGGAGACAGCAAGGCGTTTTTCGCAAGCTGCTGCGTAATCGTACTCCCTCCGCCAGTGATTCTTCCGGCTAAAAGGTTTTTGAAAAACACGCGCACAATCCCTTGTAAATCGAAGCCGTTATGCTCATAAAAACGGTGGTCCTCAATGGCCACAACGGCATTGCGAACATGCTCGGGGATCTCTGAGCCACTCACACCAGATGTTCGATTCGTTGTGATGTTCGTGGCTACCTTACCATCCTTGTCATAAATAACAGTCGGCTGATTCAAACCAGCTTTCAAGGATTCCACGTTGGCCTGACTCGCCAACACAGCAAAATAAATAATCGCAAAAAGAATAACGGATAAACCTAATAACAGTAATATTTGTGTAAAATGCATTCTCTTCCAAAAACGCATAAATTTTTCCCAATAGGGTTTTAATCTTTCCATTTTTATCTCCCGTTTCGATAATTCTCGTCCCACTAATAAAAACAATCTTTCTCATGATATGAAGCTTTCATGAATTTAGACCAGTAAATTTGGCTATCTCTCATTATACATCAACTTATAGCAGTGCATAATCACTATGATTGCATACAGTATAGATCATTCATTTAGATAGATAAAGAATAGGAGACTGCACTTTTACATATACATGTTTAAAAATCGTCGTAAAGGACTATGAATTTTAAAATTTGTAATATAACCCCCGAGTAAATTACAAAATGTCTGATTGAAATTCACAGAATATTCTCCTTTTGAACTAGAGCCTTATCCTTCTTTTTACCCTCCTAATATTTTGGAATCGAGATAAAGATAGGGCTATTTTCACAGTGGTTAATAGATGAAAAGATGGGAGAATTTGACGAAAATGTGAATCGATGATAGTTAATATATAGGACTTTAGGATAAAACTGGAAATTATATTTATATAGAATTTAAGTTTTTTAATAATATACATACCATTAGGACATCTGACAAAGGGGAGAATTGAACTTGAAATGGATGCGCGTTCTATTTATTTTCACAGCACTACTATTTATTGTGGCTTGTTCGGATAAGGAAGAAAAAAAAGAGACAGCACAAGAAGAGGAAGTTGTAGAGGCGGTAAAACAGGAAAAGAAAGTAGAATATCCGGTAGCTCCTACGGTACCTGAGGAGATTGTTCAACAGGCAAGTGGAATCGAATCAAATGAAGAAAGTATTACAGAAGAACTCATGTCTGAATTTGAAACTGAAGGACAGACACCAGATTCTATCTATAATGGCCTTGTCCATTGGTTTGCACAGGACTATCAAGAAGTATATGCACAGCTTCGCGATTTTGAGCCTGATTATGGGGAATTGGATATTACAAAGGGTGAAGAGAACAAGGTCAAAAATATTGCCATCCACTTGGATTCCAGTGGAAGTATGGCTGCAGCAGTTCCAGGCGGAATAAAAATGGATCTATCGAAAGCGGCCTTAAAACAATATGCATCCGGCTTACCGAGCGATAGCCTAGTATCGTTACGCGTGTATGGTCACGAAGGAACAGGGAGCGATTCGGATAAGTCGTTGTCTTGTTCAAGTACAGAAATGATGTATGGTGCTAGTACCTATGATGAAGCGACTTTCGCAAGTGCGTTAGAGAAGTTCAAGCCAAGTGGATGGACGCCTCTTGCCGCCTCCATTCAAAATGCTTATGAGGATTTAAAGGCAACGGCCACTGAGCAAACGGAGAACATTTTATTTGTGGTCAGTGATGGAATTGAAACATGTGGTGGAAATCCTGTGGAGGAAGCTCGTAAACTAGCAGAATCTGATTTGAACATTAAGGTCAATATCATTGGATTTAATGTGGATGATGAAGGCCAACAGCAGTTGAAGGAAACAGCGGAGGCAGGGAATGGGGAATATTTTACGGTCAACTCCAATATTGACCTGACTAATACAATCGATCAATTGCTTACAGATGCAAGAAAGACTTATGAGAGTAATTTTAAAAAGGCTGGATTAGGTACGAAGGTTAATTTTCGATTGGTGGAAATTACGGATGAAATTAATGATTTAGGGTTTGCGTTTAGAGGTGTTTTCGAAAAAGAGAATGGCCTCTTGTCAGACGCAGCCTATGAACTCTATTTGCAGGAAAAGATTACAGAAGAGGACCGAGAGGCAATTGAACAAATGATTGAACAGCGTTACGAAAGTCTTAACCAATTTAAAGAAACCTTGGTGCAAAAAGCCAAGGAGAAAAATGAACTGAAGCATCAAGAGCTAATATCCATCATCAATAACAGTTAAGGGTGTTTTTGTGCTAGGAAACAGCTGGCTCTTTTCTCAAATTTAGTAGCTGAATATCTATGAGATTTCAAAAGCAACCAAGTTTGAGAAAAGAGTTGTAGTTAAAGAAAGGAGGACGCCTATGCAGATTGTGGTCGATGAATCATTAGGCTTACCAATTGAGATTGTGAAGGATGCCATTATTAAAAAAGCAAGACTAAAAAATGATGGCTCCTTGTCCATGATTGTTCAGAAGGAAACAGGTGGATTGATTGCCAAAAGGCTGACATTGGAAAAAAAGAGTAAAGAGTTAGAGTTCGAGGAAATGATGCAGCTTTTAGAGCAGCATGAAGAGATCCTTTATGTGTACGACGCACATGTCATCAATGAGGGGTGGTTGAAACGATTGCGGACATGGGTGTATCCAAATCAAAAACTGTTTTTATTAGATGGTTCAGACAATCGCGCCTTTACCATCTATTTTTTAGAAAAATTAAAAGAAAAATCATTAGAAGAATTGTACCGTTCAAGTCCACATCAGAATAAAAAGTTCACCCTCACAAATGATTCAAAATATCAATCTAATTATCTACTTCTAAAAAAACTCAAACAAAAGCAATACTATCTGTTTGAAAGTAAAAGACAGATCAAAATAGTTTCCGGGAAAAAGCAGGATTTACTGGAACAGTTTTTGAGTATCCCTACGAGAGAAATCTACATAGCATCAAGGAGTCCGATTGAGCATAGCCATAATACGGTGAAATTTTATGAGTTACAAAAGCATAGTCTTCCAGTGTGTTCAGATCAGACAGATATATATATTCCACAATATGAAAACGTGTAACGGAGTGACGGATGAATGATTGATGCTAAGCGGAAAGCCATTATTTTTTTAACTATTGCATTTTTATTAGCGGTCGTGGCCGCCGGACTCATTCTCGTACAAATTAATGAAGCACAAACAAAGCTTGGCAAAACGGTTCAGGTAGCGGCAGCTTCAAAGAATATCGGGTCGTACCACGAGATTGGTGAATCCGATGTTACGTGGGTGGAATTGCCGGCTACAAGTGCCTATGAATCTTTTATTACGAGTGAACAGGAGCTGGAGGAAGCCATTTCTGTGGTCAATCTAAAAGAGGGTGAGCTCCTAACGAACTCTCAGGTTAGGAAAAAGCTAGACATTCCTGCAAATGAAAGAGTTGTGTGGTTAAATGCGACTGAAATCGTGCTGATTGACCAACAGGTGGCTGAAGGTGACCGGGTCGATATCGTCATCGTGACCAAGAATGCTGAAGAACAGTTAGAAACAAAGCGTATTTTAGAGAACATACCGGTCGTTCAAATCGAAGAGCAGACAGAGGGTGCTCCAAGGGTAAAGGTGGCCCTTTCGATCGAGGACGCTGAAGCGGTGATTCATTATCAAAATGCAGCAGTGCAAATTCGTGTTCTTAGGGTAAATCAAGCTTCTGCAGGAACTGAAGGAGTCTAGTTTTTTCTAAAAACTGCAGGATAATAGGAAGGATGCGTATCGTTGAGTAATTTTAAAGGTCTATTCATATCAAAAAATCAAGTGTGGAAAGAGCAATTAAGCAATCTATTAAATGATGATCAAATCGAGCTTACAACCGTTTCTGATTGGAAACGAACATTTTTAGAGCAGCAGCATTATCATTATATTTTTGTGGATTTAGAGACGATTGATGATCCGCGAAAGCTTCAAGTCCCTTCGACAAGCATATTAATAGGGCTAACGAGCGAGCATGATTTTGAGATCGGAAGAGAGCTACTTGTTGCGGGCGCGAAGGATTTGATCCTTTTTCCAGAAGAAGAACATCGCTTGAATCACCTGATTAAAGAATTAAACAACCAATTTCTTTTTCAAAAAGAAGCGGAGTCGGGGTATGGCACAGGTCAGGTTCATGCTTTTTATAGCGCAAAGGGTGGGAGTGGTAAAACTTTGCTTGCCTCGATGGTGGCGCAGTCCCTCAGTATTCACCAACAATTGAAGGTATTGGTGATTGACTTGAATGCCCAATTTGGGAATATCGAAGTCCTCTTTGGTAGTCAGCCATTCCGTTCTTATTATGATTTAATTCCGGTTATGGAAGAAATGGATATTCGCCATATTCAAAATATCGGCCAATACATAGAAGAAGCTAATCTCACCTTGATTACAGGTCCAACTGATCCGGCGAAGGCTGAGCAAATTCCAGACGAGTTGATCAGCAGGTTGATAAGGGTGGCGAAGAGCCAATACGACTTTGTCATTCTTGATTTGCCAACCTCCATCAATAATCTATCTTTCACAGGCTTAAACGAAGCGACGCATGTCCATTATGTGTTAACTCCAGATAGCCTCGGACTGCGAGCTTATAAGTATGCTGCAGAGATGTTTGACCGTTTCCAAATTGGAAAAAATGACAATCTTTCGATCATCGTGAATCGTGTCCATTCTAAGCTTGAGTTAACGGAAAAGGATATTTCAAAAATTCTTGATAGAGAAGTTCATGGACTTATTCATTCTGACTTTTTCTCGATTCAACCGACGCTCAATATGGGAGGAGCCTTTTTTAAAAAAGTGAAGGATAAAGGTTCAACAAAGGTTGCGAAAGATGTGAAGAAGTATTCAGATGAGCTGATTAAACGGACAATGAGGTGAGGATATGTCCTGGATTGAAAAAGCAGCGGTCATAGGCGCAAGGAATCAGAAGAATCAACAAGAGTGGAATGTTGGGCAATCGCAAATTGATATTTGGGTTCGTCATTACAAGGATCGCTTAATTAAAGAAGCGAATCTTGAGACTATTACGATGCTTCCACCAGTAGAGCGAAAAAAGACGATTGAACGCTTAGTCACGCAAATGATAAACGAGGAAAAAGTGATCATTACTTCTGACCAGATGGAGCAGATTATTCAGCAAATCATCAACGAGTCAGTCGGATATGGGCCGCTCGAAAGTCTATTGCGAGATGAATCGATTACCGAAATCATGGTCAATGGTCCGAACGAAATTTTTATCGAGAAGAACGGAAAAATTGAGAAGACACGGGTAAAGTTCAAGGATGATAATCATGTTCGTCATATTATTGATCGTATTATTGCTCCTTTGGGTCGGAGGATTGATGAAAGCTCGCCGATGGTCGATGCACGATTGCAAGATGGAAGCCGTGTGAATGCGGTCATTCCACCTATTAGTGTCGATGGTCCATCGATTTCTATTCGGAAATTCCAAAAGGATCCGTATACCTTAGATGATTTGAAGAACTTTGGCAGCTTTTCAGATGAAATGGCCGAATTTTTACAAGCGGCAGTACAAGCGAAATCCAATATTCTCGTATCCGGGGGAACCGGGAGCGGGAAGACGACTCTTTTGAACGTCTTATCTGCCTCCATTCCGAGAGGTGAGCGGATTGTCACGATTGAGGATATGGCGGAGCTGCGATTTACCCATGATAACTTAGTTCGCTTGGAAGCCCGCCCACCGAATATGGAGGGAAAAGGGGAAGTAACGATTCGTCATCTTGTGAAAAACGCCCTCCGGATGCGACCGGATCGTATTGTTGTCGGGGAGGTTCGTGGTTCAGAAGCAATCGATATGCTTCAAGCGATGAACACGGGTCATGAAGGTTCCTTAACAACGATTCACGCCAACAGCCCAAAGGACGCACTAGGACGTTTGGAATCGATGGTCATCATGTCTGGCCTTCCGTTGACGGTAGAGGTGATTCGAGGCTATTTCGTTGGTGCACTCGATTTGATTGTCCAAACCTCAAGATTTTCTGATGGTAAAAGAAGAATCGTTCACATTACCGAGCTTGTTGAGGAACAAGGACAAATCCAGTTAAGAGATATTTATCGTTATGAGCGCCAAGCTACCCTTGCAGATGGAACAGTTACAGGGCAATTTGTTAAAACAGACTATACCCCAAGAATATTGGAGCGGTTCCAGGCGTTTGGCATTCACTTGGTCCTAAATGATGTGGAAAGTGGTGTCTTTCCATGAACCTAAGTTGGATTGCCTTAACAGGAAGCATTTTTACCTTAATTGCCGGTATTTACTATGCTGTCCAAAGTAGAAATACCCGGAAAACCTATAAGCGAATGTACACATGGTTTGATAAGAAAAAGCAACAGGAAAGAAGAAGCTTTGTATTGCTAATTGGTGATAAGTACGACGACTCTGAACTGGCCGAAACCCTTAAGAAGAAGCTGATTCAAGGTGATATTCCTTTAAAGCCTTCGGAATATATGGGGATTTACATTCTCCTTTTAGCAGCCCTAACCTTTGTCAATGTCACGCTACTTGGACTATATACGATGATGGGATTTTTGTTTGCCTACTTAATTGTGGCGGTTGGGTCGAAGCTCTATTTAAGTTCGAGGAAGAACAAACGGACAGAGAGCTTTAACCAACAACTTCCGGAAGTATGCCGGATGATGGCAAATGGCATTAAAGCGGGTCAAACGATTCCCCAAGCGATCGAAATGGTCGGAAGGGATATTAAGGCTCCTAGTAAAGTCGAATTTCAGCAAATGGATTACCAGTTGAAGTTAGGGGATAGCTTAGAGCTTGTCATGAATGAATTTCGTGAAAGAGTTTCCAGCAATGATATCAATATTTTTGTGAGCACGATCTTAATTCAGCAAAGGGTAGGGGGGAATCTTGCCGAGGTTCTCACCAATATGGCAGAAACGCTTGAAGAAAGAAGTCGGGTGCATAAAGAAATCAAGACGATTACAGCTGAGAGTCGTTCGGTTGCTTACATTCTCATGGGCATGCCGGTATTAATGGCGTTAATGATGAACCTCTTTATTAAAGGCTTCTTAAACGTTCTTTTTACTCCGTTCGGTCTACTGATTTTTGCAGGTTTTGCCGCGATGAACTTTGTCGCATTTGTCATTATTAAAAGAATTACGACGATAAGGGTGTAAGGCTATGAAATTCTTAAGTCTTTTTTCGAGTGTTATGTTTATTAGCATATTAATCTTATTGTTTATTGGTTTTGTCTTTTTGTATTTATTTATTGCGAAAAAAGATAATTTGCTTAAAGCGAATGGACTTACGGAGAAAAAGAAAAAGAAGAAACAGAATTTGCGAGAGCGTTTCGTTATGCCACTCGTGAAGCTTGGGAAAAAAGCTGGTCCCATCGGTATTAATTATCCCTTTTTTACGGATATTCAAAAGACTGAAATACTGATTAATCAAGCAGGGAATCCCTTGGGCATGCATCTTCAGGATTTTTATGGGTTTCGCTTTGTGTTAGCGATGTGTGGTCTAGGTTTTGGGTCATTCTATAGTTTCATAGGATTGCCTTTTGCGATGCCAGTTATTCTCTTGGCTATCTTTGGTGGCCTATTCGGGCCGAATGTCTGGATTTATTTTAAAGCGAAGAACAGGCAGGAAATGATTAGTATAATGATGCCGGATTTTCTTGATACAGTTAGTGTTACTTTGTCAGCAGGGGTTAGCTTAGATGGAGCATTAAAGCAGGTAACGAAGCAGTTCGAGGGGCCGTTAAGTGAAGAGATTGACCGTTTTAACCGAGAAATTGAGTTAGGGGTAACGCGCTCGAGTGCATATCAAGGATTAATTGATCGGAGTTCTTCAAAAGAGCTGCACTCTCTTGTTAATGCTCTTATGCAAGGTTCCAACTTGGGGGTTCCCGTCTCAAGAACCTTTAAATTGCAAGCGGATGACTTAAGAGCCACACGTGGCTTTGCTGCAAAGGAAAAAGCAGCAAAGGCAAGTCCATTAATCACGCTAGTAACCACATTTTTTATAGCGCCATCCGTTATTGGCTTAATTTTAGGATTGCTAGCTTTAAACCTTATATATAATCCGGAAGCATTTGGATTGGATCACTTTTTCTTTTAGGTGGGAGGGAGGATTTTATTACTTTGAAAAATAGGCGGAAAAATTCCGGCTAAATCAAGAAGTTTACCTATCTTCACAACAAATAAGCGGAATTTTTCCGGTTAAGCTATCCATTTTCATGATTTAAAGGCTGTTTAGGTTATTTAAGCGGAAAATCTCCGCCAATTTCACTTAATCTTCATTCATTTTTCGAAATAAACGGAATTTCTCCGGTTATGTGGTGGGTACGTCTGTCGAAAACACTTACGAAAAAACCATAAGTTTTTTCGTAAGAAAATAAACAATAGGCGTTTAAAACAAATTTTACGATATTAGGAGGATGAACATGTTGATGAAGAAAGCTTGGAACAAAATGAATTCTGTGTATGCACGCTATGTAAACAATGAAAAGGGGGCACAAGCCTTAGAGTGGGTGGCACTTGGTCTTGTAGTATTAGCGATTATGGGTGTCATTGCAGCAGGGTTAGATGGTGATACCTCTTTAGGTAAAACGATTATTAGGAAATTGAAAGAAATGATTGAAGGACTATAAGGATAGTATGGGCAAAGGATGAGGTGATGTCGTTGAAGGGGATTTTTAAAAGATATATTAAAAATGAACGAGGCTCGCAGGCGATTGAGTTTGTCGCGATGTTCCCTTTAATCATTCTCTCCATCCTAATAATTTGGCAAATTGGTCTTATTGCTTTTTCGTTAGTAGTCGGTGAATCTGCTGCCAGAGATGGGGCAAGAGCTGCGGCCATACATGATCCTGATTGGAGGGCGGTTGCGGAAAGGTCTGCATCTGGGATAAAAGTAGAGGTGTCAGGTGGACCGGGAACGGTAGACGCCCATGTATTTGTGAAGATCACAGCTCCGATAGTTAAGCTCCCCTTGATTGGTGACATGGAATTTACTTATACAGTCGATGCGGTCATGCCTATGGAGGATGATACCGATGAAAACTAATAAACTGAAATCCTATTTAAAAAATGAACAAGGCAGCGGGACTCTCCTGATCATGGTCGGCATGGTTCTAGCTGCCATCTTTTTTGGCTTGCTCTTTTTTGATTTTTCCAATGTCTTTATTAATAAAAGGGTCACGCAAACCGGGGCCGATGCGGCCGCGATTGCAGCTGCGAAAACAGCAAATGATTATATGAAAGACGAATTACAGACGAAAACCCAGGAGGAGCTTGATAAGCTTGGGGAGGAATGGGAGAAATTTTTAGAAGAAGCTTTGGAGGATTTGGAAGAAGAGGAGGGAGAGGAAGATGGCGATGAGGAAACGCCTCCACCAGATCCACCTTCTACTGAGGAACTCTTAGATTTGTTTGTGGATATGAAAGAAGCAATGATGGGAAAGAGTATGCCAGGGGATGTAAGGGCATGGCTCCTTAATCATTCTGCCAAGGTAAAGGCTATGACAGCTATGAAATTTTTCTTTGATGATGATGAGGTCAATGATATGTCCTGTAAAGTTGTTCGCAATCATTTAGAGGACGCCAGAGAAGAAGCAGAAGAATACGCAGAGAAGAATCAAAACGATCACGTATCGGAATTTACTTTTATCCCAGAGGATTTTCGAATCTATGTTGAAACGGACCGAAGGGGGAAATTCACCACTGTTCCAGATGGGGAGGTTCCTGCGATAACATCTGAATCCTCAGCGATAATTGGGGATCCGGAAGGTTATACGATTTCTTGCAACTAAATCTTTAAGGATGGTGAAGGAGGAAAAGGGATGCCTCAAAAGGAAAAATGGGTTGGATTTTTCATATGTATGATTACAGTCCTTTATCTACAGGCATTTTTAGTACATCCAATTTATGCTAATGTAGAAGATATACAAACTGATGGTCAGAATATTCACGAAACAGATATATCCGATGGCAAGGGAGAATCCGTCGGTGGCGGGGGAGAAAATGTTCCTTGGTGGAAAAAGGCGTGGAACAAAGTAAAAGATATTGGTAATAAAGGGATTGACCTTATCGAAGACATTGGTGACTCCATTGGGGATCAGTGGAATGAATTTCTCGATTGGTCATCAGATGCCTGGGATAGTACGAAGGACTGGATCTCTGATGTCGGAGGTGACATTGGAGATTGGTTCAAAGATGTCGGCAGCTCGATCGGAGAATTTTTCTCGGATGCCTGGGATTGGATTCAGGAGAATGAATGGGTCCAAACGATAGCAGCAGGTTTATTAGCAACAGTGATCATCATCGGTGGTGCTTTCTTGATTGTTGGAAGTTTGCCAGCTATAGCCGTAATTGTGGTTGTTGCTGGTCTTGCAATCGGGGTTGGTTTCTTATATCAGTGGTTAGCAGGAGAAGATTATAATTTCTTCGGCGCCTTGGGAGCTTCCTTAGTAGGCGGACTTGTCGGTTATTTCGGAATGACAACTGGCGCATTTGCCGCAGGCTGGACATGGTTAAGACACACGGCAGGGCCGGCTGCTTGGTCATGGATTAAGGGAACGGCCGTCCCTTGGGTGGTTGGACGAGGGAGTGCTGCTTGGAGCTGGATGAAAACAGCTGCCTATCCATGGATTCGAGGGAAAGCCGTTTCGAGTTGGCGTTGGTTTAAGGGTTTGCCTGCTTGGGGGCAAATTGGTACAGCATATACTCGGTCTGGTGTTTTGGGGAGAATATTAAAAGGTTTAGGAATTGGGTCAGCGGCAGGTGCTGTATCAAATTTAACATTGCAGATAATTAAATTGTGGGCAAATGGAGAAGCGTTTTCTGTTAAAAGTCTTTTAGTTGATACCGTTGCTGGAGGTATTACTGGGGCATTATTAGGACCAATTATAGTTCCGGGGTTAATATTAAGTGGTTCATTAGTAACAGTTCTAGGGATATATGGTGGATTTGAGAACATGATTGCTGAAGGTTTTAAAACGGGCGACTTTCTTAACTGGCAGAACTTTGTTGCAGGATCACTTACGGCATTTTTATCTGTTAAATTATTGTCACCTATTATTGGGAGTATATTTGATAGATTTATTAAAGAACCTACTGGCATCCTTGAAGATAGTATCACAAAAGGCATTGAGGAACAGATAAAGAATCTAATAAATGATGGTCTACCTAGTAATGAAAATAATGCACCAAATAAACCTTCAGAAAAGCCAACACCAAAACCAACTGAACCTACGGATGCTCAGATGGAAAAAAATACACCAGATTCAGATATTCCGTCTGACAATCCTACAAATAATCCAACGGATCGAATTGAAAAAAATCCTGTTAAAAATCCTATGGGTGGGGGTGTAAACCCTCAACCCTTAAATTAGAATGTAACAAATAATGAGGTGAGAAGTTGAAAAAGAAACACTTTACAATTATTACTTACACTTATTATCTTGTAGTCATTGTTATATTTGTATTGTATGCAAGCCAAGTGATGGATGAAAATTGGATGATAGATTTCCAAGATCAAAAATATAACTTAGTATTATTTGGTGGTTTATTTTTTATAGCATTAATACTAACTGCAATAGATGGAGCAGGTGTAAGGGATAAAAGTAATAAAGTTACTATAAATATGATATATGGCGGACTATCCCTTGCGACATTCTTCCTTGTATGGAGATTATTAATGGGAATATTTTAAAAGAAATTTACTGATTTCTTTTTTGTAAAATCTGGAATAAAAAATAAATAATCAACAAAAGAAATCTGTCTATATTCCCTTAAACCTCAATCACTACATTGGAAATATGAGGTGGAAATTTGAATAAAAAGAAATTCTCTATCATTACTTGGTCTTACGTAGGTGTAGTAGTGCTAATATTTGGGATCTATTTAGCTCGAAATATGGATGAAAATTGGGAAATTAATTTAGATGGTCAGAGAGGGAATATGTATACATTTCTAGGACTAATATTCATTGCTTGTATACTTACTGCTGTTGATTTTGCAGGAATTAATGAAAAAAGCAATAAAAAAACAAAAAGTACTATTTATGTTGGTCTTTCTGTGGCTGCATTTTTTCTTATTTGGAGGGCAGCGACTGCACTCGTTTAATCCTGTTGAGAAATGAAAAACTTTCAAACAAAATGCAAAAGTCAGGACTTTTATTGCGGTCTAAAAGAGTCCATAAGTCTCAGAAACTATTCCTCTAGAAAAAACGTAAAACTTATAAAATGAAAATACTGGAAGATGTTCTTTTGAAGGAGGAGACTATGAAACGAAAAGTGCAACTGTTTGGTTTTCTTTGCTGTGTAATACTTCTAGTCGCCTGTAGCAATGCGGATAAGAGCGAAACAAAAGCAAAGGAAGCAGAGAAAAATAAATATGAAAAATTAGTAGAACAGAAAAACAGCGAACTTGAGCTTCTGCCTCTTGAATTGACTTCATACGCTGAGGAAATCGGTGCTACGCTCAGTAAGCCCAAATACCAAAAATTCGCGGCAAATGGAAAAGTGACGATTGAGGGGAAGATTGAACAAGCTAGTCAGCTACAAGCAGACTATGCATGGATTAAGATTCGATCGAATGAAGAAGGTCCAGCCGGTTCAGAGCATGAATATTATGCTCCGATTAAGGATGGAGCCTTTAAACAAACGATTCATTTTTTTAACGGGGAAGGCGATTATCAAGTAACCGTCCAGCTCCCAAGTACGGACGCAGAGGATTATTTTTATGATACAGCAAGTTTTGAAGTGATCAACGTTAATCCAGAGCAGCAAAGAGATCTCACTTACACACCGTTTGGAATTTTAGCTGGGTTATCACTGGACTTAAAAACAAGTTATGTAAAAGAAAACCAGACTTTCCTACTTAAAGGAGAGGCGTCGAATCTGACGAATGGTGACTCGGTTATGCTGAGTGTGACAAAGGATTCGGAGGAATGGAAGCATCTTTTACCGATAAAGGATGGAAAATTTGAATATGAGGTGCCGCTGTTCTATGGAAAGGGTCTGCACGAGATAGAGGTATTAGTCCCAGATGCAGAAAGCGAAAATTATTATCAGCTTGGGACAAATATTTTAGTAGATAACGAGTCAGAACAGTTGATGAAGCCAATTGAATTCTCGGATGTTTATATTGAGCGCGGAGTTACCTTGGAGGAACCGACATTTGGTGGAGTCATCTCTGAGGGAGAGTATCATATCAAAGGTTCAATTGACCCGAACGCTGAATTTGCGGAAGAAACGACTCATATTTATGTTACCTCGGTAAAAGGGGAGGATGAGGCATTAGATGTCATTCCAGTTAAGGATTTCTCCTTCGATGATTCGTTCTATTTAAGGTTCGGACCGGGGACTTATGAAATTACCGTAAGTGTTCCAGAGATTATAGAGGAAAATAGCGATCGTTTTCGTTATTTTGGATTTGCGAAGTTCGAGGTCGAATCTACGGGTGAGGATAAAAGAGATTTGCTTCCAGCCAGAGGTGTACAATCAGACGATCCGAAAATTATCCAACTAGCTGAGGAAATAACACAAGGAAAAGCCACCGTACGAGAGAAAACCAAAGCAATCTATGATTATGTCGCACAGAATATTTCTTACGATGTGAGTAAAATGAAAAACGATGAGTTTGAATGGGATGATAGTGCACTTAAAACGCTTGAGGAAAAAACAGGTGTTTGCCAAGACTATGCTTATTTGGCGATTGCCTTACTAAGGGCGGCTAATATCGAAGCAAGATTCATAGAGGGTACGGCTATGGGTGGGTTCTGGCCATCCAAACACGCCTGGGTCGAAGCGAAGGTCGACGGAAACTGGCTTGTGATGGACCCAACTTGGGGAGCTGGCTATATCAAAGACGACCAATTTGTGGCTGCTTTTAATGAGGAGTATTTTGACCCAAATATGCAAGAGTTTGAGAAAACACATTACCGAACAGGTGTAATGTATTAAAAAAACGTGGTGAGTGCTCTTGAATTCAAAACGCTTGACGAAAAACTCAAATTTTTTCGTCAAGCGTTTTTTAGATTTCACAATATGAGAACGTTATATCTTAAACCGATCTGTTTGTTTCTTGAGGTGATCGGAAATCATCTTCATAATAGAATGTTCTTTTATTGTTCATTGTTGATTTTTTGATTTTCGACAGATGTATCCACTAAACCGGAGAAATTCCGTTTATTTTGAAAATTAATGAATATTAGATGAGATTGGTGGAGATTTTCCGCTTAAATGACCCAAAAATCCTTAAAATCATGAAAATGGATAGCGTAACCGAAAAAATTCCGCTTACTTGTATGAAAATAGGTGAATTTCTTGATTTAGCCGGAATGTATCCGCTTATTTTTCAATGTGATAAAATCAACACCCACCTTTTACAGAGCATAATATAAGAAAAAAACGCCATATAAAATGGCGTGAATGTTAGTGCTCTGTATTGTCGGTTACATTGCTTTGCTGTTCAGCATTCGGATCAATGTCACCGTATCCCATAGCTGGATTGGTATGTTCCTTATGATACTGTGTTCCTGATCCTTGCTGGTTGGTCATGTTGCTTGCATTCTGCTTCTTCTTATCACCATTTGATTGAGTAGACAAAAAGTTCACCTCCTTCACACTCACATAGGATGTGAAGTATTGGTGAAATTATTCGAACAAGTTGATTTACATGGCAGGGAAGGATGATTTACGTAATCTATCAAAAATGACTCTATTTATAGGTGCCTAATCTGCCTAACATTTGGTAAAATAGAAATTGAAACCATTTTACATAGAGATGCTAGAAGCATTTTAATAGAATTTTAGATAAAGGTAGGTGGCAGATGTGGGTTTAGATTGGCTGTTGGAACTATTAAAGGGCACGCTTAAGCTTTTTCTTCATCCGGTATTTTATTATTGCTTTTTTATCGCGGCTGCATTAGGCGTTTCACGAGTAAAAAGGGAGCGCAAAAACTTCTCGGTTCGCTCGGAGAATGCTTATTTTGAATTAAGACAGCTACTTCCATTGGGGATTGTCATCGGGATTGGCATATCGATCGTGACCATCACAGCGGGTATCACGATTCCGTTCGCAACGATTCTTTTTATGGCGGTACTCACCATCCTTTTAAGCGCGACAACAAAACCTCGCCTGATTGCACCTGTCTATGTTGTTGGCTTAGCCTTTTTCCTAACGGTAGTTGCAGGAGGGGAAGAGTGGTCCGTACCATTATTCCGTGATGCATTTCATCAATTAGACGAGAAAATCTTTCCTTCAATCGCGGCACTGCTTTCCTTATTAGTCATCGGAGAGGGACTCTTGATTCTTATTAATGGGAAAAAAGGGACATCACCTAAGCTAATGAAAAGTAAAAGGGGTCAAAGAGTAGGATTGCATGAAGTGAAGCGTTTATGGATGGTCCCCGTGTTCTTGTTCATACCAGGAACGGCGTTGCAGGCTCCATTTGAATGGTGGCCGGTATTTTCAATTGGAACCGAAAGCTATTCAATGATTCTCGTGCCATTTGCGGTTGGATTCCATCAGCAAATACAGGGCATGCTTCCAAAGGTGGCTATCCAGGCTTTTGGTAAAAAAGTTGTGGCGTTGGGTATCTTTTTGGCACTTCTATCCGTCGGAAGCTACTGGCTACCGATTTTAGCGATAGGGGTTGTGGCAATCGCCATTGTTGGACGTGAAGTTTTGACATTAAGACAACGAATAAAAGATGACGATTCACCATTTTATTTTTCCAAACAAAATCATGGTGTCATGATCCTAGGTGTGCTACCAGGCTCACCTGCGAGTAAAATGGCGCTTCAGGTTGGGGAACTCGTGACAAAGGTGAACGGAACGCTCGTCCACGATGAGCAAACCTTCTACGAAGCCCTCCAACGAAATCGAGCTCACTGTAAACTCGAGGTACTAGACGTCAATGGCCAAGTCCGCTTCGTTCAAAGAGCGCTCTATGAAGGCGATCATCACGAATTAGGAATCCTCTTCGTTCAGGAAGAGAAGAAGTGGGGAACGGCAGCGGTTTGATGCATAACAATTATAGAAACACAACGCCTTAATTGGGGCGCTGTGTTTTTTTGTGGGTTTTATGTATGTAATGGTTACAGTTATCAAAAGCCACCTCTTCTATACTTTAATCTATTTACTTCCTTAGTCAATTCGTCGATTTGTTGTTGCATTTCTTTGAATTTCCCATCTAATTCTTCCTGAACTTTTTTTTCGTTTTCTACTTCCATTTTATATTCTTCAATAGAATCTAGAACCGAGAGCAATGCAAGAAATTCTTCAATGATAGCAACGAACGATACCGTTAGTGCGAGTCTAAGGCTAGAAGGGAGGTCTGATTGATCATTCTCTTCTTTGTTTGTCGAATTAAACATAGACGAGCTCCTTTGTTTGTAAATGATATTAAAAATTTATGCATTGGGAATTTAAATCATTCGATTTTTACTTTTGAGAGTTCGATGTAAAAAATCAACTAATTGTAATGACGACCTTCCCCTGGGTATGCCCTTCTTCAAAATACCTAAAGGCATCAGCAACTTCATTAAGCTTATACCGTCTATCAATGACCGATTTTACTTTGCCATCTGCAAGTAGTTCTCTTAGAATATTGAGATCTTCTTGGTTCGATTTCTGCAGCAGATTGCTCATTTTCTTATTACTCGTCATGGAAATAAAAGGTCCGAGCAGTAGAGTTTGATACATTTGAGTTTCGGTACCGCCTACATGAACAAAGATCCCATTTGGTTTTAGTGATCGTTTATAAGCTGAGATAGGGTGGGAGCCATTGACACCAAGAATCAAGTCATACTTCTCTGCATTTTGAGTGAAATTTTTTTTTGTATAGTCGATGACATGGTCTGCTCCGAGTGAATGTAAAATATTTATATTTCGTGTACTACACACACCGGTAACTTCTGCTCCGCTTGATTTGGCGATCTGTACAGCGAATGTACCGACGCCACCAGACGCACCGTTAATTAATACTTTTTGGCCAGACTGGATCTTGCCTTTATCACGTAATCCTTGTAGGGCAGTAACACCTGCCATCGGCGCGGCAGCTGCTTCTTCAAACGTGATATTGGCTGGTTTCAAGGCTAAGGCTTGTTCTGGAGCAGTAGCGTGTTCAGCAAAACTACCCCATCCACATGCAGAAAGATCTCCAAACACTTCATCTCCGATGCGAAACTGCGTAACATTTTTACCAACAGCTTCGACGATCCCAGCAATATCCCCACCTGGAATCGGATATTTTGGTCGCCGCATTCCGAAAGCAAAGCGAGCTAAATAGGGTTCTCCTTTTAAAAGAACAAGATTGCCAAAGTTTATTGAAGCCGCTCGAATCTTGACCAACATTTGATTTTCTGTCGGTACCGGTTTTTCAACCTCCTTTAATTCGAGGACATCGGGTGAACCATATTTCGGACTAATGATCGCTTTCATCCATCCCCCTCCAAAAGTTATTGATGATAATAATACGAATATATGAAAGGAGAAATTCGCAAAAATATACGAATTTACAAATCTTTATTGATTTCAAACGGCCACTCGTCTATGAATGCATAAGAAATCCTTATGATCCACTATAAACAAATTGAAATTAACTTCTTCTGCCTCGTGAGATAGGATCATATCTATAATGTACAGTTGGGAGGAAGCTTTCATGGAAACTGAAATCACAATTAGATTAGCGAATGAACAAGATTTAGATAAGATTGTTGAAATGCTTGCTGATGATGAATTGGGAAGGAATCGTGAGCGTTATGAACAGCCTCTCCCGGAAAGTTACATAAAAGCATTTGATGCTATCACATCGGATCCAAATAATGAATTGGTAGTCGCTTGTCAGGGAAATGAAGTAATTGGTGTGCAACAGATTACATTTACCCCTTACATTACATACCAAGGTGGATGGAGAGCTACGATTGAAGGAGTGAGAACATCCTCTCAAGTACGTGGTAAAGGAGTAGGAACGAAATTGATAAAATGGGCGATTCAACGTTCGAAGGATCGCGGTTGTCACTTGGTTCAACTAACAACAGATAAGCAAAGAGTTGATGCATTACGTTTTTATGAGAGTTTGGGTTTTAAGGCGACACATGAGGGATTAAAGCTGAAACTAGAATAGTAATCTTTTAGAGAAAGGGGGGGCAAAAAAAGTTGAATGAAATCATAGGAAAAGTCATCGCGGTTAGTCGAAGTGAAAAACATACGTTCAGTAAAGAAAATCTACAAAAGGTAAAATTAGTAAAAGGATTAGGGGTTGAAGGGGATGCCCATTTCGGCGTGAATGTTAAACATCGGTCAAGAGTGGCACAGGATCCAAACCAGCCGAATTTAAGGCAAGTCCATTTGATTCAAAGTGAATTGTTCGAAGAATTAGCTGAGCGTTTTAAGGTCGAACCTGGACAAATGGGTGAAAATATTACTACTGTCGGAATTAATCTTCTTGAACTGCCGACGGACACACTCTTGTATGTTGGTCAGAGTGCCATTGTCAAATTAACGGGGTTACGAAACCCATGTGCTCAAATCGATAATTTTAAACATGGGCTCTTAAAAGCTGTTTTAGATAAAGATGCTGAAGGCAATTTAGTTAGAAAAGCAGGAGTCATGGGAATTGTTATCCATGGTGGAGAAGTAAAGCCTGGAGATTCCATCCGTGTTGAACTGCCACCAAAACCATTTAAAAAGCTGGAGCGCGTTTAACGATAGGGGGAGAAGAGAAGATGAAAACGGTTGTTGAAAGAATCAATCATTGGATCAACGTTTTACCTAAAGAGTTCAAATTAATGTCTGAAGAGGAAGCTTCAAATCGACCATTGCCAAATAAGTGGTCAAAAAAAGAAATCTTAGGACATCTTTGCGATTCTACCATTAATAATATGGAGAGGTTTATCAAAATTCAATATGAAGAAGAGGTGTATGTGATCCAAACGTATAACCAAGAACAATGGGTCACACTGCAAAATTATCAGGCTCTCCCAGTTAATGAAATCATCGATCTTTTTCAGGCATTGAATAAACAAATCGTTCACATTGTGAACAATATTCCTGATGAGAAGTTAATGAATCTTTGTGATATAGGGGATAACGAATTAAAGACCTTAAAGTGGTTGATCCAAGATTATGTTGATCATATGGAGCACCATATCAACCAAATTAAGAATCGGGATGAATGAAAGGAGGCAGCAGATTGGAGATTTTAAAATATCGTGAATCGGATTGTGAGGCGATTGTTTCCTTGTTTTATGAAACGATTCATTCGGTCAATGCGAAGGATTACTCACAAGAGCAATTAGATGCATGGGCACCAAGGGATGAAAGGGACGTAAAAATGCAATCTTGGAAAGTATCCTTGGGAAAAAATATTACTTTCGTTGCAAAGATCAATCATCAAGTAGTGGGATTTAGTGACTTAACCAGAGACGGACATCTGGATCGACTGTTCGTACATAAGGATTATCAAGGAATGGGAATAGCAACTGCATTAGTGGAAAGATTAGAATCTGAGGCGAAAAAGTTAAATCTGAACGAAATTGATACAGATGCGAGCATTACAGCAAGGCCATTTTTTGAATCTCGCGACTACAAAGTCGTCCGATCGCAAGCGAATGAGCGCAGAGGTGTTATATTGGTCAATTTTAAAATGGTGAAAAAATTGTCCTAGGAAAACCTCTTTAATACTTATGTTTCTCAATAACCGTCTCCAATGCAGAATGATACTCTTTTTCGTAATGCCCTTCTGGACAAGATTTAATTACAATAGGATTGAGTATGCTTGATGTGCTATTCATCAATACTTTATTGCAATGAGGGCATTTATCCATAAATAAGTTTTTAATGAAATTCATCACTAAATTCCTCCATACACTTTAATTCCTATCAGTTTAATATGAATTATAATAAGGAAAATTGTTTCTTTCAATAGTTATTTTATGCGAATGTCCAAGAAGTGTGAGTGAGTGGCATACTTTCGTTCGATTTCATCAAATTAAAAAGCAATGTTGACAATATACCTATAGGGGTATATTATAAATCATATCCCTTTTGTTATTATTGGCTTTGTACATCGTAATTATCGCTGATATAATGAATAAAAGTGTAACGTAAATAGTAGGGGTGAAAAGATGGATTACAATGACCAAATGAAGAATAGAGTGAAACGGATTGAAGGTCAACTAAGAGGGATTCTAAAAATGATGGAAGAGGATAAGGACTGCAAAGAGGTTATTACTCAACTATCTGCAGTAAGATCAGGCATTGATCGTACCATTGGCGTTATTGTTAGTTCCAACTTAGTTGAGTGTGTTCAGAAAGCTGAATCTGAAGGCGAAAAGAGCATGGAAGAGTTGGTAAAAGAAGCTGTAAATCTACTAGTGAAAAGCCGATAAAAAAGGGTTCTACCCTCTTTTTATTTGCATTTTTATATACCCTTAGGGGTAATTATTTTTATTTATTTGAATACCCATGCGGGTATAAATTAGGAGGAAACATCATGTCAGAAAAAAAGAAAACAACGATCATCTTATTTAGTGGGGATTACGATAAAGCGATGGCTGCTTACATTATTGCGAATGGAGCGGCAGCTTATGATCATGAAGTGACTATTTTTCACACGTTTTGGGGATTAAATGCTCTTCGAAAAGCAGAAAATATTCCTGTGAAAAAAGGCTTTATGGAAAAAATGTTTGGAAAAATGATGCCAAGAGGCGCAGATAAAATGGGCTTATCGAAAATGAATTTCGCAGGGTTTGGTCCAAAAATGATAAAGGACGTGATCAAGAAGCATAATGCTATGACACTTCCACAATTGATTGAAATGGCGCAAGAACAAGATGTGAAATTGGTAGCTTGTACGATGACGATGGATTTATTAGGACTACAAGAAGAGGAACTTTTAGACAATATTGAATATGCAGGTGTGGCTGCGTACTTAGCAGATGCACAAGAAGGAAATGTGAATCTATTTATCTAGTGATTTGAGGAGGAAACACGATGAAAGAAATGACTGCAAAAGAAGTAGAAACATTTTTAGAAGAAGGCAAGAAACTGAATTTGATCGATGTACGTGAAGTAGCTGAAGTAAAGTCTGGAAAAATACCGGGGGCTGTAAATATTCCTTTAAGCTTACTGGAATTTCGAATGAATGAATTAAATAAATCGACGGAGTATACGATTGTATGTCGTTCAGGGGGTAGAAGTAGTCAGGCTTCACAATTTCTAGAATCTCATGGCTTTCATGTTATCAACATGACTGGTGGAATGCTAGCTTGGGAAGGAAAAGTAGAATAATTTTTGCGAAAAAAAGATACCTACTTAGGGGAGGAATTATTTTGGAAAATGTAAAAGCAAACGAAGTATTAGATGCAAAAGGACTAGCTTGTCCTATGCCGATTGTGAAGACGAAAAAAGTGATGAACAATTTAGAAGCTGGACAGGTGCTTGAGGTTCAAGCAACTGACAGAGGTTCAAAAGCGGATATGAAAGCATGGGCTGAAAGTACAGGACATCAATTTTTAGGAACGATTGAAGATGGAGGAGTACTGAAGCATTATCTCCGCAAGGCATCAAGTGATGAGTCAATCGAGAAAAAACATCCAGATGTCGTGAAAAATGAAGAGCTCGAACAGAGACTTGGAGAAGATGTCACAATTCTAGACGTAAGGGAAAGCGCGGAATATGCCTTTACCCATATTCCAGGGGCCATTTCCATTCCTTTGGGTGAACTAGAAGAAAGAATCGGAGAACTTAGCAAAGAAAAGAACATTTATGTGATTTGTCGAACTGGGAATCGTAGTGATTTGGCTTGCCAATTGCTAGGGAAAAATGGTTTTTCACAGGTCATAAATGTGGTACCAGGCATGAGTCAATGGACGGGAACAGTAACTGGGATAGAAAGCTAATATTTTTTTTTGAATTCGAAAATACCATAGGGGGTAGTAAAGTGACGATAAATGTCATGACATCTGGAGAGGTCACAAAAAAAGTATATAATAGAGAAGAATTATTTATTTTGGATGTTCGTAATCAGAGTGACTTTCAAGATTGGAAAATTGAAGGAGCGAATTTTTCGTATTTAAATATTCCTTATTTTGAATTACTTGACGGTGTTGAAGAAATCCTTGGAGAAATTCCTGCTGATAAAAATATTTTAGTAACCTGTGCTAAGGAAGGTTCATCTGTCATGGTGGCAGAGATGCTTTCAGAAGCTGGCCTAAATGTTTTTTATTTAGAAGGTGGGATGAAGGCTTGGAGTGAACATCTAGAACCTGTAAAAATCGCCGACTTAACGGATGGTGGTCAAATTTATCAATTTGTACGGATTGGAAAAGGCTGCTTGTCCTACATGGTCGTTTCGAACGGTGAAGCTGCACTTATTGATGCCACGCGTATGACGGATGTTTATATCGATTTTGCTAAAAGGATTGGCGCAACCATCAAGCATGTATTTGATACACATCTTCACGCTGACCATATTTCTGGCGGGCGTTCGATTGCTCAAAAGACGGGTGCAACGTATTGGCTCCCTCCAAAAGATGCAACAGAAGTAACGTTTAAATATAGTCCGCTAGAAGATGGAAATGATGTTAGTATTGGTCATACGACCATTCAGATTCAAGCTCTGTATTCACCAGGTCATACAATCGGATCTACTTCTTTTGTAGTCGACCAAAAGTTTTTATTATCCGGTGATATTTTATTTGTGGATTCGATTGGGAGACCAGACCTTGCTGGGAAAGCAGAGGATTGGGTCAGTGATTTAAGAGAAACATTATATTCTCGCTATAAAGAATTATCAGGAGAACTCATCGTATTACCTGCCCATTTTATGATCATTGACGAATTGAACGAAGATGGAAGTGTTTCTGAAAAGCTAGGTACTCTTTTTGAAAAAAATCATGGTCTTAATATTGCGGATGAAAGTAAATTTAGAAGTCTCGTCACAGAAAACTTACCTCCTCAGCCAAATGCTTATCAAGAGATTCGTGAAACGAATATGGGAAAAATCAATCCAGATATAGATAAGCAACGAGAAATGGAAATCGGCCCAAACCGATGTGCCGTACGGTAAGTGAAGGAGGGATTAGAATGGATTCTGCAAAAGTATTAGATGTCAAAGGTTTAGCCTGTCCGATGCCGATTGTGAAGACACGAAAAGTAATTGGAGAACTTGATTCTGGTCAGGTATTAGAAATAGAAATTCATGCAACCGATAAAGGGGCAAAGAATGACCTTGCTGCATGGGCAGCATCAGGCGGACATGAGTTGATACAGCACGAAGAAGAACATGGCGTATTGAAATTTTGGATTAAAAAAGGTTAAAAAATAGGGAAAGCTTTTATTGAAGGTGGAAAAATGGAGATTAGTCTTGCTATTACGCTCTTTTTCATAGGGTTTGTCGGGTCGTTTATTTCGGGGATGCTTGGAATAGGTGGAGCCATTATCAATTTTCCGATGCTATTATATATTCCAGTGGCTTTGGGAGTTGGTCATTTTTCAGCGCATGAGGTTTCGGTCATTACGGCCATTCAAGTGTTTTTTTCAACCATTGGTGGTGTGATTGCCTATCGTAAAAGTGGTTATTTGAATATGAAATTAATTGCGTTTATGGGAATTAGTATTTTAATAGGAAGTTTTATCGGCGGATTTGGTTCGACACACTTAACGGATACGGTCATCAATATTGTGTATGGCATTTTAGCGCTTGTCGCTGTTGTCATGATGTTAATGCCGAAAATGGGCGTAGATGATCTACCTCTTGAACAGGTTGATTTTAACAGAACTCTTGCCGTCATTCTTTCGTTTATAGTCGGAATTGCTGCGGGGATTGTTGGTGCAGGTGGAGCATTTCTCTTAGTGCCGATTATGCTAACGGTATTGAAAATTCCAACTCGAATGACGATCGCATCATCTCTAGCCATAACGCTTATTTCATCAATCGGTTCTATTGCTGGTAAAATTTCCACTGACCATATTGAGATATTTTCGACACTCATCATTGTAGTAGCTAGCTTAATCGGTTCTCCACTAGGAGCGAATACAGGGAAGAAAATAAATACAAAGGTCCTGCAAATGATCATGGGTGTGCTGATATTAGCTACAGCAGTGAAGATCTGGATGGATATTTTAGTATAATAAGAAGGATTCAACAAAAGGAGGAAACGAACTTGATTATCACAGACGCAGCACGTGACGAATTTAAAAAAATGTTCGAAAAAGAGAATGCTAACAACATTCGTATCTTTTTTGATGGCTTTGGCTGAGGGGAGCCAAGGATAGGACTGGCTCTGGATGAGCCAGAAGAAGATGATATTATCGTTGTTATTAATGAAATAAAGGTAGCGATTGACCCTATTATTGAGCCGAATACGGAAGACCTAATGCTCGACCTTAGTGGAAATGGCCAAGGGATTTCGATGATTGGTTCAACGGGAAGATGCTGCTAAGAGAATTCCTTGGATAATATAAAAGGTTATTTTTCTGTTAACTGGGAGTAAAGAAAAAGAAAAGTCGGGTGTATACAATTTTTATAAATTGCTATACCCGGCTTTTTGTTGTTGGTCATATCGAAGGAACTTTGATTGAAAAAGATCCTAATCACGGCTATAATTCAACTATTCAATAAAACACTTGAATAGTGAAAGTGGTGATTTCATATGATTAATGAACGTGATCTGAAAAATTTGTTGTATCAAGAGTTTGCAAGAATAGGCAAAAGTCTTTCTAGCCCGAAGCGATTAGAAATTCTTGATATTTTGTCTCAAGGTCCAAAATCGGTGGAGGCTTTATCAAAAGCAACTGTCATGTCTGTGGCCAATGTATCTCAACATTTACAAACCCTTGCTAATTCAAAATTAGTTAAGTTTCAGAAGAAAGGGAATTACGTCATCTACGAACTCGCAGATTCAGCCATTTTGGATTTTTTAACTTCGCTACATAATTTGGCGGAAAACCAGTTTGCACATATTCAACAAATAAAACAAGAATTCTTAAATGCTAATCTGGGTATGGATGGGGTATCACTTTTAGAACTAAACGAACGGATGGCCAAAGGTGAAGTTATTTTGCTGGATGTGAGACCAATAGAGGAATACGAAGAGGCTCATATTCCTGGTGCAGTTTCTATGCCAATTGAGGAGTTAAAAGAGAAACTCTCTTCTATACCTAGCAATGTTGATGTTGTGGCCTATTGCCGAGGTCGTTATTGTTTAATGTCGGTGGAAGCTGTTGAATTATTAAGAGCTAATGGTGTTAATGCCTTTCGTTTAGAGGAAGGTGTCAATGATTGGAAGATGTTTATAGGTAGATAAAATGAATTTGGGGGAATTAAGATGGCATTAGAATGCGTGGTATTCAACAATGGCTAATCCTAATCACTTAAGCCAAAGTTATGCTGTTTCACAAGAAAATCAAAAAAAGTTATATAAACGTACGCTATTTATTGTAAGTATTTCACAAATATTTGGTGGTGCAGGATTAGCAGCCGGAATTACTGTTGGCGCACTGTTAGCCCAGCAGATGCTTGGGACTGATGCTTATGCTGGACTTCCCTCAGCGCTATTCACATTAGGCTCTGCAGGAGCTGCCCTGTTTGTTGGGAGGTTTTCTCAAAAGTACGGTCGTCGTACAGGCTTAACAGTCGGATTTATGATTGGTGGACTTGGAGCAATAGGAGTCATTATTGCAGCTTTGGTTAATAGTGCTTTTCTGCTGTTTGCTTCTTTATTGATTTATGGTGCAGGGACGGCGACAAATTTACAAGCTCGTTATGCAGGGACGGATTTAGCAAATAATAAACAAAGGGCCACTGCCATTAGTATTACAATGGTTTTTACAACATTTGGTGCTGTTGCTGGTCCAAACTTAGTAAATGTGATGGGGGATTTCGCTCTCGCTATTGGTGTTCCATCACTAGCTGGTCCATTCATTTTATCTGCAGCTGCATATATTTTAGCGGGGCTTGTGCTTTTCGTTATGCTTCGTCCAGATCCATTAGTTATTGCAAGAACAATTGAGTTCTATAAGCAAGAATTGAATCAAAACGGTCAATTTGCAAATGGCGAACAGGTAGGAAACAAAAGAGGAATTTACGTAGGAGCAACGATTATGGCGCTTACTCAAATTGTCATGGTTGCCATTATGACAATGACACCAGTCCATATGAGACATCATGGACATGGCCTTGGTGAGATAGGTCTTGTGATAGGCTTTCATATCGGTTCAATGTATCTTCCTTCATTGATTACTGGAGTCCTTGTTGATAAAATTGGTCGCACTGGGATGGCGATTGCTTCTGGAGTTACGTTATTACTGGCAGGTTTAATCTCCGCAATAGCACCAGGTGATTCTATGTTTTTTCTAATCATAGCTCTTTCTTTACTTGGACTAGGTTGGAATTTTGGTTTAATAAGTGGGACTGCTCTCATCGTTGACTCCACAGAAACTTCAACCAACGCAAAAACTCAAGGTACAGTTGACGTATTAATCGCCTTATCCGGAGCTTCAGGTGGTGCCATGTCTGGAATAATTGTGGCAAATTCAAGTTATCCAATACTATCTCTCGCGGGTGGGATTTTATCATTAATCCTAATTCCAGTTGTATTCTGGGCTCGCGGTAGTAAAAAGTAGATCTTAATTTTGGAAACGGTAGTCAAAGTTGCTACCGTTTTTCTATTGGGATGGCCAAATTATGGTCGCTTTGACCAAGGAGACACAGTTCCAATTATCTTCTGGGCAACTGGATCTTCGATTGTTTCAATAACACCCTGGCAAATTTCTTGATGGGTGAGCCAACGAGAAGAAGCAACCTCTAACACAAATCCTAAAATAACTTCCCTATAGTGAATGTTTGGGTATGCCTTTTTCATGAAATCTTGGTCATTTGATTTCTTTTCGGGGTTTCCATACGCACTACCAAGCAATCGTAAAAAGGTACTATCTGGAGATGACGTATTTTGCAATTCCAATAAAGCTTGCGGAGCATGAGGAGCCGTGCTGTGAATCCAATTTACCGATGTGGTAATGGGACCATACTGTGTAATGGCATGGGAAATCGCTCGAATGAAATCATCCGTATTTGTATAGTCGATCGCTATAGGATTCATGGTACCAGGTAGGTTTTTAAACTCTTGCGCTAGATTCTGCATTTTTGAAAGAGTGCGACCAACGACTGAGACGGCCATACCTTGCACTATAAAAAATTCCACCACACCTTTTAGCATGCCAAAGCCTCCAACAACTAAAACATGTTCTTGTTTCTCCAAACCTCTCACCCTTTCTTACAAATACTCTTCTATATTTTCAAACTTAATTACTTTTGCAACTAAAAAAATGAATCATTAATTAGGTATTATAAAATAGTGTGAAAAGAACTCGAAGACAAGATAATAAGCACATAGATAGCTGTTTTAACGTTCAATCGACGGTCTTTAACATAAGTATCGCATAAATCACCTCTTTAATAATAATCAAAAACGATAAGATTTCTCTATCATAATGGGTACTGATCAGGACTTGGAAATTATTTAGCATGTTAATCATTAAGAAAAAAAGATAATATTTTTTTAGAATTATGGACGCAAAATGACAGATTTAGTCGAATACTCTAGTACAAACCATTAGGGGGAAATTACACATGAAGAATGGGAATTTAAAGAAGTCTATCATTAGCGGTACTCTTACAACGGCACTGGTTTTTTCAATAACAACACCTGCTGCTTTTGCTAACGAGGATTCAACTGTGCAAGAAGACCTTAGCATCACAGAAACAGAAGAGACTGTAACTCCTGTTGAAGAAGTGTCTGATACTGAAACTGAAGAAAATGTGGTAGTGGAAGATGAAACGACGACTGGAGAGACTGGACTAGAAGTAATTGAAGGAACTGAAGATGCAGTAGAGGAAACAGAAGAATCTAAAGATGCAGATACCCAAGAAGATAGTCAAGAAGAGGAACCATCATTAATTCCTGGAGACTTATTCTATTTTGTAAAAATCATGATGGAAAAAGTAAGACTTGCTGTTACGACAGATAATTACAAAGAAGCTCGCCTTTTAGCAGATTTTGCGGCAGAACGTATTGCTGAAGCAAATGCTTTGATTTCTGAAGGTAAGAATGAAGAGGCCGAGGAACTTCTAAAAGAAGCCATTTCAATGCAAGATCTTGCTAGTGAAAATATAGATGGTGAAAAAGAAACAACTACTGAAGAAGAAAGTACAGAAGAGTTAGTAACAGAAAATGAAGGCGATGAAGAAGCTCTTAATGAAGATTTTGTGGAAAACAAACTTGCTCATAACATTGACGCGCTACTTGTTGTATTAGAGAAAATTGAAAATCCGAAAGCTCAACAAGCCATCATAAAAAATATTCAAAAGTCATTCGAAAAACTTGAAAAGAAAGTGGCAAAGATTGAGGAAGCTGATGGTAGATTTGCTGAAAAAATGAAGAACATTCAAGAAAAAGCGGCAAGTGGACAAGTTACTTCTGAAGAAGCAGACCGTGAAATGGCGAAGCTAGAAGAAGAATTAAGAAAGAAAAAGAAAAAAATTGAAGAAGAAGAAGTTCGAGATGTTGAGGAAATAAACAATGAGGTAGTAAAAGTAACTGAAGAGACTATTAATGAAGTACAAACTGGGGAAAAACAAGCTACAACTGTAAAGAAACAAGAAGTGAAGCAACTTGAAGAGGCAAAGAAAGTGGAAGAAAAGGTAAGAGAAGAAGCAAAAAAAGCTGAAGAGAAGGCAAAGGAAACGGCAAAGAAGGCTGAGGAAAAGGTAAAAGAAGAAGCAAAAAAGGCAGAAGAAAAAGCAAAGGAAGTAGCCAAGAAAGCTGAAAAAAAGCAAAAAGAGGATAAATAATAGCAAAGAGTAGGTTAGCCTCCTACTCTTTTTGTCTGTAGAAAATCAGAGGAAGAATAAATAGATTTGCATGGGGAGAGCCTAAAATTAGGCGGTGATCAACTATGAATTTTCCAACCATACATACTAATTTTTGGGACGCCGTCATTGCCATTCCGATTGTGATGGTGTTGACCCAAGTCCTTAAATTGTTCCTTAAGGTTCCGAAAAAATATGTTCCATTAATGGCTCTTATCATCGGTTTATGTATCTCAATTTTTTTTGCCCATCGAGGAGATTTCGTCGCAGGTATATTCATGGGCTACTTTTATGGGTATTCGGCAATTGGAAGCTATGCTTCCTTAAAAACAACGATTCGTTCTTATCGGAACCCTCAGAATTCTGAAAAAGCAGATTACTAACATAGGTATTGAACAAATCCGCTATTCATGGTTTAATTTTTGTATTAACTTTTTATACTTTTTAGTATAAAAACAAATAAGAGGAGAAGCAACATGTTTGTATTGGAAGGAGTTATTCAATTACGGCGGATCAAGGGTTCTGATGTGATGGAGATTGATAATGTGCCGATTGCGAAAGCACTTAGTGATTATAATGGAAAGCAGATAGAGCTTCATGTTGGGGATGCCTCATTTAAAGGGGAAGCTGAAATCTTCTATTTTGAAGGTTCGCAAGCTTATCATAGGGGTATAAAGTACGTAAACGATTTTTTTATTGACGAGTATGATATGATGGAATTTCTGGAGAGGCTGGAAGGTGAGTCTGTTAAGCTAACAATTACAGCGAAGAGCTGAGACTTTTTATAAAACCAGGAGGTGGAACAGCTATGGGAATTGTCATTGTTGACATTTGTGATGCAAGCTTAATCAAGGCACTTGATATTGAAGCGATTTTAGAAGAAGAATATCCGGAGGTTGCAGTGATTGAAAGTAGCTGTCTATCTTTCTGTGGTATGTGTGCAAAACGGCCATACGCTATCGTGAATGGGAAAAAGATTTTTGCAAAAACGGCCGAAGAATGTCTTGAATTAATCAAAAAACAAATTGAAATCGAACTATCGATTTTTGCATAAGCAGCAAGAGGAGGAAGCGTTTTGAAAGAAGATCAAAAAGTATACGACATTACGATTATTGGTGGAGGTCCAGTGGGACTGTTCACAGCATTTTACGGAGGTATGAGACAGCTTTCTGTGAAAATCATTGAGAGTCTTCCACAACTAGGTGGGCAATTGTCTACTTTATATCCGGAAAAATATATTTACGATATAGCTGGATTTCCAAAGGTCCGCGCTCAGGAGCTTGTCGATCGCTTGAAGGAACAAATGTCTATTTTTTCACAAACAGTTGTTTTAGGACAGACTGTCGAAGGGTTAGAAAAAGAGGAAAACGGTAATTTTAAATTAACGACAGGCGAAGAGGTGCACTACACAAAGGCCGTTATTATCACAGCTGGCGTTGGAGCATTCCAACCGCGCCGAATTGAGCTTGAAAATGGGGCACAGTATGAAGGAAAGAATCTGCATTACTTCATTAATGATTTGAACCATTTTGCTGGTAAAAAAGTAGTGGTCTTCGGCGGGGGAGATTCTGCGGTTGACTGGGCTATGATGCTCGAACCTATTGCTGAAAAAGTAACGCTTGTGCACCGTCGTGATAAATTCCGTGCGCATGAACACAGTGTTGAAAACCTTAAGAATTCAATGGTTGAGATTAAGACACCTTATGTTCCTGCTGAATTAATTGGTGACGAAAATCAAATCAACCAAGTTGTGTTGCAACATGTAACGACGGAAGAGAAGGAAACGCTTGATGTCGATGCGGTTATCGTCAATTATGGTTTCGTGTCTGCATTAGGGCCGATTAAGGAATGGGGACTCGATATTGAGAGAAACTCCATTATCGTTAACTCCAAAATGGAAACAAATATCGAAGGCGTTTATGCTGTAGGAGATATTTGTACGTATGAAGGCAAAGTGAAGTTGATCGCAAGTGGATTTGGTGAAGCTCCTGTTGCTATTAATGCAGCTAAGCATTATGTGGACCCAACTGCGAAAAAGCATGTCCCGCATAGTTCGGATTTGTTTAAATAAGATTTAACAATTGCTCCTTAGGCTTAGTGCCGTGGAGCAATTTTTCTAAAGTTCGGATGGAGTTGGTGTTCATGAAGACACAGTTTTGGGAAAACCCGAGAAAAATGTCCGCATGGAGAGTTCATGAAGACACTTTCTCAAGGATCCAGTGAAAGCTGTCCGCATGGAGAGTCCATGAAGACACCTATTATCAGAAACCGGAGAAAGTTGTCCGCATGAAGCGTCCATGAAGACAACTATTACAAGAATCGGATGAAAGCTGTCCGCATGAAGCGTCCATGAAGACAACTATTACAAGAATCGGATGAAAGCTGTCCGCATGAAGCGTCCATGAAGACAACTATTACAAGAATCCGATGAAAGCTGTCCGCATGAGCCAACCATGAAGACAACTTTTATAAAAATCCAGTGAACTCTGTCCTAATGAACATAATATCTCTAGTTTTTATACTTTTTAGTTGAAAAAGTCCGCAAAAGAAAATACAATGAAAAGGTAAACATTACATATTGGGAGGAATTCACATGTCTAAATACGAATTACCAGCATTACCTTATGCAAACAACGCACTTGAGCCACATATCGATGAAACAACAATGATGATCCACCACGATCGTCACCATGCAACTTATGTAAACAACTTAAATGCAGCACTTGAAGGTCACGACGATCTAGCAAGCAAGAGCATTGAGGAATTAATCGCGAACCTTGATGCTGTTCCTGAAAGCATCCGTACAGCTGTACGTAACAATGGTGGCGGTCATGCTAACCACAGCCTATTCTGGACTCTTCTTTCACCAGCAGGTGGCGGAAATCCAACAGGCGAAGTAGCAGAAGCAATTAACGCAGCATTCGGTAGCTTTGATGAGTTCAAAGCTGAATTTGCAAAGGCTGCAGCAGGCCGTTTCGGTTCTGGTTGGGCTTGGTTAGTTGTTGACAATGGTCAACTTGCAATTACTAGCACACCAAACCAAGATAGCCCAGTAATGGAAGGCAAGACTCCAATCCTTGGTCTTGATGTTTGGGAGCATGCTTACTATCTTAACTATCAAAACAGACGCCCTGACTACGTTCAAGCATTCTTCAATGTAGTAAACTGGGATGAAGTGAACAAGCTTTTTGCAGCTGCAAAATAAAGTTATATTATCTTTAAAAAAAGAAATAATAATAAAAAAGACCATTCGGTGCTGGTAACACCAAATGGTCCTGTAACAAAATAGTATCGCTTCAAAAGCGATCAGCGATTAGGACAGAAAACCGCCCAGGCTGGCAAGCTCAAAGGGCGGTTTTACTTTTTTCTAGAAAAAGTATATGCCAAAGCTACAACAGACACGACCAAGCTTGCAAAACCGATCATGAGAGTCAAGCCTTCATATACTGACATCGGCATCATCTCCTTCCCTTTTCGCAAATTTGGCCGAAAAGTTTCAGAATAAGAGATGCCGACCGCCCTTGAACACACTATTTCGTTACTTCTTCATTATTGCCACTTATCCGTTCTTCTAATAAGCGTCCGTTCCATTTTTAGACCTGAATGAGAAATTTACAATGATCATTGCCGTCGGTTTTACAGCTAACACGGCGAACATCTTTCGTACCCAGGACATTCTTAAATAAATTCGTTTCGCATTGACACGCGGTTTTAAATTCATTCGCTACGGCCATAATCGGGCAATTATATTCAATCAATTCAAATGTTTGTGCATCAATTTCTGTGACATCTGCCATATATCCCTTTTCGTTCTGGATATTAGCGATCTCATGTATTTTTTCTTTATTTGTCTTTTTCGCGAGTCTTTTTGTATATTCTGTAGTGAGACGTTCTTCCCGTTTCTGGAATAATTTTTGAATGGAATCCTCTCCATAAAGTTCTTTCATATCTTCTAAAAATTCGAGAGTGAGACCTTCGTAATTTTTCGGGAACAAGTTGTCCCCAGTATCGGTTAGGAGATACATTTGAAGGGGTCTTCCAATCGGTTGTTTGATTTCTTTCGATGAAATGATGTTGTCTTTTTGCAGGCTATCAAGATGTTTTCTGACTGCCATATGAGAAATGCTTAAATGGTCGGTGAGTTCGTTCACTGTGACGGAGCCTTGTCTTTTAAGCAAATCAAGGATTCGCTCTTTCGTTGTGATTTTTGCAGCCAAGAAAAACACCTCGATTCTTTGTAAAATAAAAAGCAGTGCCAAGCACTACTGAACGACGACTATATTGTAGTTAATTATACTAGAAAGTATAAAAAAATAAAAGGTGCAGCGTTTTTGAAAAAAATCATTTTACTCATTTGTTCGGCTTTGCAATTTTTGGGTAAAACTATTCTTAACTACCAAAGGAGGAATACTTTTTATGCAGAAAAAACGGATAGGTTTATTCTTGTTGATAGGAGCACTATTATTCCCAATAACAGCTTGTTCCGAAGAGTCGGAAGAGACTGCTGATGCTGAGAACGGGGAACATGCTGATGGAACAGGCCATAAACATATGGATATGTCTAGCTCAGGAGAAGTTCCAGAAGGATTGAAGGAAGCGGAAAATCCAACATTCGAGGTTGGAAGTAAAGCTGTTATTGAGTCCGATCATATGGCAGGAATGAAGGGAGCAGAGGCGAAAATCGTTGGGGCTTATAGCACTACTGTCTATGCGATTTCTTATATACCGACAAACGGCGGTGACAAGGTCGATAACCATAAATGGGTTATTCATGAAGAGCTGCTCGATGCTGGGGATGAGCTGCTTGCGCCAGGTGAAGAGGCGAAAACAGACGCTTCTCATATGGAAGGAATGGCAGATGCAACGGTGACGATCGATACAGCAGAAGATACGACAGTGTACATGATCGATTTCACAACTGCTGATGGGCAAGTAGTGAAAAATCATAAATGGGTAACGGAGAGCGAACTTTCTCCAATGAAGTGATCTGTCTCAGACTTTGAGGCGGATTTTTTTGTTTGGGTTTAGAGTTCTCTCTATTCAAGTAGTTCTCATTAGTAATAATACGCACGAATATCCGCATTTCTGCATGTTTGCCACACTGAATGCAGAAAAATGAGATTGGTGTGAAGGTTGAGGAGGAGAGGAAGTACACTTGCTAAAATCGACGATCGTGCCTCCCATTCTCTTACCTATTATTGGATCATTCTTAAAAATTGACGTGTTCGTTCTTCCTTTGGTGCAACAAAAATTTCCTCAGGCTCGCCTTTTTCAACGACTACGCCATCCTCCATAAAAATGACCTCATTCGCCACTTCCTTGGCAAAGCGCATTTCATGAGTTACGACAACCATCGTCATGCCTTCTTTAGCAAGGTCCTTCATGACTTTTAGTACTTCGCCGACAAGTTCCGGGTCGAGTGCTGATGTCGGTTCGTCAAACAGTAGGACATTCGGTTCCATCGCTAAGGCACGAGCGATTCCAACACGCTGCTGTTGCCCGCCAGATAACTGAAAAGGGTAATAGTCGATCTTATCGCCAAGACCAACTTTCGATAGTAGGGCTTCAGCTTTTTTTCGAACCGCTTCTCGACCTTCTTTTTTCACTACAAGCGGTCCTTCCATCACGTTTTCCAAAGCTGTTTTATGAGGAAAAAGGTTGTAGCTTTGAAACACCATACCTGTTTGCCTTCTGAACTCAACAATCTCTTTATTGGAAACGTGTCGCGAAAAGTCGAGTATTTTCTCCCCAATCGAGACAACTCCATTTGTCGGCACTTCTAGAATATTTAAGCATCGTAGCAATGTTGTTTTACCAGAACCAGAAGGGCCGATCACAACGACTACTTGGCCTTTTTCAACGGAAAGATCAATTCCTTTTAATACTTCTAATTGATCGAAGCTTTTGGTTAGACCTTGAATGGAAATCATCTTATAAACTCCTTAATTTGCGGTGTATCGATCGAGTCGCGCTTCTAATCGTCCTTGGCCAATCGATAAGATGAAGCATATGATCCAGTAAAGAATGGCTGCTTCCGTATACAATAGCAAGAACTCGTAGTTGGTAGCAGCAATTTCCTGCGCGCGCCTGAACATTTCTGTGACTAGAATAAGCGATGCGAGAGATGTATCTTTTACCAGACTAATAAATGTGTTTGAAAGGGGTGGGACGGAAACTCTTGATGCTTGTGGTAAAATGATTCGCCTCATCGCTTGGGTGTAGGACATGCCGATTGAATATCCCGCCTCCCATTGCCCTTTCGGTATGGATAAAATCGCTGCACGAATGATTTCCGAAGCATAGGCACCGATATTTAATGAAAAGCCAATGACCGCTGAAGGGAAGGGGTCAATCGTTAACCCAAGTGTTGGCAAGCCGTAAAAGATGATGAATAATTGCACTAATAGCGGTGTGCCTCGGATGGCTGAAATATAAATTCGCGCGATAAATTGTAGAATTTTAATCTTCGAAATGCGTGCTAAAGCTGTTAACACGGCTAAAATGAGTCCCAATACAAAGGTAATGAGGGTGAGGGGAATCGTATATAAAATAGCCCCCTCCAGCATCGGCAGGAGGGAACTTTGAGCGATATCGATTAGTCGTTCTAGTCTTTCTGGATCCGAGATAATGCTATTTAAGTACATCTTCACCAAACCATTTCTCAGAAATTTTTAGATAAGTCCCGTCATCAATCATTTCCTTCAGGGCCTTGTTGACTTCTTCTACGAGGGTATCACTATTTTTTCTGAACATGAGGCCACTTTGCGAAGCATCATCGTGTGTGGCCGCGATTTTTACATTGGCATCAGGTCGTTGCTTCAAATAATCGAGTACGGTCAATTTGTCATTAATCGTGACGTCTACACGACCAGAGTTCAGGAGCTCAATAGCTTGGTTAAAGCCTTCCACACCGACAAGTTCTGCTTCATATTGTTTCGCAATGTCACCATAATTGCTTGTTAACGACTGGGCTGATTTTAATCCCTTAATATCCTCGAAACTTTTGATGTCTTCGTTATCCTTTGTGACGACTAAAACCGCTGCTGAAGTAATATAAGGGTCGGAAAAATCATATTTTTCTTGGCGATCCTCGCGAATCCCAACTTGATTGGCGATCATATCAAATCGCTTTGCATCAAGACCGGCAAATATGGCGTCCCATTGGGTTTCTAAAAATTCAGGTTCCACGTCGAGTCTTTTCGCGACTTCTCTAGCAATTTCCACATCGAACCCAGTAAGGTCTCCTTTATCATCATGGAAGGTAAAAGGAGGGTAGGTACCTTCTGTTCCAATTAATAATTTTCCTTCATCTTTTACCTTGGATAGGAGGTCGTCTCCTTTATCTGTTGTTTCCTCTTTTTTAGTTTCATCGTTTTGGTTGTTTCCGCAACTAGTTAAAAAGGTAAGTCCGAAGCATAATAGCAGGATGAAAAATATACGATATTTCTTGGTCACTTTCTCTGCCTCCTCAAATCTTCATATAGGAGTAATCTTCCCAACAAGTAGGGCTTTTATTATGTGTTATTTCGAGGACCCATTTTGCGTTAGACCGATATATTGTGCTGAAGACCGAAATATTTAATTGAAGACCGAAATATTGCAACGAAGACCGATAAAAATTTATAAAGACCGATATCCTGTTTTGGGAGGGACAGCAGGCTAAGGCGTTTCGCCGATATAATTGATTTTTCGCCGATATATCTGGATTTTCGCCGATAAAACCCGAAAACCGCTGATATATTTCAGTTTTCGCCGATAATATCGAATAACCGCCGATATATGGTCGCCAAGCAAGTCAAGCAACCCAAATAACCTACAAAAACAACAAAAACAGCTGAAATACGGCCCACACATACAACTACAAGACCTCCAAAACAACAAAAACCGCCCCATAACTGGGACGGTGCATCAAATTCCTTATTTCATTTCCATTTCCTTACGACCGGCGACCAGCACAACTGCTTTCTCCTCACCGATATTTTTCACTTTATGCGGAACGCACGTGTTACAGCAAAAAGAATCTCCTTCTTCTAATACCACGGATTCTTCTCCTTGTTCAGCAATGACTTTTCCCTGCAAGACCAAATGGCATTCTTGTCCTGCCTGTGCATCTGAATTTTCCATGGTCGCACCAGGTGGAAGCTCTAACATGTTCATTTTCAAACTGCCAATCGAACCGACGAGCTCTATTTTTGAATCCTTATCGAAGGATTGAGTTCTTTCATTTTTACGTACGACTTGTAGCTGCTCTTTTTTTTCTAACAACAAATACGGCAAAGGTACTTCCAAAAAATTGGCAATCGTTTGCAATGTGCTGATCGATGGAGAAGTGTTGTTGTTTTCCACATTGCTGATAAATCCCTTAGATAGTCCTGTTGCTTCACACATTTGCGCAATTGTAATTTTTTTTCTGTTTCGGATGGCGCGAATCTTCGACCCAATATCCACCTTAACACCCCCAACCGTTTCATAATAGAAAACTTAGTTCTATATTACCAAAAAAATGTTTGACATTCCATAGTGGATTTTGTTATCTTATACATATAAATTATTCATATTAAGAAACTAACTGTTCATCAAAAGTTTTTCTTAGTATGAGTTAAAATTCCATTATCTAATTTGTATGGAATTTTACCGAATAATTCATTCTAATAAAGTAAAACTGGTGGTGCAGTAACATGGGTTTCTTAGACAAACTTTTTAAGAAAACAACTAAGGAGGAAGAAGTAATGACTGAAAAACTAAACATCGGGATTATCTTAGGTAGTACACGTGACGGACGCGTAAGTCCACAAGTTGGAGAATGGGTAAAATCAATCGCTGACAAGCGTGGAGATGCAAATTATGAGATCGTTGATATCGCTGAATATAAATTACCTTTATTAGGTGAAGGTGAAGCACCAGGCGCAGCTGCTTGGAACGAAAAATTAGCTAGCCTAGATGGATTTGTATTCATCGTTCAGGAATACAACCACAGTATTACTGGAGCTCTTAAAAATGCTCTTGACTATGCTCGCGAAGCTTGGAACAACAAATCTGCTGGTATTGTCAGCTATGGTTCAACTGGTGGAGCTCGTGCAGCAGAACACCTACGTGGCATCATGGGAGAATTAATGATTGCGGACGTTCGTACACATCCAACATTATCTTTATTCACTGACTTTGAAAACTTCTCAACTTTCAAGCCGCAGGATATGCACTTAGATAACGTAAACTTAATGCTTGACCAAGTTAACGCTTGGGGTAAAGCTTTAAAAACAATTCGCTAAAAAGAGAAAAGGTTAATCATGCCGCAAATGGCTGATTAACCTTTTTTGCTTTAGAAAGCACCTGAACCTCCGCCACCGCCACCAACACCGCCGCCTCCACCAGTTGTACTTGATGTGGTGTTTACGGTAGATTGTATGGTCCGATCGGCTGATTGAAAATGAGAAGAGGCCAGTGGGCCAATAAGAAATAACGAATTGAAAACGATCCAATCGTCCTGATTGTGATGAGCAGGACGCTGGAATGATTGAATCAGCTCTTTGTTCCGAGCGATAACCTTTTTATCATTCATCCCGATTCCAAAAATATAGCCACGCATTTGCTCATCTGTAGATAAGTCTTCCCATTCCTTCGTCGAAAGGCTTTCTAATCGCTCCTTCATCAATCGCCAGCCGGTCATAATCTGTAGGCCTTCCGTTGTCTTTGGCCGATAAACGAGAGCTAAGATTATATAAGCCACAAATAATCCAAAGCATGCGAAGAACCACCCAAATAGTTCGTACACTAACACATAAATTCCAAAACCAAACAAGAGGATACCGAAAATGGCAAACAGCCAACGAAGCTTTCCGTTCTTTTCAAACAAACTTCTTTCTTTTACTTCTTGCTGGACAGCCTGCTGCCACTGCGTCATTTTCGTGTGGTATTTCTCATGATTACTCTTTCTTTTTGTGTAGGCTTTTAAATCCGAAAAACTAAATTCTCCGCCAGAACCAATTTCGTCAAATAGAAATTCGAGTAGCATTTGCTCATGTTCTAAGGCACGAGCCGAGCTTACGAATCGAAAACGGTCATCCTCTAACTTTTTAACATAACCTTTTCGCACCAAATCAAGGAGTGCAGCTGCTATCGCATCAGCAGGAAGAAGGCCCTTAATAAAATAGAGTGTTGCCGGCATGCTCAATTCTTCCTTCGGAATGAGAGAAGATTGCCCGCTTCTTCGTTCGACCTCTAATTCTCTTGCCTTTGCTCGCATGTAAGCCACAATTCCAAACAGCAACAGGATCCCCGTAAATACCATGACTACGACGAAAGAAACGCCACCAAGAGTTTCTCTCATTTCTGCACGTGCAGCGGCTTTTTCATAAAGCTCCTGTCTGTCCTGTAATATCGAATCCTTCATATTTTTATCGGCAGCAATATTCGCGCTAGGAAAAAGGGTAGCGTCGTATGCGACACGTATATCTCCATTTTCACCTTCTGGAACTTCACCTAGTTGAAAAATCACTGAACCGTCGTTTTGGACCATCTCTGTATCAAAGGCTTCATCTTCCCCATAGGCAATCACATCGGAAGTCTCGCTAGGTGGATGAACAACGATGGTCATATTTCCATAGGGGGATTCATTCCGGTCATCGAAAAATGGCCAATAAAATTCCGCTACATCGGCGTATTTATCGATCCCGTTTTTGATTGTATACGCTAGATCAACGGTAATTAATTCATCTTCGCCTTTACGATAAATCTTGTATAAATCGTCTTCTTTTTCCACTTTCAACGATTTCCCGTTCTCACTTGCCTTGAGCTTTGAAATACTCGTACCTTTTTTCGGAATAATTTCTCTAGTAATCCCGTTAAAATCTCCATCAAAGGAGTACGTATGGGTTTCCTGAACTTCGACGTTCCCATTCTCTTGTAAAAAAGCATCGATTCTCACTTGGGTGATCGAAAAGTCAGCAGCCAAGCTCGTGATTGGAAACAAGAATACGACAGTCAAAAGACTAACGAAAATTGCGGAAAAAATTTTTCTATGCACCATGAACACCTCTCTTTAATCGATATACGGAATTTTGTAAAAAAGGTTTCAATATTTAGGAATAATTTCCTGTTGAAATCGCTCGTTTTCTGTCGATATACAGTAAAACACAACTATTTTACTAAAGAAAGAGGCAAGAAGGTATATGAAAAAATTCATTCCTAAATTTAGAATGAGCTTAGCGGTGAAGTTATATGTTACTTTTGCAATTATGCTAGTAATCCCTACGTTTATTGTCAGTTTTTTTGCTTTTTCAAGCGCGGAAAAAGAGTTAGGAAATGAATTATTAGAAGGGGCAAAGAGTAGCGTTTCATTATTGAACTCGAATCTTGATCATACATTTGCTCCTAAAGTACATGATGCGAACTTTTTTTCAGAAACCATTACTTCTGATACTTATGGAGATGGAAGTGAGAGTTCTGCAATTGTACAAAAGCTAAAGCAGTACATTGGGCTTCATCCAGAAGTTCAAACTGTTTATGTTGGGACATCCGATGGACGGATGATTACATATCCAGAGCTCGAATTGCCTGCAGACTTTGATCCAACAGGTCGTCAGTGGTTTACGGATGCTGAATCAAAAAAAGGCCAAGCAATCGTAAGCAGTCCCTATGTGGATGCAGGTACTGGTGATATGGTTGTGACCGTTTCACAGTCGATCGGTGATGGATCGGGTGTATTCGGGATCGATTTGAACATCACGGAGCTTCAGGAAGTGACGAAAGATGTTGTTATTGGTAAAAAAGGTTATGCGATTTTACTCGATCAAAATAAAAACTATGTTGTTGCTCCAAATGTAGAAGTTGGTGCACCAGCGGAAGAAAAGTTTTTTGACAATCTTTATAAGGAAGAGTCAGGGGACTTTAGCTATTCGTTCAAAGGTGACGAAAAAGAAATGGCCTTTGTTACGAATGAAATTACCGGTTGGAAAATTGGAGGAACTTTCTTTACTCAGGAAGTAAGGGAAACTGCTCAACCGATTATCACGACAAACCTGATTGTTATGGGAATTTCCTTTTTAATCGGAGCAATCATTGTGATCTTGCTTGTCCGTTCGATTAAGAAACGATTAAATGGTTTGCAGCAGACTGCTAAAGAAATTGGCGAAGGTGATCTTACGAAAACAATCGATTCTAGCGCAAAGGATGAGATTGGCCAGTTAAGTCGTTCCTTTAGTGAGATGCAAGGGAATCTTCGCGATCTATTAAGTAAGATTCAAGACAATTCTGTTCAACTTGCGGCGTCATCAGATGAATTAACGGCAAGTGCTGAGCAAACTAGCCAAGCAACGGAGCAGGTAGCATCTGCAATTGTAGAGGTAGCAAGTGGTGCAGAAAAACAAACGCATAGTATTGATGAGTCAGTAGCGGCCATCAATGAAGTCTCTCAAGGTTCGATGCTGATTGCCAAAAGTGCACTTGTTGTGACCGATTTAACAAAGGAAACAACAGACAAGGCAGAAGAAGGCGGTCAATCGGTGAGCAAAACGGTAAGCCAAATGGAATCTATTTCTTTATCTGTCCAAGAGTCGAACGAAATTATTCAACTATTAGCGAAACGTTCAAATGAAATTGGCTCCATTCTTGAAGTCATTACGGGAATCTCGGATGAAACGAATCTGCTTGCCTTAAATGCAGCGATTGAAGCAGCACGTGCTGGCGAGGCTGGAAAAGGATTTGCAGTCGTGGCTGATTCGGTAAGAAAATTAGCGGAGCAATCTCAGGCTTCAGCAAAGCAAATTGCTGAAATCATTCAGGCGATTCAAAAGGATACTGTTGCAACAGTGAAGAAGATGAATCAAGTTACTAATGATGTGAATGACGGTCTTGATGTATCGAAAGAAGCCATTCGTCGATTCAATGAGATTTTAATAAGTATGAGAGACATTATTCCGCAAATGGAGAACATTTCTTCAACGGCTCAGCAAATGTCTGCGGGCTTACAGGAAGTAGACGTTACGGTTATGGAAATTGCTGATACCGCGAAAAGCAATGCAGCGACTTCGGAGGAAGTGGCAGCATCAACCGAAGAACAACTGGCATCGATGGAGGAAATCTCTCTATCTGCCAAATCTTTAGCAGAAATGGCTGACGATCTACAAAGCCTGATTAAGAAATATAAATTTTAAAAATGACAATAGAGTAGCTTTGAAGGCTGCTCTATTTTTTTATAAGAAAGGTGTGAATTTGAGGTATAGCGAGCATTAAAATATCCCCTTTGGCATTGTTAAATAATGGTATAATTGTCGCATGGAAAGGTCTGAGGAGGGAACAACTTGAAAGAAAGGTATTTGTGGATCGGATTGTTGCTCGTGGTCCTTAGTTGGGGTGGGAATTACCTGTATTTCGAATCTAAGCAACTTGATGAACCGATATTTATGAAACATTTTTATGAACAAGCACTGCCTATTCGAAACGAAGATGAGGAAGTAACGGATACGAACTATTATGAATCAGAAGGGATTCAGCTAACTTTTTACTATTTAACGAATAAATATGACAATGTTGATGTAGTTGACGTCTATATTGATGGTGCGGAAGTGTATGTGGATTCTGGCGGCTTTGACTACGAATTCTTTGGGACCAGTGAACCAATCCATCATGTAGAGCAGGAATTCCGTCATTATTATCTAAAGTCTGTTACCGTGGGGATTCACCCGGAGGCTTTCGCGACGGGGATGCCAGGGGATAGATGGACATTTGAAAATATGGAAGTGTATTTTGATAATCAAGAAATGATGACTGCGAATATTGGGAAAGTTGCTTTGCTTATAAATGATTCTACTCCTGAAATTCTCGAACAACGGATGGGTTCAGGTAGCAATGATGGTCAAAGCAAGAGTGTATTTGTTAGTTTAAAGCCATTGACTGTAGAAGACATTTCAGTGCCTTTCGCGAATGAAATATCAGATGTTTTCAAAGCAAAGGTAGATATTGACGATATAGAGTTGCGGAAGGAACTTGAGGATGGGGAGGATATACCGAGTGGGTTTGAGGAACAGTCAGTAGACTGGGAAAATACTCCGGGCATATTGCTTAAGAATGTAGAATTTCCATTTAAGATGGAGACAGATGAAAGATTAAGTTTGAATGTGTTCCTAAATCCGAATCGTACTAGTTTTCTTGAGTTAGCTTCTAAAATAACTGGAACAACGGAATCTGGGGAGTCGTTTGTTAGCTATGCGGGTATTATCGATCATCCTTATGTAACTCAGCGCGCTATAGAACAGTTGATCGCTGAGAAAGAGGGTGAAAAAGAATGATGCAATCTTCTTTTCGAAAAATCTTCTGGGGTCTATTGCTTATATTGTTGGAGATTCATATTGTTGTGATTGATATTTTGCCTGACCCACTTGGGTATTTTCTTGTTTTTTCAGGAGTTAGCGCACTGGAAGTGGAGAAGAATGCTTTAGGTGACAGATATAAGGTAAAAACAATGGCACTGGCTCTTTTGTTCATATCGATTCCTACTATTTTTGTCCAGAATACACCAGATGAAGTTGTCTCACCTTATTCAATATGGCCTACATATATGACGGGTCTAGGTATCTTAAAGCTTGTATTAGTATTTTACCTTTTAAAGTTTATGACGGGAATAGCTCAGGAATGGGGAGAAGCAGAACTAGTCAAGCGAGCCGAGCAAACTGGCAAAGTATACATAACAGCTACATTAATAGTAATACTAATTCAGTCTTTTTTAGTAAATCTGGCGGAGGGATGGGCGACTGGGTTAAGTGTGGTCACTATTATTGTCAGTTTAATTATGGAAGTCACTCTTCTCATATTAGTTCATAAGTTTGGGAAAGTGCCTCCTGATACTGGTCAGGCAAACTAGAAAATGTTTATTGAGAGAGTGAAGTTGATTTAGCTATATGAGCTTGATTTGGTGGAAAACATCGCGAAAAGTATAGAATTTCGGACGTTTTTTTATGATGTTAGGATGAACTTTTCATGCGGACATCTTTCGCTGGCTTCTAGCAATAGTTATCTTCATGAAAGCTCCATGCGGTCACTAGTTGAGTAATTTCATAGAACAGTTTTTTATGAGCCAATCATATGGTCGATATTAATAATAGTTTTTTTTCTATCAAAATAGTTTCCACTACATACATATTGTTTACAATTTTTCGGAAATGTATTTAATCAAGTAGTCGTAACAGGTATAATGGAATTATCACAATATTACTAAATTACTGTGAATATAGTAGGATTCAATGCAAAGGGGAAAGCAAGGAGGAGAACTTTATGAATCAGTATACTTCCACAGGTATTCAAGGACTTGACTTTCTACTTAATGGTGGTTTTCCAACAGGAGCTACGATTTTACTAGAAGGATTGCCTGGAACAGGGAAGACGAATTTAAGTATGCAGTTTCTCTATAATGGTGCTGTTCAATACGATGAACCAGGATTGTATATTACATTTGAAGAACTTCCTGGTCAATTATATAAAGAAATGAAGGCGTTTGGATGGGATATTCCAGCGTTAGAACGCGAAAATAAAATGAGAGTTCTATGTGTCTCTCCACAAGTGCTACTTGAGCAAATGGAAACACAGAACGGCTTATTCGAGCAAATTATCAATGAGATTGGCTGTAAGCGAGTAGCGATCGACAGCATTAGCCTTTTCCAAATCGGAGACGAAAGTGTCGAGACGAAGCGAAAAACAATCTATAAACTTCGCAATATATTAAGAAAGTTCAACCTGACATCCTTGCTTATTCAAGAGCAAACAGCAGCACAAGATTCAGAAATTTCATATATTAATTATGTTGTTGATGGAGTTATTCGTTTGGCGCTCAAGGATTACAAGGAGCATTATCGAAAGCGTACATTAGAAGTGTTAAAAATGAGAGGTCGAAAAATCGTCGAAGGGGAGCATATTTATCGCATCACCGATCATGGAATTCATTTACTACCAGCCTTCTCTATGGTTGAAGATAAGGCTCATTTGTACAATGCGACTGCTATTACGACAGGAATTCCAAGGCTAGATCAGTTGCTAGATGGGGGAATCCCAGAAGGCTCCGCGTTTATTTTAGATACAAACAGTAAAGCCAATTATAAATATTTGGCGGTCTCGATTGCGGCAAATCGCCTTTTGGCTGGAGAAAACTTGATTATTCTTCTATCAAGTCTCTCTACGATTAATGACTTAGAGTTTCTTTATGGACTGTATGGCGTCAATTTAAAGGAATATGTGGCGAAGAGGAAAGTTTTCTTTATCGAACATTATCGACGTCCGATTCCACCAGGCTTTGAAGAGGCTATCATCGATGTTTCGGATCTGAAGAACGAAGAGTATCGGCAGGCAACCCAAACAGTTCTTTTACCATATATTCAGTCAAGTGTAGAAAGAAATGAGAAATGGTTTGTCTACTATGATTTAAATACGATTGTCTCTCAGAGGGGCAAGGATTTCTTGCAAACCTACTTTACGGAAGAAATTTCGAAATTGAATGCGTCAGGTTTTAGTGTCCTAGCTTTATCCAATTTTACCGAATTAGGGCCAGAATTATCGAGTTTCATTGAGCGTACTTCAAATGGAGTGATCAAAACATGGGTGGAAGGAAGCTATCAATATGTTCAGCTATTAAAATCACCTATGGGCAAAATGTCCATTCCATTGCTTGTTGAGAATATAAATACAAAGCCATATATTAATCTGATATAGGAGGGGGGACACAAATGTTACAGCTTAATCCCCTAAAAGTAGAGTGTACTCTTTTCTTCGAAGAAAATCCTTATACGTTTGAAACGGCAGAAGGATTAGCCTCTAGGCTTGGAAGAAAAACAACGGAATTAGCAATGATTTTAGAACACTTAGTAACAGTCTCCATTCTAGAAAAAATCGGCGATGGCGAGCAGGCAATTTATCGGTATTTGCAACCAGACACGTTTCAATTTCAGAGAGAAGCGATATGGGACTAAATAAAACGTTCCAAAACCTTCAAAATGGACATGCTCAACTGCTGGATATGATGATATTAATGGTCGATGAAAATCGACTGCCACAGACCGAGGTTTCGTATCCGAAATGGCCGTTTGAGGACGCGCTATTTAGGCAAATCATTGAGCTCATTCCAAGCCCATCAAAGATAAAGAATGCTGTTTTTGTTGATACTATCCCAGGATTAAAGGCATTAATCACTCCTGTTGTCACAGGTTCGTCCAAGCCTTTTTATTTAATAGGCGGTGTCCTCGTGGAGGAAGGGACGGTAGAGATTGTAAAAAAATATCTTCTGGAACATCCTGAAGGTGTCCATTTTGTGGACCATTTGGAGATGTTTCCAATTGTTTCAAAGGAAGAAAAAGAGGAAATCCTATCTGCCTTCCAACAATTTTCTGAATCTATTCAATCAATCTATCAATCACAACAACGTGTCGATGTTTATCAAAGGAAAACGGCGAAAACGGAATGGGTTGCTGAACAAATTTCGAATGAACGTCTTAATCTAGAATTACTCTTGCATCAATTTAAGGAGCTACGTGCAGAGCTTGACTTTATTGGTCTAGCTGTACAAAAAGAACATGAAAAATATGTTATCCAACATTTTCTTGATTCTAGTCATGCAGCTGTTAAGGGAAAAGAAATTACATTAGGGGAAGGATTTCTTGGCCAGGTGATCGTGACCGAAGAATATTCCTATTGGACGAACATTCAAGAAGATCCGCGTCTGTTACCGTATAAGGAGTGCGGTCTTTTTCCAAGGAGCTTGTTTTGTCAGCCGATTAAGATCGGGGGCCAGATGAATGCGCTGTTGTTCGGGGGAAGTGAAAAGGAAGAGGCGCAGTTTGATGTGACAGATATCCGACACTTGGCCTCTCTGATTGGAATTTTTCTAAACCAACAAACCTTGAAAGATAGCCTTAATAATCATCTTCTACAGCTATCAACCTTAAACGAAATTTTCAGCGCGATGACCAATGTGGAGAATATGAAGAGAGTTCTCTATATTTTAATTGATATGGGAATGAATATTCTGTCAGGATCTTTTGCCTGCGTACTTTATAAGGACATGCAAGAGGAAAGTAAATTATCTATTCTATCTCGAGGAATGAAAAATGAATTTTTGAATCATTATGGAAGAGATTTAGGAAAAAGATACTTCGGTCGTGAAAATGTAGAAGGGGCTAACGGGGTTTTTTATCAACACGAAAATGGCAGCCTAGTCTATGAGATGCCGATTACATTTCGGAACCAAGTATTCGGGGTCCTCAGCATCGGCGTTCAAAATGAGGAGGAAGTGATACCGTATATCCCATTCCTATCGAGTATTGGTATTGCCGGTGGGATATCCATTTCCTTGTTGGAAAAAGAACATGCGCCACAATCGGATGAGAAGATGATCCGTGTCCTTACGAAATTATTAGAAAAGCAGCAACCAGCAAAGTATGAACAAAGTATGCAGGCAATAGAATTGGTGGGCGGATTCGGTCAGCAAATGGGCTTGGCTGCTGAACAAATCCATGCCATTAAAAATGCCATTGTGTTGTCCTCTTATGAGGAAGAGATTTGGCACGATTCTATCGTTGAAAAAGAAACGAAAGATCTCATGGAGCAATATTATCGTGCGGATGAAGTAGACCATGTTGCGCATAAGATTCTATTAATTCTCCTTCATCATACAGGTGTGAAGCTTGATCCTCGTATGAAAGATGATCTACTTTTACATAAATTCGAGGAGTGGGAATCAAGGAGTCATATGGTTGAGATGGTTATTCCTTTAGAGGAGCAGGTCGCAGCTGGTCTTGAGGAAGAAGAGATAAAAGAAAAACTGAATCTATCAAATCGCGAAATGGAAGTATTGGCTCAGGTCCTAAATGGCTTGAACAATCGTGATATTGCCCAGTCACTTTTTATCAGTGACCATACGGTGAAAAATCATATGACGAATATCTTGCAAAAGCTTGGTGTCACTGACCGTGCACAAGCCATTGCGAAAGTGTATCAAATGGGGTACACCCCAAAATAGAAGACTGTCCTTGAGATTAATCTCGGCAGTCTTCTTTTTTTGATCCTATAGGAGTCTATTCCTATTTCAATCAAAAGGAAGTAGGGGGGATAGTTTTCAGCCCGTATCTCTAGCAAAATGGAGGCACAGCTTAAGAAAATACTGAAGCAAGAAGATAAGGGGGGCAAGATGAAAAATCCATGGTTGATGTGTTTGTGTGTCCTCTATATTCAAAAGGGATTGGATCCACATACTCTGAGTGAGAGATATGGTGTGGCAGATGCTCAAATTAGTCAACAACTAAACCTTTTAATCGAGATTAAAGTGGTATCCAAAATAAGTATTGAGTATCACTACATCTGTCCAGGAGAGCTTTCTATCAAAATAGGAGTGTAGTCCTAAAATCTGCGATTTCTAAGAAATGGGAATAGGCGGGGATTATCAAAACGTTGTTCATTCCCCAAAATGAAGATAACAAAAACAGGTGATTTTCAGGAGGGGAACGGATATGAATAAATTAAATGAAGGAAAACGGATTCTACAAGAAATCTCAGTAAAAAAAAGAAAACTAGTTGAGGTGGCAACGGAAAAAGGATTGCATAGCTCAGAGACAATCCTATGTAGCCAGGAACTAGATGAGCTAATTAATGATTTTTATCGATGTATACGAACTGGATATGAACTCCAAAATAGCCGCTAATAATATCGCTTTCAATATTTGTATTATTAAAACTTCTTAAAATAGCGAATTTTTCATATATCATAGAGTTAAGACTCAAGGAAATGACATTTTTTCCAATAGATTACCTTTTTGAGGTGGTAAGGAGATATATGTATGGGACTATTGAATCTATTATCGAATAAAAAGGATACAACACCAGAGGTTATTGAAGAATTTTATACACTCTTTTCAGATTACCCTGAAGCTATGTTTATAACTAATATGGATGGAGAAATGATTACGTTTAATCAAAGAGTAACATCCTTATTAGGTTATAAGAAGCAAGACACTGAACTGCTTGTTAGTAATTTTTTTCAATCCACTAAGAGTGAAAAAGTACGACATCATTTTCATAAAGCCACGCAAGGTAATAAAACTTCTTTTGAAATTGCAATAAGCCATAAATCGGGCAAAAAGATTCCACTTCACATCACTTTTATCCCATCTGAGAATCACATCTTTGTCATTTGTAAGAATTTGACTACTGTTAAAAGTAAAGAAACAAGGCTCGCTCAAATTAGTGAACAACTAGAGGAGTCGCAAAAAATGACCAATATTGGGACTTGGGCGTATGATATCGGGTCCGACAGTCCATATTGGAGCAAACAAATGTATGAAATCATGGGAGTTCAAAAGGGTGATGATTTCAATTGGGAGAGTATGCTTAAACGTATACATCCAGATGATCGCGTGATTTATTCCGAGAACTATCAAAAATCAATAGACGAAAAGAAAGATGTGGATTTTGAGCATCGTATCATCCGAACCGACGGACAAGAACGACTTGTTTTTGTTCGAACCAATGTCATTCTGGACGAAGAAGGGGAAGTTTGTTGTACTTTTGGAACGGTCCAAGATATTACTAAGAAAAGAGAATTAGAGTCAAAGCTTCACGAAACCGAAAAACGTTTCAAATCTATTTCAGATCGTTTGGCAGTTGGGACCTGGTCGTATGATTATGTAGGTAATGAAATTGTCTTTTGTTCCAAAGGCATGGAAGAGATATATGGATTTAGTGCGGAGCGGTTTAAGGAGAATCCACTTCTTTGGAAAGAGTTTATTATTCCAGAGGATAGAAAGATGGTAGAAGACAAACAATTACTCCTAGTAAATGGTGAAGAAATTCATTTTCAATTTCGTATAGTGGATAGGAATGGTGAGTTTAAATGGCTTGAGGGACAAACTATTCCAGGCCTTGATAAAGATGGAAAGCTAATTCGATATGATGGAATTGTCAGAGATGTTACAGAGCGAATGAATTATATCGAATCCTTAGCCTTTATAGCTGATCATGATTATTTAACCAATTTACCGAACAGAAGATACGCTGAGAGAAAATTAAAAGAGCTTATCGAAACTGCAGCTAATACAAACGTGAAATTTGCTGTGTTTAATTTAAACTTAGATAGGTTTAAGTATATTAATGATACATTGGGGCAAGAAATTGGGGATAAATTTCTCGTGAATTTTGCAGACCGGATGCGAAAATATTTAGGTTCAGATACCTTCTTTGCTCGTATCGGCGGAGATGAGTTCACCATTATAATGAAGAATATCATCTCTCTAGAAAATGCAATTAAAATGGCCAATGAAATTATCTATGAGATTGAGAAACCTTTTTATATAGAAGATTTTGAGCTTTATGTTACGACAAGCATTGGAATAAGCACATATCCAACAGATGGAAAAGATCCACATACGCTTATAAAAAATGCTGATACCGCATTGTATAAAGCCAAAGAAGCTGGTCGAAATGATTGGCAAATCTTTTCTCCTTCCATGAACGTCGAATCATTTAAGCTTTACCATTTGGAAAAAGACTTACGAAAATCGATTATGAATGAAGAATTGTACGTTCATTATCAGCCCAAAGTTAATCCTAAGACATCTAAGCTGGTAGGTGCTGAAGCACTTGTACGTTGGAATCATCCAGAATGGGGAATCGTTTCACCAGGTGAATTTATACATTTAGCAGAGGAAAACGGTTTTATTTTCAAAATTGGTGATTGGGTATTGAAGGAGGTATGTGAAACTCTTGCTCGTTGGAAAAAAATAGGTCTTCCGGTTGTTCCTGTTTCGGTAAATGTTTCTCCGAAAAGATTGCTAAAGAGAGACTTTGTTAAAACGGTTCAGCAGACCATTCATGAGGCGGGAATTGACCCAAGGTTAATTGAACTAGAACTAACTGAACAAACGATTATTAAAAATACAGAGGTAACAAAAAACATTATTACTGAATTAAAAGCATTAGGTGTAAAAATTGCATTAGATGATTTTGGGACAGGCTATTCATCATTGTCTTATTTAAAGGATTTGGACATTGATACGCTTAAAATTGATAAGTCCTTTATTGATGGTATAACCGTGGAAAATACGAATGATGCGATTGTGAAGAGTCTAATCTTTTTATCAAAAGAAATTAATATCAATATCGTTGCAGAAGGAGTAGAAACAAAAGAGCAGCTTAACTTCCTTCTTCAACAGGAATGCCAACAAATCCAGGGGTATATTTATAGTAAACCTGTATCGGCTACAAGGTTTGAATCACTCCTCAAAAAAGATGTCATTAAACCGTTGCAAACAAGTGCTATAAATGAGGCAATAGAAAATCGTAGAAAATATTTCCGTGTAAAACTAGATTGTCCGTTAACTGCAGACATGACGATTATCAAATTCAAAAACAAAGATGTAAAGCTAGGTTCTTCTAAAGCGATCATTGAGGATATGAGTATAGGTGGGCTCAAATATGTGAGCAATATTAATCTTCCTATTCGGAATGATATGTTAATCCAGTTCAATACAATGATTTTCGGTAAAGAGGTCCAGTTTGTTGGAAAGAATGCCTGGAAATTTGAGATAGATGGACTCTATGAATATGGATTTGAATTTACATTTAATGAAGTGGATCGGGATCGTTTTGCCCCTATTTTTAATAAAATTGTCCTACAGTTAAAGGAAAGCTCCGTACTTCCAGACACTAGTATTTTGCAGGAAAATCGACTCGTATATTTAGGTGGATGAATTGAATAAACTTGAGAACGCGTCTTGAAGAGTTTTGCTTTTCAGACGCTTTTTTTCTGGGGGAAAGTTGTGATGGCTAGGGTTTATTCATTGTGGATTTCTTCATAGATCTTCTCGACTTCACTTCTAGTGAAATTTCCCTTTTTGATGATTTTTTCAATGAAATTCTGTGGACCTCCATCTTTTATGGCTTCAATTAAAACCTCTTTTAGAAGTTCCTTTTTTTCTTCTTTTGTTCGTAGCCTAATTTGTTTTTCGATCTCTTCTTTAATAATGTCCATTTGTTGTAACGCCTCCCGTTTTGAAATATTCTTTCCAAAAACTTTCTGAATCACTACCTATTAATTCTCTGTGTTTGTCTGAACTCCTTTCGACCAAAACTTTTACATTATTTTCACCATGCGTATTCATTCTTTCCCATAATTCATGCCATCCCCAATGTCAATACTGGCTAAAACCCAAGTTATTTTGGTATTCTTTACCTTAAGAGACTCTTAGATTAAGAAGGTGTAGCAAGTGTTCGTGAAAATATTATCTGCACTATTTTTACCCGGATTACTCGTTGTGCTATTTACCCGCGTAACCTACAATCGCTATATTGGACTTATCCTTACTGTGGCATTAATCGCTGCTTCTGTATATAAAGGCTATACAAACTCATTTTTACTTATTGTCATTGATGCCTTCTCCCTAACTGCTGGGTTCTGGTATGCCCAACGAATGACAACAAAAGCGAAACGATAACATACAGTGACCAATGAAAACACCATTCATTGGTCACTTTTTATATGCGAAAATAAAAAAAAACGAATATCCGTTCGTATTTTGTTGGTTAGTTTTAGGTTAATTGTGGTAGAATGGGAATATGAGTTTTTCGGACGAAAGAGTGTAGAGAAGGAGGCTTTTTTTGTGAAGGATCAGTTTGAACTCGTCTCAAAATATTCACCTCAGGGAGATCAGCCAGAAGCGATACGAAAGCTTGTCCAGGGAATTAGAGAAGGGAAAAAGCATCAAACTCTACTCGGTGCTACTGGGACAGGGAAAACCTTTACGATTTCGAATGTGATTAAGGAAATCAACAAACCGACGCTTGTTATCGCCCATAACAAAACCCTTGCTGGGCAATTATATAGTGAGTTTAAAGAGTTTTTCCCGAATAATGCCGTCGAATACTTCGTCAGCTATTATGATTACTTCCAACCGGAGGCATATGTACCTTCGACTGATACATTTATTGAAAAAGATTCCAGTATTAATGATGAAATCGATAAGCTACGCCATTCAGCAACCTCCTCTTTGTTTGAGCGACAAGACGTTGTTATCATTGCCAGCGTATCTTGTATTTATGGTTTAGGTTCGCCAGAAGAATATCGAGAGATGGTCCTTTCCTTAAGATCGGGAATGGAGATCGAGCGAAATCAGCTCCTTCGCCGATTGGTAGATATCCAATATGAACGTAACGATATTAACTTCCAACGTGGAACCTTCCGCGTGCGCGGTGATGTTGTCGAGATTTTTCCGGCTTCTAAAGATGAACACTGTTTGCGAGTTGAATTTTTCGGAGACGAAATCGATCGGATTCGCGAAGTAGACGCTTTAACAGGTGAGATCATGGGTGAAAGGGAGCATGTGGCCATTTTTCCGGCTTCTCACTTCGTTACCCGTGAAGAGAAAATGCGCGTAGCTATTGAGAATATTGAAAAAGAGCTAGAGGAACGCTTGAAGGACCTTCGTGACAACGATAGGCTTCTTGAAGCGCAGCGGCTCGAGCAAAGAACCCGTTACGATCTCGAAATGATGCGTGAGATGGGCTTCTGTTCAGGAATTGAAAACTATTCGAGACATTTGACGTTAAGACCAGCTGGTTCGACTCCTTATACATTGCTCGATTATTTTCCAGAGGACTTCTTATTGGTTATCGATGAATCCCATGTGACTTTGCCACAGGTTCGAGGCATGTTCAATGGGGACCAAGCAAGGAAACAGGTACTCGTAGAGCATGGCTTTCGTCTGCCTTCAGCATTAGATAACCGACCGCTGCGATTTGAAGAGTTTGAAAAGCATATTAGTCAAGCTGTCTATGTTTCTGCTACACCAGGACCATACGAAATTGAGCACACCCCTGAAATGGTGGAACAGATTATTCGACCAACAGGATTGCTTGATCCAACGATTGACGTACGGCCAATTGAAGGACAGATTGATGACCTTATTGGAGAAATCCAGGAGCGAGTTAAGAAGAATGAACGCGTTCTAGTCACAACTTTGACGAAAAAAATGTCAGAGGACTTAACCGATTATTTAAAAGAGATTGGTATCAAGGTCAATTATTTGCATTCAGAGGTCAAAACGCTTGAACGGATTGAGATCATTCGCGAGCTCCGTCTCGGAAAATATGATGTTTTAGTAGGAATCAACCTTTTAAGAGAAGGCTTAGATATTCCAGAAGTTTCTCTTGTGACGATCTTGGATGCGGATAAAGAAGGCTTCCTTCGTTCCGAACGCTCCCTCATCCAGACGATTGGACGGGCGGCTCGTAATGCGAATGGACACGTCATCATGTACGCGGACAAAATCACGAATTCGATGGAGCTAGCGATTAGTGAAACGAAGCGCCGTCGTGCGATCCAAGAGGAATACAATAAAAAGCATGGCATCACGCCAATGACGATCCAAAAGGATATTCGCGATGCAATTCGAGCAACGATGGCGGCAGAGGAAACAGAAGAGTACACACCAGCTAAGAAGCTTGGTGCTTTAAATAAGAAAGAACGAGAAAAAGTGCTTTCCGATATGGAAAAGGAAATGAAGGAAGCAGCAAAAGCCCTCAACTTCGAAAGAGCGGCTGAATTACGCGACCTAATTTTAGAGCTGAAGGCGGAGGGATAAAGAAACAATGGCAATGGAGAAATTAGTTGTAAAAGGCGCTCGAGCCCATAACTTAAAAAACATTGATGTAACGATTCCGAGAGATAAGCTTGTAGTGCTGACAGGACTTTCTGGTTCAGGAAAGTCCTCGCTCGCGTTTGACACCATTTATGCAGAAGGACAACGTCGTTATGTGGAATCCTTGTCTGCTTATGCACGACAATTTTTAGGACAAATGGACAAGCCAGATGTCGATACGATTGAAGGATTATCACCAGCGATTTCAATCGACCAGAAAACGACGAGCCGAAATCCACGCTCGACTGTTGGAACAGTAACAGAAATCTATGATTATTTGCGTCTCTTATTTGCCAGAGTAGGAAGACCAACCTGTCCGATTCATGGGATTGAAATCACGTCCCAGACGATTGAACAAATGGTCGACCGAGTCATGGAATATCCAGAACGCACAAAGCTTCAAGTGCTTGCACCTATTATTTCTGGTCGAAAAGGTGCGCATGTGAAGGTTTTTGAAGATATTAAAAAGCAGGGCTATGTCCGTGTCCGTGTAGATGGAGAGATGCTTGATTTAGGAGAAGAAATCTCTCTTGATAAAAATAAAAAGCATTCCATCGAAGTTGTTATCGACCGAATTGTTGTCAAAGAAGGAGTCAGTGCTCGTTTAGCAGATTCTTTGGAATCCGCACTAAGACTTGGGGATGGCAAGGTCATCATTGATGTGATGGGCGAAGAGGAACTCTTATTTAGCGAGCATCACGCTTGTCCGCATTGTGGATTTTCGATTGGGGAATTGGAGCCTCGCATGTTCTCTTTCAACAGCCCGTTCGGAGCATGCCCCGATTGTGATGGCCTAGGTGCGAAGTTGAAAGTGGACAAAGAGTTGATTATCCCGAATCCAGAACTTACGTTAAAACAAGGGGCGATTGCGCCATGGGAACCGGTGAGTTCGCAATATTATCCGCAATTGCTAGAAGCGGTGTGCAACCATTTTGGTATTAATATGGATGTCCCAGTGAAGGACTTGCCACAGAGTGATCTTGATAAAATCCTTTACGGTTCGGAAACGGATAAAATCTATTTCCGTTACGAAAATGATTTTGGTCAAATTCGTGAGAACTACATCCAATTTGAAGGTGTCATTGGCAATGTGGAGCGCCGTTTTAAAGAAACAAGTTCTGATTACATCCGCGAGCAAATGGAAAAATATATGGCGGAACAGCCATGTCCAACTTGTAAAGGCGATCGTTTGAAGCGAGAAAGTTTAGCTGTCCTTATTGATGGAGAAAACATTTCCTTTGTCACTTCTTTATCAATCAGAGAGGCGTACGATCAAATTGAGGGCATCAAGTTAACAGAAAAAGAGAAACAGATTGCAAGTGCGATTTTCCGTGAAATTCGTGAAAGACTAGGCTTCCTGATCAATGTAGGTTTAGATTATTTAACGCTTAACCGAGCTGCTGGAACTTTATCTGGAGGGGAGGCGCAGCGTATTCGTCTTGCAACCCAAATCGGTTCCCGCTTAACAGGCGTACTGTATATTCTAGATGAACCGTCTATTGGACTGCATCAACGAGACAATGATCGCTTGATTGATACGTTGAAAAACATGCGCGATATCGGCAACACCCTAATTGTTGTTGAGCATGATGAAGATACAATGATTGCGGCTGACTACTTGATTGATATTGGTCCAGGTGCAGGTGTGCACGGTGGGGAAATCGTATCTGCAGGAACTCCAGAAGAAGTCATGGCAGATCCGAACTCTTTAACTGGGCAATACCTTTCTGGTAAAAAGTTTATCCCACTTCCGATTGAACGGAAAAAGGGAGATGGACGTTTCCTTGAGATCAAGGGTGCGAAGGAAAATAACCTTAAAAATGTCAATGTGAAGTTCCCATTAGGGATGTTCCTTGCGGTTACAGGTGTTTCCGGCTCAGGTAAGAGTACGCTTGTAAATGAAATTTTACATAAAGCATTAGCACAAAAACTGAATCGCGCTAAAACCCGACCAGGACAGCATAAAGAGATTAAAGGGATTGAGCATTTAGATAAGGTTATTGATATTGACCAATCACCAATTGGCCGTACACCACGTTCGAATCCCGCGACGTATACTGGCGTGTTCGACGATATTCGTGATTTATTTGCGGCAACGAATGAGGCAAAGGTTCGTGGCTATAAAAAAGGTCGCTTCAGCTTTAACGTTAAAGGTGGTCGTTGTGAGGCATGTCGTGGAGATGGAATCATCAAAATTGAAATGCACTTCCTTCCTGATGTGTATGTACCATGCGAGGTTTGTCATGGAAAACGTTACAATCGTGAAACGTTAGAAGTGAAATATAAAGGCAAGAGCATTTCTGATATTTTAGAAATGACAGTTGAGGATTCCCTTGAATTTTTCGAAAATATCCCGAGAATCCAGCGAAAAATGCAAACAATCCATGATGTCGGTCTCGGTTATGTGAAGCTTGGGCAGCCAGCGACAACCCTATCTGGTGGGGAAGCGCAGCGTGTGAAGTTAGCCTCTGAACTCCACCGTCGTTCAACTGGTCGTTCATTCTATATTCTGGATGAGCCAACAACAGGACTTCATGTTGACGATATTTCTAGATTGTTAGTTGTGCTTCAGCGTCTTGTGGAAAACGGTGATACGGTTCTGGTTATTGAGCATAATTTGGATGTGATTAAAGCAGCAGATTATTTGGTTGATTTAGGACCAGAAGGTGGAGACAAAGGTGGAACGATCGTTGCGACTGGTACGCCAGAAAAGGTAGCCGATAACCCTGAGTCCCATACAGGAAAATACTTAAAGCCAGTTCTCGAACGAGACCGTCAACGCATGAAGGAACTCATTCAGGAAAAAGAAAAGAGTGCAGTGAATTAATAACGATAACGAGTATGGAATCACTTAGGTGGTTTTGTACTCGTTTTTTGTTGGGGAAATAGGGGGTGCACACTGATGGGGACATTGTTTTTGGTAATTTTGGGATAGTGACCGCATGAAGAGTTCATGAAGACATTGTTAAGGGGAACCAAGTGAACAGTGTCCGCATGGAGGTTTCATGAAGACATTGTTAAGGGGAACCAAGTGAACAGTGTCCGCATGGAGGTTTCATGAAGACGTAGTTAAGAGGAACCAAGAGAATAGTGACAGCATGAAGAGTTCATGAAGACATTGTTAAGGGGAACCAGTGGATTAGTGACCGCATGAAGAGTTCATAATGACGTTGTTAAGAGGAACCAAGTGAACAGTGTCCGCATGAAGAGTTCATGAAGACATTGTTAAGGGGGACCAGTGGATTGTGACCGCATGAAGAGTTCATGAAGACATTGTTAAAGGGAACTAAGTGAACAATGTCCGCATGAAAAGTCCATGAAGACTTTGTCACAAGCTCCCCAGCAAATAGTGTCCTCATGACACAAATTCCCTCACAAAACCAACCTAATCAATCTCTTTAATCACCCTCGCTGGATTTCCACCTACGACTACATTGTCTGGAACATCCTTTGTGACGACTGCGCCTGAAGCAACAACGACATTATTCCCAATTTTAACTCCAGGATTAATGACCGCTCTTCCACCAATCCAAACATTATCCCCGATCGTTACTGGGATTCCGTATTCTACCCCTGAAATTCTTTCCTGTGCATTAAGGGGATGTGTTGCTGTGTAAATATGAACACCTGGTGCAATAAAGCAATTATCGCCGATGCGAATCTCGCAAACGTCTAGAAAAACGCAATCAAAATTAGCATAAAAATTCTCCCCAACATGGATATTGGAGCCGTAGTCACAGCGAAATGTTGGTTCTATGTACAAGCATTCTCCAGTAGAGCCGAATAATTCCTTCAATATTTCCGTTCTTTTGTCTAAATCCGTTTCTAGTGTTTCGTTAAATAATCTTGTTAATCTTCTGGCGTTTACTCTGTCTCTTACTAATTCTGGGTCTCCGGCATTATAGAGCTCGCCGTCTAACATTTTTGCTTTTTCAGTTTTCATGAATGATAACTCCTTGTGTTTAGTGATGTTTTTCACTGTTTCAGTACCTCAAGTCTACTATATTTGAACTAGGAGGTGACGAAAAGTGAAAGTAAATTATCCAGTAAAAGACGCAAAAGATATTAAAGAGATCAAAGACTTACTTAAACCATTTGGTGGAAGATGTGCCAAACTCATCGATGGAAATCTCGAATACCAAATCAAAGATGAGAATCAGGAGAATGCATATAACCTCTTAAAAGAAAAAGGAATTATTCAGTGATGTCAGGGCGTGTGTCCTGGCCTTTTTCTTGCCTCATAAAAATCCCGACCAATAACATCCCTAGTCCGATAATGAATATAATTGGAAACAACACCCACATTATCATTGATGCCCAACCATTCTGCACAATGAAGGCATAGCTTAGCCCGATTGAAAAAGAGAAGAACGGTGCAAGCGCAAGCATTGTGGTGATGCCCCAAACGATATATTTTCTTTTTTTGGATTTTCCTCTAGTTAATTGAAAAGCCATTATTGAACCAATACTGGCAATTGCATATCCTACGAACATTGGCAATTCCTCCCATCACTTTCCAAAAAATCAATCTATTTGGATTTTAGCATAAATTGGCAAAATAAAACCAAAACAAGTTAAATCAGACCTCAGACGTACTAAAAAATACACCCACGGCATGAAACCTTATGTTTTAAAAATCGTACTATTAAAGGAGGGGGAAAAGAAATGGATTCGAATAAAATATTAGCAGCATTGAGCTATTTTAGTATATTTTTTGCAGGGATTATCGTACCAATTGTGGTGCTCTGTGTATCAGGGGATAAGGAAGTGAAGCATCATGCGAAGAAAGCACTCATTTCACACTTACTATTACTTATTCCGGTACCGATCATTATTTTTGCAGCATTTGCAGACATTATCGGTATTCATCAGGGTGAAGTCCCAATCATGCTTTTCGTTGGCATCATTATTTCCATCATTTTGAGTATCGTGATTTTCATTTGGAATATTGTCAAAGGTATTCAAGTATTAAGTAAGGAAACCATAATATAAAGAGATTGAGGGAGGAAATAGCCATGGAACAAGAAAGAAAACGTATTTTAACGATGGTAAAAGAGGGCAAGCTTACGGTCAATGAGGCGCTTGAACTATTAGATGCGCTTGGAGAATCAGAAAAAAGCTCGGTAGTTGGAGAGCTATCGACGAATGTGAAATTTGAAGAATCGAAGAAGGACGATCCGTTTGCCAACCAAAAGTTTCACGCAGCAAAGGATAGAATCTTTGAATTCGTGGATACTGCGATTCAAAAGATAAAAGACATTGACTTAGATTTCAATTTTGGACAATCAACTGAGATTTCTCATAACTTTCAAGAGAGTGACGTATATTTGAAAGAGATAGATGTGGACATCGCCAACGGTTCTGTGAAAATCGTGCCGTGGGAGAAACAGGACGTGAGTGTTGAGTGTGTGGCCAAGGTATACCGCGTCGATTCGCAGGAAGAGGCCCGCGATACGTTCTTGAAAGATGTCACGTTTGCCATTGATGGGGGCAAACTTCGTTTTAATACCCAGCAAAAGTGGATGAAAGTTCATGCAACACTTTATATTCCACAATCAGAGTACGAACATGTTAAGATAAGAATGTTTAACGGTTCAGTGGACAGTGAAAGCTTACATGTAGAGAAGTATCATGTGAAAACGGCAAATGGAAAAATCAATCTATATAGTCTCACGAGCAAGTACGTGGACGCAGAAACAGCGAATGGTCAAATTGAGGTTCGTGACGCTAACATTGACGATCTTGAAATGGAAACGCTCAATGGTGCGATTAAAATCGATGGAAGCTTTAGAAAGCTCGATGTTCAGTCCTTCAATGGTGGCATTGATTGTTCAGTGAATAATACGAACTGTGAAATCATTGAGGTAAAAACGGCTGCGGGCGGGATTAAGCTTTATATCCCAGAAGCGGCTGTGATTTCTGGAGAACTGAAATCGAATCTAGGAAATTTCAATGATATTGACCGTAGTGATATTCAAGTCCTTGAGGAAAAAAGTGAAGTCATGCAAAAGCTACTTCGTTTTCTTCCAGTTACACATGCTGAGCAAATTACGAGAATTGAAGCTGACGCAAAAACAGGTTCGATTTCTCTAAAAAGGGTTAAATCATTTTAAAAGATCTTTAGACATTAAAGGATGTTGTTTATGAAGTGGATTTTGGGGATTTTAATAAATGCGGTATTGTTTATCGCATTGGCAGGATATTTCGGGGATTCTTTTTATATTGAAGGCTTTGGGGCCGCCGTCGGAGCGAGCATTGTCCTTGCCATCCTCAATATATTGGTGAGGCCGATTTTAATCATCTTAACGTTGCCAATTACCCTGGTATCGCTTGGATTGTTTTTGTTTGTGATTAATGGGGTGACGTTGCTTCTAACGGACGCGATTATTGGGGACGCCTTTGAAATCAGTGGACTCGGAATGGCCATTTTCATTTCAGCGATTATGTCCATCATCAATCTTGTCATTCAAAATTTCATCTTAGATAAGAAAAAGGAAAAATAAAAGGGCTAGATGTTTGTGAAGGATAAACTCGATTCCGCGAGGGAAACTCTTTCACAGCATCAGCCCTTTTTCTATTCGGAGATAATGGTGGCCTGGTAGCCATCCTTTTTCAGCCTTTCAACTAGCTCAGAAGCGGTTGTTTTTTCAGGAAACGGCCCTGCCAGGACTGTATACGTCATTTCTAATTTATCCTTCAGCTTGAATTGTGACTGAATGCCTTTAACAATGGCTTCTGCGCAAGTTCTTCGGTATACATCTGAACGAAGCAATTGTACTTCCTCTTTGTTTGTCATAAACCCACATTCGACGATGATGGCTGGCATCGCTGTTGCCTTTAGGACATGGAAGGTTCCGGTTTTCACGCCTCGATCAGTGCGTCCAGTTGCCACAATTAAATTTTTCTGGACCTTTTCAGCCAAGGATGTGGCTACTGTTGGCTTCGTTGTGTATACATAGGTTTCAATCCCGCTGACACTGTTCCAGCCCGTCCCATAGGCATTTGCATGAATGGAGACAAAACAATCAACATCTAGGCGATTGGCTTTGTTCGTTCGCTCCTGAAGAGACACATCCTTCGTGTCCGAATGGGAAAAATAAACTGTGACATCATCGAACTTTTCCAAAAGGGACTTCGCATAGCTCGCAACCACTCGATTAAATTCGTATTCGCGCATACCATCTGGACTTCTTTTTCCTGGAGTATTGTAACCGTGGCCTGCATCAATTAATATTTTCATGTTTCTAACACCCTCCTTTTCCCGATATGGTATACACTATTATCATATGTTTGAGAGGCAAAAATGGATATGGTCGATTAATTTCGTACATACAAATTTGGTTATCCGTAAAAAAATGCTAAAATAGAGTGAAACTTTTATTAAGGTTGCTTTTGGTTTAGAAAGAGCCTTTATCAAAAAACACTTCAAGTGAAGTGATGAAGAATAGATACAGCCATCAAGGGAGGAGTACCCATTGCCAAAGGTACGCACGAAGGACATTTTAGACAGATTTAAGCTTGAATTAATCAGTGGAGAAGAAGGAGTCAACCGTCCGATTACGATGACGGACATTTCAAGGCCAGGTCTTGAATTGGCAGGCTTTTTTGATTATTATCCAGCAGAACGGGTACAACTCCTAGGTAAGACAGAGTTAACCTTCATTCAAAAATTAGATCCAGAAACGCGAGCTGACAGACTGGAGCGACTTTGTACAGATATTACGCCTGTTATTATTGTGACGCGAGATATGCCAGTGCCAGATGAGTTGATTGAGGCATCTGAACGAGAGGCTGTCCCAGTTTTACGAGCAAAATTAAAAACGACTCGTTTCTCAAGCCGTCTAACAAACTTTTTAGAAACAAAGCTTGCACCAACAACCGCTGTTCATGGCGTGTTAATTGATATTTATGGTGTAGGCGTCCTTATAACAGGTAAAAGCGGTGTTGGTAAAAGTGAAACGGCACTCGAGCTTGTAAAAAGGGGTCACCGCTTAGTGGCTGATGACTGTGTTGAAATTCGTCAGGAAGATGACGATACATTGGTAGGGAACTCTCCAGAGTTAATTGAACATCTCCTCGAAATTCGTGGTTTAGGGATTATCAATGTGATGACATTGTTTGGAGCTGGCGCGGTTCGAAGCTATAAGAAAATTTCCCTTGTTATCAACCTAGAGCTATGGGATCAAACGAAGCAATACGACCGTTTGGGTCTGGATGAAGAAACGATGAGAATTATTGATACGTCGATTCCAAAGCTTACGGTACCGGTTCGTCCAGGACGAAACTTGGCTGTTATCATTGAGGTAGCAGCGATGAATTTCCGCTTAAAACGAATGGGTGTGAATGCAGCAGAACAGTTTGCAAGCCGCTTATCTGATGTTATTGAAGATGGCGATCACGAAGATAGATAAAAATTTTATAAAACAAAGGAGACGGACGAATGGAAGAAACTATACAACCTCTTAACCCGATTGCCTTTTCATTAGGACCAATCGATGTTCACTGGTATGGAATCATTATTGGTGTTGGACTCGCACTAGCCCTTTTCCTTGCGATTCGTGAAGGGGAAAGAAGAGGACTAGAAAAGGATACTTTTGCTGATTTAATGCTTTGGGCGATTCCGATCGCGATTATTTCGGCTCGTATTTACTATGTGCTTTTTGAGTGGGGCTATTATTCACAAAATCCTGGTGACATCATCAAGATTTGGAATGGTGGAATTGCCATTCATGGTGCATTAATTGGTTCAGTCGTGACGGCTTATGTTTTTACGAAAAAGAAAGGCATTTCCTTCTGGAAGCTGACAGATATTGCAGCACCAAGTATTATTCTTGGTCAAGCGATTGGCCGCTGGGGAAACTTTATGAACCAAGAAGCTCACGGTGGGGAAGTGAGCCGTGCATTTTTAGAGAATTTATTTTTACCAGACTTTATAGTCAATCAAATGTACATAAACGGCACTTACTATCATCCTACTTTTTTATATGAATCTGTGTGGAATCTGTTAGGATTTGTCCTATTAATCTCATTACGTCGAGTAAATCTACGCAGAGGAGAAATGTTCCTAACTTATGTTATTTGGTATTCAATTGGCCGTTTCTTTATCGAAGGCTTGCGGACAGATAGCTTGATGTTGACTGAGAATCTTCGAATAGCTCAAACGATTTCGATCGCACTTGTGATCGTTGCGGTTGCTTTACTTGTTTTTAGAAGAGTGAAAGGTCTTTCGAATGAGAGATACTTAGATCAATCGGCATAAAAAGGGAGACATAAAACATGTGGCTTCAGTCAATTCGAAAAGGGCTTCTAATAGGGCTTCAAACAGTTTGGACGTTAGGAAAAATTATCTTTCCCGTTACGCTTGTTGTCGCTTTTCTTCAGCACACCCCGATTTTGCCATGGGTGATCGATTTGATTACCCCGTTGATGGGGCTGATTGGCTTGTCAGGGGATGCAGCGATTCCACTCGTACTTGGGAATTTTCTTAATTTGTATGCAGCCATAGGGGCGATTTTTACCCTCGACTTATCGGTAAAAGAAGTGTTCATTATAGCCGTAATGCTGTCTTTTTCTCACAATATGTTTATCGAATCAAGTGTTGTCACAAGAGTGGGCGTGAAGCTTTGGATTTCCCTTGTTGTGCGTATTGGTTTGGCTTTTTTATCGGCGATTGTTATTAACCTGGTGTGGCACGGTGGAAGTCAAATGGCGCAATATGGATTGATTCCAACTGAAGAAAGTACTGCTGGCTTGTGGAATATTATTTATCATGCCATGGAAAAAGCGGTGCTAGGCATTGTTCAGCTCGCCATTATCGTGATTCCGTTAATGGTCGCGATTCAGATTTTGAAGGACTTGAAATGGCTGGATATTTTATCAAAATGGATGGGACCTGTGACTCGTGCACTCGGAATGAAAGAAAATACGTCTACGACACTTATGGCAGGATTATTATTTGGCCTGGCTTACGGGGCAGGTGTGATGATTCAGGCGGTAAAAGAGGAAGGCGTAAGCAAGAAAGACGCCACTCTTGCTGTCATCTTTCTAGCATCCTGTCACGCGGTGGTTGAGGACACGTTGATCTTTGTTCCGCTAGGCATCCCAGTATTGCCATTGCTACTTATTCGCCTAGTGATGGCAATCGTGATTACGGTTATTGTCGCAAAGGTTTGGAACCGAGCGGGAATTGCGAAAAGAAAGGAAACGACCTATGAATTCTAGAAATATTACTACTTTACTATTTGATTTAGATGGTACATTAATTGATACAAATGAATTGATCATTCAATCCTTTTTACACACACTGGCAATCTATTATTCTGACCAGTATAAAAGGGAGGATGTACTTCCATTCATGGGTCCTACATTAGTTGAAACATTCAGCTCGATGAATCAAGAGAAAACGGACGAAATGGTCCGCGTCTATCGGGATTATAATATTTCCAAACATGATTCACTTGTAACAGAATTTGAAGGCGTTCATGAAACGATTTCTGTATTGAAGGAAAAAGGCTTTAAGCTTGGAATTGTCACGACAAAACGATTAGAGGTTGTTGAAAAAGGGCTAAAGTTAACGAAGCTTGACCCATTTTTCGAGGTCATTGTTGCGATTGATCATGTGTCAAAGGCAAAGCCTGATCCAGAGCCGGTTCTCAAAGCACTGGAGCAGCTTGGATCGAAGCCGGAAGAAGCGATTATGATCGGGGACAATTACCATGATATCGAAGGTGGACAAAATGCTGGTACGTTGACGGCTGGTGTCGCTTGGTCGTTAAAAGGGAAAGCGTTCCTTGAAAAGTACAACCCAGATTTTATGCTAGATCATATGAAAGATTTACTTGAGATTGTCGGAGTAGCTGAGCGATGAGACGGACCACTCGCTATCCTGTTGAAGGCGCGAATTCCTTATGGCATGTGTACAAAACCGTTCCTTTTTGGAAGGTTGTCAAAAACTTTGTGGTCATTCAGATGGCACGGTACACCCCTTTTCTCGGCATGAAAAATTGGCTCTACCGCACATTTTTACGAATGAAAGTGGGAGAACAGACATCTTTCGCTTTAATGGTCATGCTGGATGTCATGTTCCCTGAAAAAATAAGTGTAGGACGCAATACGGTCATCGGCTACAACACGACGATTCTCGCGCACGAATACTTGATTAAAGAATATCGCTTAGGTGAGGTTCGAATTGGTAGTGAAGTGATGATTGGTGCGAATTCAACGATTCTTCCTGGAGTCACGATTGGCGACGGTGCTCTCGTATCAGCTGGTACTCTCGTACACAAGGATGTTCCGGCGGGCGCTTTCGTCGGTGGAAACCCGATGAAAGTGATCTATACAAAAGAAGAGCTCGCGGAGCGGTGGGCAGATGATATGATATACGGGAAGAAATGAAAAGAAGGACATTCACGATTAGGTGGATGTCCTTCTCTATTAAGGTGGGAAACGGATAGTTGAAGTCTAAAGATGGAACCTTTTTTTGTTGTTTTTAAATTATCTAAATAAAAAACCTCCAGTTTAGTCTTTAAATTTGTAAACTTTTACGTTTAGATAAATGACTCCGACAAATGAAATGATATAAAATAACACGCCAGAAATGGTGTTTGGAGATAATAACTCAACGAATTCCATTTGAATCGCTCCCTTTATGTAAACTTTAGATATTTATATCGTATTAAGATATACTTTGTGTTTTAATTATATCGTGTTAAGATATAAATATCAATTCAAAAGGTGGATATTTATGTCAAAGAAAATAGATAAAGAAACTTATGAGTCACTGGCTGAATTCAGATATCAATTAAAAAAGTTTCTTCATTTTAGTGATTCTGAGGCTCGGAATGTAGGAGTGACACCTCAGCAGCACCAACTTTTATTAGCCATTAAAGGGTTCCCAGGACGTGACTGGGCAACACCTCGGGAGCTTGCCGAGCGCTTATTTATCACACATAATGCCTGCGTAGGGCTGATTGATCGCTGCTCACAGCTAGGGCTTGTAACAAGAACGAGCAATCCTGAGGATGGACGAAGTGTATTCATTCATCTGACTGTACAAGGAGAAGAAATTTTACAACGTTTATCCGAAATTCATTTGGAAGAAATCACGAGGATAGGATTTATGGGGGAAAAACTTGCTGGCTCTGTTCATCAAGAAGAAGAGGTCATTTTGTCAAAATCAAATGAAAAGTAAAGTTTCTTCCTTATCTTCACCTGCTTTGTCACTTGAATAAGAAACTCGAATCCAAAGGCTCACTTAAATCTGTGGGCCTTTTTTCTATTTTTATCCAATATTTTTGTGAGGCTTAATGTTGAGCAGGATTTTTAGAAAAAACTGGAGAATTTTATCCAGAGAACAAACTTTTTGTCGAATGTAGGGGTAGTAATAGTGAAGGGTTAAAATGATTGAAGTCCTAGGGGGAATTTAGAATGTGTGGGTTTGTAGGTGTTTTAAGAAACAATAATGTTGAAGAAACTGACCACAGAAAATGGAATAATGCGCTATTTTCCATACACCATAGAGGACCAGATGCAACGGGGGAATATAAGGATAAGCGAGTCGAACTTGGCTTTAAGAGGTTAAGTATTATCGATTTAGAACAAGGTCACCAACCTTTAACGTACGAAGGTAGATATCATATTATCTTTAATGGAGAAATCTACAATTATGTTGAATTAAGGGAGTCCTTGATTAAGTTAGGTTATAGCTTTCAAACTATGTCTGACACGGAAGTTATAGTCGCGATGTATGCACATATTGGCCCGGAGTGTGTGCATGAATTAAGGGGAATGTTTGCATTTGTGATTTGGGATTCAAAAGAAGAAGTTCTTTTCGCAGCTCGTGACCCCTTTGGCATAAAACCTTTTTATTATTATGAAACAGAAGAGCGGTTTATTTTTTCGTCAGAACAGAAAAGCATCAGGTGCTTAACTGATGATCATGAATTATCAACTGCAAGCCTCCAACATTATTTGACGTATCAATATGTACCTGAACCTTCGAGTCTATCAAAGAGTATTCTTAAATTAAGTCCAGGACATTTTGTACTGAAAGAATCAAACATGAAAACTGTGACAAAATGTTTCCATAATAAAATGTTTTTCCCAAAAAACGATGATTTTTCAAATATTGTTCGTAAAACGAGAAAGGTATTGGAGGATTCTGTAGAAAAGCATATGAGGAGTGATGTTCCCGTTGGTGCTTTCTTATCTAGTGGCATTGATTCTACGACAATGGTTGCCCTTGCAAGAAAACATAATCCTTGGCTCAAAACCTTTACGGCAGGCTTTGAAGTAGAGGGTTATAGCGAGGTTGAAATAGCGAAAGAAACGGCGGAAAAATTGGAAGTTGAAAATGTGCACAAGTTGATTACTGCAGAAGAAGTTATTAAAGAACTGAGAAATATTATTTGGCACATGGATGATCCTGTTGCGGATCCAGCGGCAATTCCCCTTTATTTCATCGCAAAGGAAGCAAGCAAGCATGTTAAGGTTGTTCTCTCTGGCGAGGGAGCTGATGAACTGTTCGGGGGTTACAACATCTATCGTGAGCCTCTATCATTACAGGGAATCACTCGATTACCAAATTGGTTAAAAACGGGGCTAAGAAAGGGAGCAGGGATAGTACCTGATGGGGTCAAAGGGAAAAGCTATTTATATAGGGGGACTACTCCTCTAGAAGATAGATATATTGGTAATGCTTTTATATTCTCAGAAAGTGAAAAGCAGAAGATGCTTTTGGAGTATATGGCGAATCAGCCGTATACGGAGATAACTAGAGATTATTATAGAGATGCAACATTGTACGGGCAATCCAGTAAGATGCAATATATCGATATTCATACTTGGCTTCCAGGGGACATTCTTGTTAAGGCTGATCGAATGTCAATGGCCCATTCTTTAGAACTTCGTGTTCCATTTTTAGATAAAGAAGTCTTTGAGGTTGCGAGAGAAATACCTGATCAGATGAAAATAGCCAATGGTACAACGAAGTTTGTTTTAAGAGAAGCAGTTAAAGATTTAGTACCAAACTTTATTGTCGATCGGAAAAAACTTGGTTTTCCTGTTCCGATCCGGCTATGGTTAAAGAATGAGCTTTATGATTGGGCAAAGGATGCCATAAATAATAGCTCTACTATCGGTACAATTTTCAATAAATCAGAACTAATTTCTTTGCTCGAAGAACATGCAATTGGGAAAAAAGATAATAGTAGAAAACTGTGGACCGTCTTAACTTTTATGATTTGGTATTCCATTTATGAAGAGAAGGAATTTGAAAAGATTTCAGATACGAACGTTCAAGATGGACTGGTTATTCAACAAGAATATGCTTTTGTAGATTGAGATTTTTAGAACGCAATGCTAAAAACAAAAAGAAACGATATATGATCTACTAATCCAAATGAATCTCCACTTTTTCTCTGTATCTGAAGTTTGTTCAATTCAGATACAGAGAGCGGGGGATTTTGACTCGCTACATATGCCAAATGAAAGCTCTCTATTTTTTTGAAAGTAACTCAGGTTTCAAAAGAGTATGACCTCTCAACTTTACAGATTCTAACCTTGTAGTTTTTATACCAAACTTCTTTTCCTTTACCTTGTGCAACTTGATGGGTTGAGTTTTCTTTCCAATTACGAATGGCTTCGACGGAATCCCAATAAGAAACAGTTATGCCCAAGCTGCTATCTCTCGCACTCTCTACACCTAAGAATCCTGGTTGTTGAGAAGCTAATTCCACCATTTTTTCGGCCATTTTGCTATAGCCTTTATCCCCATCAGTCCGCTCCGAAGTGAATATCACTGCATAATAGGGTGGTTCAGGAATTTTTGTACTTCCACTCAATGCTAATACCTCCCTTAAAAAGTTGCCCCAATCTTCTTCATAAATATTTTAAAACGATCTCCATCAAACGATTATTGTCTTCTGAAGAAACATTTTCAGCTAGTCTGGCCCCTGCAATAATAGGAGCCCATTGGAAAATTTCCTCTCTCGATAAGCCAGTGTTCTTACAATATTTATTCATGTATTTCTCTGCTAATTCTGACGAACTCTGTGAAAACAATAAATATGTCCGATACACGTCTGCACGAATATCTCCAGAAGTGGAATCCACCCAATCAAGCACATAAGCTTTTTCATCCTTCATGATTACATTAAATGGATGAAAATCTCCATGGCACAGCTTTGGTTCAAAAAGGATTGTATCTAATCTTTTTAACAATGCATCTTTCAGCTTCGGATCTAAGACATCCGCATCGTCAATTTGGCGTTTTAGCTTTTCTGACATTGGTTCAAGTGAATCAGATTCCACCACCAAGACATGTAGTTTTTGCTGTTCATTCACACAAATATCCATGTAATGCTTGGCTTCCTCGATATGGTTCATTAAAAGATCGCCTAGGGTTTCTCCATTTATATATTCCATAATGATTGCTGGTCTACTTTTTAAGACTGTTACTTCGAATATTTTGGGGACGGGTAGTCCTCGTGAATATGCGTATTCTTGTTTCTTTGCTTCATTTAAGGCTTCAGTAGGTGGTAAATGGTCTTTAAATACTTTAATGATTTTATTTTCATACAGATATAGACTGGCAGTATTTCCAATAGCTATAGGCTTTCCGACGTTCACTTTTTCACATCCTTTGCCTACGCATTATCTAAATTTATGCGAAAAAAATACTTTCTTCATTTAACGCGTCGATGGCCAAGAACCTTGCATTTTTCTCAGTTGAATGATTTGTCCAGTATGGTACGCATCGTGAAGCATAATATCGAGCAATTTGCTCTCAAGTGAATCTTCTTTAAGCTTTTCGTCTGAAATTGTACTTAATACCTGCCTTAAATTGTGATGAGCATTTTCTGCCCGTTCAACAATGTTTTTCCATTCCTTATCGTCAATCGATTGCTCAGTGAGATTGAAGGTTGCATCCCCGTCGAGATTCTTTGTCCATTCACGACCCTCCAAGTTTGCAGCAAGTCGCTCTTTATAATAAGTGAGATGATTAACATTCTCCCAAATGGATTTAGTTGCCGCACCGGATGGTTTCCATATAGCCTGTTCGGCCGTGATTCCTTCGATAGCATGCTTAAACGGAGCATACCAACTTTCTTTGTCGAACGTTGTATCTAGGACATTTAATAGAACATTAATTCGTGGCAAAATCTTCTCCTCCTTTATTCCTATAAAAAATGAATGTTGAAAATTACTCTGAATAATATTCTCTATATTTTTCAAACTTCCTGCTCATTTCCTTTCTTGTTCGGTTTTGAAGTACATGATCACAACATTCTAATTGGCCCTGCTGAAACCAATTTCTTCTATAAAAAGATATATTTTTGCTCACATTGTTTAGAAAAATACAAGACTGGAATTCATCCATTAACGTGCTAAAATGATCAAATCAGTGTGTAGAGATATTGGTCAATTTACTGATCAAAAATATATGTCGCAAGATACGTCTACCATCTGAAATTACATTTCGGAGGGTAAAAAAACATGTACAAAGAAGACAGACTACCTCAAAATCCAAAGGAAGGCATCCTATTTTTATTGATTATATCCATTTTGTCCGTAAACACGATTGCCCCGATCATTATGGGGATGGAAATCGGCTTCAGTAAAGAGAATTATATAGAAAGTCTAAAAATGATTCCGTTTATGTGGATAATCGTTGTTTTACTAGTAAGATTGGTTGCGGAACCGTTAGTTGGTAAAGTGATGCCAAAATTCGTAGGACAAACAGATGGTTTTAATGCCAGAGTTTTATTAAACACCTTCTTAAATGTTACGGTTTTATCAGTTCTCCTAACTATTATAGGAACTTGGGTTGGGACGAAACAGATAAGCCTTGAACCGTTTCAGAACTTCTTTCCCCGTTGGTTTAGGAACTTTGGCGTGGCATTCTGGATTGAGTTGTTATTTGCACAGCCTATAGCTAGATTCGCCATGAAAAAATTACATGCTAACCAGGCGAGAAAAGCAGAAGTTGTAAACCATTAAAATATTGAAAACAAACTAATACAAATTTAGCCGATGGGTTTTTATTAAAAGCTCCTTCGGCTTTTTTTATACTTCACTCATGTTCCTCTCAATTGCTACAAACTCCATTGATTTATCCATCTCGAATTAGAAATTTATGGTTGACGGAACCTTACACGAGGAGTAAACTAACTAATAACTTCACTTCGCTAATATATTAGCAAACTAAAGGATTCGGAAAATTTCAAAGGTGGGAATATTGTGAGCCAGCTATTTATGTTTGAAAAGCCTTTAGGGATGAGAGATACATTGCCTGAGCTATACGAAGCAAAAAGCCAGGTTCGAAACGCAATTGGAAATGAAATGAAGCAGTGGGGCTATCAATTTATGGAGACGCCTGCTCTTGAATATTATGAAACAGTGGGAACGGCATCAGCGATTTTAGATCAACAGCTTTTTAAATTACTAGATAGTCAGGGACATACTCTTGTTCTTCGTCCAGATATGACCGCGCCGATTGCACGAGTGGCTGCCTCCAAGCTGTTAAAAGAGGATCTACCTTTAAGACTTGCTTATTCAGCGAGTGTGTTCAGAGCGCAGCAACGAGAAGGCGGAAGACCTGCTGAGTTTGAACAAATTGGTGTTGAAATGATTGCCGATGAAACGGTCAGTGCTGACGGGGAAGTGATTGCCCTAATGGTTTCGGCACTCAAACAAGCAAAACTAGAAAACTTCCAAATTTCTGTAGGACATATTGGATTTGTACAAGAATTATTCCTGCAAATCTTAGGAACAGAGGAAAGAGCTCAGTCTTTGACAAAGTTTTTATATGAGAAAAATTTCGTAGGATATCGAGAACATGTAAAAGGATTAAATCTTTCATCTATAGATAAGCAACGATTATTAGACTTTCTAAAGCTAAAAGGTGGGGAGGAAGTTCTTGATTTCGCGCAGAGCCTACTCGAGAACGGAAAAGGAAGAGAAGCACTTCTTCAACTGCAGCAGCTCTGGGAGATTGTTGTTGACTATGGTGAACAAGAGAAGCTTAAGTTTGATTTAACGCTCGTGAGCCACATGAGCTACTATACAGGGATATTATTCGAGGTTTACGCCGACCAGGTTGGATTCCCGATTGGAAATGGGGGACGATACAATCTTCTCGTTGAAAAATTCGGAAAAACAACAGGAGCAACTGGCTTTGCGTTAAGAGTAGACCGACTACTTGAAGCATTAGGAGAGTTGAAAAAGGCTGAACCAGCCCAGTGCATTTTATTTTCGGATGAACGACGGAAGGAAGCTTTTCAACTAGCACGAGATAAACGAGGGACAGGCGTAAAGGTTGTTCTCCAGGATATTAATGGAGTAAGAAATATCGATCAATTTACTGAGCAGTATGGGGAAGTGACCTTTTTAATCGGAAAAGCAGGAAGGGGGAACGAATCGTGAAAGAAATGATTACGATTGCGATGCCGAAGGGAAGAATTTTTGAAGAAGCAGCGGACCTTCTTCGCCAGGCAGGCTATGAGCTCCCACCTGAATTTGAGGATTCACGAAAGCTGATTATCGATGTGGTAGAAGAAAGATTTCGGTTTATTTTGGCGAAGCCAATGGATGTTGCTACTTACGTGGAGCATGGGGTTGCTGATTTAGGGATTGCTGGAAAGGACGTCATGCTTGAGGAAGAGCGAGATGTATACGAGCTGCTAGATTTGCAGATTAGTAAATGTTATTTAGCGGTCGCAGGACTTCCGGGCACGAGGATGAACGATGTTGCCCCCAAAATCGCAACCAAATATCCGAATGTGGCAGCCCGTTATTTTCGCGAGCAAGGGGAGCAGGTCGAAATCATTAAGTTGAATGGTTCGATTGAATTGGCTCCTCTTATCGGTTTATCGGATCGGATCGTTGATATTGTTTCGACGGGAAGAACTCTTGTTGAAAACGGACTTGTGGAGTATGAACGAATTGTCGATATTACCTCCAGATTGATTGTTAATCCAGTGAGTTATCGAATGAAGGATGAGCGGATAAATGAACTCGTGGATCGACTTACGAGCGTAACGCAGGAAGGGGTGAAAGCAAGATGAAAATTCTTCAGGTGTCTGACGCTCTTTCGATTAAAAGGACGGTTGATAGTGGGACGGAAGAACAGCTTTTAGCCGTAAAGGCGATTATTGAGCAGGTTAAGCAAGAAGGCGATGCTGCTGTTAAAAGATACACGGAGCAGTTTGATGGAGCGGTGCTTGATTCGCTTCTAGTGTCGATGGAAGAGATCGATGAAGCTTATGCTGACCTAGATGCTGAGATGGTCGCCATTATTCAGGAAGCTGCTTCTAACATTCGCTCCTTTCATGAAAAACAGATTCGTCCATCGTGGATGACGACAGAAGAAAACGGCACGATTCTTGGGCAAAAGGTGACTCCGCTTGATTCAGTCGGCGTCTATGTGCCAGGCGGAACAGCGGCCTATCCTTCCTCTGTGTTGATGAATGTTGTTCCGGCGAAAGTGGCTGGGGTCGAACGAATTGTGATGGTTTCTCCACCTGGGAAAAATGGAAAAATTCCTGCAGCAGTTTTAGTCGCAACTCATCTAGCTGGCGTTAAGGAAATTTATAAAGTTGGCGGGGCGCAGGCAATTGCTGCCTTAGCCTATGGGACCGAAACAATTCGTCCGGTTGATAAAATTACGGGACCTGGAAACATCTATGTAGCTCTTGCGAAGCGGGAGGTATACGGAGATGTCGACATTGACATGATTGCCGGACCAAGTGAGATTAGTATTTTAGCAGATGAAACAGCGAGAGCGAACGAAGTCGCAGCAGATTTACTATCGCAGGCAGAGCATGATGAGCGAGCATGTAGTGTACTTGTGACGACATCTGAAACGTTAGCTTATGAAGTAGCTGCTGAAGTGGAAAAGCAGTTGGCTGAACTTCCTCGAAAAGAGATTGCAGCAAAGGCAATCGAGAACTTTGGTGCCATTTACATAGCACGAGATATGGATGAAGCAGTTGCGACCATCAACCAGTTAGCTCCTGAGCATCTCGAAATTATGACAGCAAACCCGATGGAGTTGTTAGGAAAGATCAAGCATGCTGGAGCGATTTTTATCGGAAGATTCAGTTCTGAGCCAGTTGGAGATTATTTTGCGGGTACGAATCATGTACTCCCAACAAACGGAACGGCGAGATTTTCAAGTCCCCTCAATGTAGAGGACTTCCAGAAGAAATCGAGTGTGATTATGTATAGTGAATCAGCTTTTCAAGAGAATGGGAGAAAAATTGCTTCCTTTGCCCGCTTAGAGGGGCTAGAAGCTCATGCGCGCGCGATTGAAGCACGGTGGAAATAGTTTAGAAGGAGTGAGAGGATGAGCAGAACGTCAAGTATTACACGGAAAACGAATGAAACGAGTATTGAGCTTTCACTAAATATTGATGGCGAAGGGAAATCCAACCTTGAAACAGGTGTCCCGTTTATGACTCATATGCTCGACCTGTTTACGAAGCATGGTCAATTCGATTTAACGATTGCGGCGCTTGGTGATACGGAAGTGGATGACCACCATACTACGGAAGATATCGGGATTTGCCTTGGTCAAGTTTTGAAGGAAGCCCTTGGTGATAAAAAAGGCATCAAACGCTATGGTAATGCGTTTGTGCCGATGGACGAAGCTCTTGCCCAAGTTGTCGTCGATTTGAGCAATCGTCCGCATCTCGAAATGCGTGCGACGTTTCCGAGTCAAAAGGTCGGAACCTTTGATACGGAGCTCGTTCACGAATTCCTCTGGAAGCTGGCGTTAGAAGCGCGTATGAATTTACATGTCATCGTCCACTATGGTCAGAACACACACCATATCATTGAAGCGATTTTTAAAGCGTTGGCTCGTGCTTTAGATGAGGCAACAACGATTGACCCACGAATCAAAGGAATTCCCTCAACGAAAGGGATGTTATAAATGATCGGAATCATTGATTATGGGATGGGGAATTTGTTCAGTGTCAGTAAGGCGTTGGAAAGACTCGGTGTCGACTACTTCATCTCAGAGGAAAAAGAAGAACTACTGTCAGCAGACGCACTTATTTTACCAGGAGTAGGCGCTTTTCCAGACGCAATGGAACGATTAAATGAAACCGGCTTAACGGAAATGATCCAACAGTTCGTCGAATCGGGCAAACCACTTCTCGGTATTTGTCTGGGGATGCAGCTTCTTTTTGAGCAAAGTGAGGAAAACAAACTGACAAAAGGACTTGCCATTTTACCAGGAGAAGTCGTTCGCTTTACTGGGGAAGATTACAAGGTGCCCCATATGGGTTGGAACAGGCTGAAATTCAACAACTCATCTACAATTCTAGCAAATATTGAAGAGGACTTTGTTTACTTTGTGCATTCCTATTATGTAAAAACATCAGCCAGGGACGTGGTCATTGCGAGCTGTAAATACGATGTGGAAGTACCAGCGGTAGTTGGACGTGGCAATGTGTTCGGCATGCAATTCCATCCTGAAAAAAGTGGCAAGCTTGGCATGGAGCTGCTTCAAAATTTTACTGAGCTAACGAGAGAAAGGATGTCTCAACGATGAGCTTTATCATTTATCCAGCAATTGATATGCGCGGCGGCAAGTGCGTCCGCCTCCTTCAAGGAGATTATGAAAAAGAAACCGTTTATGGTGATTCGCCTTTTGATATGGCTCAGAAGTTTGCAGATGAAGGCGCGAGCTGGATTCATATGGTTGATTTGGATGGTGCAAAGGACGGCAAGCGTGTGAACGATCGCTTTGTCATTGAAGCGGCTTCAAAGTTGAAGGCAAAGGTGCAAATTGGTGGAGGAATCCGCACAGAGGAGGATATTCTTCACTACCTCGAATACGGAGTCGATCGCGTCATTATCGGCAGCATCGCCATTTCTAATCCGGAATTTGCGATTGAAATGGTGCGGAAATATGGAAGTCAAATCGCGATTGGGATTGATGCGAAGAATGGCTATGTAGCAACCCATGGATGGCTCAATACTTCTGAGATGAAGGCAGTCGATCTTGGTAAAAGATTTGCCGAGGTTGGAGCAGAAACATTTATTTTTACCGATATTGCGACCGATGGAATGCTGTCTGGTCCGAATCTTGCGGCCGTAGAAGAGATGGCGCTAGCGACAAAGAAGGAAGTCATCGCTTCTGGGGGGGTTAGTCAGTTAGCAGATTTAACTGCCTTAAAGCAATATGAGGGAAGCGGCGTAAAAGGGGCGATTGTTGGAAAGGCCCTATATGAAGGCAGATTTTCGGTGGCAGAAGCTTTGGTGGGGGTGAGGTAGATGTTAACGAAACGAATTATCCCATGTCTCGACGTAAAGGATGGACGTGTCGTCAAAGGGGTTCAGTTTGTTGAGCTTCGTGATGCAGGCGATCCAGTTGAATTAGCCCGATTTTATGATGAGCAAGGAGCGGACGAGTTAGTCTTTCTTGATATTTCGGCCTCCCATGAGGGAAGAAAAACGATGGTCGATGTGGTCAAGGCTGTTGCATCAGAGCTAGCGATTCCGTTTACTGTTGGGGGAGGAATTAAATCGTTAGAGGAAATGAAGGTTCTGTTGCGTGCCGGTGCGGACAAGGTTTCATTGAATTCCCCTGCTGTGCAAAATCCTGATTTGATTACTGAAGGGGCGAACTTTTTCGGTTCCCAATGTATTGTCGTCGCGATTGATGGCAAATACGATGAAGAGCTTGGCTCATGGCGCGTGTACACCCATGGGGGAAGAGTGGCGACCGATCTAGAAGTGATTTCATGGGCGAAGGAAGCGGTGCGCCGTGGAGCAGGAGAAATCCTTCTGACAAGCATGGATTGTGACGGTGAGAAAAAGGGATTTGATTTACGCTTGACGAAAGCAGTTAGTGAGGCGGTCTCGGTTCCAGTGATTGCTTCTGGTGGAGCGGGGAATGCCGAGCACTTTGCTGAAGCTTTTGACGAGGGAAGAGCAGATGCAGCTCTAGCGGCTTCGATTTTTCATTATAAAGAAACATCGGTAGAAGAAGTGAAAACATTTTTGAAAAATAAGGGTGTGAACGTGCGATGAATTTGGAGCAGCTCAAGTTTGATGAAAAAGGATTGATACCGGCAATTGTCCAGGATGCTGGCACGAAGGAAGTGCTGACCCTTGCTTATATGAACCGTGAATCGCTAGAAAAGTCACTGGAGACGAAGGAGACGTGGTTCTACAGCCGTTCACGTCAAGAGCTATGGCATAAAGGGGAAACAAGCGGAAATACACAAAAGATCGTGCAAATCAAATACGATTGTGACCAGGATGCCCTTGTGGTGTTAGTTGTACCTGAGGGACCAGCTTGTCATAATGGCACGACGAGTTGCTTTACGGAGAGTTTAGTTGGGGATTCGGAGGCTAGTAGACTAGAAGACTATCGAATTTTGCAGTCTCTGCAGCAAGTCATTCACCTTCGCGAACAGGAGCGTCCAGAAGGAGCATATACGACGTATTTGTTTGAAAAGGGCGTCGATAAGATTTTGAAAAAGGTCGGAGAAGAAGCGTCAGAAGTCATCATTGCGGCGAAGAATCGTGATGTTGAAGAGTTGAAATGGGAAGCAGCTGATCTTCTTTACCATTTGCTTGTTCTTCTAGAAGAGCAAAAGCTTCCTTTTACTGAAGTGTTAAAGGTTCTGAATAAACGCCATGAAAAACAATAGCACCTGAGCTGATTCAGGTGCTTTTCTTTCGCGAAAAAATAGCGGAATAAGCGGAGTTTTTTCTGTTATTTGCAGCATGGAGCTCGTTTCGAGGCAAATAAGCGGAGTTTTTCCGATTAGGCAAAGCAAAAGCTTCCATTTTCGGATTTTTCGAGTCAATAGGCGGAATCTCTCCGTCTATTTGGATTTTACTATAATCATAATTACTAAATAGGCGGAAATTCTCCGTCTATTTTACCCCTTGGGGCTTCATATGTGGCCCCTATAGATTCGGTAAAAATCAGCACCTTTTACCAGGTGGAGAAAGGTGCTTTTCTTCTGTAAAAACCAAATGGTCAAAAGTGGTAATATGTCCATCAACAGTAACGGATTGCGATTCCGGCATAGGTACCAAATGACCTGTATTTGTGGTATACTTCTTTGGTATATCTTGAAATGATGGAGGATTCCATGAGTAAAGACTCGAAAGCAGAAAAATCAACAACAGGAATACTGCTATCTTTTACACCGACGGGTGAGTATTACTTCACAAAAGGGTTGAAGGCTTACCAACGACGTGATAACCATAAAGCAATTAAATATTTGGAGCGAGCGATGCAACTCGAGCCAGGAGAGCCGATGATCGCTTGTCAATTGGCGATTATCCTTTCTGAAAACGGAAAATATCAAGAGGCGAACCGTCTCCTTCATATGATTCTAGAAGAATGGGATGAGGATATGGTGGAATGCCACTATTTTCTCGCCAACAATTATGCCCATCTTGGCTTGTTTAAGGATGCTTACCAGCATGCTTCGCTCTATATGCGTCTTGAAGGCGATGGGGAATTCGCTGAGGATGCCGAGGACCTACTCGACCTACTGTCCCTTGAAGCGGAGGATATGGAAGAAGATTTTTACGAGCATGATGATTTGATCTCGAAGCAAGAGGAGGCTCGTGAACTTCTTGAACTAGGAGATTTTCCAAATGCGGTGAAGCTTCTAAAGGAAGTCATTGAGGAGTTTCCAGAATACTGGTCTGCCTACAATAACTTAGCCTTGGCCTATTACTATTTAGGTCAGAAGCAGCAAGCGGCTGATCTTCTAAATGAAGTGTTGGAAAAAAATCATGGAAATCTTCATGCCTTATGCAATAAAGCGGTCTTCTCTTTTTACGAGCAGGATTGGAGTACGGTCAAAGAAATCAAGGAAATTCTTGAAAAAATAATGCCGATGTCTGCCGAGCATCAATTCAAGCTTGGAACAACTTTCGCGTTAATAGGTGATTATGAATTAGCTTATTCGTGGTTAAAAAAGCTCTATAAGCAAGGGTTTGAAGGAGAAGGTCCATTTTATTATTGGCTTTCTTATTCGGCATATTATACGGGTAGAACGCAGACGGCTGAAAAAAGCTGGTTGAAGGTTCTTCAATTGAATCCGGAAAAGGAAGGGCAGGAGCCTTGGAATAAGTCTAAGTCAACTGTTCAAGGATTTGAGAATAGCCTGCGAGTTGTAGAGAAATACCTAGCAGGTGCCCATGTAGAGGAACGCTTATTTGGGCTATTTCTTTCGTCATTTTCTGATAAAAAGGTTGAGGTGCTATCTACCTTTAAAGCAAACAGCCCAGTTGAGCAGGAGTATCTACAATTCTTAACAGGAGAACTAGATACACATATCGCTCACGAAACGGCCATGGCATTGTATCAATTCCACCAGCCGATCGGAAAAGCAAATGCTACGCTTTATGTGATGTGGTTTTTATTATGGGCAAAGGCGGAAGATGTCCAAAATCTTAAAAATGAAAAAGCTCTTGCAGCTGCAGTGGAATACACATGGAGAAAGCTTCACAAAGAGAAGGGATCGCAAAAGACTATCGCGGACCAATATGAGCTATCTCTATCCACCGTGCAAAAATATATAAAAATGGTGAACAGCTTTAATCTGTGAGCATTTTTTTAGACTTAATCGCCGTCGTTTTATAGGATATGAGTAGATAGGAAATACTATTCGCAGGTTGTTTTTTACAAAGGAGTGGGGTACACATGTCTGAAGAAAAAATTTATGACGTGATTATTGTTGGAGCTGGTCCAGCTGGAATGACAGCTGCTGTATATACATCTCGTGCAAACCTTTCGACATTAATGATTGAGCGTGGAATACCTGGTGGGCAAATGGCCAATACAGAAGATGTCGAGAACTATCCAGGATATGAATCCATTTTAGGACCTGATTTATCTACGAAAATGTTCGAGCACGCGAAAAAATTCGGTGCAGAATATGCTTACGGTGATATCAAAGAGGTCATTGATGGGGAAGAATACAAAACAGTCATCGCAGGCTCGAAAGAATACAAGGCTCGTGCTGTGATTATTTCGGCAGGTGCTGAGTATAAAAAGCTTGGCGTACCAGGTGAAAAAGAGCTAGGTGGACGTGGCGTTTCTTACTGCGCAGTATGTGACGGCGCATTCTTTAAACAGAGAGAACTGCTTGTCGTTGGTGGTGGAGATTCAGCTGTCGAGGAAGGTGTATATCTAACTCGTTTCGCATCAAAGGTAACGATTGTTCACCGTCGCGATGAATTACGTGCTCAGAAAATCCTGCAGCAACGTGCATTCGATAACGAAAAGATTGAATTCATCTGGAATAATACGGTTAAAGAAATTCATGGCCAAGATGGAAAAGTCGGCAGTGTTACTTTAGTGAACACGGTTGACGGCTCAGAACAAGAGTTCAAGACGGATGGTGTATTCATTTACATCGGTATGGTGCCACTTTCTAAGCCATTCGAAAAGCTTGGCATTACGAATGAAAATGGCTATATCGAAACGAATGATCAGATGGAAACGAAAGTACCTGGTATTTTCGCGGCTGGAGATATTCGTGAAAAGACACTTCGCCAAATTGTAACTGCAACAGGCGATGGCAGTATTGCTGCTCAAAGTGCACAGCATTATATTGAAGAATTACTTGAATCTTTAAAAGCGAAAGCTTAAGTTGGATATTTGGATGTCTCGAATGGTTGTCTTTGGTTAGGCGACCATTTTGGGGCATTTTTGTTTTTTTTTTGAGGGTTTGGAGATGGTTTTAGAAAATGTTTTCTCGACGAGCGTCCATGAGGACATAGTGGAGAGTAAGCTGTTTGATAGTGTCTTCATGAAAGGCTCATGTGGACATAGTTGGTAGTGAACCGGCAGATAGTGTCTTCATGAAAGGTTCATGAGGACATAGTGGAGAGTAAGCTGTTTGATAGTGTCTTCATGAAAGGCTCATGTGGACATAGTTGGTAGTGAACCGGCAGATAGTGTCTTCATGAAAGGTTCATGAGGACATAGTTGAGAGTGAGCGGTTTGATAGTGCTTTCATGAAAGGCTCATGCGGACATAGTTGAGAGTGATCCATCAGATAGTGTCTTTATGGAAAGTTCATGAAGACATAGTTGAGAGGAATTCAGCAAACAGTGTCATCATGAAACCAGATAACAAAATTTTTAGGGGAACCTGCCCCAAAAACCCCGAAATCAGTACAATAGCCCTACAAAGACCGCGGAGAAACTTACCAACGGGACCAAAATTTACAAATCGTCATCCCTATTTAACCCTACTGTAACAGTAGTGAAATAATAATCAGTTATTATAAGAATAGAAATTGACCCCCTTTTAAAATATATATACTTTGGACAGCACAAGGAAACTTGTGCTATTTTTTTTGCCACAAAATACTTCGCTGTCCAATTCATTGTGACGACATCTTAAAAATAGTATAATTAAGATAATGGAGATTGGGTCGTATTTATATTGTGTGTTGAGACTGAGGTGAAAAATATGCAACGGGTAACGAATTGCGTGTTAATGAAGGATGACAAGGTTCTTTTATTACAGAAGCCGAGAAGAGGTTGGTGGGTTGCACCTGGTGGAAAAATGGAGCCAGGAGAATCTGTACGAGATTCATGTATTCGTGAATTTCGTGAAGAGACCGGAATCTATTTGAAAAATCCGAGCCTGAAAGGGATTTTCACCTTTATTATGAAGGACGGAGACCAAGTGTTATCCGAGTGGATGATGTTCACCTTTTTCGCAACAGATGCTGACGGCATTCACGTGGAAGAGTCTGAGGAAGGGAAGCTTTCTTGGCATACACTTGATGAAATGAAAAATTTACCGATGGCAGAAGGCGACTATCATATTTTAGACTACATGGTACAAGGAAAAGGAATCATCTATGGAACCTTCACGTATACAGAGGACTTTAAGCTGATTCAATACAGACTTGACCCAAGCTAAACGTATATCCTTTTAGCCTTAAAAAGCATAATCTATAAAAAACAATAACGGCACTCTCGGAATGAAATAACAGGGGGAATGAATATGAGTACCGGAGCGATTAATGATACACAAATGGTGATTATAACAGGAATGTCTGGCGCTGGTAAAACAGTAGCCATTCAAAGTTTTGAGGATTTAGGATTTTTTTGTGTAGATAATTTACCTCCTACTCTGTTACCTAAATTTCTGGAGCTCATGGAGGATTCAGGGAACAAAATGAACAAGGTCGCCTTGGTTATGGATTTACGGGGCCGAGAGTTTTTTGACCATTTATTTAAAGCACTTGATGATTTCACAGAAACTTCATGGGTGACGCCGCAAATTTTATTTTTAGATGCGGATGATTCGACGCTTGTGAGAAGATATAAAGAAACAAGACGTTCTCATCCACTTGCTCCATCTGGTCTTCCACTAGAAGGAATCCAAATGGAAAGAGATCTTTTAGAAGAGCTCAAAGGTAGAGCACAAATCATTTACAATACGTCAAAAATGAAGCCGAAGGAATTAAGAGAACGAATCATTTCCGAGTTTTCTGCGAACAACAAATCGGCATTTACGGTCAATGTGATGTCATTTGGTTTTAAGCACGGTCTTCCAATTGATGCTGATTTAGTATTTGACGTCCGCTTTTTACCGAATCCTCATTATATTGATCATATGCGCCCGAAGACGGGGTTAGATGAGGAAGTTTACAACTATGTTATGAAATGGAATGAAACGAATAAGTTTCTCGAAAAGGTTACAGGGTTGTTAAGTTTCATGCTCCCTCATTATAAAAGAGAGGGAAAATCTCAGCTCGTGATTGCGATTGGCTGTACAGGTGGCCAGCACCGTTCCGTTGCCTTAACGGAATATATTGCGCACTTCTTTGAAAATGACTACCATACACGAATTACGCACCGAGACATCGAAAGGAGAAAGGAACAAACACCATGACCAAAAACGGACAGCCAAAAATAGTCATCATCGGAGGTGGAACGGGCTTGCCTGTTTTATTAAGAGGCTTGAAAAAGTATCCTCTTGATATCACAGCAGTCGTAACCGTTGCTGATGACGGTGGCAGCTCTGGACGTTTAAGGGACGAGATGGATATTCCTCCTCCGGGAGACATCCGCAATGTTTTAGCCGCCTTATCCGATGTAGAGCCTTTAATAGAAGAAATGTTCCAGCATCGATTTACCTCGAATGAGCTATCAGGCCATTCGCTCGGGAACTTAATCCTTGCTGCGATGACATCCATAACCGGGAATTTTGTTCATGCCATTCAAGAAATGAGCAAGGTGCTAAATGTGAACGGCAGAGTGTTACCAGCTGCAACTGAAAGTGTCGTGCTCCATGCTGAAATGGAAGATGGAACGATTGTTTCCGGAGAATCGAAAATTCCTTACTCTGGGAAAAAAATTAGGCGTGTGTTCTTAACGCCTGAAATTGCCCAACCACTTCCAGAAACGATTCATGCGATCCGCCAGGCTGATTTAATCATCCTCGGTCCTGGAAGTCTATTTACAAGTATTTTGCCAAATCTCCTTGTACCGAAGCTTGGACAGGAGGTTGCTCGCGCAAAGGCAAAAAAAGTCTATATTTGTAACTTGATGACGCAGGCGGGTGAAACCCTTGATTTTACCGCAAGTGATCATGTAAAAGCGTTATATAATCATATGAAGTGTTCATTTTTGGATACGATTTTGGTTAATAGCGAAAACATACCAGAGTCGATTCTAAATCGATACAGTGAAGAATTAGCAAAGCCGGTCCACTTTGATTTTAACCAATTATATGAGCTTGGTTTAGAAGTGGTGCAGGGTGAAATCATGTCCTTGGAAAACGGTGTGATTCGCCATGACACGAAGGAAGTGGCTAGCATTTTATATAATTTATTAATAAATGAAACCAATAAGAGATATAAAGCGTAAATAGTTATTGGGGTTTAAGGGGGTGTAGGGTTGTCATTCGCTTCGGAAACTAAGAAAGAATTAACGAATATAGAATTAAAAGATTGCTGTAGCAAAGCTGAATTATCCGCTCTGATTCGAATGAATGGGTCCTTATCCTTTTCCAATCGTAAGTTAGTTGTTGATATCCAAACGGAAAACGCTGCCATTGCTAGAAGAATTTACACATTAATTAAGAAGAAATACGATGTTCAGGTTGAATTGTTAGTACGTAAGAAGATGCGTCTAAAGAAGAACAACGTCTACATCGTAAGACTTTCTCAGCAAGCCAAGGAAATTCTTGAGGATTTGAAAATTCTCCAAGAGGGCTTTGTGTTCACACATGACATTTCTGAGGATTTGGTGAAAAAGAAATGCTGCAAACGTTCCTATTTGCGCGGTTCTTTTCTCGCAGGCGGTTCCGTCAATAATCCAGAAACGTCATCTTATCATCTAGAAATATCCTCCCTGTATAAAGAACATAATGATGCCTTATGTGCATTAATGAATACATTTGATCTCAACAGCAAGACGTTAGAGCGCAAAAAAGGCTATATTACTTACCTCAAGGAAGCAGAGAAAATTACGGAGTACTTAAATATTATTGGTGCTCATACGGCATTGTTGAAGTTTGAGGATGTCCGTATTGTTCGTGATATGCGAAATTCCGTGAACCGCCTCGTCAATTGTGAGACGGCGAACTTGAATAAAACGATTGGTGCCTCTTTGCGACAAGTAGAGAATATCCGCTTCATCCGCGATACAGTAGGTTTAGAGATTTTACCTGACAAGCTTCGGGAAATTGCCGAGCTTCGTGTTGCTTATCAAGATGTCACGTTAAAAGAGCTTGGTGAAATGGTTTCAAGTGGGCAAATTAGCAAATCGGGCATTAATCATCGTTTACGTAAAATCGATGAAATTGCCGACAAGTTAAGAGCTGGAGAACCGGTTAAATAAGCATTCGTGCTTTTTATAGAAAGAGAGATCATGTTTGGGGAGGAAGAGAGATGGTAGAAAAGCAGGTTGAAGTTAAATTGAAAACTGGTTTACAGGCCCGTCCGGCTGCCTTGTTTGTGCAAGAGGCTACTCGATTTTCAGCTGATGTGTACATCGAAAAAGACGGCAAAAAGGTCAATGCAAAGAGCATTATGGGGCTCATGAGCCTTGCGATTAACTCTGGCGCACAGATCACCCTCATTACCGAGGGCAGCGACGAAAACGAAGCACTCGAAGCACTAGCAGAGTACGTACAACAAGACTAAGATTCGGATAAGAGGAAGTTACCTTTTGGGGAGGTAGCTTCTTTTTGTTTGGGTGGCGGTTTGTTATCGAGTTGAGGCGGCTTTTGATTGCCAGGATGTGGTTCGGAATTAGGAGAGTTGTCAGACAAAAGTGGTTTGATTGCCAAGATGAGGTTAAGAAGAGGAAAAGCTGTCAGACAAAAGTGGTTTGATTCCCAGATGCGGTTGAGAAGGGGGAAAGTTGTCAGACAAAGGTGGTTTGATTGCCAAGATGTGGTTGAGAAGAGGGAGAGTTGTCAAACAAAAATGGTTTCATTGACAAGGCGATGCTAAGAAAAGAGATTGTTGTCAATCAAAGGTGGTCCATGAAAAAATCCCTGCAATCAACCTGACAACAAAAAGACCGTCCCCGAAAAAGGTCACTTCGATAACCTTTTTTCAGGAACGGCTCATTAAATATTATTTATCTTTTTTCTCATCTAAAAGGTTGCGTGTAATAATGTGGTCAACTAAACCGTACTCTTTTGCTCTTTCAGCAGTCATGAAGTTGTCGCGGTCCGTATCTTTCGCGATTACATCAAGTGGCTGGCCAGTACGCTCAGCTAAGATTGTGTTTAACTTTTCGCGTAGGAAAAGGATGCGCTTAGCAGCGATTTCGATTTCCGTTGCTTGACCTTGAGCACCACCAAGCGGTTGGTGAATCATTACTTCAGCGTTTGGAAGAGCGTAACGCTTACCTTTTTCACCAGCTGCTAAAAGGAATGCACCCATAGATGCCGCCATACCGATACAAATTGTTTGTACATTTGGCTTTAAGTATTGCATTGTATCATAAATCGCCATACCAGCTGTAATGCTTCCGCCTGGGCTGTTGATATAAAGAGTGATATCTTTTTCAGGATTTTCAGCTTCTAAGAATAAAAGCTGTGCAACAATGGAGTTTGCTACATTATCGTCAATAGCGCTGCCAAGCATGATAATACGATCTTTTAAAAGACGAGAATAGATGTCATATGCACGTTCACCGCGATTTGTTTGTTCAATAACTGTAGGGATCAAATTCATTTTTGTTCCTCCTTAATATGTAAAAATATAGGCTTAAACCTGTAAATCCAAATACTACGTTATGTAAGTTATGATACACTGATAGTCAAAAAAGGTCAAACAATTCGACTGAATCTTCCTCAGGATTTCTTCGACTTTTTTCGCATGGATCGCACTTCTCCATCATAACCAATCTGCCCCTAGAATAGACAGGCTTTTGTGGAAAAATTCGCCTTGCAAACAAAGGGAAGTTGACATATAATAGGAAAGCGTATTGTTCGTGTATGTAGCGTCAGCGCTTTTTATTTTGCCCTCGTGGTGCAACGGATAGCACGTAAGATTCCGGTTCTTAAAATGGGGGTTCGATTCCCTCCGAGGGCGTTAAATGCTTGATAAATAAGGGTTTTTCGAAGGTTTTAGATTCCAATGTCCGACTTTTGTCCGACTACCTCGAAAAACTCTTATTTTATTTGGTCCAACCAAGCACTCATAAAGGTATTCATTTTTTTCATTGTTTAGTTGTCTAGAACTTTTAGACATATGTTAACTACAAAGACAGGAGAATTTAGCGAACGAGTTATTGCACTGGATGACTTTACACTTGAAAGACTCAATGAATGGATTAAAGTTAGCTCTTCTAAAATGTGAAACCGGTTAATTAGTGGAGGGCTAGTAGTGGCAAGGCGAGTCGTAGAAACGTATGCAGTCAGTTTTGACCAGGAGAAGTTGCAAGACTTGAGTGTTTACAAAGAGTATGAGTTAAAGATAGACGTATGGCAGAGAATCTTTATACCATTATACGGGGTGTACTTTATAATCGATTAGTTGGGGGATATGATTCAAGTAATCAAAATTTGTATTATTTATCTTAAAATAAGTACTCTATATGTCTTAGGGGGACATAGCAGCTGTCACTAAAGCAGACCCAGTAATTGCGGCCAAATGACTAGAAAAATCAGCTAAACACTCAAAAATCATACATCCGTATTTTATCATATCAGCCACCTCCAGATGTCTTTTAGTTTTAAAAAGCATTTGTAGAACTATAAGTAGTACAAACAAAACTGCTATTGCCCCAACCGGGATGATGGCCCCCCTAAGACATATATATATATAATTATAAGTAAATAATACAGTGATAAGCAAAAAAATTAAAGAACCTTGTTTTTAAACAAGAAAGCATTAGCAGAAGCTAATGCAGGTTACTTGTTGTATTTGTCTAACAGGTATCTATAAAAAGCCATCGGATTACCGTTTTTCTCTTTACTTAGCTTTAAAGATGCCTCTTTTCCGACTTGAGATAGGGTATCTTTAACACCTCTAAGATATCCTATCTCGATGGCCCTATTATAACCAATGGATATGCCATCTTGTACTCCTTTTAGATAAATTGCTTGGTTAATATTTGATAAATTCTTCAAATAAATCACCTCCAAAATAGTAACTAATATTATTTTTGGATAAATTTATTTAGAAAATACTAGGGAATTTCATCGAAAGTCAAGTTTATCGAATTAAGTAAAAAGGTAGTTGGGTTAAAAAGCATATGACTAATTTCGATTAAGCCGGGCTCTCACAATTGAGAGCATTATGTTTTTTAAAATATTGATTAAAGCGCTAATGCGAGGATAATCTCTAAAACTGAATTGATTGAATCAATATATTCAGGGATACTCAATGTTCAGCTTACCTATACTTATATTTTGCTATTGGACAAGGATTATTCATTCTTTTGTAGAAAATAGTAACCAAAGGAGGGGATTTTATTAATGAAAAGAGATATGGAATTAGTTAGGGATTTGCTGAAAATTATCGAAATCAACGATGACAGGAAAGAGCTTGAAATCCCAGTAGATTGGGATAGAGAAGTAGTTGCTTATCACCTAAAGATTCTAGATCAAGCGGGATTTGTAAAAAATAACACTAAGTGGGCAGATAATCGTCCAATGTGGATATTTGCATCATTAACGTGGGACGGACATGAATTTCTGGATTCAATTAAAGATAATGCTATTTGGAATAAAACCAAAGAGGGTATTAAGGGAAAAGGACTAGAATTTGGTTCTGTCCCACTTGAGGTAATTAAAGAATATGCAAAATTACAAATCAAAAATCTGTTTGGATTAGAATAGGTATCCGTCGGGGATGCTTTTTTCTTTGCAGGAATATATCTCCTTTTGTCGAACTTAGAGGAAGGAGAGTGATTGTTTTGGATATTAGAATTATTAGTGCGGTAATTTCTGCTGGAGTCGCTTTACTTATTGCGGTGTTAAATCATTTTGTTATAACACCAATAAAGGAGAAAAAGGCTAGCAAGAGAGAGAAACTAAAAAAGCTCTATGCTCCATTATATAGTTTAGTTATTGCAAGAATAAATATAAGCAAGGCTCAATCAGTTATTCAAAAAAAGATAATGTTAGGTACAGCAAAGCCTTCCGTGTGGCTAAATAGTGACTTTATGAATAACCTATTTCTCGAACAATCTGGGTATGCAAGCGATCAACTCATTGAGGAATGGGTTAAGTATAGTGGTAGCATGAAGAGCCTTACTACTGAAGCAGGAGCTAGACCATTTGTTGTTCAATTAGTTAAAGATTATAACAAGTTAAAAAAAGATTTGAAGTTAGCTTACAGTAAAGACGAGTTAGAAACAGGAATTCCAGATATTTTAAAAGGCGTTGAGTTATTAGATTAGCATCCTTCGGGGTGCAACGGATAGCACGTAAGATTCCGGTTCTTAAAATGGGGGGTCGATTCCCTCCGAGGGCGTTATAACTATTGTATAATAAGGCTTCTATGCATTTGCATAGGAGTCTTTTTGTTTTCGAACTACCTAAAGAAAACAATTTACGATATTTGTAGGAATGAATATTACCTATACTACTTTCTACCTGGTTTTTTTGAACTGCAAAATATTAAGAGGGTTTCAATCTTCTCATGGAGAATAATGTGAAGGGGGGAGTTCATAATGAATATGAGAAAACTACAAAAACCAGAGGAATGTAATCAATAATTCTAAAAGGTGGGGATTCGCATTACTATTGCAACTGTTGACATCAAAGTATCAAATTATGAATTAGACCTAAGTGGTCGTGAAAAGAAAATTTTAGCTGTATTACTCTTAAACCTATGTGCACAAGCGAATGCACAGACTATAGCACAAGATATGGCTATGAACGCGTTAGAAAAAGATGCTGAGGATATCATGCATTTTCAATTTGGTTGGCAATCTTCTCTCTCCCTAGAAAAATATCAGGCATTTAAAGCCGGGGTAGAACGAAGATTTAAAACAGCTTTACAAATGTGTGAAGTAGAGGGGAACCACATCACATTCATTGAAAATAATTATTAATCAAGTGCAGGGGACCTATTGGGTCCTCTTTACCTTAGAAGGAGATTTAGTATGGCAAAGTATAAAATGATCCTCTTCGATCTAGATGGCACAATCTCTGACCCGAAAGAAGGAATCACAAAGTCAGTTCAATACGCATTACAGAAGTTGGGCATAAACGAACCTAACTTAGACAAGCTGGAACCTTTCATTGGACCACCACTTCAACAATCATTTGCTGAACAATATGGTTTCGCCGAAGAAAAAACTCAACAAGCCATAGATTTTTACCGAGAAAGATTCAAACAAAAAGGTATGTATGAGAACGAGTTGTATCCCGCAATCCCTCAACTATTAAAATCCCTCCAAGAACAACATCTTACTTTAATAGTAGCAACCTCGAAACCAACCATTTTTGCGGAACAAATCGTAAAGTATTTTAATATTGATCAATGCTTCGCTCTTATTGTCGGGAGCAATCTAGATGGTACGAGAACATCAAAAACAGAAATTATCAAGTACATTATCGACAAATACAAGGAACATCCCCTAGAGGATTTCATCATGATTGGAGACCGGAAACACGATATTATCGGCGCAAAGAATTGCGGAATCGATTCAATCGGTGTCACCTATGGATACGGCTCACCTGAAGAACTCAGCGAAGAATATCCAACCTACATCGTCCAATCCATAGACGACCTCATAAAAATCTTAACCAATTAAATACCGTGTTAACTCCCATAACATTACCATTCACCAATTCCCGTGCTTCATGTAAAATGAAGAAAGGGGGAATGTGAGATGAATTTGAAGCCTGGTTTATGGCAACAGCAAACTCTTAAACTTCAAATGACGCAGGAATTGTCTCAAGCGATTGCGTTATTACAATATTCCACTCAAGAGCTGGCCTCTTTTCTAGAGGAAAAAGCGATCGAGAATCCCCTCTTGAAGATCGAGCCTGGACAAACGATCGATCCTAAGCGGGTTCGCTCCAAAGGGAAAGTTCCAAAAGACAAACAAAGCTGGATTGAACAAATCGGTTCAGAAAATAAAACATTAGATGCATACTTGCAGTCACAAATAAATATGAGGCGTCTTTCGAACGAAGAGCGTATCGTCATCGATGAACTCATCTATCATATTGATGAAAATGGGTATCTTTGTGCAAGCGCAGAAGAGATCGCTACCAAATTAAAGACATCACCGGACAAGGTTGAAGAGGGGCTCACCCTTATTCAAGAATTGGAACCGGCAGGTATAGGGGCAAGGGACTTAAAAGAATGTCTCCTTTTGCAGCTTACACGCCAAGAACGAAAACATGAGCTTGCAGAAAAAATCATTCAAGACTACTTCACTCTTTTTGCTGAAAAGAAGTGGAAAGAGCTTGCGAAGTTGCTAAAAGTGACTCCAGCTGAGATTCAGCAAGTGTTTGATGCCATTCAAGTCTTAAATCCGAGACCAGCATCAATCTTTCAAAGGGATCCGGCGGTTTATATTATTCCGGATGTGGTTATAAAATGGGATGGAGAAGCATTCAGCATTAGCGTCTTTGATGAGGCTTTGCCGAAAATCAGCTTCAATGACCAATACTACAAGCAATTTGCATCACATCAAGATAAACAAGTTGGCCGTTTTCTTCAAGAAAAGCAGCAGGATTATTTCTGGATTGTCAGAGCACTCGAACAAAGGAAAGAAACATTAACAAAAGTGGCTGTGAAAATCGTGGAGAAACAGCAGGACTTTTTTACAAAGGGACCGTCCTACTTGAAGCCGATGACAATGAAGGATATTTCAGAGGAATTGGAAATTCATGAGTCAACCGTGAGTCGAGCTGTGCGGGAAAAATATGCGCAAACGCCATTTGGGTTATACGATTTAAAATTCTTCTTCTCGAGTACGATTCAAACGACATCGGCAGAGAGTGCATCCTCGCGACAAGTGAGGGACCAAATCAAAACGCTCATCGAACAGGAAAATAAACAAAAGCCTTTGTCTGACCAAGAAATTGTAAACGCACTCAATGAAGAAAATGGAATTGTCGTCTCGCGCAGAACGATTGCAAAATATCGGGACCAGCTCGGGATCCCGTCTTCTTCCAAGCGAAAACGTTATGAATAGAGAGGTTCAAGCAGTGAAAACAATAGTGAAGCTATATACCCGAAACGGCTGCCATCTTTGTGAAAATGGCAAGGCGATTCTTTTAAAATTGAAACAGAAATGGGATTTCCACTATATAGAGGAAGACATCGAGGCAAGTGATGAATTAACGGAACAGTATGGATTAATGATTCCGGTGATTGAAGTCGATGGGGAAGAAGTTCAATTCGGACAAATCGATGAATGGACGATTGAAGAAGCACTTTTGCAAAGAGCGAAGCTACTTTCTTAAAGTTTAACCTTTTCATCGAGCCCATTTTACAAAAAACAACACATATAGCTTGAAATCTAAAAACACCCCTGTTAAAATGAAATTGTGGCTGGGGTGATTTTTTTTGGTTCGAGTGGGACATAATACGTCCATAGGGGACAAAAAAGGACCACAAAGGATTAAAAGGAGCAAATCATGAGTTACTCATTGGTAGAGATACAAAAAAGATTATTACCTGATTTACTTCCTGTTATGCAAAGGAGATACGATATTCTCCAATACATAAGCTTGATGGAACCAGTCGGAAGAAGAAGCCTCTCTGTGAGCTTAGGGCTTACTGAAAGAATTCTTCGCGGTGAGGTTTCCTTGCTCAAAGAGCAAAATCTTATACATATCGCCAGTATCGGGATGAGCTTGACGCCTGAGGGTCATGAGGTTCTTGAAGGACTTCAAACCATGATGAGAGAGCTATCTGGCTTAAACTCATTAGAAGAACAAATAAAAAAGCGTCTTGGCGTCGAAAAAGTCATCATTGTATCTGGGGATAGTGATGAGTCTCCTTGGGTCAAGAGTGAATTAGGAAGAGCAAGCGCAACTTGTATGAAAGGAATGCTTGAGGGAGAAAATATAATTGCTGTGACTGGGGGCACCACGATGGCAGCTGTTGCTGAAATGTTAACCCCGGAATTAGGCAAGGACATTCTCTTTGTTCCTGCAAGAGGTGGAATTGGTGAAGACGTAAAAAATCAAGCCAATACCATTTGTGCGAAAATGGCAGAAAGAGCCCAAGCCAAGCACCGTGTTCTTTATGTTCCAGACCAAGTAAGCAGTGAGATGTATCAAACGATTGTGAAGGAACCGTTGATTCATGAAGTACTAACCTTAATCAAATCCGCAAACATTGTTTTGCACGGAATTGGAGATGCTATCACAATGGCGGAACGTCGAAAGACATCTGCTAGTGACCTTGAAAAACTTCGTGAAAAGAAAGCTGTCAGCGAAGCATTTGGCTATTATTTTAACGAAGACGGGGAAATCGTCCATAAGGTTCATACGATTGGATTACAGTTGAAGGATATTGCAGACGTTGAACATGTCATCGCCGTAGCTGGAGGAGCATCAAAGGCAAAAGCCATTCGCTCATATATGAAGCAAGACCGGCAAAACACCATCTTAATTACAGATGAAGGCGCCGCAAAGGAATTGTTATTAAGTTAATTGTTGATTAAGTAAATTTCATATTAAGTTTTTGTGGAATTTGCCTAAACAGGCTAAATTTTAGCCTAATATATATTAGAGGAGGAAATAAACATGGCAGTAAAAATTGGTATTAATGGTTTTGGTCGTATCGGCCGTAACGTTTTACGTGCAGCTTTAAGAAATCCAAACGTAGAGGTAGTAGCAGTTAACGATTTAACTGATGCTAACATGCTTGCTCACCTTTTAAAATATGATTCTGTACACGGAATCCTAAACGAAGAAGTGTCAGTTGATGGCGATTCTTTAGTAGTAGGTGGCAAAAAGATCAAGGTTATCGCTGAGCGTGACCCGGCTCAATTAGGTTGGGGAGACCTTGGAGTAGAAGTAGTTGTTGAATCAACTGGACGTTTCACAGATCGTAAAGATGCTGCGAAACACTTAGAAGCAGGTGCAAAGAAAGTTATCATCTCTGCTCCAGCATCTAACGAAGATATCACAATCGTTATGGGTGTTAACGAAGACAAGTACGATGCAGCGAACCACCACGTTCTTTCAAATGCATCTTGTACTACAAACTGCTTAGCTCCATTTGCGAAAGTATTAAACGACAAGTTCGGAATCAACCGTGGTATGATGACAACTGTTCACTCATACACAAATGACCAACAAATCTTAGATTTACCACATAAGGATTACCGTCGTGCTCGTGCAGCTGCAGAGAACATGATCCCAACTTCAACTGGTGCTGCTAAAGCTGTTGCTCTAGTATTACCTGAATTAAAAGGTAAATTAAACGGTGGCGCTATCCGCGTTCCAACACCAAACGTTTCTTTAGTTGACTTAGTAGCTGAGCTTGGTAAAGAAGTAACTGTTGATGAAATCAACGCTGCTTTAAAAGAAGCTGCTGAAGGCGATCTTAAAGGAATCCTTGGTTACAGCGAATTACCATTAGTATCTGGTGACTACAATGGTAACACTGCTTCTTCAACTATCGATGCTCTTTCTACTATGGTTATGGAAGGCAACATGGTTAAAGTTATTTCTTGGTACGATAACGAAACTGGTTACTCTAACCGTGTAGTAGACTTAGTTGACTATATCGCTAAAAAAGGTCTCTAAGATAAGGTTTTAATCCGAATTGGATTTGGATATTAGGATGCGTAACATCTAGGTAATGCAAAAAGTGCATAATTTTACCACTAACTGCGTATTGCTAAAGGTGTTAATCATCGAATTACTTGAAAAAGGGGAGCGGGGAAGATTCCCCCTCTCCTTTTCTTATTTTAGGAGGTCATGTGATGAATAAGAAGAGTGTTAAGGATATCGATTTAAAAGGCAAAACGGTATTTTGTCGTGTGGATTTCAACGTACCAATGAAGGACGGACAAATCACTGATGAAACACGTATTAAAGCAGCAATTCCAACAATTCAATACCTAATCGAAAATGGTGCTAAAGTTCTTTTAGCAAGCCATTTAGGTCGTCCAAAAGGTGCTGTTGTTGAAGAATTACGCTTAACTCCAGTGGCAAAGCGTTTAGGCGAGCTACTTGGAAAAGACGTGAAAAAAGTTGACGAGGCTTACGGCGAAGCTGTTAAAGCTGAAGTTGCAAAACTAAACGAAGGCGACGTTCTTGTGCTTGAAAACGTCCGTTTTTACCCAGGTGAAGAAAAGAACGATGCAGAATTAGCGCGAGGCTTCGCAGAGCTTGCAGACGTGTATGTGAACGATGCTTTTGGAGCTGCACACCGTGCTCACGCTTCAACTGAAGGTATTGCTCATCACCTTCCAGCTGTTTCTGGACTTTTAATGGAAAAAGAATTAGATGTTCTTGGGAAGGCTCTTTCTAATCCTGAAAGACCGTTCACTGCAATTGTTGGTGGAGCAAAGGTTAAGGATAAGATTGGGGTTATCGAAAATCTATTAGATAAAGTAGACAACCTAATCATCGGTGGAGGACTTGCTTATACTTTCGTAAAAGCTAAAGGTCATGAAATCGGAAAATCTCTTTTAGAAGAAGATAAAATTGATTTAGCAAATAAATACATGAAATTAGCTGAAGAAAAAGGCGTTAAGTTCTATATGCCTCTTGATGTAATTGTTTCTGACGATTTCTCTGAAGATGCAAATACTAAGGCTGTTTCGATTGAAGAAATTCCTGCTGATTGGGAAGCACTTGATATTGGACCAAAAACTCGTGAGCTATATGCAAGCGTAATCCAAGATTCTAAGCTTGTAATCTGGAATGGACCAATGGGCGTGTTTGAATTAAACAAATTCGCTAATGGTACAAGAGCAGTAGCTGAAGCGTTAGCAGAAGCAAATGATACATATTCTGTTATTGGTGGTGGAGATTCAGCAGCAGCTGTTGAAAAATTCCATCTTGCTGACCGCATGAGCCATATCTCAACAGGTGGCGGAGCTTCACTTGAATTCATGGAAGGAAAAGTTCTTCCAGGTGTCGTTGCTTTAAAAGACAAGTAATCATTACCGATACGAGAAAGGATGAATTTCTTTGCGTAAACCAATTATTGCAGGTAACTGGAAAATGCATAAAACAATCTCTGAAGCGAAAAGCTTTTTAGAGGAAGTAAAAGGTTTAGTTCCTTCAAATGAGAAGGTAGATTCAGTTGTTTGTGCACCTGCGTTATTTTTAGACAGCTTAGTAGAACTTTCTAATGACTATGATGTAGAAATCGGTGCACAAAACATGCACTTCGAAGAAAGCGGTGCGTTCACTGGCGAAACTAGCCCAGTAGCTCTTGCTGATATCGGCGTAAAATACGTGATTTTAGGACATTCAGAGCGTCGTGAAATGTTCAATGAAACAGATGAAGCAGTGAACAAGAAAACTCTTGCTGCGTTCAAACATAATTTAACTCCAATCGTTTGTTGTGGGGAAACTCTTGAAGAGCGTGAAAGTGGAAAAACGAATGCATTAGTTGGAGACCAAGTGAAAAAAGCATTAGTTGGTTTAACAGCTGAGCAAGCGAAGCAAACGGTTATCGCTTATGAGCCAATTTGGGCTATCGGTACTGGTAAATCTTCAACATCAGCAGATGCAAACGAAGTATGTGCACATATTCGTTCTGTCGTAGCTGAGCAATTTTCACAAGAAGTGGCAGATGCAATCCGCATTCAATACGGCGGTAGCGTGAAGCCTGAGAACATCAAAGAATACATGGCACAGCCTGATATCGATGGCGCTCTAGTTGGTGGAGCTAGCTTAGAGGCTCGTTCTTTCCTTCAATTATTGGAGGCAGGTCAGTATGAGTAAATCACCTGTTGCTTTAATTATTCTTGATGGCTTTGCATTCCGTGATGAAGTGAAGGGAAATGCTGTTGCCCAAGCGAAAAAGCCAAACTTTGATCGCTTGTGGAACCAGTTCCCACATTCTCAACTAACTGCTTCTGGTGAGGCGGTTGGTCTTCCGGAAGGCCAAATGGGAAACTCTGAGGTTGGTCACTTAAACATCGGTGCTGGCCGCGTTGTTTACCAAAGCTTAACACGTGTGAATGTTGCTATCCGTGATGGTGAGTTTGTTGAAAACGAAACAATCAATGGTGCAATGGATCACGCGAAAAAGAATGGTACAAACCTTCACCTGTTCGGATTACTATCTGATGGTGGCGTACACAGCCATATTCACCATATGTATGCTCTATTAAAAATGGCTGCTGACAAAGGTGTGGAAAAAGTCTACGTACATGGCTTCCTAGATGGCCGTGATGTTGGTCCACAAACGGCACCTACATATGTGAAAGAAACATTGGGGAAAATGAAGGAGTATGGCGTTGGCGAGTTTGCCACTATTTCTGGTCGCTATTATTCCATGGACCGCGATAAGCGTTGGGAGCGTGTAGAGAAATCCTACCGCGCAATGGTTTATGGAGAAGGTCCAACATACTCTGACCCATTAGAACTAATCGAGGATTCTTATAAAAATGGAATCTATGACGAGTTCGTTCTTCCTTCTGTCATGACAAAGGAAAACGGTGAGCCAGTTGCAACCATTCAGGACAACGATGCTGTTATTTTCTATAACTTCCGTCCTGACCGTGCAATTCAGATTTCAAACACGTTCACAAACAAGGATTTCCGTTCTTTCGATCGTGGAGCGAAACATCCTGAGAACTTGTATTTTGTATGTATGACTCATTTCAGTGAAACAGTGGACGGATATGTTGCGTTCAAACCAACAAACCTAGATAATACTCTTGGTGAGGTTTTATCACAAAACGGCTTAAAGCAACTTCGTATTGCTGAAACTGAAAAATATCCACACGTTACCTTCTTTATGAGTGGTGGACGTGAAGCTGAATTCCCTGGTGAAAAGCGAATTCTAATCAATTCTCCGAAGGTTGCTACATATGATTTACAGCCAGAAATGAGCGCGTATGAAGTAACAGATGCTTTGCTTGCTGAAATCGAAGCAGACAGTGTGGATGCGATTATTTTAAACTTCGCAAACCCTGATATGGTTGGCCACTCTGGAATGCTTGAGCCAACAATTAAAGCCATCGAAACGGTTGACGAATGTCTTGGCCGTATCATTGATTTAATTTTACAAAAAGGTGGCGCAGCGATTATTACAGCTGACCACGGAAATGCTGATGAGGTTGTAACCTTAGAAGGCAGCCCAATGACAGCTCACACAACAAACCCTGTTCCTGTTATCGTAACGAAGGAAGGTTTGGAGCTTCGTGACGGTGGTATTCTTGGTGATTTAGCACCAACAATGCTTGACCTATTGAAAGTAGCAAAGCCAGCTGAAATGACTGGTACTAGCTTAATTAAGTAATGATTTCGGACACTGTTTCTGGTGTCCCCCAAATACTAATAAATTTTAGGAGAGATGAACAATGCCTTATATCCAACAAGTATATGCTCGTGAAGTTTTAGATAGCCGCGGTAACCCAACTGTAGAAGTAGAAGTATTAACTGAGTCTGGTTTCTTCGGACGCGCTCTTGTACCATCTGGTGCATCAACTGGTGAATACGAAGCTGTTGAACTACGTGACGGAGACAAGTCTCGTTACCTTGGTAAGGGAGTTCAAAAAGCAGTTGATAATGTAAACAACATCATCGCTGAAGAAGTTATCGGTTTAGACGTAACGGATCAAGTTGGAATCGACCGCTTAATGATCGAGCTTGACGGTACTGAAAACAAAGGAAAATTAGGAGCTAACGCTATTCTTGGTGTATCTATGGCTGTTGCACATGCTGCTGCTGACTCTGTAGGTCTTCCATTATACCGTTACCTTGGCGGATTCAACGCTAAGCAATTACCAACTCCAATGATGAACATCATCAACGGTGGTTCTCATGCTGATAACAACGTTGACTTCCAAGAGTTCATGATTTTACCTGTTGGAGCTCCAACTTTCAAAGAAGCAATCCGTATGGGTGCTGAAGTATTCCATGCATTGAAAAAAGTTTTATCTGACAAAGGTTTAAACACTGCTGTAGGTGACGAAGGTGGATTCGCTCCAAACCTTGGTTCTAACCGCGAAGCACTTGAAGTAATCATCGAAGCAATCAAAGCTGCTGGTTACGAAGCTGGAAAAGACATCTTCCTAGGTATGGACGTTGCTTCTTCTGAGTTCTTCAACAAAGAAACTAAAAAGTATGACTTAGCTGGTGAAGGCCGTACAGGTTTAACTTCTGAAGAAATGGTTAATTTCTACGAAGAGCTAGTTAACGAGTTCCCAATCCTTTCAATCGAAGATGGATTAGACGAGAACGACTGGGATGGCCACAAGCTTTTAACTGAGCGCATTGGCGGAAAAGTTCAATTAGTTGGAGACGATTTATTCGTAACTAACACTAAGAAGCTTGCTCAAGGTATCGAACAAGGGGTTGGTAACTCAATCCTTATCAAAGTTAACCAAATCGGTACATTAACTGAAACTTTTGATGCTATCGAAATGGCGAAGCGCGCTGGTTACACTGCAGTAGTTTCTCACCGTTCTGGTGAAACTGAAGATGCAACAATCGCTGATATCGCTGTTGCTACAAACGCTGGTCAAATCAAGACTGGTTCTATGTCTCGTACTGACCGTATCGCGAAGTACAACCAATTACTACGCATCGAAGACGAGCTTGGCGATTTAGCTATCTATGATGGATTAAAATCTTTCTATAACTTGAAGAAGTAATTTAAGTTAGGTGGGGCGGTCCCTTTTTGGGGACCGCCCTTTTGGTGTTGGTTTGGGCATTTGACCGATATATTGGCTGTTTTGACCGATATATTCGAAATAAGACCGATATATTTTGAAAACGACCGATATAACATCTATTTTGACCGATATGATCAGAATTTCGACCGATATCCAGAAATAGAGATTATCTTTTCATAGGATCACAGTAGATTCTACCTTTATTCGACCCTGAAAAAGGTAACTCCATCGCCTTTAACATCCTTTTTGCACTCGTATCCGACCTCAAATGCACAAAATCCCGAAATTGTTTATTCGTAATTGAATCCCCAAACAAATGAAAGTAATCCGTAACTGCTGAAACATGTGCTTTTTTATCTTTCATACCACATCCACCGCAATACCAAGTTACATTCTGCCGAATCATCGGAATTCTGCCACATCCTGGACAGCGAACTCCAGTATTAATATCACCAATCCTCAACCCATATTTCACTAGCACATCAATATCCTCTGGTGTATGACTTTTTAATAGTAGCTTTGATAGTTTTCGGACCTCTTTAGAATCAAGTATCTCATTCTGATAACGACTATCCACCTCAGCAATCTTCTCTAACAAGCTGTGGCCATGCACAACCTTCTTCATTGCTTCTCTATTTTTGGGACTCGTTTTAACGATAGTAGAGGGATCGCTAATCACAACGAAATATTCAATGGGGAGTGTGATATTGTGGAGTTTTAAAAGGCTTCGCAGCTGATGTTGGTGCCATTTAGCCTGTGAAATGGGATCTTGAAAGCCTTCTTCTTTTTCATTGGCAATACGGATCATCTGTTTGAAGTCTTCATCAAAATAGAGGGTTCCAAAGAAGTTCTTGCACTCGAGGATCAATGCGTAGCGTACGGTAAGAACAAGATAATCAATTTGAAAAAAATATTTTCCACTTGGAAGGCGGAGGGAGTGGAAAATGTAGTTTTCCTTTTCAGGGAGGAAATCGAGGTAATAGCTGACGGCTTTTTCACCCCGGTAACCTTTCAAATATCGCGCTAAATTTGCTTGCATAAATGCTGTTTTAGGGTGGGCAAGGTGAACTCGCGGCAATAAAGATTCGAGTTTTGGTACTTGAATGGGGATTGATAACTTTTTTATATTCAATCATATCTCTCCTTTCGCTATATTATTTCGCTCGACTGCACAAAACTCCTCTAAGGAATTTTCCTTTTTTATAGAGTTTTTTTACGTATCGCCGATACAATTCATTTTTCGCCGATATATCTCCAAAATCGCCGATATCCAAAGGTTCCACAATCAGAATCTCCTCTATTGTTCAAAAATTTAAAGTATGATAAAATATGAGATACTGTGAAATGTTCGTTTCAGGAGGTGGACTTCATGCATACTTTGTTCATTACATTGCTTGTAATCGTATCAATCGGATTAGTTATTGTCGTACTTCTGCAGTCTGGTAAAAGCGCAGGCCTATCTGGTGCCATCTCTGGTGGAGCGGAGCAGCTTTTTGGAAAACAAAAAGCTCGTGGACTTGATTTAATTCTCCACCGCATTACCATCGTTTTAGCGGTACTATTTTTCGTTTTAACCTTCGTGGTTGCTTATTTAGGAGCATAAGAATAATCGGAACCTGGCCCCAACAAACGGCCAGGTTTTTTAATTTAATCAGATTGAAACTCAAGCCGTTTCAGTGGATGATCCATACTACCATTGTTTAAACTAAAAAGAGATAAAGAGCTAAAAGGAGTACTTACATATGAAAATTTCACTACCAAAACCTTTTACCTTTGAGAGGGGAAAGAGAGCGGTCCTATTCTTGCACGGTTTTACGGGGAATAGCTCAGATTGTCGGATGGTTGCACGTCATCTTGAAAAACAAGGCTACACTTGCCACGGAATTCAATACAAGGGGCATGGCGTACCGCCTGAAGAGCTTGTCCACACTGGTCCAGAAGATTGGTGGAAGGACGTAATGGAGGGCTATAACTATTTAAAAGATAAAGGTCATAACGAAATTGCCGTCGTTGGATTGTCACTTGGCGGTGTCTTCTCCTTGAAATTAGGGTACACGGAAAAAATCAAAGGGATTGTCACGATGTGTGCACCAATGTACCTGAAGAGTGAAGAAATCATGTACCAGGGTGTACTTGAGTATGCTCGTGAATACAAGCGACGTGAAGGGAAAACACCGGAAGTAATCGAACAGGAAATGGCTGAATTCCAAAAGACGCCGATGAACACTCTCAAGGCACTGCAAGGATTAATTGCCGAAGTAAGAGAGAACATTGATATGATCTATGCGCCAACCTTTGTCGTTCAAGCGCGTCACGATAAAATGATTAATACGGACAGTGCGAATATTATCTATAACGAGATCGAATCACCTGTCAAAGAAATTAAATGGTATGAGGAATCTGGCCATGTCATTACGTTTGACAAAGAAAAGGAACAACTTCACGAGGATGTGTACAGGTTTCTAGAATCACTAGATTGGGAAGAATAATTAGAAAAGAGAGAAGGAGGGAAACCTTTGGACGAAAATATTAAACAACATATAGACAGACTCCTCACTTATATGGAGGATGAGGCGTACAAGCCACTAACTGTCCAGGAGCTTGAAGCTGCATTTGGTATCGAAGACTCAGCAGACTTCAAGGACTTTGTAAAAGCGCTTGTCAAAATGGAAGAAAAAGGTCTCGTTGTGCGTACGCGTAGCAATCGTTATGGCTTACCTGGCAAAATGAACCTTGTTCGTGGAAAACTTACTGGGCATGCGAAGGGATTCGCGTTTGTGATTCCAGATGAGCCAGGATTAGATGATATTTTTATACCACCGAATGAAACGAATAACGCCATGCATGGCGATACCGTGTTAGCCCGTGTTTCTTCAGAAAGCTCTGGCCAACGAAGAGAAGGGACGATTGTCCGCATTCTTGAGCGTGGCATTCAGCAAATTGTTGGTACATACACGGAAAGTAAGCATTTCGGTTTTGTGATTCCGGATGATAGCAAATTTGGAAGTGATGTGTTCATTCCAAAGTCTGCTTCTAAGGGAGCTGTCGAAGGGCATAAGGTCGTTGTGAAATTAACCACTTACCCTGAAGGAAGAAAGAGTGCGGAAGGTGAAGTTGTCGAGGTTCTTGGTCATAAAAATGATCCTGGTGTCGACATTTTATCCGTGATTCATAAGCATGGACTTCCTGGTCCGTTTCCAGAGGATGTTTTACAACAAGCAAACGAAACGCCAGAAACCATTTCGGAGGACGAGATTAAAAATCGTCGTGACCTACGCGATCAAGTCATTGTTACCATCGATGGTGCTGACGCGAAGGACTTGGATGATGCGGTTACTGTGACGAAGCTTGATAATGGAAACTATAAGCTTGGGGTTCATATTGCTGATGTGAGTTACTATGTCGAAGAAGGGACAGCGATTGACGTAGAAGCGGCGGACCGTGGAACGAGCGTCTATTTAGTGGACCGTGTAATTCCGATGATTCCACATCGTTTATCAAACGGAATTTGTTCACTAAATCCGAAGGTTGATCGTCTGACACTGTCTTGTGAAATGGAAATTGATGCAGATGGTCACGTGGTGAACCATGAAATTTTCCAAAGTGTCATTAAGACAACGGAAAGAATGACGTACAGCGATGTTAACAAGATTTTAACGGAAAAAGATGAAGAGCTTATCCAAAGGTATGAACCATTAGTTCCAATGTTTGAACTGATGGAGGAGCTTGCGCAAATTTTACGTAATAAAAGAATGCAGCGTGGGGCGATTGACTTCGACTTCAAGGAAGCGAAAGTGCTTGTCGATGAAGAAGGCAAACCAACCGATGTGGTTACACGCGAACGTTCGGTGGCAGAGCGCTTAATCGAAGAGTTCATGCTTGCAGCGAACGAAACAGTGGCCGAGCATTTCCATTGGTTAGATGTTCCGTTCATCTATCGTATCCATGAGGATCCGAAGGAAGACAAGCTAAGACGATTCTTCGAATTCATCACGAATTTTGGCTATATCGTCAAAGGAACAGCGAATGAAGTCCATCCGCGTGCATTGCAGGAAATCATTGAAGAGATCCAAGGCAAGCCAGAGGAAATGGTTGTTTCCACAGTCATGCTGAGATCGATGCAGAAAGCGAAATATGATCCGGAGAGTCTGGGACACTACGGGTTATCAACGGAGTTTTACACGCATTTCACTTCGCCAATTCGTCGTTATCCAGATACGATTGTCCATCGCTTAATTCGTACGTATTTAATCGAAGGAAAACTGGACCAAGCAACGAGAGATAAATGGAATGCCCAGCTTCCGGAGATTGCCGATCACAGTTCGAAAATGGAGCGTCGTGCGGTTGATGCAGAGCGTGAAACGGACGAACTGAAAAAAGCAGAGTATATGGCAGATAAAATCGGCGAGGAATACGATGGTATAATCAGCTCTGTGACGAATTTCGGGATGTTTGTTGAACTGCCAAATACGATTGAAGGTTTGGTTCATGTTAGCTATATGACCGATGATTATTACCGTTATGATGAGCGTCATTATGCGATGATTGGTGAGAGAACGGGGAAAGTGTTCCGCATTGGGGATGAAATTACAGTTCGTGTTGTGAAAGTCGATAAGGATGAACGCGCGATTGATTTCGAGATTGTCGGAATGAAGGGTGCACGTCCAAGAAAGCTAGAAGAACGAAAAGTCTTCAAAACAGGTAGTTCTGAGAAGAAGCCTCGTAAGAAAGAGTCTTTGAGTCGACCTGGCAAGGATGATAAAAAACCAGGAGCTCCACGAAAGAAGAAAAAGCATTATGAAAATGCCCCGAAGGCTAAGCGGAAAAAGAAAAGATAATGAGAGGGAGCCAAACATTTGGCTCCTTTCGGCGTACATATGAGCGGATATCGGAGTTTATTTGATTTTATCGGCGAAAAATGAAATATATCGGCGATTTTCGAGATTTATCGGCGAAAATTAGAATTTATCAGCGAAATGCCATTTTTTAAGCATATTCGTATTTGTGACAAGGTCTTTTTTTTGCTAAAATAAAGGGCAGTCAGTAAGGGGGAAATCATATGCCTAAAGGCGCTGGTAAGGTTATTGCCCAAAATAAAAAAGCGTTCCACGATTTTTTTATTGAGGAAACGTTTGAAGCGGGGATTGTTTTACAAGGTACAGAGATTAAGGCGATTCGTGCAGGGAGAGTGAATCTAAAGGATTCTTACGCTCAGATTAAAAATGGTGAGATGTTTTTATTGGGGATGCACGTTAGTCCTTATGAGCAAGGGAATCGTTACAATCACGACCCACTTCGTACGCGAAAGCTTCTTCTTCATAAGAAAGAAATCAACAAGCTGATTGGAGAAACGAAGGAAGCTGGTTATTCGATTGTTCCCGTAAAGCTATATTTGAAAAACGGTTTTGCGAAGGTGCAAATTGGTCTTGCGAAAGGTAAGAAAAAGTTCGATAAGCGTGAAGACTTGAAGAAGAAAGAAGCAAAACGTGATATTGAACGTGCTTTCCGCGAAAGACAGAAAAGTTAAGGTAATTCTTACAGAACCTTACAATTGATTTGGAGTTTGTTTGTGATATAATAATAAATGTCACGAGGTTGTGACACTAACTGATAGCTCATCTATTTCGAGCATTCCGTTTCAAACCATAGTCTTGTTTGTGTGAAATACCACAGGCAGACATTTTATAATGGGGACGCTACGGATTCGACAGGGGTAGTTCGAGCTTAGGTTGCGAGTCGCGGGGATCGGCCGCGTACCAACGTCAAAGCCAATAACTGGCAAACAACAAAACAACTTCGCTTTTGCTGCTTAATTAGCGCATAGCGGTTCCTCCCTCCATTGCCCATGTGGTAGGGTAAGGGACTCACTTTAAGTGGGCTACGCCGGATTCCACCGTCTGAGGATGAAGGAAGAGAACAACCAGACTAGCTGACCGGGCGCCTGTCGATAGGCAGATGGCTCAGCGAAACATGAATATGTCGACTACACTCGTAGAAGCTTAAGTGCCGATATCTTTGGACGTGGGTTCGATTAGTTCATAGTCGCCTTATGTGGTAACACATAAGTGAAAATTCGGCTTTATCGGTGAAACCTAAGTCGTGAAAAACGATAGGGCAATGCCGAGCGGTATGTGGAGCAATCCAACAGCCGTGTATCGACTCATAGGCTGCCATCTTGGTAGTACTAGGATGCGAATTTCTATCTGGAATCAGATAAAAATTATGATTCGCATAATACGCCGAAGAACCTGATGCATGTCAGGTTCAAGATATAGTCAGTGCCATGACGAAAGCATGGAATAGCACGTCCCACCGTCTCCACCAAATACATATTTGGTGGTTTTTTATTTGTCTAGATTTCAAAAAACTTTTCCTCAAACAAAAGTTTTTCTTCTAATAATTCAAGACTATACTTACCATTCCGTGGAGTAACCTTGTCATAATTATCCAAAATCCATTTAGCCCGCTGCTTTTTCTTTTCAACCCTACGAAATACAGTAATAAGTTCTAGGATCTCTATTACTTTTTGCTTTTTCTTAATAGTTAATGTATATGAATCTTTATGTTTTTCTGGATTGTAGTTCTTCTTATTTAGAACAATACCACCAGTTAGCGAAGAGACATAATCTAATAATTCCTTGTCAGTGGATGCAATGGTAATACAAGGTCTACGATGTTCATTCTTATGAATTCGAGTAAGAGTAATCGAACCTTCTCCATCTATTATTCCTGCAAGATACGAAGCTTCCCAATCCACCACTAATAATCACCTCTAAATAGAACGTATGTTCCCTTACATTATATCTTATTTGTTAGTTTGAAAAAATTATAAATGAAAGAGAATATGAGTATTTTGTGTCTGAATTTTTCGTTGAAATTTTTGCAAAGTTAAAGTTTAAAAAACCTTATTGTCATCTTATTTACACAAGATATACAGCAAAATTAGGTGAAAATGAAGAAAGATTATAGAAATTTATACTTGAACTGAAGAGTAGCTTTAGCAAAAAAGGACTGTCTTTTTGACGGTCCTTTTTTGGTGAGGTTAACACAAATACTTTTTTGTACAGACTCTGCTACTTATTTATAGAGTTATTATTGCTCTAATCATCATTTTTGGAAGCTGTTTTGTCATCGATTTCAGCCCCCTCTACAATCTGGTCACCAATAGTACTACCTGAAACACCGCCTATGACAGTACCAATTAGTCCATATTGTGCGCCTATCATAGCACCAGCAACGGCACCATTTAAAGTTCCTGCTACTGCTGCTTCACCAAAGTCATTCTCAACATGATTAGCATTACTGCTAGCTTGATTGTTGTCGCTTTCTTCTACATTTCCTCCAAAGTTATTGCGTTCGTTACTCTGATTCATTTACTCACTTCCTTGTTTAATAATGGGGAATATGATCAAACCATCCTAAACATATACTACCCAGCTGAAGTAGTTTTACTCAATATATATTGCTTCAAGATATGTTTGTCTTATCGGTAGCCATATTTTCTTGTATAACCAACAGGTCTATAATTCAAGAAGGATTATCGTTTATTTTTGTTGAAGTTATTCTTTTAACGAAACAGAAGAGTTGAGGAACTAAATAAGTTTAGAGTTTATCTTAAAGTTTTAAGTTAGGGGTGATCATGTGGAGGTTTTTGGAATTATGGGGTTCTCATTCGGAGCTATGGGATTTACTTTCGGACTTATTGCTTTTACAACAGCAATGACTAGTAGTAATAAAGTAAAAGAACTTGAAAAGAGAATTGATGATTTAGAGGGGAAATCGTGAACAAAGTTTCAAGAAAAATGGTGCTTTAATGCGATAAGTTCAGTAGCTCATTGTACTATAGAGCAGTTTAGTCTATGAATAGTCATTAGCTTTTTTTCAACAATGTGCCGGATTACCATTAAACGATTGCGAAAACAATTCATTTTTGAAATAATTTGTATTAAAAGGAAGGGGATTTTCTACGAGTAAAATAAAAAGAAGGTGAGTAAATTGAGATTTTTAAAGGTTTTTGGAATTGGGTTCGTCTTGTTTGTTGTACTAATCATTAGTTTACTCATGGACACAAATGATCCTTCTACTAGAGATGGAATAGGGTTTTTAATTATTTTTGGTATTGTCTTTTATGTACCTATCTTATTTATTGTGGCACTTGTAATGCAGTTTGTGAAAAGAGGTAACAGTTAAGAAATATTGCTGTTTTTTTAATATACTTCCCAAATTAAAAAAGAAGTTGATGAGCTTTATGAAGGTATTAGTTTAAGAATATATCAATGATTTAACAAATCTTATTGATATTTTATGAAAAATACAGGGACCTTAATCGATGAAGGATTAAGGTCTCTTTTTTTTCGACTCTCAATTTATGAACTTTATATAAAAAATTGGAACTTTTTAACATGTAAGCCGTAAGTAAATAAAGGACGTTTATGGGGGGATACAATTGAAAAAGTTTTTAGCAGTGATTTTAACCATATTAATAGAAACAGGCTTATTGTGGGTAATATCTATTATTTTTAAATGGAATCTTATGGAGATATTATTCTTAGGTGGAGTAATAATATTTGGTTTATTATGGTTATTTTTGTTTTCTTCCAATCAAAGCCAAAACCAATACAATGCAGGTGTAAAAGGCATGACAGGGCAGGAGGTTGGAGGAGTAAAACTATTTCGATTCCGTTTATCTCCAATTACTTTAGGATTAGTTTTGTTTATGGTGCTAAGTTTATGTTTGACTATTGTGTACTACAAGGATTATTTTATCTAATCTAACGTAAGTCTTCTGTCACCAGATTGTTTTGAATAATATGAAGAAGAAATATACATAAAGTAACTTAAATTGAGAATATAAGAAAGACTTGAAGATTTAGTTGCTATAAACTAAATAATAATGGAATTATTGGAAAGGTTTTTATTAGAGGAAGTATTTAGGTATAAGGCCAAACAAATATATCTGTCTTAATCGAGGATTATGGTAACTAGGGGAATTAATATGGGTAAATTTGAGGTAAAGCGTATAAGCAATCTGTTGGATTTTGATTTGAATAGATTCTTAGAGCAAAGTAAAAAAGAGGGTTTTCGTATTGTAGAAAGATTAGTAACGGATTATAAAAATGGGAGTAATACTTTCAATCTTATTGGAGAAAGTTTATTTGGTGTTTTTAATGAAGAAGGTTTACTTGTTGCGATTGGTGGATTAAATAAAGACCCGTTTTCAAAAGAACAATGTATTGGAAGGCTTAGAAGGTTTTATGTTATTAAAGAGTATCGGAGAAACGGGATAGGAAGCCTTCTAGTTACAAAGTTAATTGAAGAAGCAAAAAGATATTATGAAATTTTGGTGCTTCATACAGATACTGAAGAAGCTGATAAATTTTATACTTCTCTAGGATTTTTAAAAAAGAATCTTTATCCGAGTTCAAGTCACTATATGGAGTTTAAAAGCTAAAGAATTTTTATACTAACGTGTAGATTTACCTAAAATTCTGTCTATTATATTAAGGGCACTCTTTTATGAAATATACATAAAATCAACCTATATCATTTGTAAGGGAGAAAAATGATGACAAATCCTATTCAAAGAATCGTTCCAAATTTGTGGTATGACAAGGAAGCAATTGAAGCGGCAGAGTTTTATGCTTCTGTATTCCCGGAATCATCAGTTACCAATATAACAACTCTCAAAGACACACCATCAGGTGACGCAGATTTAGTTATGTTTGAATTGTGGGGACAGGAATTCATGGCAATCAGTGCAGGACCGTACTTCAAAATTAATCCCTCGGTGTCTTTCACGGTTAATTTTGATCCATCCCGAGATAAAGATGCGAGTGAAAAATTAAGTGACGTTTGGAACAAATTGTCGGTAGGAGGCACTGCATTGATGCCTCTTGATAAATATCCTTTCAGTGAAAAATTTGGTTGGATTGAAGACAAATATGGTTTGTCGTGGCAGTTATTCCTTACGAATCCAGAAGGAGAAGAGCGGCCAGCAATCATTCCGTCACTGCTGTTTGTTGGAGATAAATGTGGTAAAACAGAAGAGGCCATTCAGTTTTACACATCTGTTTTTAAAAATGCAAAGTTAGGTCATATTGCTCGCTATCCTCAAGGAATGGCGCCTGATAAAGAAGGAACCATTATGTTTTCTGAATTCATGCTTGAGAATCAGTGGTTTACTGCAATGGATAGTGCACATGAACATCGATTTAGTTTCAACGAAGCCATCTCATTTATGGTCTATTGCGATTCCCAAGAAGAGCTTGATACCTATTGGGAGAAGTTGTCGGCGGTGCCTGAAGCCGAACAATGCGGTTGGCTAAAGGATCAATTTGGTGTGTCATGGCAAATTGTTCCGAAACAAATGGACGAAATGATGAGGAACGGAACACCAGAGCAAATTAATCGTGTCAATCAGGCTACTCTTAAAATGAAGAAACTTGATCTTGCAAAGTTACAGGAAGCATACAATGGGTAGTGAAAAAACTATGTCAGTTAATTAACGAATCTTTTTAAAACAATTTGAAGCTATTCTTCTTCAAGCAGGAGAATAGCTTTTTCTTGTTGAACTAGTTCAATAAATAAATCCAAGGAGATAAGGTTTTGAGATTACTAGTAATGTTGCAATCAAATGATTTGGGAGAAGTAGTGAATATAGATAGTGAAGTGATAGGAAACGATAGCAGGCATGATTACATCAAAAAGGCAATTGATGAAGCTAGATGCATAGGTGTCAAACATGAGAATGCGATTATGGGATACTTGATTTTTGATACCCACTTCTTCGATTGTAGTTTTATCTCGTTGATTATTGTTAAACCATCAGAGAGAAGAAAAGGATATGCCACGTCACTTATTCAGCATTTTATAAACATCGCACCTACCACGAAAATCTTTTCTTCTACGAATCAATCAAATAAACAGATGCATGAGGTATTTAAGAAAAACGGATTCATCCAAAGTGGGTATGTCGATAATTTAGACGAAGGCGACCCTGAGATTATTTATTATAGGAGCATATAAAGGGGATATACACTATGAGCTTTTACATAACAAGAGAAGATAATAATGAATACAAGAATCATATCAATAACGAGCTTTACAAGTTCAATTTAGCACATTTTCCAGAGGATTTAAGAGGGAGATATGAGCCAGTGAACCTTTATATTAAGGGTGAGAATGATGAGATTCGTGGTGGGATATTAGGTGAAATCTGTTGGAACTGGCTAGAGATTCACACGTTTATGATCGACGAAGATATTCGAAGAGAGGGTTATGGTACCAAATTATTAAAAGAAATAGAAACGATTGCAAGAGAAAGAAAGTGTGATTTTATCAAAGTAGATACCTTAAGTTTTCAAGCATTAGGATTCTATGAGAAAAATGGGTATCAAGTATATGGAAGTATCGATAATGTGGGTAGAGAGTTTACGCATTATTATTTGAAGAAAGATTTAAGTTACAAATGAATTCCCCCTATCGATAGTATGTTGAAATTATACATAAAAAGGAAATTGAGGGGGAGGCTTTAAAATTGATTTACATAAATGGTAGGTTAATAGTGTATCTAGCAATTATAGGATATTTGTTAATTCGCGGAATTTTAATAGGAAGAAAATATAAAAAGCAAATTCGTGTTGAGTGGGTAAAAGAGGTCCTAAGATTTCTAAGTGTGATATACATAAGTATGGTTGTTTCCGTCACGCTATTTCCAATAGCTTTAGGATTTAATGATGAATCCATCTATTTTTCACGTACACTAAATCTTGTACCACTGGCAAGTATAATCAAGGACTTCAATCAGATTGGAACAGCATATGACGGCGATATTATCTTTATGATTTCACTTATCGTTCGAAACGTGGGAGGTAATATTCTGTTGCTCATGCCGCTAGGGTTTTTGGCACCATTCCTGTGGAATAAGGCTAAAAGCTTGAAAGGAATTACCATTTTAGGCTTAGTATTCTCCGTAACTATTGAGTTACTACAGTTATTAGAAACTCTGGCTGGTGGATGGGGACGAATAACAGATATTGACGATGTAATTTGTAATGTATTGGGAGTCGCCATTGGGTTTCTCGTTTATATTGTTTTTATGCGTGCTGGTGAAAAATTGAAAATAAACATGATTAGAGACTTAAATACATAGTAAATACTTGTGTGGGGAAAAGGAGAAACTATGAAAACCAAAAACACTATAATCGTGTTGTCGGTCGTATTAAATCTCGTTTTAGGTTTTATGGTATACCAAGAAACGACTAAAGAGGATAAAGGACCTGTTAATGTAGGTTTATCATTTAAGGAAGCGGTAAGGGCGGAAAATTATGAAGTCGCTAAATCGCTTATGTCTGATGGACGTAAGGCTCATATCTCTAACGTAACATTAGAAGAGATAAATAAGGTAATGGGTGAGAACACGAGTTTTCATACTTATGAAGTGTTAACATTTGATAATGGAGAAATGGTTCTACTAAATTTAACTCCGGATAAAAAATATGAAATTCAGGATGTGAAAATTGTTCCTGAAGAAGTAAGAGGGATATTTCAATATCAAGAAATTTAGTACTTAAAATCGAATAGAGGCGAAACATTAATCGTCAAATAAATAAAGGGCGTCCTGAAAGTTCAATTGACTTTTTTGGCACCCTTAATTTATTTTCAACAACTTACATTGTACAGATGTCAATGACGAATCGATATTTTACTTGGGTCCATTAGCAACACTAATTTCGTTATTTGTAGAAAAGAGAAACAGGAGCACTAAATTTCACAATAATTAAAATAAGTTAATAAACCTACAACTGTAGAAATATTCTTCAATGAAGGAGTTGTTTAGATAAAGAAGGGAAATATACATCAAGTATGTTTGCTAAATGCACCCCACGAGTGTAGACAATTATTAGCTAAGAAATAGTATACGTGATGGAAGGTCTTCTGTTAAAAAGGAATGAATATATAAAGTATATACCTGCTTTTTGGGAATATGATTAGATAATACTAATCGGTCACGAAGGAGGAGAATATATTGATAACTTTTCCTATTCATCCACTACTTGTACATTTTCCGATTGCATTATTTTTGTTTGGAGTATTCATACAAATAATTGCATTTTGGAAACCTACTTTCTATGAGAAAATGGCAACGTATCTCTTTCTAGGAGGAATAGTGGGTGGGATTCCCACATATTTAACAGGGAAATTAGATGAGGATTATGCAGAAGACTATTTTGGTGAAGACGTTAAAGACATAATTGAGATTCATGAGACTCTTGGGATAACCACACTAATTGTATTTAGTAGTATTGTCATAATTAAGCTGATTTTTAGAGATAAAAAGAGTATGCGCATACTTGTAATATTACTTTCACTTATTGGTGCAGGACTTATATCTTTAACCGGGCACCTAGGTGGGCAAATTGTGTACAATGACCAGCAGCTTCCTGAACTCCAAATTGATGACGGTTTTGAATTCGAATATGAACATGATTAGGCGTGAATTAGAGTAAATAGATAGACTGATGTTACACTCAATGGTTAATTGGTAAAAATGTGTGGATTGGTTCAATCGCAACAATCCTACCTTACCTGACGATTGGGGAAAATTCTGTTGTGGCGGCCGGGGCAGTTGTCACGAAGGATGTTCCAGAAAATATGGTTATTGCAGGAGTGGCAGCGAAAGTTATAAAGTCTATAAATGAAAACATTTGAACTTACAGCGATGAAGAAAAAACGGCATTAGCCCTATAAAATATAGAGCTAAAGCCGTTTCTCCATTTCTATCTTAAATCAAACTCAATTGCTAAATCTGAAAACACCTTATAAGTAGCATCGTACATAAAAAGTTCTAAGGATTCTGGGTTTTCCACTTTTGGATAGGTTACTTCAATAAGATTGTCTTGTTTTTTAAAAGAAATTGCCTCAAATAATTCCACAGTTTCATGGTTTATTATTGTCGGAACTCTAGGTAATGATGGGTCTAAATCCATTTTATAATTGACAACAGTTTTATTAGTATCATATATGATTTTTTCCACTTTAATTTTGGGAGAAGCCTCAAGAATTTCTCCTTCTTGGAAAGGAGAGGTAATTTCATCCCAATTAAATCCGTTCCCATCACTAGTTGGTTCAGCTCCATTGAATGTAACGATATACGGGACTATTTTAAAAGAATAAAGGTCGTTTCCTCTAGGTATTTCAAGGGATTCATTTATGGTTTTCTCAGAAACAATGGGCTTATGGGCATTTGCATCATTGCTATACGATCTCGAAGGCCCACTAAAGTACACAACTCCATCTGGTCCAATAGCCACGCAAGAAGTAGAAAGAAAACTATTTTCAGGCATATTTTCTTCAAGCTTTATGGAGGTTGTCGTATTTAGTTTTAAAAGTGAAGGAGTCAAATGAGCTTCATTTATTGAGAGTCTATTTCCTGTCTTGTCTGTTTTTTCAGCTATGTCAGATTCCTGAATATCCTCTTCTTCTTTTGGCATATCAAAGGAAAAAGACCAATTTCCTTCAATCTCATTAATTGATTGTATATTGATTTCTATTTTAGGTTGAGAAGGTAGATTTCCTAAATCAGTGAATTGCAAGATACCTCCTTCGTCGACTAATTCTTTCATTTCCAGACCACCGCCAAAACCATGGGTGCCTTTAGATTCTCCGTCAACAAGTAATTCCATTAAAATGTTTGATACTTCTTCAGTTTCATTTAAGTTAATCGGATCTAAACGAAGTGAAATAGCCATGCGCTGGTTATCAATATATCCCTCTTCTAAAATGACTTTAATCCCCTTGTCTTCAGATGCTAGTGATATATTTTGAGTCTTTTCTTCAAGTGCCATTCTTTTTAAACCTTCATCCCCTTTATTAAAAAAGATACTATCTGAGTAGGGGATAGCCGCATGATTTGGTTTTGTAGCAGATTTCTCAGGAGTAGGAGTAACTAAGGTTCTATTACCATCAATGCCAAACTCTGGAGAGTAAGAAGAAAATAATAATGCTCCAATTGCTATAACGAAAACAGATGCAATTCCTACGATGATGTTATGTTTAATATTAAAAGAACGATTTTTACTCTTATTTGCAGACAGTATCGCTGCCTGTACAGTATCATTAACTTTTTTTGTTGGTACGGTTACATGGTCTACCATACTTTTAATCTCTCGTTGAAGTTTGTCCATAAGTTTCGCCTCCATTTTCAAGTTTTGCCCTCAATAATTGAAGAGTACGATGCAATTGGGATTTAATTGTTCCTTCTGGAATGCCAAGTATTTCAGCCATTTCATTTATGGAATAACCATAATAAAACCTTAAGAGTAACAGTGTTTTTTGCTGCGGTTTTAATTTTTCAAAAACGAGGTCTAGATCCATGGTCATAACGGTCGTGTTTTCTTCATTTCGTCTAGGGTCAAACCAATCCGGTTCTAGCGTAATGACATCCTTTGCTTTTCTCAAATGGTCAATAGCCGTATTTATGAGAATACGTGTTATCCATGTTGAAAAATAATTCATATCCTTTAATTTTTCAAAGGATTTAAATCCTTTTATGATGGTGTCCTGTAAAATGTCCAATGCATCCTGTTCATTTTTCACGTATGAATAGGCAATTTTATAAAGTTTTTCCTGTTCGTTCTTAATAAGTGATTCAAATGAATGCTCTTCTAAATCTGAACTTCTCTGAAAGAATTTAAGAATAGACATATAATGTGCACCCCCTTCAATTTGTATTGATGCTCTATATTTGACCTTGACGATTATCTACTCATTAGACAGTGTTAGGGTTAGTTCCGTTCCATACTGTAATAAAATAATTTGCAATAATTATATTATTACATACACTTTCCTTTAACTGGGAGAGACAAGTGTGATGCTTGTAATATGTTCTTAACATTTTTATGTTAAAATAGTTCAGTACAAATTTATGAACTCGGGGTATTGGACTGATGAATAATTTGAAAATGGATGGTTTTAAAAAGATCTCTTTCATGTTTTTAATAATGACTTTGTTTATAAATATATTTTTGAATAATAAAGCTGTGGCTACTGAATTAGATGTAGCTCCTGAAATTACAAGTGAATCAGCCATTTTAATAGAAGAAGGTAGTGGTAGGGTTTTATATGAAAAGAACGCGGATCAAATCATGTATCCTGCCAGCTTAACAAAGGTAGCTACCGCTATATATGCCATCGAGAATGGGAAATTAGATGATATTGTGACGGTTAGCGAAAATGCTAGAAATGTCGATGGTACTAGAGTGTATTTGGAGGCTGGTGAGCAGGTTCCGCTAAAAAAGTTAATCCAAGGATTACTTATTAATTCTGGGAACGATGCTGGAGTTGCAATAGCGGAGCATTTACATGGGTCCGTGGAAGCATTCGCGACTCATTTAAACGGTTATTTAAAAGAAATCGGACTGGAGAACACAAATTTTGTGAATCCACACGGTTTATTTGATCCTGAGCATAATACCACAGCGAGAGATTTGGCTTTACTTACGCAGTATGCGATGAAAAACGATATCTTTCGTGAGATCTTTGGAACGGTAGAATTAAAATGGGACGGGGAAACCTGGGATACTACTCTGATTACTCATCATAAGATGTTGAAAGAGCAACCGTATGAAGGTGTTACGGGAGGGAAAAATGGATATGTTCAACAATCCCAACAGACTTTAATTACGACTGCTAAAAGAGGGGACTTGTCTGTTATAGCTGTTGTCTTAAAAGGACCAACACAAAAAGTTATCTACAAAGACACGAGAACACTTCTTGATTATGTATTCGCCAATTTCCATATGGTCTCTATTCCAAAAGGAAATGAATACAAAACGAAAGAACGAAGCTATGTTACGAAAGATATATTCGCATTTCCGATTGCACAAAATGAAGAGTTTAAAGAGAAAATCACAAGTGATGGTCTCTTAAAAATAGTGAATCAAAATAAGGAAGAGATTCTTTTATATCCACCGAGTGGATTGGACATAACTGAAATAAAAACGGAAAAAGAAGTAAAAGCTGCCGCGGTTGAAGAAAAGGATCCTTTAGTAAATTTAAACGGTTTTACGCTGGTTTCTGCTATTACGGTACTGGGAATTATTTTGTTCCTGAGATTTCGAATGAGTCGAATTCGTGCGAGAAGGTTTTGATTTCGGATAAACGTACCTAAATATTTTTTCAAAACACCAGATGCGTACATTTGGTGTTTTTTTAATATTTTGCATAAACAAACTGGTTAAAGCACACTTAAGTGCTTTTTTCTTGTGTACATATTTCTGTTGCGTATTGGAAAAATATTGGTAATGATAATTCTTTGGAGTATAACTGTTACTATTTGAAAGGATTGAAACTAGTGAATGATTTTAGGCACGAGGACGAAATCCCCCATAACGTAAGACTTACAGCACCAGAGATTGCAAATCTCTGGACCCAGTTTCAAAATGATACGATGGCTATATGTGTTTATACATACATGCTGAAAATTGTTGAAGACAAATCAATTCGCCCGATATTAGAATATGCATTAACTTTAGCAGTGGGACATGTGGCCAAGATCAAGGAATATTATAAGAAAGAAAAATTTCCTATTCCTCATGGCTTCACAGAGGAAGATGTTAATTTAGCCGCTCCCCGATTATTCTCCGATGAATTTTGTTTGATCTACACGCAAATTGCAAGTATTCACGGGCTAGCTGGATATGCTGCTGCCTTATCTACGAATACACGTCGGGATATTCGTGATTATTTCGTTCAAAATCAAAATGAAACGATGGAACTTTTTAACCTAGCGACCGATCTCATGTTAGAGAAAGGAATTGTATCTAGGCCACCATTTATTAATCCACCTAATCACTACGAATTTGTTCAAAACGAGAGCTTTATCCAAGGTATTCTAGGGGGAGAAAGGCCGCTGAACTGTATTGAAATCAGCGATATTTTCTGGAATTTGAAAAAGGCCCAGTTGGACAAAGCATTATGTATGGCATTCGCTCAGGGGGCTAAATCACAAGAAGTTAGGGACCTCTTGTGGCGTTGGGTTAAGATGATGGGAAAGCACGTTGAAATTTTAGAAACATTATTGTCTAATGACCGATTACCTTCCCCAAGATCGGAAGATGCCGAAATAACGAATTCCACGATTTCTCCTTTTTCAGATCGTCTTATCATGTATCATAAAATGATCATAAGTTCTACTCAGCTAGGTTTGTATGGAACTGCGGTCGCTACATGCCAACGATATGATTTAGGGATACATTTTTCGAGACTTTCGATGGAACTCGCAGATATATTGAAAGATGGATATAAGTTAATGATTAAACATAAGTGGGCTGAACAAGTGCCATTAGCGGACGATAGAGAAGAACTTTCTGGTCAGCGATGAGGTTTAGTTTGAATGACTAGATTCAGTTTTTCTTTTGTAGCCCATAATTGATCTGCCCTCACTTAGAATCCAAATGGTTTTGTTGACGTGGATTCCTAAAAAAACATACTAAGAGACTCTCCAGACCAATGCTTGTTTAATTAGGCGTTGGTTTTTGCTTTTTATCCTAAGGTAAATATGAGTTCCCAGTTTTAAGTGGTTAACAATGAAACATATTTCCCTTTAAACATAAGGAGGATATTCCTCAAAACGATGGAATATTATTCATAGGTACATGTAAGGGAATTAATATGGACTTTATAAAGGGGAGAGCAAATTGAGTGTTATAGAAGTGATTGATACATACAAAGACAATTTAAGAAAATATTCTCTGAAGCAACTAAGGTACATATCTGCTGAAGGAACTTGGTCAATCTGTCAGATGTACGACCATATCATCGTCGTTGCTCATGAGTACATAGATAAAGTGGAAGCTTGCGCTGTATCGGAAGAAGAACAAGTGTTAGGTAAGACAAAATCGGGTGAACACTTATTTGAAATAGGAGGATTTCCCCCGATCAAAATCAAATTACCGGACGAATTAAACTCACCGCCTTACAATTTAGATAGTAGGGAAAACCTTTCTTTTCGATTAGAGCAAGTAAGAGAAAGATTAAAGCAATGGGAATCAAAAGTAGATACAATAAATATAAATTACAAAATGAAACATGGAGGCTTTGGTTGGTTAAATGCGAGGGAATGGTACGATCTTGTTGGAATGCACTTCCGTCATCACTTCCGTCAGCTTCGGGAGTTAGAGCAAAAACTTGAAACCGTAGATCCCTTATGAAATACCAAGTGCAGGAAATAAAGTAGATTTAACTCTTTTAATGAAGTTACTAAAAGAAAAAAGGAGCGTGAATCAAACAATCTTTTGATACCAGATTCTTCTTTTGCTGAAATATTTCACATTATAAATTGGCTGGCATGTGTGGGCTTGATATAATGTTAATAGTCAGAAATCTTTTTAAGGTTCCTACCCCTCTTTGTTTAACAAAGATTCGAGAATTCACGACTTTATGTAAACGTTTACACAAACGAAGGAACCTGTAAATAAAAACATAATAAATGAGGTGTGGCTATGTTTTTAACAGAAAGAAAGCTAGAGGAAAGAATCAAGGAATTAGCAGCATACCGTTATCGTGATGCCATTGAATTACATGAGTTTCAAGCGATGGAGGATGAGGGAGAATTAGGAACTTATCCGCCGGCAAGTATGGATGGGTTTGTTTTAAAACAAGGTGACCAATGGAAAGGGCGAGATCGCTATCTTTGGCTACATACTTCTATCAAGATTCCGACCGGATGGCGAGGAAAAAAGGTAGTTGGCCTATTTGATTTTGGGCGCACTGGTGGAGGCAATAACTCAGGTTTTGAATCACTGTTATTCGTCAATCGCAAGCCTTATCAAGGTGTGGACTCGAATCACCAAGAAGTCTTTTTTCAAGCAGAGGATAGTGGAAAAATGGTTGAGCTACACTTCCGCTTATGGTCGGGCCTTGAGGGTGGTGGTGAGCCGAAAGTTCAAAACTATACCCTTGAGACTTCGGAATTATGCTGGTTAGATGAAGCGGTCGATGATCTTTACTATACTTCATTGGCTGGATGGCAAACGATTCAAGAGCTAGGGGATGAAAGTCCAGAGAAACACAAAATTGTAAATGCCTTAAACGGTGCCTTTGCATTGCTTGATTGGAGTAAGCCAGGCGACGATTCGTTTTATAAAAGCTGTGAGCTAGCGAGGGAAGCTCTGCAAACGAGTTTACGAGAAATTGAAAAGCATCATGCTGTGACGATTCATTGTGTCGGACATACCCATATTGATGTAGCATGGCTATGGCGACTGAAGCATACGCGTGAAAAAGCGGCTCGTTCTTTTTCAACAGTTCTGCGCTTGATGGAGCAGTTTCCTGAATACTTTTTCCTTCAAACTCAGCCACAATTATATGACTATATTAAAAATGATTATCCTGAAATCTACGAAAAGATTAAGGAGCGGGTGAAAGAGGGGCGTTGGGAAACAGAAGGTTCCATGTGGCTAGAAGCGGATTGTAATATCCCTAGTGGCGAATCCTTAGTGAGACAGATTTTACATGGAAAAGCGTTCTTTAATCGAGAATTTGGGGTGAACTGTGAGTATTTATGGCTTCCAGATGTGTTTGGTTATAGCTGGGCACTTCCGCAAATTTTGAAAAAATCGGGTATCCATACGTTCATGACGACGAAGATTAGCTGGAACCAGTACAATCGTATGCCGCATGATACGTTCAATTGGAAGGGCATTGATGGGACAGAGATCTTAACGCATTTCGTGACGACTCCTGAGCCATGGAATCCACCAGATTCTTGGTTTTACACGTATAACGGTCTATTAACGGCGAAAACGGTCAATGGAGCATGGAAAGCATATCGAAATAAAGACATTAATCAGGATTTACTCGTTTCCTATGGCTATGGAGATGGGGGAGGCGGAGTAAATCGAGAAATGCTAGAGCTTCGTCGTAGATTTGAAGATATGCCTGGAATCCCAAAGGTGAAGACTGCAAAAGCAGGAGATTTTTTCAAAAAGCTTCATGAGAAGATTGAGAATACAAATGAGTATGTGCATACATGGGATGGAGAGTTGTATCTGGAGTATCACCGGGGCACGTATACGAGCCAGGCTAACAACAAACGAATGAATCGAAAATTGGAGTTAGCTTATCGAGAAATCGAATGGTTATCTGTATGGAACGCCTTGCTTTCAACTTGGGAAAAATATCCGAAGGAACAGCTAGATGCAGGCTGGAAGATTATTTTGCGAAATCAATTTCATGACATTATCCCAGGGTCTTCGATTAAAGAGGTCTATGAAGATTCAAAGGTCGAGTATGCTGAAACCGAGGGTATTCAAAAAGAAATCATGCAGCAGCAGGTTGCGGGGCTAATTGCATCAGAAAGTAAGACATATACGGTTCTGAATGCATCCCAATGGGAGGATGAGCAAATTGCTCAAATTCCATTTGATGAAGGAAATGGTTATTGGGCGTCAAAACAGGGTGAGAAACTGATTGCTCAACGAAATGAAGAAGGCTGGTTAGTGAAAGTGGAGAAACCGTCTTCCTTTGGTGGTGTGGAAATTGAATTCCATCAAGGAGATGTGCCAGCGGATAGCCCGTTCGTATTTAATGAAGACTCCTTAGAAACTCCTTTTTATTCAGTAAAATGGAATCGTTCGAAGCAATTAGAATCGTTGTATGATAAGGAAGCAGAGCGCGAAGTCATTAAGACTGGACACAATGGGAATGTCTTTCAAATTTTTGAAGATAAACCTTTATACTGGGATGCGTGGGATATCGATTTATTTTACCAGGAAAAAATGGAGGAAATTACGGAGCTTGTCTCAAGTGAGTTAATTGAGAACGGACCGCTACGAGCTGTGGTTCGTACCATTTGGACATACCAAAACTCACAGATTGAGCAGGATACGATTTTCTATGCGCATAATCGACGTATTGATTTTCAAACAAAAGTGAATTGGCATCAGAAAAATAAGCTCTTGAAGGTAGCGTTCCCAGTGGATATTCGTACGACGGAAGCAACGTATGATATCCAGTTTGGAAATGTGAAGCGACCGACACATTGGAATACGAGCTGGGATATGGCACGCTTTGAAACAGTTGGTCATCAGTGGGCTGACCTTTCTGAAACGGGTTATGGTGTCAGTCTATTAAATAATTGTAAGTATGGTCATGACATTAAGGAAAACACCATGCGTCTATCACTATTGAAGTCGGCTGTATATCCAGATCCGACTGCTGACCAAGGAGAGCATGAATTCACGTATTCCTTGCTTCCGCATTTGGGTGATTGGCGAGAAGGGCAAACGGTCAAACAGGCATGGTATTTGAACCATCCATTGAAGGCCGTAAAAGGTGGATTTGCTCCGCAAGAGAAGTCGTTTGTGAAGATTGATGGCGAGCATGTCATTGTCGATGCGATTAAGAAAAAAGAAGATGACAATGCCGTAATTATTCGTCTTCATGAATTTGAGGGCAGACGTGGAAAAGTGAGATTAGATTTCGCGGTACCTGTTGAAAAATGGGTAGAAACGAATTTAATGGAACAGGTTGAAGGAGAAGAGAAAACAGGTAATATTGAATTCACGATCAACCCTTATGAAATTAAGACACTTCTATTGTATTTTTCTTAAATGGATGGAAAATAGCTCGAATGAATGTTAAATTCATTCAAGCTATTTTTTTGTGCTGAAGTACTTCATTCTAATTCTCTAAATATCGATATAAAGTCGATTTACTTATTCCTGTTTCCTCTTTTATTTGGGCTAATGTATAGTTTTTACTTTGGTACATCTCAATCGCCCGTTGCACATTTTTGTCTGGTTTCCTTGGTCGTCCTGTTGTTACTCCTTTTTGTTTGGCCTCAGTTAACCCTTGTTTTGTTCTCTCACTAATTAAATCACTTTGAAATTCCACGAGATGTCTGACAATCTCATAAAAACTGTGGCCAGCTCCATTACTCGTATCAATCCCCTCTTTTAGAGAGAAGATAAAAGCACCTTTGGAGTTTATGACTTCTAACAATTCCACTAGATGACGTGATGAATCGGCTAAAGTAGATAATTTTGAAATGACGACTTTATCTCCGCAATCAAGATTACTTAATAGAGTTTTAAGTTGGATTCTTTTTTTAGGGGAGGAATGTTCTTCTGAAAAAATGCTGTCACATGGGATAGCTATTAAATTTTTTTGCTGTTCTTCACAGTTTGGATCGTCTTCGGACGGTCTCATGTATCCAATTAACATAGCAAAATCTCCTGTTTTATAAAAAACGTTTATACAATTATAGCCTGTATTTTGTTAAGAAACCTTCCCAAAAAGGTTCATTTTTGGAACAAAAGGTGATAGACTATTCAAGTGTGTTTTTGTAGTTATTACCTTTTTAATAGCGTATATCCACAGTTTACTATAGATTTGGAGGTTTTAGAAAGTGGTTGAAAAGATAAAGAAAGAATGGTTCTCCAATATTAAAGGCGATATCCTTTCTGGGATTGTTGTTGCCTTAGCTCTTATTCCTGAAGCGATTGCTTTTTCTATTATTGCTGGAGTGGACCCAATGGTGGGACTGTATGCCTCTTTTACAATGGCAGTCATTATTGCATTTGCAGGTGGAAGACCTGGGATGATTTCTGCGGCAACAGGTGCTATGGCATTGGTAATGGTACCACTGGTTAAAGATTATGGATTGGAGTATTTGTTTGCAGCTACCATTTTAACCGGTATTATTCAGATTCTATTTGGAGTATTTAAAATAGCGAGACTGATGAAGTTTATCCCAAGAGCGGTCATGATCGGTTTTGTTAATGCTCTAGCCATTTTAATTTTTATGGCACAAGTTCCTCATTTTATTGGAATCTCGAATATGACGTATGTATTTGTGGCTATTACTTTATTAATTGTTTATGTCGTGCCAAGGTTTTTCAAGGCAATTCCGGCTCCGTTAATTGCCATAATTGTCTTAACGGCAGTAACTGTTTTTTCTGGAGTGGAATTAAAAACAGTTGGAGATTTGGGTATCATTACACAAACGCTTCCATCCTTTTTAATTCCTAATGTACCGTTTTCATTTGAAACATTGGCTATTATTTTCCCTTATTCTATTTCCTTAGCAATTGTTGGTCTTCTAGAAAGCTTGTTAACGGCATCGATTGTTGATGATATGACTAGTACGGAAAGTAACAAAAATCAAGAGGCAAGAGGGCAAGGAATTGCTAATATTGTCACTGGTTTCTTTGGTGGAATGGCCGGCTGTGCAATGATTGGCCAATCTGTCATTAATGTGAAATCTGGTGGACGTGGGCGACTATCAACGCTGATTGCAGGTGGGTTTCTCATGTTCCTTATTATTGTTTTGGGAGACTTAGTAGTTCAAGTTCCGATGCCTGTTCTTGTTGGAATTATGATTATGGTATGCATTGGAACATTTGATTGGAGTTCTTTCTCTTATATCCGAAAAGCGCCTAAATCTGATGCCTTGGTTATGGTAGTAACGGTAGCAATTGTCGTTGCGACACATGACTTATCTAAAGGGGTTATTGCTGGAGTCATTTTAAGTGCAATTTTCTTCGTTGCTAAAATTTCATCGATTAAGATATCGAAGAATCAAGAAGCTACACAAATCACTTTTAACGTAGAAGGGCAATTGTTCTTCGCTTCAGTAGATAGTTTTGTAGATGCTTTTGATTACAAGGTTGAAAATCAAAATATCTATATTGATTTTTCCACAGCCCATGTATGGGATGACTCAGCTGTTGGTGCCATAGATAAGGTAGTCATGAAGTTCCGTGAAAATCATAATCGAGTCACTATTAAAAATCTAAATGCAGCGAGTAAGAAGCTTGTAGATAAATTAGCAGTATTTCATGATCCGGAAGGAAAGCTTTCAACACATTAATGTATTGGAGTGATGACCTTGTACAAGAAGATTATGTTAGCAATGGATGGATCCGAACATTCATTAAGAGCGGCAAATGAGGCGATTAAGATGGCTGCTTTAGATAGTGAAAGTAAACTCGAAATGGTATATGTAGCTGATTTTGCCAAAGCAAAGAGTGAAGTTCTCCATGCTCAGGGACGGGAAGATTTGGAGCATGCAAGAAGAAGTCGACTTCAACCGGTAGAAGACCTTATGAAAGCAAATAAATTAATATACGATGTAAAAATATTGCATGGAGAGCCAGGCCCAGCTCTAGTTGAATATGCGAATAAGGAAAAGTTTGATTTAGTAGTTATCGGAAGTCGTGGTTTAAATGCATTGCAGGAAATGGTTCTTGGAAGTGTCAGTCACAAGGTTGTCAAAAGAACAAATTGTCCGGTTCTCGTCGTTAAATAATTTGATATGTTACAATGAACAACCCACGTAATGATTCGTGGGCTGTTTTAGTCTGTGTATATTTAGTCCTCTTCCACAAATCCAAAGATGTATTGATCAATATCGAATACGACACCGATATCAATCGCAAATTGCATTTGTTCTGGTGTGAATGAAAAAGCTGGGGATATGCCATCTTTTATATATGGCACTATCTGAAACCTTAGCTTGAGCTGTAGTTCCTCTTTCAGTTCATTAATAATGTGAACCTTGTCCTGAAAAGTATGAACGATTTTATCAACTAACGATGGCATGTCTAGGGTTTCGACTAAACCGGTGCTATACTTCCACTCACTAAAGTTGTATTGCCGCGGTCGTATGGGTGGCTTGGGCCGATGCCAGTCTCCTCTTTTTTGAGTATATGTTGGGAAAATACCGAGCTTATCAGTAACATGTGCCATTGAAAAAACAGTTTCACTCCATAACGAGAAATACACTTCAATTGATGTGTTCTTATAATCCAAAGCTTACCTCCGATTATTAAAAGTCTTAACTGGATATTTCGAGATGAGCTCCGTGACTTCCTTCCATAGTTTAAAAAATTCCAAACATTATAAACTGCCGTAATTAACTCAAGCTTCAAAAATATTTTTCAATAAAGATTTTAAAAAATTCATGCTATACTGTTAAAGGTTTTCGTGAGTAATCTAAATTATTTCAAATTCTGAGGACATCTTGCACCATCGGATTGTCCTTTTGCTATGTCGTTTTTTTGATTAAAAAACATAGACCAAAGTGAAATAATGGGGAATTACTATTAATACATAAAAATAACACAACACAGTGTGGAGGAACTCAACGATGAAATACGTCATAGCTGTCATTGGTTTACTAGTTGTTCTAGGACTTGCTTATTTGGCAAGTAATAATCGCAAACAGATAAAATTAAAGCCAGTCATTCTTATGGTTATCATTCAGTTAATCTTATCTGCAATCCTTTTGAATACAAACTTCGGTTTAATTATCACAAAAGTGTTTGCGGGAGTCTTCGAAAAATTATTGGAATACGCCGCTAGTGGGATCTCCTTTGTATTTGGCGGTCTTGCAAACGAAGGAGAAGCTCCGTTTTTCCTAACGGTTCTTCTACCCATTGTTTTCATATCTGTTTTAATTGGTATTTTGCAGCATTTAAAAATCCTTCCTTTTATCATGAAAGGGATTGGCCTGCTATTAAGTAAAGTGAATGGCTTGGGAAAATTGGAGTCATACAATGGTGTGGCTTCAGCGATGGTAGGACAATCAGAAGTCTTTATTACGGTTAAAAAACAGCTTGGACAATTGAGTGAGCAACGTTTGTACACGATGTGTGCTTCCGCGATGTCGACGGTGTCCATGTCTATTGTTGGTGCCTATATGACGATGATTGAACCGAAGTATGTTGTAACTGCTCTTGTTATTAACTTATTCGGAGGATTCATTATCGCCTCTATTATTAATCCGTATACAGTGGATGCCAAAGAAGATATACTTGAAATTCAAGAAGAAAAGCAAAGCTTCTTTGAAATGCTAGGCGAATACATTATGGATGGCTTTAAGGTAGCGATCATTGTAGGCGCTATGCTGATAGGCTTTGTGGCTTTGATGGCTGGAATTAATAGTGTGTTTGATTTGATTTTTGGTATTACATTCCAAGAAATACTTGGATATATTTTTGCACCAATTGCATTTATTATGGGTGTTCCATGGGCTGAATCTGTGAATGCAGGTGCGATCATGGCAACAAAGCTTGTCACAAATGAGTTTGTCGCAATGCTTGACCTAACGAATATTCAATCTGAGTTTAGTTCACGTACAATCGGAATTATTTCCGTATTCCTTGTTTCATTTGCAAATTTCTCATCTATCGGAATCATTGCCGGAGCTGTGAAAAGCTTAAATGAGGAAAAAGGAAATGCTGTCGCTCGATTTGGCTTGAAACTATTGTATGGCGCAACTTTGGTTAGCGTGTTGTCTGCGGTTGTTGTAGGGGTTGTATTATAAGAGTTAGTTTGGAAACGAAGCCAGAGGAGTTTTTTCCTCTGGTTTTTCTGTTTTATTGGATACTTGTTTTCTAGTGCAAATACGCAATTAGTAGCCAGAAATACGCAATTCCATTCGAAAAGCACGCATAAAACTCCGAAACATACACGATCATCCTTGAGAAATGCGCGATCCAAGCCGAATTCTGGGCAATCCCAAAAAAGAGGACCCGGTTTGAGCCCTCTATCGATAGATTATTCCTTTATCCCAATCACTCGAATCCTTTTATAATCAGCAACCCACCGGCCATCCTTATGTAAAATTTCTTTTAAATGATTTTCAACGTTCGTGATAATTTGAGCCCTACTTTCTTCAGGGACACCTGTAAATAGCTGATTCCCAAACATCTGAATCCAATTTCTCAATCCATCGTCTCCATCCAAGGTGGTAGGTCGATCAAAATGCTGAGCAAAGGTAACTCGAAATCCGACTTCTTCCATTAGAGTAGAATACTCGGCAATGCTTGGATAGAACCATGGGAAATGCGCCTTTTTAAATTCAAATCCGGCTGCTTCAATTTCGAACAGAATCCCATTCGAGATCGTTTGAACATTTCCTTTGCCACCAAATTCCGCAACGAATCTTCCACCTGGCTTTAAGCTGTCATAAATGCCGAGTAATGCTTTAATCGGAGGTTTCACCCAATGAAGAGTAGCATTGGAGAAGACGGCATCAAATTCGCTATCATATTCTAAGCTTGTTGCATCTTCAACGATAAAGTTGATATCCGGATATTTGTTTTTAGCTTGTTCCACCATATTGACAGAGCTATCTACACCTACAACATCTACACCATTTTCATATATTTGATGGGCGAGGTCACCAGTTCCACAGCCAAGGTCAAGAATTCTTTCTCCAGGTTTAGGTGCTAATAATTCTACTAGACTTTGGCCAAACTGTGAGACAAAATTATGCCTTCCATCATATAAATTGGCATTCCAAAGGTTATTTCGTTCCAAGTTAACTCACCTCCCCAATAATTTAAAAAGGCAATTCCTCCAACCGAATAGGTGTCAAACTCTTACACTCCCAATCTCTCCGAATCCATGAGTACACCATCATATCTGAAACACTTCCATCAGCATGTTCCCAAGCATCACGAAAGTAGCCCTCTTTTACGAACCCACACTTATGTAGTGTTTTTCGCATGGCGATGTTATCGCTACGAGTGTAGGCTTCAACCCTAATCTTCTTATCTGGCAACTGAAAAAGATACTCGATCATCCACCGAATGGCTTCTGTGGCAAACCCTTTTCGTCTAGTAACGCTCCCTAAACGAATATCAAATGATGGAATTGTATCGTTTATGTCATGAATCGTCAGTAATCCTATTTTTACATTTTCTCTTTTAATCCAAAAAGCTTCTGCATACGAGCCCTCGTGATATCTACTCAAGATTTCCTCATATGAAGGCTTAGGCTGTGAATGAAACTCCCATTCCTCACTAGTCAAAAAGGAGACCAAGTCATCCAACTCACTAGTGAATTTTTCTAAAGAAAGCTCACTCATTTTTATATCACACCCATCTATTATTCAAAATTTCATAATATTTTGGTAAAGTATACCATATATTCTACTTGAAGTTAGGAGAACAGGATGAAAAACATTGCAGAAATCACAAACAACCAGCCCTTTTGCGCTGGAGTACTTATCACAAAATTGGATAAAATTCTTATCACGCTTAACCCGGATGGGTTGCCTCGTGAATTGGAAGATGTGGCATTGCGGGTTGGTGCCGTTGGAGGTGGTCAGGAACCGAATGAATCGATATTAGAATGTGCGATTCGTGAGGCGAAGGAAGAAATAAGTGTAGATGTCCAAATTAAATCGTCACCGGTTACTATTTTTCACGACATCGATCAAAGGACGATGGAAAAAATACAGGTAAAGGATGAGATTGCACCTTATTTACTTGAAAGAGTAACGAATCCTTTCCCAGATAAGCCTTATCGAGAAGGGTTACCAGTTGGGCCTTATATTTATTTTGCGATTTATCTGGCAAACGTGGACAATTGGGAAGAGGTTGAAGCAGGAGATGACGTCCAAGGGCTGCTCCTCGTTCCCATAACAGAATGGGATAGTTTAAATAATGGTTACACGATTGCTGAATTAAAAACAAAAGGGGTAGAAGTCGTTCATCTCCGCACTATGGATGAAAGCAAAAAGGTATGGATACCAGAAAATGAGTCATTAACAACCGCTTGTAGGTTGTTGCTTAAAAGCCTAACCTAACAACATCGGTTGGGCTCGTTTGTATCCGCCTAAAATAATTGGAAACATTTTGGTGAAAAATAAAAATAAATATTTGATTGACTTACTTGTATATACAAGATAAAATGAAAACGCAAACAAGTTGTATATACAAGTTGTTTTGGAAACGCAATCATATATATCAGTCATAACGTAAGGGGGAAATATACATGAGTAAGTACACAAACGATGCGAAGCAATTGCTTGAGCATGTTGGCGGTAGTGAGAATATTTCTGTTGTTACTCACTGTGCAACGAGAATGAGATTTGTTTTAAAGGATGCAAATAAGGCTGATGTCAAAAAGGTGGAAGAAATCGGTCTTGTGAAGGGGACTTTTACACAGGCAGGACAATTCCAAGTCATCATCGGGAATGAGGTTTCATCTTTCTATAATGAATTTACACAGATTGCGGGTGTATCTGATGTAGCATCAAAGGATGATGCGAAGGAAGCAGCAAAGCAAAACATGAACTGGCTTCAACGCATGATCGCGCATCTAGCTGATATCTTTACACCATTAATTCCTGCCTTAGTAGTAGGTGGTCTAATCTTAGGTTTCAGAAACGTCATGGAAATCAAAATGATGAGCGATGGAACACAATCACTCATTGATGTATCCCAATTTTGGGCAGGAGTTCATTCGTTCCTATGGTTAATTGGGGAAGCTATCTTCCACTTCTTACCGGTCGGAATTACATGGGCCATTTCTAGAAAAATGGGTACGACACAAATTCTTGGTATCGTATTAGGTATTACACTTGTTTCTCCTCAGTTGCTGAATGCTTATGGAGTAGCTGGTGCAACAGAAATTCCATTCTGGGATTTTGGTTTTGCTCAAGTAGATATGATTGGGTATCAGGCACAGGTCATTCCAGCGATTTTAGCCGGGTTTGTTCTTTCTTACCTAGAGTTAGGCTTACGTAAAGTCATTCCAAGTGTTGTTTCTATGATATTTGTTCCATTCTTTGCAATAATTCCAGCTGTGCTTATTGCACATGTTGTTTTAGGACCGATTGGTTGGGCGATTGGTTCATGGATTTCTAATATTGTGTATTCTGGATTAACTTCAGCATTTGGTTGGTTATTTGCAGCTCTGTTTGGTTTTGCTTATGCACCACTTGTTATTACAGGTCTTCACCATATGACTAATGCCATTGACTTACAATTAATGAGTGAGTTTGACGGAACGAATCTTTGGCCAATGATTGCTTTATCAAATATTGCTCAAGGTTCCGCCGTAGTAGCGATGATTATTTTAAATCGTAAAGATGAAAAAGAGCAGCAGGTTTCGATTCCAGCAGCGATATCTTGTTATCTAGGGGTTACAGAGCCAGCGATGTTCGGGATTAACTTAAAATATACGTTCCCATTCCTAGCAGCGATGATTGGTTCATCGATTGCTGCCATCATCTCAGTAGGTTCTGGAGTTATGGCGAACTCAATCGGAGTTGGTGGTATTCCTGGAATTCTATCGATTCAGGTACCAGATATGCTGATGTTCGCAATTTCAATGCTTGTTGCAATTATCGTTCCAATCATTTTAACAATGGTTTTTGCAAAAACAAAAATGGGCGTAAATGCTTACGAACGCCTTGGTAAAAGATAATATAGTTATATAAAGTATCTGTGAGGATCTCTAGGCGCCATACATGAGTATCAAGACCATTTGATATGAAGTGTAGAGGGCGCCTTGGGCTTTTCTCGTAATAAAAAATAGGTAGGTGCACACATCATGAATCAGCCTTGGTGGAAAAAAGCAGTAGTATATCAAATCTATCCGAAAAGCTTTAACGATACGACCGGAAACGGTGAGGGAGATCTTCAAGGAATCATTAAAAAATTGGACTATTTAAAGGAACTAGGTGTGGACGTTCTATGGTTAACGCCCATTTACGAATCTCCTCAAAAAGATAATGGCTATGATATCAGTGACTATTATAAAATTCATGAGCCGTACGGTTCCATGGAGGATTTCGAGCAGTTACTAGAAGAAGCACATAAACGTGGGATAAAAATCATCATGGATATCGTGATCAATCATACTTCTACTGCCCATGAATGGTTCCAAAAAGCTTTAACTTCAAAGGATAATCCATATCGTGATTACTATGTCTGGAAGGATGGAAAAGAAGGCGATCCACCAACAAATTGGATCTCAAAATTCGGCGGATCGGCATGGCAATATGATGAAGTGACGGAGCAATATTATTTACATCTTTTTGATGTCACGCAGGCTGATTTAAACTGGGAAAATGAAGCCGTTCGAAAAGATCTCTATAAAATGATGGAGTACTGGTTGAAAAAAGGGGTCGACGGATTCCGTCTAGATGTCATTAACTTGATTTCGAAGGATCAGTCCTTTCCAAATGATGATCATGGGGATGGGCGTAGCTTCTACACAGATGGGCCAAGAATTCATGAGTATTTACATGAAATGAATCAAGCCGTTTTTTCAAAATATGACATTATGACAGTTGGAGAAATGTCATCGACTTCGATTGACAATTGCATTCAGTATACGAATCCAAAGAGCGAAGAGCTTAATATGACATTTAATTTTCACCACTTAAAAGTAGATTATCCAAATGGGGAAAAGTGGACGAAAGCGGATTTTGATTTTCAAGAACTGAAAAATATTTTATCGAAATGGCAAGTTGAGATGAACAAAGGTGATGGATGGAATGCCTTGTTCTGGTGTAATCATGATCAGCCACGTGTTGTTTCTCGATTCGGAAACGATGAAGAATACCATAATGAATCTGCCAAAATGTTGGCGACAGCGATTCATATGATGCAGGGGACTCCTTATATTTATCAAGGAGAAGAGTTTGGCATGACGAACCCGAAATTCCACGACATTGATGAATATCGAGATGTAGAATCCTTGAACATGTTTCAGATTATGAAGGAAGAAGGTCGCTCGGAGGAAGAGATTCTTGAGATTTTAAAACAAAAATCAAGAGACAATTCGAGAACACCTGTTCAATGGAATGACGAGAAGAATGCTGGTTTCACAACTGGAACGCCTTGGATTCCTACTGCTCCAAATTATAAGAAAATTAATGCGGAGAAGGCACTAGAAGATAAGGATTCGATCTTTTATCATTATCAAAAGCTGATCCAGCTTCGAAAAGAGTATGATATCATAACAGATGGGGATTACCAGTTGTTATTAGAAGATCACCAGGATATTTTTGCTTATGTTCGAAGCAATCCACATGAGAAGCTACTTGTGATCAATAACTTTTATGGAAAAGAAACGACTTTTGAATTACCTGAGTCACTGAATGGAGATTCTGTTGAAATTTTGCTGTCCAATTATCAAGATTCATCTACAGATATCCAACAAATTCAGCTTCGCCCTTATGAATCCATTGTGTATCTCCTAAAATAATTTCAATTGGGGAAAGTTTGAAATGAAAACCAAATATTTAGCTATTTACAATGAGATATCAAAGCAAATAAAGTCAGGAGAATTACTGCCGGATAGTCTGCTTCCATCTGAAAATGAATTGACGGACATCTATCACACATCAAGAGAAACGATCCGTAAGGCCCTCAATCTTCTTTCACAGGATGGTTACATTCAAAAAATTAGAGGGAAGGGCTCTGTTGTTCTTAATGTGAACAAGTTTGATTTCCCTGTCTCTGGCTTGGTTAGTTTTAAAGAGATTTCACAGAAATTGGACAACCAGGTTCGGACAATTGTCAATGAGCTTTCATTAGAAAAGCCGAGTCAGTCTATGAAGAAACAAATGCAGTTATCCTCTACAGACCTTGTATGGAAGATTGTTAGAACGAGGGAGTTTGATGGTCAAAAGGTGATTTTGGATAAAGACATTTTAGTTCAAAATTTGATTCCCAATCTAACCAAAGAAATCTGTGCAGACTCACTTTATCACTACATTGAAAAAGAGCTAAATTTAACGATTGGCTTTGCAAAGAAAGAAATCGTCGTTGTGGAACCAACGGACGAGGATCGTGAACTTTTGGACCTAGAGGGCTTCAGTAATGTCGTTGTCATTAAAAGCTATGCCTTCCTGGATGATGCGACTCTTTTTCAATATACAGAATCTCGACATCGACCAGATAAGTTTCGATTCGTCGACTTTGCGAGGAGAAATCATTAATACAAAACTAACCGGCGTTGTGATGTCGGTTAGTTTTTTTATGAAGAATTCCTGCCTTCCATAAAAAAATGCCTCTTCTTACTTATTGAAAATTTTGTAATATAGGACGGTCATTTTCTGAAATAACTGTAATATATTGACATCAAGGGTAATTATTCTTAAAAGAGGGGTAGGTGTAATCTCATGGAAAGAAGGAATCTCATTGTTATGTTTGGCTTCTTAGGTGCCTTCGTCCTACTTGTTGCTTTTTCTATTTTTTTAGGGACAGTCGATGATAGAGAGAGAGCAGATGTGGAACCTGTAGAAGAAGAGGAAGTAGTAGAGCCTGAACAACCAGTCGTACTCGATCCGCTTCCTCCAGCATTTACTGCGAGTGAATTGACAGCGCTTCCAAAAGAAAATTGGATTGGAAATGGGGGAGATGTCTACAATCGCAGGTATTCTGTTTTGGATGAGATCAATACGTCAAACGTCGGAAATCTTAAAGGAAAATGGGTGACTAATCTAGGTTCTGGATTAGAGTTCAAGTATTCAGGGGAAGCTTCACCAGTTGTGTATAATGGCGTGATGTATGTCATTACAGGTTCAAATGAAGTTTCCGCCCTTGATGTGAAAAATGGTGAAATTCTTTGGACTTATAAACCTACACTCCCTGATATCACTACTGTTTGTTGTGGCTGGACGAGTCGCGGTGTAACAATTGGTGATGGAATGGTGTTTGTTGGACGATTAGATGCAACCATTGTCGCATTGGATCAGAAAACGGGTGAGGAACTATGGTCAACCGTCATCGATGATTGGAAAAAAGGTTACACAATTACAAGTGCACCTCTTTACTATGATGGAAAACTATACACCGGTATTTCCGGAGGGGAATATGGAACGAGAGGTCGAGTAACAGCACTTGATGCTAAGAGTGGGGAAGAGCTTTGGCGATTTTATACGATACCAGGACCTGGAGAAATTGGCTTTGAATCATGGCCTAGTGACAATGATGCATGGAAACGTGGTGGAGCCCCAGTATGGCAAACACCAGCGGTTGATCCAGAGTTAGGTATGTTATATTTTTCAACAGGGAATGCGGGCCCAGATGTAGACGGAAGCTCTCGTGAAGGGGATAACCTATTTGCTTCTTCCATTGTTGCGATTGATGCCGAAACTGGGGAATATAAATGGCATTTTCAAGAAGTTCATCACGATATTTGGGATTATGACGCTCCGAATCCAGTGATATTATTTGATACCGAGATGGATGGAAAACCAGTAAAAGGTCTTGCTCAAGCGGGTAAAACAGGTTGGGTATATATTTTAGACCGTACGAACGGGGAGCCGTTGGTTGGAATCGAAGAAGTTCCCGTTCCACAGGATGAGCGACAAAAAACGGCAGCAACCCAACCATTCCCTAAAGGAGATTCGTTTGTACCACAAGTTGTAACGGCTGAAGAAGTTGCCAAGGAAGTGCCTAATTATAAAGGGAAAATTGCAACTGCTATGTTTGAACCTTTCTGGGATGAACCTCTTCTCACAAAACCGGCAGCAGCAGGAGGAGCGAACTGGCCGCCAGCTGCGTACAATCCGGATACAGGTTATATGTATGTATTAGCAACGGATCAATATATGGCATTTTCGAGAATGGAATTAGAAGAATACGATGAAGCAAGTATTGAAGAAGGAAAAATGTATATTGGTAGTCTCATCGCACCTGTTGAAGATGCGCCAAGGCGAGGTACTGTTACAGCGATTGATGTAACAACAAATAAAATCGCGTGGCAGCAGGTTTGGGAAGATAGTGCATATAGTGGTGCTCTAACGACAAAGGGTGGTCTTCTCTTTGTTGGTCATAATGATGGAAGATTCATTGCTTATGATGCTAAAACAGGTGAGCAGGTTTGGGAATTTATGACGGATGCCGGTGTGAACGCTCCACCAGTGACTTATGAAGTAGATGGTGTTCAGTACATTACCGTTTTTGTAGCAGGTAATTCACTTGCTGGTTCGAAGCATGGGGATTCTGTCTGGACATTCGCATTAGACGGTGCGATTGAATCCGGCTCAGTGACATCTAGTGTGGAAGAAGAAGGCGGTGAGGAAGAAGTTGCCACTGCAAATCCAGATGAAGGTTTGAAGGTTTTTGAAGGAAACTGTCTTGCTTGTCATGGTAATGAGGGTACTGCTGGGCATAATGGACCAGACCTTCAGCTTAGCGAAATGGCTGATGATACTGAGGCGGTCATTGAGCGAATTAAAAACGGAGGCAACACGATGCCAGCTTTTGCGGACATTTTGACAGAAGAACAAATCCAAAATGTCGCGGCATATATAACCGAAGTTGTAGCACCAAAACAATAGATAGAGAGTATGAACTGACCTGTGATGATTGCAGGTCAGTTTTTTGTTTAGATGGAATATGTAGGAAATTGTGAGGGGCATGTTGAATTAGATAAGAAAGGGGGAGCGGGGCTTATGAGCAATTTATTCTTTCTCATGGGAGGAATTTTCTTTCTTGGCTATGCAATTAGGCAAAAAAATAATAAAGCAAGGACGATAAAATATCCTGTAATGTTAGGTATTCTGTCGATCCTTTTTGCATTCTTTCTTTGGAACCATTATGTAATCGGGGAGATCATAGTCGCCGTTCCAGCGATTATTTTAGCGTTCTTTGGTACAAGAACGAGGAAACGGGATTAATTTTTCTCCTTTTCTAGTAATTCAATGATTCTATCAAGCTTTCTTTCCATTGTCTTATTCGTTGAGTTCCTCTTAAGAGCTGAGCGAACAATAACGAAGGCAACACTCGAGAGTCCAATGAGCAAAAGAAACATAATCAGTTGAAATAATACATTACCAATGTTCATGGGGATTCCTCCAAATTCAATTATTTGGTTAATTATACCATGTAAAAGGAGGATTAAGGGACTATTTGTTGAACTATTGCTTTAAAGGGGAGGCATACATATGACGAATCAATCTATCAAAATTAGAAAAGCTATTTTAACCGATGCGAAAGGGCTTGCTAAAGTACATGTAGATAGTTGGAGAACTACGTATTTAAATATTGTTCCAGACGAGTTCTTGAGTAGTTTATTGTATGAAAATTTTGAGCAGAGATGGATCAATAATCTACCAAATGGCGGTGTATATGTGGCCGAAACCGAGTCTGGTGAAATCGTTGGTTTTTCCTCTGGTGGGAAAGAGAGAAGCGGAAAATATACAGGGTTCGTTGGGGAAATTTATGCTATTTATATTTTAAAAGAGTATCAGGGACAAGGGATTGGACGGGAGTTAGTGAAACCAATTGCGGTTGAATTGAAAGAAATGGGAGTCAACTCGTTGTTGGTTCTTGTTTTAAGAGATAATCCTTCGCGGCATTTTTATGAAGCGCTTGGAGCGAGATACATAGAAGAAGTCGAAGTAGAAATTGGAGGAAGACAGCTTCCGGAGCTGGTTCTTGGTTGGGAAGACATCGGAAGTTTTTTGTGAAGGAGAGAGTATATGAAAAAGGAGTGGGGTAGTTTTAAGTCAATCGAAGGAAGCTTGTTATGGATTTATGCAAATCAACTTTGCGTATACCAAGATAATGAGACTATCACTCTACATAGTATGGAACCAATTTTAAAAATTAGAATACCCGATTCTTCTGAAACAAGCTATTGGAGGATAAATTGGAAAGAGACAGATTTAGGGGATGATATTCTGCTACTAAAAGAGCAGGATAATCCTGAACCATTGGATTATGAATCAGTAGATTGGCCTGAGGAAAAACATACCATCATGAGTTCTAGTTTTTTTCTGGAACAAAATAATATCCAAAAAGTGAGCGGGTACGGTTTTGAAGAGAATGGTAACGAACTTCTTTCCTCCATTGTTCTCGAAATGGATGATCGGTTTATTTCGATCGAAGCTGGACCAGTTATAACAATTAAAGTTACGACAACAGCACCTGATGATTCGGGTAAACTACTTTTTTAGATAACTGGAGGAGTCTATCTTGATACAAGATGAAGCCGTCGAAGCAATAACGGAAAGTTTGATACAGGATGAACGGGTTCAGGCGATTTTCTTAAAAGGGTCTATGGGAAGAGAGGAATATGACGAGTTTTCTGATGTGGATCTCTATTGTCTAGTGGAAGAAGAACATCTGGATGATTTTTTGAAGGAGCGAATTAGGCACTTAAAGTCCTACAGAAAAATTCTGTTCTTCGAAGACCTCTTTATTATTGCGCCGCAGATAATTGCAGTATTTGATGACTTGCTGCATGTCGATCTGTTTACCGTAACCGAAAAAACATTTAGAGAGAAAGATTTTTTCAAAGTTCTATATGATCCGAAGGGGCTACTTACTCAATTTGAGTCAACCCAAAAACTCTATTTGTCTGAAGAAGAATTCGACGGATATACTTATGATGTGGCTTGGTTTCTTTTCCAATATCGTAAAGCAAGCTTGCGTGGGAATGAGCTTTGGGCAGTTGAGATGCTTATGCAGGTGCTGATTAATCTTTCAAAAGTGTTGTTACACCGATATAGGCCAGAACGAGCACAATTAGGTCTCAAAGCACTACTAGCACTATTACCGCCAAATCAACTTGATGAAGTGAAGGTGATTTTTAACAACAATACACCAGACTCTCATAAAAAAGCGGTCAAGCATCTTATTTGTTTCTTAGAAAAAGAGATTGATTGGATTGAAATGAATTTGCAAAAAGATTCTCAGGCAGGTCCGTTTTTAAGAAAGATGATCGATCTTTTAGGATAGATCAAGGAGAGATTACTCTCTCCTAGTCTAACCTCAACATGACGTTAAAGAATTCCTCGACGAACTTCTCATAGTTTAGTTTCACGGCAATTCTCGTTTTTCCTTTTGGACTGGTTGGGCGGATGTCGATAAAGGACATCCCTTTCGCTTCACTATTTCCGTTAATGACCTTCGGATCATAATAGACATAATCGACAATAGTAGGGGTGCTTACAATCATCACAGTTAGTAGATCGTGGATGGGGGCACCTTGAATGTTAGGAATGTTTTTTTGATAAGCACTATAGTAAAACTCGAAAATAGGTGAAAGTAGTGAACCAAAGGGAGTATCTCCTTCTTGTGTTAAGCGCTGCACCATTTCCGAGGTGAGAAGGGCATATTGGGTCACGTTTAGTGGAGTGATCGTTAGATTATGTGCATGTGATAAAACATAGTTCGTAGCTGTAGGATCTCCATAAAAATTGGCTTCTGCTAAAGCGGTGACGTTTCCAGGTACAAAAAAGGCACCTCCCATTAGATAAAATGCTTTTACTTTTTTTATTTCTTCATTAAAAAGAATGAATGCGGTCGCTAAGCTTGTTGAACGGCCTGTATCAACAATAACGATTTCATTTGGATAGCGATTTATGATGGTTCTAATGGTTTCAAAAGAGTGAACTTGATATTGCAGGTTGCCTGGTGGTCGGATCGGTCCCATTCCTTCCGCTCCATGGATTTCTGGATAGTAGATATTCGATGCCTCTTCTTGCTCAACTGGATTTGCAGCACCAGGAATAATGGGAATCTGGGTTTGATTAGCGAGCTGAAGTAAATAATACGCATTTGCTGTCGCCTGTTCTTTTGAAACATTTCCGTAGCTTGTGACAATGCCAACAAGCTCAATGTTCGGATTTAGAAGAGCGTAAATAATCGCCAATGAATCGTCTATACCCGGATCTGCAAAAAGCAGAATTTTTTCCGTCAATTCAATCCCTCCTAAGTCAGTCATTACAAGTTTATGATTTAAATGAAGTAAAATGCTTGAAAAAAGGAGTTGAAATCAATATGGAAAAATATTTCAAAAAAATAACGGATCATGTCTATGTTTTTTTGCTTTGGGATGAGTCTTGGAATTCGTTCAATAACTGCTATGTGTTAGTTGAAGGGGATGAAGTCACCTTGATTGATTCTGGAAAGGAAGAGCATTTTGAACATCTTGCAGGGGAAATGAAGAAAATTGGAATTGAAAATATTAATAGATTCATAGCAACTCATGGACACAGGGATCATATAGGAGGAATTCGATTCCTTGAAAACGCTGAAGGCTATATTCATAAAGCGGATCTGGAAAGGGTTCCTGAAGATATTAGGAGCGACTTAACATCTTATCTTCCTGACAGTGGCTCTACGGTAAGCAATCTAGAATGTTTACTTCTTGGGCATCATACAAAGGGTTCCGTGGCCCTTTACCATAAAAAAGAAAAGGTATTGTTTTGTGGTGATCATATTTGTTTCTTTGGGGAGCCAATAAATGGTCAGGTTGTCGAAGATGGGGATGTAACTGGAGAAAAGTTTAAGAAATTCGTTTCGGAATGGTCTCAAAATAAAGAAATGAGAAGACAGCGCGATTTTGATTCATTTATCAAGGGATTAAAAGCAATGAACCAATTTGAAATAGAGTATTTGTGCACGGGACATGGAGCGGTTTTGAAAGGCGGGATTAATAGATATATTTCAGAATTGATTACATTTGAATAAGTGGTTACAGCCTCAAAAAACATTTATTCTTCTGAAGAAAATAGCTCTAAGAATGAATAGGAGGATTGATTTATATATTTATGGTGAGTGAGAAAGACCATTAAAAATACGTAATAAAAATAGATTGGGCTATTTGTTATTTTTGATGACGATTATGATGGTGGGAAGTGGTAGTAATCAAGACGCCTCTGTTCCAAATTTGTATGCTCCTGATCGTTTTTCTGATGAAAATGGAAAATATTTGATTTATGTAGCAGGAACTGAAATTTCTTATGATGATTTCGAGCGAAAAGGGATTAACACGTATAAAATTGCATTCATTAGGAATGAATCCATCGATAGTCATCCAGTACTTGAACTTGAAAAGGAACCAGCTGATGCCGTTTTTGATACTAAAGGGGTCGTTTTTAAAACTTATGCAATTGATGAACTCATTAATTTTTCGCTTGAAGAGTTAGATGAATGAAAGTTTTCGAAATGAAAAAGAAGGGGACTAGGGAAGGGAGAAAAGTGTCTGATAAGGAAAGAGATAAATCAAAGGCTGTCTTGTCAATATTATATCTTTCATCATTTTAATAGGATGCATTTTGATAGTAAGATTTTGTTCCTATAAGATAGGCTCCTTAACCATGTAACGGAGCCTATCATAAGTTATTTCTGCTTCTCTTTTTCCACAATATCCTCAAAGATGTCTTCGATCGTGACGCTTCCAAGTACCTTTTCCATAGCGATTTGTGCGATCGACAGTATGGGAATAATTGTTTCTTGGATATTTCGTCCAACCAAACATTTGGGATTTGGATTTTCGTGAACGCTAAATAGTTCATTTTCCGGAACAACATTTACTGCTTTATACACATCTAGCAATGTGATTTCGGATAATTTTTTTGCAAGATTTGCCCCAGCGATCCCTGGATGCACATCAACTAATTCTGCCTTTTTTAGCATCCCGATAATTTTTCTGATAAGGGCAGGATTCGTGTTGACACTTTCAGCTAAATATTCAGATGAGCTTACCCCATCTTTATTGAACTCAATCAATGTTAATATATGAACACCTACAGCAAATCGGCTGCTAATGGACATGATAAATCACCAACTTTTTTCCATGTAATTAGTATGGTTACAACTATTATTATACTCAAAAAGAATTCCAAAACGATAAAAAGTTTGGATTACTTGACATAGTACTTGATTGTAATTAATATAGTTACATGTAACCGTATCGATTACAACTATAATGGGGTTTTGGGAGGAGAAATAGTTCATGAAATGGTTAGTGACAGGAGCTACAGGGAAATTAGGAAGTAAAATCGTTGAGAAGTTATTAGAAACCGTACCAGCAACGCAATTAGCAGTAAGTGTACGAAATCTTGAGAAGGCAGAAGGCTTACGCGCACGTGGTGTTGAGGTTCGTCATGGTGATTTCGATCACCCAGAAACATTGGAGCAGGCATTTGCAGGAATTGAACGTTTGCTTATTATTTCTGCAGACGGAGATAATGAAACGAGAATTCGTCAGCACGGCAATGCAGTAGCAGCAGCCAAACGTGCAGGGGTCGGATTTATTGCTTATACGAGCATCGCGAATGCACAAGAAAGCACAAACTTCCTAGCGCCAACACATAAAGTGACAGAGGAAGCCATTATAAATTCGGGCATTCCTTATTCTTTCCTACGTAACAACTGGTATCTTGAGAATGAAATCTCTAGTATTCAAGGAGTTTTAGCTGGAGCACCATGGGTGACTTCTGCAGGAAAGGGGAAAGTTGGTTGGGCGTTGCAGCAGGATTATGCAGAAGCTGCGGCAGCAGTTCTTTCAGGAGAGGGCCATGAAAATACCATTTATGAACTGTCTGGTCCACTATTAGCACAAGAAGAGCTAGCCTTGACACTTGGAGAAGTATTGGGCAAAGAGGTATCTGTTCAACAAGTCGATGATGCAACATATGCTGAAATCTTAACTGGAGCTGGATTACCAGACTTCCTAGTCACTATGATCGTGAACATCCAAAAGGATATTCGTGAAGGCTCTCTTGAAATTAACAGCAAGGACTTTGAAAAAGTTCTAGGACGTCCAGTTACATCAATCAAAGAAGGACTTACGCAAATCGTGAATGGTTTTACCAATTAATGAGAAGTCATCAGCTGATTATGAACGAAGAGGAAGCGGCGGCTGGAGATGGGGATCTGATTTTATAAATGGGAAGGCTCGAGGACGCTAGTGAGTGGAATCGAGCCTTTTTATATGTTAAAGAATCGTGCTTTAATGGAAGGAGGATAAATGTCTTTTTTAGCGAAGTTAAAGGAGTGGAGGTGCTGTCTTGAGGAAGGTTGATGTCAGTAATTATGATGAGAAATGGGCTGTGCTATTCGCTGAAGAAGCAGGTAAACTAAAACTTATTTTTGAAAATGAAATGGTCGCGATCCATCATATTGGTAGTACGGCCGTACCAGGGTTAAAAGCTAAGCCTATAATAGATATCATGCCGGTGGTTAAAGACATTTCCCTCGTCGATAAATACAATGAAGAGATGCAAAATATTGGATATGAACCGAAGGGTGAGAATGGAATACCAGGACGCAGGTATTTTCAAAAGGGTGGGGACAATCGGACTCATCATGTTCATGTCTATCAAGTTGGAAGTACTGAAATAGAACGGCATTTAGCATTTCGGGACTATCTCCTAAATCATCCGCATGAAAGGAAAAGTTATGGGGCGCTCAAAGAGAAATTGGCAGAGCAATTTCCCTATGATATTGAATCCTACATAAATGGTAAGGATGCATTTGTTAAAGAAATAGAATTGAAAGCACTAGAGTGGGCTAAGGAAAATCAAGAATGATTTTTCTCATGTTCACGTTTTATTTTTATGAAAATTGTAAAAAATGGTGAGGTGAGATTAAATGAATGGTTGGCTATATGGATTATATGCAGTAATTCTAGCGCTCGTTTCCATATACACAGGGGAAATCATAACGTTTGTTATGCTCGGAGTTATCTTGATCAGTCTACAAAATATACATAATACTTTGAAGGAAATATTAAAAGTAAATAAGGAAAATAGAAACTAACGAACTGGCGATTCTTCAATGAGAGGGGTCGCCAATTTGTCGGTTGGAGGAGTGATAGAGTAATTTAGTTGACTCCAAGTAAATTGGATTCGAAAAAATGTTATGTGGATGAATTTTCTGGGAACTTATGGGCCGCATTAGCCGTACAAAAGATTGAAGATTTATTAAGGAGGACTTGAATGAAACAACAATTTATCGAGCTAGTCAATGCAAGAGAAAACAACCTCAAGAATGTCAATTTGCAAATTCCCAAAGGAAAGATTACTGTTTTCACAGGCGTATCTGGTTCAGGGAAGTCATCTATTGTGTTTGACACGATTGCCCAAGAAGCAGGACGTCAATTAAATGAAACTTACAGTAATTTTACGAGACTCTTTCTTCCCAAATATAGTCGCCCTGACATTGATGAAATCCAAAATCTTTCAACAGCTATTGTCGTGGACCAGAAACGTTTAGGTGGAAATGCTCGCTCGACTTTAGGGACAATCTCAGATATTCTCCCATTGTTCAGAGTGCTTTTTTCTCGATTTGCAAAACCACATCTCGGATTCAGCAATGCGTATTCTTTTAATGATCCAAGTGGAATGTGCCCAGTTTGTGAGGGGATTGGCAAGGTTATTACCTTAAATGTTGATGCTGCAATCGATTGGAATAAGTCGCTAAATGAAGGTGCTATTCTTTTGCCAGGTTATTCTCCAGGAACCTATCAATGGAAATCATATGCGGAGACTGGGTTCTTTGATAATGATAAAAAAATCAAAGATTATACAGAAGAAGAGCTCCAAAAATTACTATATGCGGAACCTGAAAAAGTTAAGATGAAGTCCTTTGGAGATTTTAATGCTACCTATGAAGGTATAGTCGTTCGATTCATGCGCCAAAACATTAATAGAGAAAAAGAAGTTTCAAAGAAGGCGATGAAACAACTAGAGGAGTTCACAACGAATACGATATGCCATTCTTGTGAGGGCAAACGTTATAATAAAAACGTCCTTTCTTCTAAAATCCACGATTACTCTATTTATGATGTCACAGCATTGCAGTTAAATGAATTAATTGATGTGTTGAAAACTTGGGAAGTGCCAGACGCTAAGCCCGTCATTGAGAGTATTATTGAACGGTTAACGAATTTGTGTGAAATCGGCCTAGGATATATGAGTTTAGATCGTGAAACAGCGACTTTATCTGGTGGCGAGTCACAGCGTGTGAAAATGGTGAAATACCTTTCGAGTAACCTCACTGGTCTTCTCTATATTTTTGATGAGCCAAGTACCGGACTTCATCCACGAGATGTCTATCGGTTAAATGATTTGCTCGTGAAAATGAGAGATAAGGGGAATACCGTTCTTGTTGTGGAGCATGACCCAGATGTTATTCAAATTGCCGATCATATCGTTGATGTTGGACCGCTTGCAGGGAGCAATGGCGGTAACATTATGTATAGTGGAGATTATCCTAGTTTACTGCAAACCGATACTTTAACTGCTCGATTTTTAAACAAACATTCACCTATTAATACGAATCCACGAACTGTTACAGAATTCTATGAAAGTCGGAAAAGTTCATTACATAATTTAAAGAATGTTAGTCTTCGCGTTCCAAAAGGCGTATTCACTGTTGTGACAGGAGTAGCCGGTTCAGGAAAAAGTACACTTGTGAACGAAGTATTTGCGAAGGATTTTCCTGACGCCTTACAAATTGATCAGAACCCTATACATACAACAAGTCGCTCAAATGCAGCTACGTTTTTAGGAATTATGAATGGAATTCGAAAAGCGTTTGCGGATGCAAATGAAGTAGATGCTGGTCTATTCAGCTATAATTCAAAAGGAGCTTGCCCAACCTGTGGTGGAACTGGAACCGTTGAACTGAATTTATCCTTCATGGATAAGATGGAAACGGAATGTAGTGAATGCCAAGGAAATCGTTATCGACAGGACGTGCTGGAGTATTTATATAAAGGGAAAAATATAGTCGAAGTTATGGATATGACTGTACAAGAGGCCCTAGACTTTTTTGAGACAAAGGATATCAAAGCTAAATTGAAAAGTCTAGAAATGGTTGGACTTTCTTATCTTACAATTGGTCAGCCATTATCCACATTATCAGGTGGAGAATGCCAGCGTCTGAAGTTAGCGAAGGAGCTAAAAGCAGGCGGCCATATTTATATTCTTGATGAGCCAACAACAGGGTTACATTTGTCCGACATATCAAATATTCTTCATATTATTAATGAAATGGTCGAAAAGGGAAATACGGTTATCGTGATTGAACACAATATAGAAGTCATTCGTCAAAGTGATTGGATCGTTGATATTGGTCCTCAAGGTGGTTCAGAAGGTGGAAAGATTCTTTATGAAGGTCCACCAGCAGAAATTAAGCAATGTGAACAGTCGATAACAGCGAAATATATCTAGTCAGCATATTGAAATAAAAAGGGTAGCGTTAATTCTTTGGAGGATTAACGCTATTTTTGTGGAATTAAATGGAGATGTGTATTGAAAAAAGAAAAATATTCAAAAAAGGATGATTTTCGTGACGTTTGAGATCGACACATTTCCTGTATTGGAAACGAATAGAATAGTTTTAAGACAAGTGACAAACGATGATGCCAGCGATATGCTATGTTATCTATCTGATGAAGTGGTCATGAAATATTACGGGTTAGAACCGTTTAAATCGATCGCCGACGCAATGGACGAAATCTCATGGTATCAATCCATATTTGAAAACAAGACGGGCATCCGTTGGGGAATTACTTTAAAAGGACGAGTGATTGGCAGTTGTGGTTTTCATAACCAAGTTTCCCAGCACTCCCGCACGGAAATTGGCTTCGAACTTAGTCGAGAATATTGGGGGCAAGGAATTGCGAGCGAGGCAATTGGCGTGATCCTTAAGTATGGCTTTGAACATATGGAATTGAATCGTATCGAAGCGCTAATTGAACCACCAAATCTCTCATCACAAAAGCTCGTTGAAAAACAAGGTTTTGTGAGAGAAGGACTATTACGCCAATACGAGTACACGAGTGGGAAATTTGATGATTTGTATATGTACTCGATGTTGAAGCAAGATTTTGAAAGTAGATAAAACTAATTGGCTCTGGAATATTTTATTTGAAATTTCTGCAATACAAAGTTATGATATATAGAAATATTTTGAAAATAAGTGATGACAGGAAACAGTAGTGACTTATCTCCCTGTTTTAGAGAGCTGATGGTAGGTGTGAATCAGTACAAAGATAAGTGCGAATTACCTCCTTGAACTTTCTTTACGAACCTATAGTAGTAAAGAACGGAACGATCCGTTATTCGTTTTAAGTGGAAGAGAAATCTTCAATTAGGGTGGTACCGCGCTAACCACGTCCCTTTTTATGGGGGCGTGGTTTTTTTATTTTTTGATAATTGGAGGCGAGCATATTGGGGAACATTTTAGAGCAACTGATAAGTGAGCAATTAGCTGAAGTGGAGAGACAGTTTGCGATTTATGGCAATGGGGTAGCAGCGATTATTCCTGCTATTGAACTCAAGAATAAGATCGCAAGGTCATTATTAAAACAAGAACCTTTAAAAGTAAAGTTAGGACTGGATCCATCTGCCCCTGATGTTCACTTAGGACATACGGTCGTTTTAAACAAACTAAAGCAATTCCAGGAGAACGGACACACCATTCAACTTATAATTGGGGACTTCACCGGTAAAATAGGAGATCCAACCGGAAAATCAACTGTAAGAAAACAACTTACGAATGAAGAAGTCATTCATAATGCGAAAACGTATTTTGAACAATTTAGCAAAGTATTAGATATGGAAAAGGTAGAATTACATTACAATTCAAAATGGCTCAGTGAACTTAATCTTGAAGAGATTATTAAATTGTCATCAAGTATTACAGTAGCGCGCTTACTTGAGCGAAATGATTTTTCAGAGAGATACTCTACAGGAAAACCGATTTCTTTACATGAATTTTTTTACCCCTTAATGCAAGGCTGTGATTCTGTTGAACTCGAAAGTGATATAGAACTTGGCGGAACAGATCAACATTTTAACGTGTTGATGGGCAGACATTTGCAAGAGCATTATGGGAAAGAGAAGCAAGTGGTTGTATTGCTTCCATTGCTTGAGGGACTTGATGGTGTCGAAAAGATGTCCAAATCGAAGAACAATTATATTGGTGTGGATGATGCACCAAATGATATGTATGGTAAAACAATGTCGATAACAGATGAATTAATTCCGAAGTATTTTGACCTGGTTACGGATTTATCTTTAGTAGAAAAGAGTAGAATCAAAGAAGAGCTTAAGCTTGGGAAATTACATCCAAGAGATGCAAAAATGTTTCTAGCTAGAAGGATTGTAAGTATTTATCACAATGAAGAAGAGGCAGAAAAAGCAGAGGAAGCCTTTAAGGCTGTGTTTCAACGGGGTTCACTTCCTAATGAAGTACCCGTTATAAAATGGAGCGGAGATAAAGAGCTTCCTATAGTGGAACTACTCGTGGAGCTAGGATTACAAAAATCAAAAACGGAAGCACGAAAAATGATCCAAAACGGTGGGATTCGCATAAATGAAGTGAAGGTTAATGACATATATCTTCAAGTAGATACATCGGAAGAACCGATTATTCAAGTAGGTAAACGGAAATTCGTGAAGCTGCAGATAAATTAAAGAGATACACTGGGGGAGAGACAGATGAGGAAACTACATTATAGCTGGATCATTTTATTCCTGACATTCTTTTCGATTATCGTAGCGGGAATTGTACGATCTTCATCGGGTGTATTTGTGATTCCATTTGAAGAGGAGTTTCATTGGGATCGCTCGATGATTTCATTTGCCTTCGGGTTGAGCCTATTCATCTATGGATTCTCAGGTCCATTTATGGGAGCCATTGTTCAATCAGTAGGAATCAAAAAAATGATGCTCATTTCCATGGGCACGCTCATGATTAGCCTGATCCTTACTTTATTCATGTCAGAGCCATGGCATCTTGTATTGGTATGGGGTGTATTGAATGGACTAGGTGCGAGCCTTTTTCTTACTGTTCTTAGTCCACTTATTGCCAACACTTGGTTTGTAAAAAGAAGAGGCTTAGCTATAGGGATTCTTACTGCGAGTACAGCAACCGGACAGTTATTGCTACTACCATTACTTGCTTACGTCATAGAGGATTCTACTTGGAAAAATGCGATTGTCATTATTTTAATACTTAGCATGATCATGTTCTTACTTATCTGGAGTTTTATGAAGGATTCGCCTAGAAAAATTGGGATAACTCCTTATGGATCTGAAGAAGAAATAGTTTCAGAATCGCCGAATAAGCTTAAAATGAACCCATTTAAAACGGCAATAGATACACTTTTTTATGCTTTTAAACATAAAGAGTTTTGGCTGTTAGCAGGAAGTTTCTTTATATGTGGACTTTCGACGAATGGATTAATTGGTACTCATTTTGTAGCGTTATGCGTTTCCTTTGGTATTGTTGCTGTGACGGCTGCCTCATTTTTATCGATCATGGGGGTCTTTGACTTAGTCGGGACAACTGCATCTGGATGGCTGTCTGATCGAATCGATAATCGCTGGCTGCTCTTTTGGTACTATGCACTAAGAGGCTTATCATTACTGTTATTGCCTTATGCTCTGCAACAAGGTTCGCTTACACTGCTGATGATTTTTACTGTGTTCTACGGTTTGGATTGGATTGCGACAGTACCTCCTACGATTAACATCGCAAGGAATGTCTTTGGCTTAGAAAAAAGCGTTATTATTTATGGTTGGATATTTGCAGCACACCAAGTTGGGGCTGCAGTAGCCGCATATGGTGGAGGTGTTATTTTTGAACGTTACGACACCTACTCGTACGCTTTTGTAGGAGCTGGTATCTTCTGTTTTCTAGCAAGTTTGTTTGTCATCATCATTCGAAAAGAACAAGCGAAAAATTGATTGAGAGTTACTGCGTAGTGAAACCTCCCATCAGAAAATGAAGGGAGGTTTTGTTTCGTTAATTACTAGGTGCGCCTGGCGGATAGTAATAGGGTGGTACCTTTATCCATCCACGCTTTCTCATCATGTCCTTTAATGAAGCACCGAACTGCATTTTCTCAAACATAGCATGAGCAAACATGGAACCGACATCATTTCTGATGGCTTGTGCTGAAGCTGTCGCACAATGAACAATCGCGGCAACGGTTTTGATACTTAATCCATTCATAATTTCATCGTCCGTTAGTTTAGTCCCCAAAGGCACTCCGTTTGGATCTGAATTAGGTCGCGGCTCACTAGTAGGAGGCAAATGAATGCCTTCTTTTTTCATAAAGCTCTTAAATCTTTGAGATTGAGTTTCACATTGTTTAAGGCTGTCTTTTAGAATCTTTACTACTTCGTCATCTGTCGTGGTGTTCAGCCCAATTTGGATAAACACACTTGCCTCATCCATAATCGTGATATATAACCAACAGCTCATTACTTCTCCCACATGTAGCGGATTTTTAGGTTCATCATCTAAACTTATTTGTAAAAGATCTTTCAGTGATTCGATAATGGAAGTCATGGATTAACTCCTTTCAAAATTAATCGAAGTGTATTGGGAAATATTAGTTATCAATATGATTTCCAATTTACTGGAAAATAATATGTCTGGTGTTTGTTCTGTTAAAATTGTAAAATTAAGTAAAAATAAATGATATAATAAATATTAAGAGATGTTTTATGTGGAGGTATTGCTATGATTTGGCTGTATATATTAATACCTGTTGTTATTATTGGAGGCATTGCCATATATTTTGAGAAGAAGTCTGGAATGGCACCACCTGATGAAAGTAAACAAGCTGAGAAATTAGGCGAAGTGATCAAGGAAAATCGTACAAATCATTGGACTGGATGAAACGAATGGGAGCATTCTTCGAAAAGGGAGGATGGCTTATTTTTTATCGTTATTTTTCAGAAATTTATGATAAAATAACTTGAACTTAATAAATACCCAGAAGACTTTAACCCTCTGATTAAAAATTTGATAAAACAATAAGTTCTATCTGCTTCTTTAATTACTTGAAAGTGTAAAGGGAGGTTATTCATGAGGGAAAATTATGTAAAATCACTTTTTGAATATAATTGGACAATCCGAGAGAAGTGGTTTGAATGGTGTAAGAGAATATCAGAAGAAGAGTTATTAAAAGAAAGAATAGGTGGATACAAAGGAATTTTACATACCCTTTTTCATATTGTTGATTTTGAACAGAGATGGATGCACGGTTTAAGTAAGGAAGATCCTAAAAAGTACAATTTTCAAGAGTATAATTCTTTGGATGCTGTGAGCAAACTTTCTAAAATGACGAAAGAGTATTCTTTAAGTTTCATAGAACACTCTAACTGGAACCTACGAAATGAGCGATTTCACGGTGTCAATAAACAAGGAGAAAAAGTGTCATTTGCTTACTTAGAGGTTCTCCTACATGTTTCTGTTCATGAAGTCCACCATATTGGACAATTATCTGTTTGGGCCAGGGAGATGGGGAAGGAACCTATCTCTGCAAATTTAATTGGACTAAACCTATTCGTGTAATTTAAAACCACCAAAGGAAATGAGAAAATTTATGACCCGTTCTTTTTATGCTCTAGTAGTGAGCCAATGCTCTACGAATCTAGGATTTTCCTTGTATACCATGGTTGTTGTACTGCATCTATATGATGAAACACAATCTACTACATTAGCAGCACTCGTAACGTTGGTAAGTTTATTTTCACGCATGATGAGTAGCTTGACCCTGCCCCTACTCTCAGACAAATTTAAACCAACCCATATATTAATGACTTCACAGATGACTCAATTCGTATTTCTATTCGTTTTAGTGGCCCTATTTTTTCAAGAAATGAACACCTTGACTATCCTATTCTTTTTTATCGTATTAGCCGTGATTTCTATCTTCAACGGTATCTTTGCACCGATAAAATCATCTCTTGTAAAAGCAGTCGTTCCAGAAGAATCGCGTGTGAAAGCCAATAGTCTCCTCGCAAGTGTTGATCAAACGTTTCTATTTGCGGGCTGGACATTTGGTGGAGTTCTTATTGCCTTTTTAGGGAAAGAACCGACCCTTTACATTACCTGCAGTTTAATTTTGCTTTCAATTTTCTCTCTTTCTCTTGTAAAAGTTATTCATGCTACCAATATCCAAGCACAAGATGGACTCATTGCTCGCTTAACGACAGGATGGAAGTATCTCTTCACCCATAAGGGATTGAAAGTACTAATCATGATGGATCTCCTGGAAGCTTGGGTGGGCATGATCTGGATTGGGGCTGTGACGTTAACTTATGTGGAGGATGCGCTGGGTAAAGGAGAGACATGGTGGGGATACATTAATGGCGGATACAATTTAGGTACGATCATTGGTGGGATATTAGTATTCCGTTTCTCAAAATTATTCCAAGGAAGATTAACGACCTTTATGTTAATCGGTTCAGTCGCTTTTGGTCTTCTGACGTTTGCATATGGTTTCGTATCGAACCCCATTTTGGCATTGTTATTGGTCTTGTTAATGGGACCGTCTTACCAAATGAGAGACTTGGCCCAAGAAACATTATTCCAAAACAGTACGGATGAAGCGACATTGACAAAAATACTAGCGGCAAAATCAACATTAATTCAGCTTATTTCGATCGTTTCCATCCTTGGCATTGGTGCATTAACAGACCTCATCGGGGTGCGATTGATTTACATCCTTTCGGGATGCTTAATGATATTTTCGTCTGTCTATGGATTTATCAATCTTCACGTCCGGGGAAAAGTTGCTTTCCTAAAAAGTGAAAGTTTGAATGGAAAAATCCATATAGAATAAGATTTGGAGCTGGGCTCTTTTTTAGTGGTGATGGCCCTCTTTCTAATTTAATCGATAACCATAGTATAAATGGATAAAATAGTTGTATAATACAAATAAAAATGTGTTATAAAAAGAAGGGAGAGGGGAGCATGACAGTTAATCGTTCGAGTGTGCTTTCGGTGGATTATTTTGAATCATATTTTAGATTGGTCATGACATCTAGAAATTTCGTTCTTGAAGAGGCTAAAGAGTATATGATTAGTAACTTTATTCAAGGAGATGTAATGTTATATGGAGAGGATTCTTATCACAGTTTTACTGATGCTTACCTTAGATTGAAAAAAATCTTTTGATAAATAGTTGCATTTTGCAAATTATTTCGTATAATAAAGTCAGAGGTGGAAAAATTGGAAAATTTACGTGAATTGTTTCAGGTGATGACACGCCGTTTTGGCTTTCTAAATAAGAATTGCTGTACTACTGGAGGGACTGAGATTTCCCTTGTTCAAAGTCATATTCTTTATGAGATTGACCATCAGCATAATCCTTCGATGCAGCAGATTGCCGATACGTTAGGAATTGATATTACAACATTTAGTCGCCAAGTTCAGTCATTAGTGAAAATGAATTTAGTGAAGAAAACGCCAGATGCAGAGGATCGAAGAATTCAAATTCTTTCCTTAACTACAGAAGGTAAGTATGTTGCAACGACGATTGATGAACAAATGAATCTCTTCTTAAATGATGTATTTTCTCATATGAATGATTTTGAAAAAGAAACGGTTATTCGCTCGATTAAGCTTTTAAATAATGCAATGGCTAAATCAAGTATGTGCTGTGGGAATATCCAGGGGTGAACTTCCCCTTATTTGATATAGTTGCAAATTACAAATAATAAATAGTTGCGAAATACAACTATTAGAGGAGGGCTACGAAATGTTCTATCAGGTTTTCCGTGACTTTTTATCAATTGCTTTAGAACTTACGGTTTTATTTGTTGGGATATCTTTTCTTGTGAGTCTACTACAAGGATTGGTTCCTTATGAAAAGCTCAACAAATTCTTATCGGGTAAAAACACATTTATCGGGGTGGTGGCTGCAGTTGGATTTGCTTTTATGACGCCATTTTGTTCTTGCTCAACGATTCCAGTTGTTGTGAATCTCTTGAATAAAAATGTTCGCTTTGGTATTGTGATGGTCTTTTTATTCGCATCTCCTGTACTCGATCCAACAATTATTACCTTGATGGCAGCCTTATTAGGCTTCAAGGTTGCTGTAGTTTATACGATTGTGACAACGCTTCTGTCAATCGGGATAGGGTTAGCTTTAGAGAAACTAGGCTTCGAGAAGGCAGTAAAGAAAGTAAAAATGACGGGGTTTACAGAGCAAGAAATAAAATTCAGCTTTAAGCATGCTTTTAAAGAAACGATGGGATTGATGAAGACTGTTTATCCGTTTTTGTTAATCGGAGCAGGGATTGGCTCGCTTATCCATGGTGTAGTGCCGACGGAATGGATTACAACCTATCTAGGTGATGACAAGTGGTGGCTTGTTCCGGTTGCTGCAGTCATTGGAATTCCTTTATATGTACGCTTATCAACAATGATTCCCTTATCGCAAATTCTGATTGCAAAAGGGATGGCCTTTCCACCAGTAATGGCTTTAATGATTGCTTCAACAGGAGCCAGCTTACCAGAAGTAACCTTATTAAACTCGATTTTTCAAAAACGTTTGGTGTCTGCTTTTGTTGTATCAGTCGTATTGATGGCTTCAATTTCAGGATTTCTATTTTATCTGATTTAAAGGAGGTGAGAAAAATGGCGTGGTTCAAAAAAAGTGACGACAAAACTTGCTGTGATGTAAAGTTTGAAGAAGTCAAAGACGATACTTGCTGCAATGAGAAAAATGATGGCGAGAAAAACGCTTGTTGTGCTGGGTAATTGATAGGCGTACTAAGTAGGGACATAAATATATTTCGTTCATTCTAAATTGAGGTTGGGTATTTTAAAGATGCCCAACCTTTTTTGGTGGAAATACATAGGATACATAAACGAGAGAAAAATGGTCATCTATATTTTTCTAAGGAGAGAGGTAAGTTGCCTTGGTATAATTCCCGTATTGTTTATCCCCTAACATGTATAGACCGAGGAGAACGGGTCATTAGTTCAAATCAAAAAATCTTTATTTTCAATAAAACAGAGGAAATGAAAAGAGAGTTTGAAAAGATATACAATGAATTTTCTGCGGAAAACGACCAATTAGAAAAACAGATTGTGCGTTTAGACCGGAGGCATGAACGATTCAAGGAGAAGATCAACGAATCAATGAGCATGCAGAGTATGGAGCAACAGAAAAACTTAGGCGAGATTCATGATAGGTTTAAAGAATTACAAAAAAAGCTCCATGACTCCGAAAGAGCACAATTCGTTGCCCAAGATAAGTATGAGAGTCGATTAGATAAAAAGGTTCAGCAAGTAGAAGGGGCCATGAACGCTTATTCTACCGAACAAAAGAAAAGTCTAGGACAATTGAACACAAAAATTGAGGCGAATCAAGAAAAGTTACAGAAATCCCTAAATCATCTGGACACTGAACAAGAAAAGAATATGAGCCAGCTCCATAGTCGGATGGAGGAAATACAAGAGAAAATACGTGACATGCTTCATTCGCAAAATGAAAAGCAAGATCAGGTTGTCAAACAGTTGGATGAAAGAATTGAGAAGGTAACGGACTCCTTTAACACGCAAAGCATGGAGCAGGAGCATAAGGTTAACGAACTACAAAGTAGTATTGAGGAAGTACAAGAGAAAGTGACGGAATCGCTTATTGCTCAAAAAAAGGAGCAGGACGAAGAGATAACCAAATTGCGTAGTGGAATTGAGGAGACGTACACGAGTTTTAGGAATTCTTTGGAGACGCAAAACATGGAGCAGGAAAATAAGGTTAACGAACTGCGTATTAGGATTGAGGAAGCACAGCAGCAAGTAACGGACTCGCTTAACGCTCAAAGTAAGGAGCAAGAGAAAAAGATATCTGAATTACTTAATAAGATCGAAGAAATACAGGAAGATGTCTTCAATTCTTTAATCAGTCAAAGTAAGAAACATGAGCAGGACGCAAATCGATTGGATAGTAAAATCGAGAAAATTCAGGAGGAGCTCGACGAGTATCTAAACGCTCAAAATCCTTTAATTCAAGAGTTAAAAAAGTTAAAACCTAATTATCCTGTAAATCAAATTATCATAAAGGGTATACCGATAAAGGTGTCGCAGTTTATTTCAATGAATTCCAACAATGTAGTGTATTTTAAAGAAAATGAAACACTAAAGATAATTGATGGGAATAAAATTGATGGTATTGAATTTTAAAACATCTAATCTATCGTTAATACATGATTAAAAAAGCAGAAGATGAGTTTGGAATCAATCTTCTGCTCTTTTTTACAATTTAGTATTCAATTAAAATTTTAAGCCGTCAATGCTATCAACATTAAATACTTTAATGTCATTCCCTTCAATGAAATAAGCTAGTCCATTGTTGACAGTTACAAAGTTTGTAGTTTCTTTGGAATCGCCGTCAACATAAACTCGCTCTACTCGATAAGCTGGAGGTAAGGATGCGAGTAAGTCGCTTACATTCATATTATCGCCTCCTTTCATAATAATTCCTCATTGAATTAAGAGGTAATATACAATATTCTTTTTCATAAATTTATGTTTGGACAAGTGTCTATATGTTTCAGTCCAAAATGCTGATTTTTTTATAAATCGGGAATTCAAAATATTTTATGCCATTTTTGTGGACAGTTTGCGAAACTTTATGAAGTCCAAATACAAAGAATTGTATTTATGCATTCTATTTTGTTATAGTAATACCGAATCTTGAGGAGGGTTGGATATGAAAATCATCTGTTTTGGAGATAGCTTAACTCGTGGTGTAACTTTCGTAAAAGGACGCTTGAAAATTTTGAAAAACAATTATCCAAAAATCTTACAAGAGTTATTTTTGAATAACAATAAAGGTAAATTTGAAGAAGACATCCATATTATGAATAAAGGAGTTTTTAATGACAACTCCGATTTACTTATTCAAAGATTAGATCGTGACGTCATTCAAGAAAAACCGGATTATGTCATTATTGAAATAGGTGGGAATGATTGCGACTTTGTGTGGGCAGAGGTAGCAAAAAATCCTACAGATGTACATGAAGCAACGGTGCCGGTAGAACGATATATAAACAATCTGAAATCCATCGTGATAAAGATAAAGGAAGCAGGACTCACACCCATTCTTTCTACTTTGCCTCCTTTGGATCCGGTACGATACTATGAGCGAATCGTGGAGAGTTATAGCTCACAAGTGAGTGATTGGATTTGCAAAGTTGGTGGCATTGAGCATTGGCATAGCAATTACAATCGTTCCCTAAAAAAATTGGCGGAAGAATTGAATGTTATGAGTATTGATGTGAGAAGTGCTATTAAAAGGGCAGGAGATCTGAAAGATTTAATTAGTGATGATGGGATTCATTTAACGGAAAAAGGCTATAAGGTTTTTGCAGAGGAAGTTTTTCAAAAGTTAAGTAGGATTTTGGAAAATGATGCTCGAATTAAGATGGATAAAATATAAATTTTCATAAAAGCATTTGGTGCAGGGGCATTGAATGCTTTTTTACTAGAAATGAGCAAGTAGGGAGTGTCGGGTAGATGATAATTAGGGAAGCTACATTACAGGATTTAGAGTCGATCATGAACATCTATAATGAAGGAATTGAAGACAGAGTCGCTACGCTAGAAACAGATACGAAAGATCTATCCTATATGGAAGATTGGTTTCACGGTCATTCAGAACGCTACAAGGTACTCGTCGCTGAAGAAGATGGAGAAGTTGTAGGGTGGGCCTCTTTAAATCCCTACAATAATAGATGTGCTTATACAGGTGTTGCAGATCTTTCCGTTTATATAGCGAGAAATTCGAGAGGGAAGGGAATTGGAAGTAGGCTGTTGACTGCGATTGATGAGGCTGCACGCGAAAATGGCTTCCATAAAATTGTTCTTTTTACTTTTCCTTTTAACGAGTCAGGGCAAAAGCTTTACCATAAGCAAGGATATCGCACGGTCGGAATTTTTAATAACCAAGGTATACTAGAAGGAAAGTTTGTTGATGTGATGGCGATGGAGAAGCTATTAAGCTAAGGAGACCAGGCGCATTTATGCCTGGTCCCACACTTTAAAACTACTATTCTATTCTTCTTTATAAATGAAGTAATCAAAATCAGCGTGCTTGTTTTGCCCGGATGTATCTTGGCATTGCATGCCAACAAAGGCTCCTGTGAAAAAGCCTCCACCTTGAATATAATCGTCGGATAGTTTATAGGATTCGAATTCAATCGGAATCGTATTCCAATGCTCCCCATCAAAGGAGTAAGAGTATTGATAGATGTTTGTCTTTACCTCAACACGTAAGTAAGCGTATTCATTATTGTCAGGAATAATAATTTCTTTTCCCTTTAATGGTTGATCAAAAACAAAATTATCGCACGTCACAAGTTCGAGCACTCTTCCTTTTGTTTCGTGCCAAGTGATTTGAAGAGAAGTCCAATTTTGCGTATTGTAATAGTTTACTAGACCAGCAGATTGTTGGAAGGTTTCCGGTTGATAAGCTACTTTTGTTTCTGCTGTAAAATTAAAGTGTTGCCAACGTCTTGCCACAAACGCTTGTGTAAACTTAGAAGTCAAGGATTCTTTCCCATATAGTCTTAGATGACCTGGATGATCCGTTAGTGATGCAATATTCTCTCCTAATGGAATACGAAGTGATTGGAAATGAAGGTTTAAGGTTGATGAGTCAAAATCATCTTTTTCTGGGTAATCTCTTTCCCATTTCACTTCTTCTATATTTGGACCGGTTATTTCTAAGGATGGATGGTTTCCTCCGACTACATACGGCCAATCATTTTTCCATTCCAGACGCTGGATAGCAGTTTCTCTTCCTAGTGGACAAAAACCTCTTGGATCGAGTAATGGATGTCCATCACGTGGTAACGGTCTACTTGTTAGATGAACCAAAAACCATTCGTCTGTGTGTGTATGCACAATGGATGAGTGACCTGCTTTTTGCAATGGAATTCTCGGATGAGCGAAAGAGCTAATCAGTGGATTCTCTGGATGCACTTCATATGGACCACGTAAATTCTTGGAGCGAGCAATGGTTGATTGGTGATCATACTTTGTTCCACCCTCAGCTGTTAGTAAATAGTAATACCCATTTATCTTATATAGATGAGGTGCTTCTGTAAGCATAATATCGGTTCCTTTAAAAATAACTTCAGGTTTCCCGACCAATTTTTGTTGTTCGACACTAAACTCCTGTATAACGATTCCATAAAAGTTATGATGTCCAACTCTGTGGTCCCAGAGCATATTTACAAAATATTTCTTCCCATCCTCATCATGAAACAGCGAAGGATCAAAGCCGGAGCTATTAAGGTGAATTGGTTCAGACCACTCACCGTCAATGGTGTCACAAGTGACAAGATAATTATGACAATCTTTCCACTGGCCCTCCGTTACTTTAACATCCGTATAAATTAGCCAAAACTTGTCATCGTGGTAGGATAATGCTGGAGCCCAAATACCACCTGAATCAGGATTACCCATCATATTCAATTGACTTACCCGATTGAGGGGGCGTGCTACTAACCTCCAATTCTTAAGGTCCTTTGAATGGTAAATCCCTACACCAGGGAACCATTCAAAGGTTGAAACTGCAATGTAGTAATCTTCTCCTGCTCGGCAAATACTTGGGTCAGGATTAAAGCCGGGTAAAATTGGATTTTGAATCGTTGCCATGTTTCTCCACCTCTTGAAATAAATTTTTATATTGAAAATTTAAAACTCACAGTGCTTGAGAAAACTTTTGCAGATCACTATTGAAAAAATTCTCCACGACAAAGGCTGTAATTCCTAAAGCGGCAGAATGAGTGGATAGTTCGGAAAAATTAATTTCTAAATCTCTTTGTTGAAACCACAATGTGCGAGCAAGCATTCTTTTTTCTAAAGCATTTTTCAACCAGCGTTCAGCAGATGCCATACGGTTACCGATTATGATTTGCTCAGGGTTAAATATATTAATAATATTGTTAATCCCCACGGCAAGGTACTCACCAATGTGTTCGAACTGTTGGATCGCTATTTCATCTCCTGACTCTGCAAGTTCTAGTAAATTGTCTAACTCAGCAGAATCGGTCAGTAAACCTGCGCGTTTAGCGTTTTTGACAAGTGCTTGTTCAGAAGCATAAAGCTCCCAACAGCCCATACTTCCACAGCTGCATTTTGCTCCATCTATCTCAATTGTCATATGGCCGATCTCGCCGGAAAATCCGTTATTCCCTCGATAAAGCTGATTATTTAAAATAAGCCCAGCACCAATTCCAATTCCGACACTTACATATACGATGTTTTTGGCTTCTTTTCCTGCTCCGAACAATTTTTCTCCATAGGCACCTGCATTGGCTTCGTTCTCAATGATAATTGGAATGTTATACTTTTCCTTAAGAGTTGACTTGAGGTCAATATTTTGCCAGTTAAGATTAGGGGCTAATAGGATTTTTCCACTTTTGCTAACAGTACCTGGTACCCCGATTCCAATTCCGACAATTCCATATGGGCTTTCTGGTGTTAGAGAAATGAGATTATCAATCATTTCATATAATCTCTTCTTAATTTCTTCGTAGGACAAGTTATTAAATTTTATGATTTTCTCTTGGGTAATGTTTCCTTGAAGATCCGTCACGATGCCAAGCAGGTAGTTAACCCCTAAATCAAGCCCGATGGAGTATCCTGCTACTTGATTAAAGAGGAGCATGACTGGTCGTCTTCCACCGCTAGATTCACCAGGACCGTATTCATAAATCAATTGTTCTTCCATTAGCTCACTAACAAGAGAAGAGACGGTTCCCTTATTTAAACCTGTCTTTTGTGCGATATCTGCTCTTGAAATAGGGGAGAGCTGGATAATCGTTTTTAGAACCAATGCTTTGTTTTCTTGTTTTACAACATGCTGGTTCCATGTTTTGTGATTCATTAGCCGTTCAACTCTTTCTATAAATTTTGTTCTAGTATAGCACTTAATAATTTTATTATACACTTAGTTTATCCACTAGACAAACGATCTTTTCTCTGATATTCTAATCTTGAGCTTAGAAAATAAGCATCATACACTTTTTAGGGGGTTAATGTATGAAACAAAAGAAAGCGATTACATTATTATTTGCATTGTTTTTATCCATCCTTGTAATTGCTGGTTGCTCAAATTCAGACAAAGAAAAAGCTTCAGGTTCAGGTGATTCGGGCGACGAAAAAACGATTAAATTTATGCATCTTTGGCCAGAAGGCAGTTCAAAAACACATTACACAATTGTTGAAGAGATCATTAGCAATTTCGAAAATGAAAATCCAGGTGTGAATGTGGAAGTAGAAGTTTTAAGTAACGAACAGTATAAAGACAAGATTAAAGTTTTATCCACTTCTAATGAACTACCAGATGTAGGTATGACCTGGGCAGCAGGTTATTTAACACCTTACGTTGACGGCAAAAAATTTACTCCTCTAGATGATATCCTTCAAAGTGATTTAAAAGATAGTTTTGTACCTGGCACGGCAGAAGCGTATGCCATCGATGGAAAGACTTATGGTCTTCCATTAGAGTTAAACATTGCTACTATCTTCTATAATAAGGCGATTTTTGATGAATATGGCCTTGAAGCTCCTAAGACATATGACGAATTTAAAAACGTAATTAAAACACTTTCAGATAATGGGGTTGCCCCAATTGCTCTCGGAAATAAAGACCGTTGGACAGGTTCATTATGGTATATGTACCTAGCAGATCGAATTGGTGGAGCCGACGTTTTAACAAGTGCAATCAATCGTTCAGGTACATTTGAGGACCCTGCACTCGTATCTGCTGCAAAAGAGATTCAGAATATGGTTGACATGAACGCTTTTGTAAAGGGTTTCAATGGTTTGGCTGATGAGGAAGCGAAGAGTATGTTTATGAACAGTCAGGCTGCTATGTATCTAATTGGATCTTGGGATCTACCAAACTTCACTACAAATGAAGATATTCCTAAAGAATTTAGAGATTCGATCGGATTCTTTAATTTCCCAACTGTAGATGGCAAGGGTGAACTTACCAGCCATGTAGGCGGTCCTGGGGTTGGATTATTTGTTTCTGAAGATTCAGATGTAAAGGAAGAGGCCAAGAAATTTGTTTCCTACTTTGTTAAAGCGTGGGGAGAAAAATCTGTTACACAAGCAGGGGTTATTCCAGCTACAAAACTTGACGCAAGCTCACTTGAGTTACCACAAATGTATATTGATGTCTTAAATGAATTAAGTAATGCAACGAACATTACCTTGTTTGCTGATGTACAAATGAGTCCAGAAGTTGCAGAGGTTCATTTAACACAGATCCAAGCACTTTTTGGCAAGGAAGCAACACCAGAAGATTTTGCCAAAAAACATGAGGAAGCATTATCTGCACAATAAGAAAATATTAAACTTATAAATTACCAGAAAGAGAAAAGGACATTTCCTTCGTAGGTTGTCCTTTTCTTCTTAACTGATATGGGGTTGAATGATATGGATAAAGTAATGTCCAATAAATGGATCATCGCATTTTACGTTCTTCCTGCCCTTCTTTTAATTGGGATTTTTATTTTCATTCCGTTAGCCTTGTCGGGCTATTATGGGTTTATGGATTGGGATGGAATAGGTGCAATGACGTTTATCGGATTGGAAAATTATACAGCAGCACTACAAGACGTGAAATTTTGGGATAGTGCTTGGCATTCCTTTTTATTAGCCATTTTCTCTACTTTGAGCCTATTAATCTATTTGGCGATAGCGCTAATTTTGGCTTCAAAAATAAAAGGTTCAGACCTATTGCGAAAAATTTATTTAATCCCCATGCTTTTATCGTCAGTGGCGATTGCTCAGCTGTGGATTAAAATTTATAACCCTACAAGTGGTATGTTAAATCAAATTCTTTTGAAAATTGGTGTTGAAAATCCTCCTGCTTGGTTGGCAGAAACATCGATTGTCTTGTACGCCATCTTTATACCAATTCTGTGGCAATATGCAGGTTTCTATATTTTGATTTACTATGCAGCACTTAAAAATATCCCTGATTCCATTATTGAAGCAGCTCGAATTGACGGCGCATCACCTGTTCAAATCGCCCTTCGGATCAAATTGCCTTTAATCATGGGGATTGTGAAGGTAACGATAGTCTTGGCAGTTGTCGGTTCTTTAAAATACTTTGATCTTATCTATGTCATGACAGGTGGGGGACCAAATAGTGCTAGTGAAGTAATGGCCTCTTATATGTACAAATTAGCCTTTGATACCAATAATTTCGGATACGGAAGTGCGATTGGATTCTTGTTATTAATCATTACTCTTGTTGTAACTTACATTGTTCGTAAGCTGACAGCGACAAAAGAGGAAATTCAGTATTAGGAAGGAGGCTTTTTTCTTATGAAGCGGTTAGGTTCCTTTTTACTCTATTTATCATTGGCTCTTGTTGCGATATTTCAAATCTTTCCTATCGTTTGGCTATTCCTGTTCTCATTAAAAGATAATCGGGAAATTTTCTCTGGGGACCCTTTTGCTTTGCCATCCCAATTTAGATGGGAAAACTATACGAAAGTATGGGAAGGCGGTATTGGGATTTATTTTTGGAACAGCGTTTGGATTACTGCATTAGCCATTTTATTCACTGTTCTATTTGCAAGTATGGCCACTTTCGCTATCACAAGGATGAAGTGGAAGCTTAGTAAGCTCGTTCTTGGATTATGTATGGTTGGTATGATGATTCCGATTCATTCTTCGATCATTCCGCTATTTAAAATGTTCTTAAATGTGAATTTAATTGATAGTCCTTGGTCAATAGTAATCACGTATACAGCCTATAACTTACCCATTACGATTATGATTCTACTTGGTTTCTATTATACTTTGCCACGTGAGATTGAAGAGGCTGCGATTATTGACGGATGTTCTGTTCCTCAGATGTTTTTTCGGATCATCCTTCCGATGACGATTCCAGTTATGTCAACGACCGTTATTATTAACATGATTTATAACTGGAATGAATTTGTCTTTGTTAATACATTTATTAGTTCGGACCACTATAAGACGTTAACGGTTGGAATCCAAAATTTTATCGGTCAATACATGACGGATTGGGGAGCGATTGGTGCTACCTTGGTCATTAGCGTATTGCCTATATTACTTGCTTTTATTTTCTTTAGCAACAAAGTTGTTGAAGGTCTCTCATCCAGTGCAGTGAAAGGATAACTAGCCTTTTTTTGAAACGTGATGAAAGGCATGGAGAGACAGCCACATCGTGATAAAAGAAACTGTGCTAGCGCCGAAAATAAATGCTAACGCAGGTATTATGTACATGATGATTGCGATTGAAGCGAGACCTAGAAGCATAAGTAAACTATGAAGTGGATGAATGAGCATGATGAAAAAAGCATTTTTCATAATTGAAAAATTGTTTAAATCATAATGAACAAAAGCTGGAAAAAGGTAGAATACAAACAAAAGAAATAGGATCATAAAAGCAAACAACGGAGCAGATGTCCAAGATAATAATGTATCGCTTGTTTGCTGAATATAGTATAGATCAAGTCCGATGATGGCACCGACAAGCAGGAGAAATACGCCAAGTGAATTGCTTTTTAGGAAATCATTTTTATAGAATTTCCAAAAGCTTTGAAATATAGCAATCTCTGTATCTCCTCTTAACCAAGCACGAATAATAGCGTACATGGCTACAGTAGCTGGGAAGATTCCGAAGAGGAAGCCTCCTACTAATGTAAAAAGTACCCATACGAGCTGAAGGTAAGCAAATCGGGTAATCCAATTAAGAATATTGTAGATGACACTGCTCATCTTGTTCATACATTGATCTCTCCTGAACCTTTAGTTAATCACGGTTTTTCTCGATTCATTTAATGAATGAATCGGTTACTAATATCATAATGTAAACCATTTCATTAATCTATCATTTTTAGGAGGTATGTTTCATGTCTTATTTTAACAATGTCAGTAACATCAAATATGAAGGTTCATCTTCATCGAATCCTTTATCATTTAAACACTATAATCCGGAAGAAGTTATTGGCGGAAAAACGATGGAAGAAACTCTGCGCTTTGCTGTTGCCTACTGGCATACCTTCCAGGCAGACGGTTCTGATCCATTTGGAGTAGGAACAATGCTTCGTCCATGGGATCATTTAACCGGAATGGATAAAGCGAAAGCTCGTGTCGAAGCGGCCTTTGAATTTTTTGAAAAGATTAATGTTCCTTATTTTTGTTTCCATGAAGTAGATATTGCTCCTGAAGGAAGAACACTTGCAGAAACGTATAAAAATCTGGATGAAATTGTTGCCATGATTCAAGAATATATGAAAACTAGCCAAGTGAAATTGCTTTGGAATACAGCCAATAATTTCACAAATCCTCGCTGGTTACACGGTGCTGCAACAGCTCCAAATGCTGATGTTTTTGCCTATGCCGCAGCTAAAGTCAAAAAGGGATTAGAGATTGGCAAAGAATTGGGCGCAGAAAACTATGTGTTCTGGGGTGGACGTGAAGGATACGAAACGCTCTTAAATACGGATATGAAACTAGAACTTGATAACTTAGCCCGCTTCTTCCATATGGCTGTCGATTATGCAAAGGAAATTGGTTTCACAGGACAATTTCTTATTGAACCGAAGCCGAAGGAACCAACAAAACACCAATATGATTTTGATGTGGCAACTGGTCTAGCATTTTTGCAAAAATATGATCTTGCTGACCATTTCAAATTTAATATTGAAGCGAACCATGCTACACTTGCTGGTCATACGTTTGAGCATGAGTTAAGAACCGCAAGAATTAATGGAATGTTAGGTTCAGTCGATGCCAATCAAGGTGATATGTTAATTGGTTGGGATACAGATGAATTCCCTACTGATCTATATTCTACAACTCTTGCTATGTATGAAATTCTTTTAAATGATGGGCTGGGTTCTGGTGGATTGAACTTTGATGCAAAGGTTCGAAGAGGCTCATTTGAGCCGGAAGACTTGTTCCATGCACATATTGCGGGAATGGATGCTTTTGCAGTTGGTTTGAAGGTTGCTCATCGCTTGTTAGAAGATCGGGTGCTAGAGGATTTTATTTCAGACCGTTATGAAAGCTATACAACAGGTATTGGCCTCGATATAGTTCAAGGAAACACTGATTTCCATAAACTTGAGCAATATGCTCTTTCTTTAGGGGAAATCAAGAATAAATCTGGACGCCAAGAACGCTTAAAAGCGATTGTAAATCAATATTTATTAGAAGCTCAGGTGGCTTCGGTGAGATAAATCTTTGAAAAGTGTGCTGGGGTTTCGTTTTCCAGCACACTTTTCATCATCTAAACTAACAGTGGTAGGTGGGAACGATGAAATATGTAATCGGAGTAGATCTTGGAACAAGTGCTGTGAAGGTATTATTATTCAATCAATTAGGTGAAGTGTGTGCAGAAGCTTCGCAGGCCTATCCTCTTATACAAGAAAAATCAGGGTACAGTGAGCAGAATCCAGAAGAATGGGTAGATAAAACGATTAGGGCATTATCCCTGTTGGTGAAGGAATTTGACGGAGAGATTGAAGCGATTGAAGGAATCAGCTTTTCCGGACAAATGCATGGATTAGTCCTCTTAGATCAGAATAATGATGTTCTTCGAAATTCGATTCTTTGGAATGATGTTCGGACAACGAAGCAGTGTGAAACGATCTATGAGCTTGTTGGTAAAGACGCATTATTAAATATTGCTAGAAATCCGGCCTTAGAGGGATTTACATTACCTAAGCTCTTATGGGTTAAAGAACACGAACCGGATATCTATAAAAAAGCAAAAACTTTTTTATTGCCGAAGGATTATTTGCGATTCCGTTTAACAGGGGAGCTACATAGTGAATATTCGGATGCAGCTGGCACATTATTGCTGAATGTGGTCAAGAAGGAATGGAGTTCTGAAATATGTAATGCGGTTGGGGTGGATATGGAACTTTGTCCACCATTAGTTGAATCGCATGCTTTCGTTGGAACGATTACAAATGAGATCGCACAACAAACAGGGCTCTCGAATTCTACGAAGGTGTTTGCTGGTGGTGCGGATAACGCTTGTGGTGCAATTGGCTCAGGGATTTTATCGGATGGAAAAACGCTATGCAGCATCGGAACCTCGGGTGTTGTTTTGTCCTATGAGGAAGATAAAGAACGTGATTTAGGTGGGAAGGTTCACTATTTTAATCACGGGAAAGAAAATGCGTTTTATACGATGGGAGTAACGCTAGCAGCAGGCTATAGCTTGAGCTGGTTTAAAGACACTTTTGTTGCAGAGGAAGATTTTACTGCAATGTTACAGGGAATTGAGGATGTTCCTATTGGTGCGAATGGGCTCTTGTTTACGCCTTATCTCGTTGGAGAAAGAACTCCACATGCGGATGCACTGATTAGAGGAAGCTTTATCGGAGTCGATGGATCTCATAAAAGAATTGACTTCGTAAGAGCTGTAATAGAAGGAATCACGTTTTCCTTAAATGAGTCGATCGAGATTTTCCGAGAAAGCGGTAAGAAAATTGAAACGGTTGTCTCCATTGGAGGCGGAGCCAAAAATGATGTGTGGTTACAAATTCAGGCAGATATTTTTAATGCGAAAATCCAAAAGCTTTCTAGTGAGCAAGGTCCCGGGATTGGTGCCGGTATACTTGCGGCATATGGATGTGGTTGGTTTACTTCATTAAATGAATGTGCTGATTTGTTCTCGAGAGTTGTGAAAACGTATGAACCGATTGAGGAAAATGTGGTGAAGTATCAGGAGCTTTTTGCCCTTTATAAGAAGGTCTATCAACAAACCGAGGAAATAAGTCAAGGATTAGCACTTTTTCGTAAATAAGCTAGGTAGTAAAGATAGATTTTATTTGTAAAAAGTACGCTTCCCAACACTATTCCTAAATCAGCATAACTTCTTTTCGGTGGATAGATTTACTAAAAAATATTGACATTAACACTCGAGAGGAGTATCTTATTTTTGTTATTTATTAATTTAATAAATCAACCTTTTTGCTGAATCTTATGAGCGGGGGAACCATTTTGATAAACATATGTTTATCTTGGGGTGAATCTTAACAAACTAAGTTTGTTAGGAAGGGGTGCTCTCAATCCCTAATCCGACAGCTAACCTCGTAAGCACTGTGTGAGAGAAGGGTTAATGATGACATTGACCATTCTTTATTTGGAATGGTTTTTTTGTGTTCATTTTTGTATAAAAAGTCTCTCGTGTTGCACTAAGAAAGGAAGACATTTGATGAAGAAGTCGTTTGCTGTTTTTGGTTTGGGAAGGTTTGGAGGCACGTTAGTAAAAGCATTATCAGAAGAGGGTATTGAAGTGTTAGCAGTAGATATTGATGAAGCGAAAGTCAACGCCTACGCTGAATTTGCAACCCATTCCGTCGTGACAACTGAAATCGATGAAAATATTTTAAAAAAATTGGGTGTACGTAATTTTGATTGTGCGATTGTTTCCTTTGGGGACAATGTTAAATCCAGTATCCTTACATCCCTATTATTAAAAGAAGTTGGAGTTCCGCAAGTATGGGCAAAAGCGCATGATGACTATCACGCAAAGGTTCTTGAAAAGATTGGTGTAGACCGCGTAATTCATCCTGAACGGGACATGGCGCTGCGTATAGCTCACCACATTGCTTCAAAAAAAATCATTGACCATATTGAATTATCAAAGGAGTTTGGGATAGCAGAGGTTGTTGCATCAGATTTGATCAACCATAAAACGTTATCTGAATTAGATATTCGCGCAAGATTTGGATGTAATATTGTTGCGATCCAAAGAGGAAAAGAAATCTTTGTTTCACCATCGCCAGATATGGAAATTTTGAGAGGAGATGTCCTTGTGGTAATTGGTCGCAACGACGATATTACCCGCTTTGACAAGAAAGGGGTTTAAAAGATGGATTACAGAAAGGTCAATCTTTCTCCGTCGCAGCTTTTGATTGTGATTTTCTTTGTCTCGATTCTCATTGGAACGGGGTTATTAATGCTCCCTTTTGCAACAACTGAACCGATTCACTTCATTGATGCTCTTTTTACCGCAACCTCAGCCATGACCGTTACGGGGCTAGCTGTTGTTGATACTGGGAGTGTTTATACCGTATTTGGCCAAGTCATTATTGTTTCGTTAATCCAATTAGGCGGGCTTGGAATTATGTCCTTTGCAGTTCTCATTTATATGGCTCTCGGGAAGAAAATTGGCCTAAAGGATCGGATTTTACTCCAACAATCCCTAAACCAGACATCCATCGGTGGCGTGATCTATTTAGTTCGGAATTTATTCATTTTTTCATTAGCCATTGAAGGAATTGCGATGCTCTTTTTAGCGTTGAGATGGGTCCCAAATTTAGGATGGGGCAAAGGGTTGTTTTATAGCTTCTTTCACTCAATTTCCGCTTTTAATAATGCTGGTATGGCTTTATGGCCAGACAATTTAATGGGTTTTGTAGGTGACCCGATTGTTAATATTGTTATCTCTTTATTATTCATAACTGGAGGATTAGGATTCACCGTTTTAATCGAGTTGTGGAGGGAGAAGAGCTTTAAAAAAATGTCTCTCCATTCTAGATTGATGCTTGTTGGGACATTCGTGATTAATATCGTTTCCATGCTACTCATTTTTGTTTTGGAGTATAGCAATCCTAATACTCTAGGAGGTTTAGCTTCCTTATGGGATAAATTGTGGGCTTCCTATTTTCAGGCAGTGTCTCCAAGGACAGCTGGTTTTAATACGTTGGATATTGCTAGTCTTGATGAATCTACGATCTTTTTAATGCTTCTGCTTATGTTCGTCGGAGCCGGCAGCGCCTCAACTGGTGGCGGTATCAAGTTAACAACCTTCCTTGTCATCGTCCTTGCCGTTGTCACCTATTTAAGAGGTAAGAAGGAAGTTGTTGTCGGAAGAAGGTCAATTAGCTACGAAATTGTCTTCCGCTCTTTAGCCATTTCGAGTATCGCCCTTGCGTTTATTTTTGTGGCAGTGTTCTTATTGAATATAACCGAAAAGGAGCCGTTTTTGCCGTTGTTATTTGAGGTTATATCTGCATTTGGAACCGTTGGATTATCAATGGGAATTACCGCAAAACTAACAGTACTCGGAAAACTGTTAATCATTTTTATGATGTTTTTAGGAAAACTAGGACCACTCACGCTCGTCATGTCTTTAGCGAAACAGGATAATACAAAAATTCGCTATCCAAGTGAGAATATTCTTACGGGGTGAGGAAATAGTCACTTCAATCGAAAAGCCGCCATATGGAATATGGTGGCTTCTTAATTGTCCAATTTATCAGGTTGCTCAACCACTCGAAGAAAGACATCTACAATGTCAGGATCGAATTGGGTTCCTTTATTTTGCACAATTTCATTTAGAGTAGAATTTAGGTCTAGTTTCTCTCTATAGACCCGCTGGGAGATCATAGCATCAAAGGTATCTGCTACAGCAACAATACGTGCCAATAAAGGGATTTCTTTCCCTTTGAGTCCATTTGGATACCCTCTACCGTCATATCTTTCATGGTGATATAAAACAATATCTAAGACCCCATTTTCAGAGAAGTTTGTGATATGCTTAATGATTTTATAACCAATATCCGGGTGAGTTTTAATAATATTGTATTCCTCTTCAGTTAATTTTCCTTTTTTTCTTAATATATGCTCAGGAATGCCAATTTTTCCGATATCATGAAGCAGGCCACCAATTCGGATGATGTCGCATAATTCCTCCGATAAATTCATCTCCCTTGCGATTTCCACGGCATATTTCGAGACATTCTCAGAATGATGCCGTGTATACGGGTCTCTAGAGTCTAATGCATTGGCAAGTGCTGTTGTAAGTTCAAAATAGTCTTTTCTTACTTTTTGAACATATCTCATTAAAGCTCTGGAGATAAAAGATATTAAAAGGTAAGTAACTAAATAACTCAAAAACGTTGTAATGGTGGGCAAGGGATCTGGAATGAGGTAGAACCTGCATGTCACTACAAGAGTTGTCAGAAGGATGATAACGAAGGCGGAGTAATTGTAGAATCCAATTCCCAATAATATGACAATAAAAATATATATTAAATACATATTGTTTTCATCTTTAAAGACAAATCCATTAAGGATACTCCCTAAACTCCACAAAATGAAAAAGCCGTAACGAAAGTATTTAGGATAGCTTAGCCATGTATGAAACATGTACAGAGACCTCCATGAGCTCAGGTATACATTCACTTATTTACAATTCCCGAATTCAAAAGGAGTTATGTGTAGTAACATTGGGTGAAAATAAAAGAAGCCCCAAGTAAAACATACCTGGGACTACCTGCATTTAGAAATATAACACTTTTTCACCTGTTTCCTTGGTTTCCATAAATCTTAATTGCTCTAGTGCCTTTTCAGAAACAGGTTTACTAAAATAATATCCCTGTGCATACAAAAGATTGTTTTTTAGTAAGTATATTAACTGTTCCTCTGTTTCGACACCTTCGCAAACTACTTCGAGTTGTAACTCTTTTGCCAAAAATAATACTGCATTAATCACTGTTTGTGCCTTTTTGCCATCTTCATTCCCAACATCCTGAATAAAGGTTTTGTCGATTTTGATCTTGTCAATTGGCAGCTGTTTGAAATAGATTAATGAAGAATACCCTGAGCCAAAATCATCTAAAGAGACACTAACCCCTAATTGTTTTAGTTCACTTAATCTTTGTGATATTTCATCAAGGTTCTCTAAAAAGGCAAGTTCTGTAATCTCAAACTCAAGCAAATTTGGTGGGATATTTGCTTCCTTAATTGCTTTTACTATCTGCATCGTATTTGTCTGAGTTCGTAACGAGTTCGGAGAAAGGTTAATAGCAAATTTGACACTAGAATAACCTTTTTCAATCAAGTTTTGATATTCATACCCAACCTGTTTGATGATCCAAATGGTAATCTCATCAATGAGCCCTGTTCTTTCACAAATCGGTATAAATTCATCAGGTCCAATGTTCCCAAGGACAGGGTGTTTATAGCGCAATAATACCTCCAAACAATTGGTTATGCCAGTTCGGATATTTACTTGTGGCTGATAGGCAAGTTGAAACTCTTCGTTACGGATAGCTTGCTTTAAATCGTTCTCTAATAAAACTAAGCGGTCGAATTTTCTTTCCAGCTCATCTGTATAAAATTTGTATGAGTTTCTCCCGGCTTGCTTTGCTTGATATAGTGCTTGGTCAGCATGCGAGATTAATGTGTGTTTATCTAGACCATTTTTAGGATACATACTGATTCCGATTGAACTTGTCGTAACGAAGCGATGTTCATTTATAACCCAAGGACTTTGCAGTGCACTAATAATTCCTTCTGCAATGGATGCAATTTGTTCTTTTGAATGGATATCCGATAATATGACGGCAAATTCATCGCCTCCCAACCTGTAAATGGAATCAGGTGATGGTATTTCTGCCTTAATTCTTGTAACAATTTCTTTTAAGAGACTATCCCCAATATCGTGCCCCATCGTATCATTCACCCATTTAAACCGATCACAATCTAGGTAGAGAAGGGCAAATTGTTTATTTTTGTTCTCAGATTCATTTAAGGTATGAACCAATTGATCATGAAAATACCTCCGGTTTCGAACCTTGGTAAGCGAGTCATAATAGGCTAAGCGTTTTAATTCTTTCTCATATTGTCTTCTCTCGGAAATATCCCTAGTTACGACAATATAATGACTAAGCTCGTTGTTTTCATTCAAAAAAGGGGAACAGTTTGCTTCAACATCAATATAATGGCCGTATTTATGCTGTCTGCGATAAACCATAGTGGTTGGCTGCGGATTTCTTTTCATTTTTTCATACATTTTGAGAATTCGTGGTGAATCATCAGGGTGGACATCCATTTGAAAATGCTCTCCTTCTAATTCTTTTGGCTCAAATCCTAATAATATTTTATGAGAGGGAGAAGCATAGAGTACAAGTCCGGATTTATCTACAATTCGAATTAAATCGGTAGAGTTCTCAGCTATTAATCGATATTTCTCTTCGCTAGCACGAAGCCGTTCCTCAGCTTTTTTTCGCTTGGAAATATCTCTTGTGATGGCCGCAAATCCATCAATATTGCCGTGTTCATCTTTTAAGGTTGAAATAGATGTATTTACATAGATCTGAGAGCCATCTTTTCTAATAAATTGCTCTTCCCAATTATTTATTGTCTCACCATTTAGTAAAGATTGGCGTTTTTGCTCTTCTACTTCTTTTAAATTAGGGGGGACAATAGGTAAAAACTTACCCAAAATCTCTTCTTTTGACCAACCAAACATTTTTTCGAAGGCCGGATTTACATAAACAATTTCACTATTCAAATTGGTGATGTTAATGGCGTCAACGGTATGGTTTAAAAAATAGGTAAGCTGTTCATTCGTTTTGTGAAGATTCTTTCGCGCCCGGTCCTGTTCTGTTATATCCTGAATTACGACAAAAACACATGGATATTTCTTTTGATTCAGAAAAGGAATACATTTTAGAGTTAAAATGAGGATAGTACCATTTTTGTGGAAACCATGTACCTGAACTTCCTTGGTCTTCCCAATTATTGATTGCCCAAATTGTAAGCTAAAAAGAGTGTGATGCTTTGAATCCAAAAGTGATAAAAAGCTCTGCTCATTGACTTCTCCCAATTCATAGCCAAATACTCTTTTTATAGAGGAATTGCCATCAATGATTTTTCCATTACGGTCTAATATGAAAATGGCATCCGAATCTTGTTCTATTGAGGAATAAATAGTTGCTATATTTGAATTGTTGTTTCTATACCGGATCTTTCGGTAAAAAACTGCAAAAATAATGAGTGTACACAACAAAAAATATAAAAGTGCTTTCATCTATCTTTACGCCCCTTTGTACATCACATAAATTACTTTAGACCTATTTGTGAATTTAATAGTAACAAATTACAATCTCCTTTTTTAAAAATATTGGGGAAATGGAGATTTTACGGTCTAAAATGTCAGAATACCTGACTGTTTAGTGGGATTTTCTGCCTAAAACGTTGTCGAAAACTGTAGAAAATGTCAGTTTTGGGGAGAATATTCAGGTTGTCAGTAAGAGTAATCTTTAATATGATGAGAGATATTCTAAGAAATAGGAGAAAAGTGATGGAATATTCGGGTATTTTGGATGTGAAGCTTGTACTAATATCTGTAATGGTTTCTATAATTGCGTCTTTTGCATCATTTACTATGATAAGTAGGTATCGAGATTCAACATATAGCCAAAAAAAATGGCTTGTTTTTAGTGCGTTCATCATGGGCGTTGGAGTATGGACGATGCACTTTATTGGCATGTTAGCATATGATACGCATCACATTGTTACTTATCATTTAGGATTAACTCTACTCTCCTTATTAGTACCGATTATCTTATCTTATTTTGGGTTTTCTATCATAAACTTTTGTAAACCATCTCTTTTTAATATATGTAGTTATGCTGCGATAATGAGTTTTGCCATTATTAGTATGCATCATCTGGGAATGGAATCCTTAAATCTAGAGGACATTATGAGCCATGATATCTTTACGATTATCATCTCGCTACTTATCGCATTTTTAATTTCAGCTATATCCTGTACTCTTCTAATCAGTAACAAAGAAGATAGTCGAAATTTCTCATTATCAAAGATGATTACTAGCTCTATGATAATGGGATTGGGGATTTCAGGGGTACACTATATTTCCCTTATGGCTGTTAGGATAATTGGTATTCTTCCATCAAATCAGCTTCAAAATATTGATGGTTTATATTTGTTCACCAATGGGTTAACTGAAGATGCGCTTGCATATGGAATAGGGATTGCTACCACTTTAGTGATCACCGTTATTTATGCCATTACTTATATTGATAAAAATCAGGCAACGAAGCAACAAAGAGTTACGGAAGCTTATTATAAGTCGATTCTAGAACATAATCCCAATGTCGTGTTAACAGTGGATACAACGGGAGAAATCAAGAATGTCAATTCTAAAGTAACGGAAATATTAAAGTATCAAAAGGAAGAGCTAACTTCTAAGATGCTATTCACTCTTTTTAACACTGGGGAGCAAGAGGTAATCAAAAAGAAATTTCAGACTCTACGAGAAGGTAATAATAAGGATTTTGAAACATGGATGAAGAGTGGCGATGGCAAATGGATTCCTGTAATGGCTACCCTTATCCCGATCATAATAGATCATCAATTTGTCAGTGTCTTTGTCATAGCAAGAGACAACAGGGATATAGTCGCTTATCAAGGACGAATCAAAAAATCACAACAAAGTTTAATGAATACACTTCGCAGACAGCAGGGAATGACATTTAAGATCATTAAAGTCGGTGATGATTTTATTCATACGTTAGCGGAAGGAGCACTGTTTTATCGTCATCATTGGAATCCGAATTATGTTTTAGGAAAAAGGGTGTCCGAATTTCTTCCGGAGAAAAATGCCTCAGCTATATTAGTTAGCTATAACAAAGCATGGGGTGGTGAAATCACAAGTTTTGAGACTCACTTTAAAGGTGTCGATTATTACGTTACTCTTAGCCCTGTGATTAAGAACGGCAAAGTGGTAGAAGTTATCGGCTCTGGTGTCGATATAACGGATCGAAAAAAAGCAGAGCAGCTCCATCGACAAGGGGAAAAGTTTTATCATAATGTCCTAAATGAGATGGCAGAAGCGATAATGATTTGCACAGAGGACCATAGATTAATCCCACTAAATCATAACTTTCATCGAATGTTTGATGTCCAAGAAGACCAACCGTTTAATTGGTTCAGAGATAGACAGACGTTCCATTTAATTGATGAAAGTGGGAACTTATACAATGATTCTCCTGTAGAGAATACCTTTAGGACGAAAGAGGCTATAACGAAGTTGGTCTTAGGTCTGAAAAAAAACGATCAGATTAAATGGTTCTCAGTGAATACGAAGCTTCTAGAACCTCTAAGTATAAAAGATAGGCCTGAAGTGCTCATGACTTTGTCTGATATTACCTGGCAAAAAGAACAGGAAATGAAGCTTAGAGAAGTGAATGCTTTGATCACAACCTTAATTGACAGTTTACCATATGGAGTTATCGTAACGGATAGTGATGTGAATATTACTGCTCTAAATTTAGCGTTTTGTCGAATCTTTGAAATGGATGGGCCGATTCTGGATTATGTTGGGAAAAGCATTCATAAAGATGTCCCAGTTACTATTTTTAAGGATACGGAAAAAGAAATAGAAAGGTATCTTAAAATTTTGACTAATTATCAACCGTCCGTAGATGAAGTGATTACCAATAAGGAGCGTGTCTTAAAGAGAATATACTCTCCGTTTGAGATTGATAATGAGAACAGACACCATTTATGGATATTTGAAGATATCACCATGCAAAGGAAGATGGAGCAGGGAATCATTGAGGCGAAGGAAGAAGCAGAGAAATCCAATTTAGCGAAATCAGACTTCTTATCAAAAATGAGTCATGAACTCAGAACACCGTTAAATGGAATCCTTGGATTTTCCCAGCTACTTGAACTCGATTCAACACTTTCTCCACAACAGCAAAGCTTTAATCAGGAAATACTAAAAGGCGGACGTCATTTGTTGAGCCTTATCAACGAAATACTTGATCTTGCTCGAATTGAAACAGGGAAATTAAAGATTTCAAATGATCTATTCAAAATAGGGAATGTAATAGACGAATGCGTCAGGATTGTGGAATCAAGTGCCAAAGTGAAAAAGGTTTCGATTGTAAGCGAAACAAGTGAATGCTTTGATAAATATGTGTATTCAGACCAAGTCCGTTTAAAGCAAATTATCATAAATTTATTAGACAACGCGATTAAGTATAATCGTGAAGCTGGAGAAGTAGAAATTCTTTGCAAATGCTTGGATACATTTATCGAAATTCGTGTGAGGGATACTGGAATGGGTATTCCTATAAATGAACAGAAATCGATATTTGAACCTTTCTATAGATTGGAGCATTCCCATATTGAAGGGACAGGGATTGGATTGGCGCTTGTCAATCAAATTGTTCAATTAATGGGAGGCGAAGTAGGGGTAAGCAGCACTCCTGGTGTAGGAAGTGATTTTTGGGTTAGACTGCCACATGAACAAATGTTAGGGAAAAAAACGACTGATTTAACCGTACGATCCCAAGTTTCTGTATTTGCTGATGAAGGTGCTTATCGCATTTTGTATATTGAAGCTCAACCTTCAAATCTGCAATTGATGGAACGAATTTTTGAGAAGATACCGAATTACTCGTTAATGTATGCTTTAAATGGAAAAACAGGTTTAGAGATTGCAAAGAGTCAGCAACCGGATTTGATTCTGCTAGATCTTCACCTTCCAGATATGAGTGGATTTGACGTATTCGAACGATTGCAAGTTAGTGTTGAAACTAAGGATATTCCTGTGATTGCGTTAAGTGCGAATGCGATGGAAAAGGATATTAAGTTAGCTATAGAAATGGGATTTAGCGAATACATCACAAAGCCTTTTGATCTCTCACACTTACTAAATACGATAAAGAAAAATTTACCACTTAATATTTCGTGAAGAGTTATCTGTTATGGATAGCTCTTTTTTTGATCGTTATTGTCGAAAAGTGCTGTTTTTGTCTCTTTATGCCCAACTATTGTATTGAAATGTCGATATCATGGCCTATCGTGTCCCTAGTCAAATAGACATAAAATAGTAAAAAAGTTACATTTATCACACAAAGATTTTCGTGTTCTCTCCTCTTATATTACTAGTTAAAGCTAGTGAATATTATACACAACCGCCGGTGAAGGAGAACTACAAAGGGGTGAATAAAATGGGACAATCCATCCTCTCAAGAGGTAAAGACATAAAGGAAGCAATTCAGCAAGGGCTAGATATATTGGGAACGAAGCAAGAACAAGTCTCCATCGAGATTATTCAACAGGAATCAAAAGGTTTTATGCGTATTCGCTCAAAGGAAGCAGTTGTGAAATTGACGAAGCTTGAAGAGGAACGGAAGCAATTCAAAGAGGAGTCTTTTGAAGTTTCCTTAGAAGAAATAGAGCATTCTATATCAAAGGTGATAGAGAATATAGAACAAGTCCCATATAACACAGAAGTTGCTGATTTATTCAAAAGGGAACAAGGCTCATTTGTTCCAGAGGACAATGTAGGCAAGGTTTGGATCAAAAACGGAAGGATTCATTGCGAGCCTACCGAACTGAAGTATCCTACGATTACGGTTTGCAAAGGAGTCAAGCTTCTGAAGAATGGTGAATTGGTGAAAGGAACAGCGGTAGCGACAAAAGAGGACCAATTTGAGATAGAGACGATTGAGGAAACGGTCGAACCTAATTGGGAAATCACAATGGACGCGCAAAGACTAAATGTAATTTTACGTGTGGAGCCAGGTTTTCGAAAGAGTTATAAAGTTAAAGATATGGAGCCAGACTTTCACATAAATATCGAAGCAGAAGAGAAGATAGAAGTTATCAATAATCTCGAATATAAAAGAATACTAGAGGAATTAGAGGAACTACGTGTCGTTCATGGTTTTAATCATAGTGAAATTGTGAAAGCCGTAAATACAGAAAAGCCAGGCCGATATGTTATAGCTACAGGGATCGCGCCGAAGGATGGAGAGAACGGTCGAATTGAGATTTTAACGGAAACGAAAAACAAGGTAGGTCCAAAAGAGCGTGCGGATGGTTCCCTTGATTTTCGCGAAGTAAAGGAAATTCCGACTGTACAAAAAGGACAAGTTATTGCACTTGTTCATATGCAAACTCCCGGATTGCCAGGGGCTACGGTAACGAATGAGCCGATTCCGCCAAAGCCGACTTTTCCTTTATCGATACATACTGGAAAAGGTATAGCAATGATTGAAAATGGTACAAAAATTGTGGCTACTGAGTCTGGACGGCCGATTATCGAAAGTAAGGGATTACTGACCAAAGTCTCGATTATGCAAAAATTCGTTCATCCAGGAGATATCAATTTTACCTCAGGTAATCTTCGTTTTAAAGGGGACATAGATGTTCTTGGTAATGTTGAGGATGGCATGCTAGTTGAAGCGGAGGGTCAAATCAGTATATATCGAAATGTCTTTTCAAGTACTATAACTTCTCGAGAAACTGTGATTGTTAGTGGAAATTCGATTAATAGTACGATCTCTGCTGGGCAACAAAATGTTTTTGCTTCTGAATTGATTTTTGTATTAACGCAAATTCAGGAACAAATGGTTGCGATGAATGCATCCATCAAGCAGTTAATGAACTTGCCTGCATTTAAGACGACCGATTTTGCTAGAAAAGGACTTCTTTCATTAATCAAAATATTGGTTGAAAAGAAATTTAAGCCTCTAATAATCTTTGTAAAACAGTTCAGCGAACTGACAAAGAGTGGAAGCCAGTCGATAAATAGTGAATGGCTCATACTAGAGGAACAATTAAGATTATGTTTTCTTTCGTCGATTTCAAATGAGTATCATACCCTTGATGGGTTGAATTCACTATTAATAAGAATAGAAGAAATGATTGAAGATCATGATCCAGAAAAGGATAAGGACTGCTTAGTTGAGATGAAATATGCTCATAACAGTATTATTTTTTCAGGCGGAGATGTCCTCATTAAGGGCCAAGGGTGCTACAATTCAAAAATTCATGCAGGTGGTAATTTAGTCATTCATGGTGTCTTAAGGGGAGGAGAAGTATATGCAAGGCTTGGAGCAACGATTAAAGAAACTGGTTCTGATGGTGGAGTTGTCAGCAAAATAATGGTTCCAAGCAATGGGAAGATAAAGATCGGACACGCAAAAGAGGGTACAGTGATCCAAATTGGGAAAGCAAAATATACTTTCCAAAAAGAGCGAAAAGAAATAACAGCAAGATTAGATGAGAATGAAAGAATCATTTTTTAAATTGAGAAGAGGAGCTTAAATATGTTTTCCTATAATCTAAAGCACGATAACCTCTATGCAACTATTCAATTTCATGGAGATTTGGATATTGAAGTAACCGAAATGATGGAGTATGAAATTATTCCTGCTCTTCAGCAATTCTCTCACATAGAGATTGACTTACAAGAGGTACCATTTGTTGATTCAACAGGGATAGGCTTGTTACTGAACTTAATTCAAACGTTTAAAAAGGGTGAGGATGGAGTTCAAGTCACCATTACGAATATCCAACCTTTGGTTAAAGAAGTATTTGAAATGCTCCAGCTTGCAGATATTTTGGGTGATGAAGTCCTATCCTTTCATAGTTGAGAAGAGGTTAAACCTTTATGAAACATTTGGATGGTAAGGCATAATGTACCGCTTTGAAGTAATTTACTATGTGTCGATGAATTAAATATAGACTTCCTACGATAATAGCAAACTTATTGAAAAATAAGGACGCAAAGCTACGGATCTAAGGCTGTATTACCTGAATGAGGAAATAAAGCTATGACCGCCGGGTTACCGAAAAGGATTGGAAAAATGTTGTTTGTTGATATGCAGATTAAATAGATCTGTATACGACGAATGGACGCTCACCAATCATTTTTGGTGAGCGTTTTTTAATACAAAAAGAGAGCGAGGACTTAAATATGAGCGTTGAAATAAAAAAAGGATTAATCGAAGAGCATGTACGAGCAATATTAGATTTAATTGGTGAGGACACAACTCGAGAAGGCTTATTAGAAACTCCTAAACGTGTAGCAAAGATGTATGGCGAAGTGTTTGCGGGGGTAGGAGTCGATCCTGAAACAGCACTTACAACTACATTCGCAGAAGATTATGACGGCATGGTTGTAGTGAAGGATATTAATTATTACACATTTTGTGAGCATCATTTAATCCCGTTCTTTGGAAAGGCTCATATTGGGTACATCCCAAATGGAAGAGTCATCGGTCTAAGTAAATTTGCGAGATTGGTAGAGTTAGTTGCACAGAGACCACAGGTACAAGAACGTATGACAACCCAAATGGCGGATGCCATTATGAATGTCCTTAACCCAGAAGGGGTCATCGTTAGTGTAGAAGGTCAGCATCTATGCATGTGTGCAAGAGGTGTGAAAAAGCCTGGTTCAGCTACTGTGACCACTGTTAAAAAAGGTGCTTTTCAAAACAATGTAGCTCTTGTTGAAGAATTTGAGCGTGCTCTTGCAAGAGACTAATAGGAGGAAAATATATGCTTTATCTCTCAAGAAAATTGTCCTTTTCAGCCATGCATTCATACCGGATTGAGCATTGGACGGAAGAACAAAATGAAGCTACTTTTGGTCCTTGTGCAAATAAGAATGGTCATGGGCATGATTACACATTGGAAGTGATGGTCAAAGGAAAGCTTGATTCCGAATCAGGCATTGTTGTGAACATTACAGATATTGATAAGGTGGCAAAATCATTTGTCGAAGAAAAACTAAATGGGAAATTTTTAAATAAGGAAAATGACTTCTTCAAAGAAAATATTCCAACAACAGAAAATTTAGTTTCATATATTTGGGATGCGTTAGGTGGGAAGCTAGAAAACTGTCAACTACACAAAATTCGCTTGAGAGAAAGTGATTTTCTATATTCTGAAAAGGAGAATGCCCCTATGGTTCGATTAACAAGAAAGTATCATTTCAGCACAGCTCACAGATTGCATAGTAATCAATTAAGTGACGAGGAGAATTTAGATATATTCGGTAAATGCAATAATCCATATGGACATGGACACAACTATTATCTAGAGGTAACAGTTCGTGGAGAACAAGATCCGGTGACAGGTATGATTGCTGATTTAGCGAAAATGGACCAAATTGTCGACCGAGAAATCCTTCAAAAGTTTGACCATAAACACTTGAATTTAGATACGGAAGAGTTTAAAGAGATCAATCCAACCTCTGAAAATGTAGCAGTGGTGATTTGGCAATTACTTGCACCGAAGCTAGGAAAGCTATTCAAGATTGGTTTGTATGAAACAGAAAAGAATTACTTTGAATATTACGGTCCTGGAGTAGAAGAAAATGGAGAATAGAGTGACGTTAAAAGGAAAAACGATTGCGATAACTGGTTCTAGTCGCGGAATTGGAAAAGCAATAGCACATGCTATTCGTCAGACTGGTGGAAATCTCGTTCTTGGAAGTAGGAGTAATGTAAAACAACTAGAGGAAAATGTTTTGCAATTACCTGTGGATGTTACGGATGAGGAATCTGTAAAAGGATTCTATGAAGAAGCTGTTAAGCAGTTTGGAACGATTGACGTCCTTATTAATTCAGCGGGCTTCGGCGTATTTGAAAGTGTTCTTGACTCGCGAACGGAAGATTTTGATCGCATGATGGCAGTCAATCTACGTGGGACCTATTTAACTTGCAAATACTTTGGTCAGCATATGGTTGGAAACGGTGTTGGTCACATCATCAATTTAGCCTCGATAGCGGGTACAACAGCTTTGCAAGGCTGCGGTGGATATTCTGCATCAAAATTCGGAATTATGGGTCTAACAAAGGTTTTGCAGGCTGAGCTTCGTCACAGAGGGGTACAAGTTACATCTGTGGTGCCCGGATCAGTTAGTAGTACTTTTTGGGATGAGATCGACCCGAAGCCAGAGATGTCTAATATGATTCCTGTAGAAACAATTGCGAGTCATGTACTTTTTCTAATTAATCAGCCAAAAGGCGCTTTTGTCGACGAGATCACGATTATGCCGCCTCTTGGAATATTATAAGGAGGCACGTTTAAAGTTGGGACGGTTTTTTAGTAAGTTTAAAAAATCTACTGAAACAAAATATATAGAGCTTCCGTCTCCGCCCTCAGATATATCGTATGCAGAATTAATTTTTAAAACCAACCGAGGCTTTCTTGCAAAAAAATTGGGTCAGTATCTTAATCTAGATTCCCTAGACTGGGATGCCTTGTTCTATATGTCTCTTTCTACGAAGACCTACCCATCAATAGAAGAATTAAAGGAAACGGAAATGACTCTCTACTTGGCGGATAAAATGTTGGAATGGGGCAGAGAGCAAAAAGACATTGTAAAAGAAATCAAGAATTTTAACATCCATGTGAATTATCAAAATGCAATGTTGAAAGCATATGAAATTCATCAAAACGATTTATTTTCTCGTCTGTCTTCTGTAAAAGAAAATAAGGATATGGCCAAAGAAGATGTGGAATGGAGAATTTATCGTGATGTCATCCATGCAGCTAGCCAAGGAAAGTTTTTGCTCATTTCAAAAGAAGAGCTAGCGCATTATAAAAAAGGTCATGTTTTTTGCGAAGGTACGATTAAAGAAAGCTCCGATATTCCAAAAAATCGTAATCTAGCAAAAGAGAGATTTGAACAAAGAGAGTTAAGTAAAGCAAAAATGATGAGCTGGTTACTTGTATTATCCGAAGCCATTACAAACACAATCAAGCATGCTGAAGAAGGGAAAATGACCTTGATTGAAAATGAAGAGACCAGTGAGATTAGGTTTGTGATCGAAGATAAAGGTCCAGGTTTTCCTCTTGAACAGTTACCTAAAAAAGTGTTGTTAGCGGGGTATTCGACGAAAAAATCAATGGGACAAGGTTTCACCCTAATGATGAAAATGGCAAAGCAAATTTTCTTATACACATCATCAAGTGGATCTACGATCATTTTGACATTTGATGCTTGGGAAGAGAAAGAGGTGCAACTAAGTGTTATCAACTGATATCCAAAAAAAAAGAATGACTACCATTGATAAGACACTCTTAACGGCAAGTCTATTCGAAGGGTTTTGGGACCGTTGGATTGTACATGGGGTTTCCTATCATGATTTAGCAAAGCTACGACACTCGATCATAACAAAGGAACATTGGTTTAAAACTTGGAGCGAACTAGCAGAGGAAAAATACACAATGGCCGAATCAATAAAAAAAGTCGGGCTCGTGGAACAAGCGGAATTCATTTATCGTACAGCAGCCCTCTATTATCAGCTGAATCAATGGTTAATCCCTGAACATGGTGGAGAAAAATTAGATTGGCTGAAGCAAAGTTTACGAGTTGTTAAGAAAGCGGATCAACTGTCTGATTATAAAACGGAATATGTGGAATTCCCTATCGATGAGCACAGATATTACGGCCGAGTTCGAATTCCAAACAATCCAAAAGGCGTCATCATCATTATCAATCCTATTGATTCAACAAAAGAAGAGCTCTTTTCTTATGAGATGGATTTTGTTGAAAAAAATTATATAGTTGTTAGCTTTGATGGTCCAGGTCAAGGAGAAACGTATACAAGGCATGGATTAAAAGCGACAAGAGTGTGCTGGGAACGATTTGTGGACATGGTCATTGAATATTCATCGAATACTTTTCCCGCTCAAGACATTTTTCTTTTTGGGACAAGCTCTGGAGCAGCGTGGGCTATTTATGGAAGTAGTAATAAAAAAGTCTCCAAGGTAGTAGCAGTTTCACCGGCATTTAGAAATGAAGAGATTCAAATGCCTGATTATTTCATGGAAAGAATGTTTGCTGTTTCGGACGAAGAAATCATTCCAGACTATGCACAGATCAATCTACAAGGGCCTGTTTTGCTCGTCCATGGGAAGAAAGATGTGATGGTGAAGGATGAAGATATCTATGGCTTATTTGATAATCTCCCTTCTGGAAAAATACTTCTCAAGTATGAAGAAGAAGGGCATTGCTGCAATTACAGGCTACCGGAAATTCGCACAAAAGCGATGGAGTGGTTTCAAGGAAAGTGGGGCGTGAAGGGTGAGTTTTGAAGAGTTTAGACAAGTCATTGCTGATATCTCTAAAGTACCTTTAGAGAAAATTCATAAGGATGCGTCTTTTCGTGATGAGTTAGATGTGGATTCCTTACAAATGGTGAACTTAATCGTAGAGCTCACAGCTAGATTTAATTTAGGTTCATTCAATTTACAAAGTGATAAAGATTTAGAAACAGTTGGAGCATTGTATCAATTGATGACAATGGAGGAGAGTTAATAATGAATAATTTCTATGATTGGATTTTTGACCAAGAGCATGACCTCAACAAGGAGATTCTTTCCACCCAACGAGGCAATTTTTCTTATAGAGACATTCAGCAGGGTGTTGAAAAATATGTGCAACTGTTTGAAACGTTAGGGGATATAAAGGGGAAGAGAATCGCATTGATAGTGCCTTCCGTTTATGATTTTACTTCTTTAGCATTGGCAATTAGTAAACTACAGGGAATCACTGTACCACTTAGTCCGCTTCTACGCCATGAAGATTTAATTTCTGTTTTAGATTTTGTTAGTCCTCATATAGTTTTTACAGTGACTGAACATAATGGATTTCAGTTATGGGAGACGATTAATCAATGGGCTGCTTCAAATCTAAAAGAGACGATTATTTTGGAAAATAAAGCGGATATGAAATGGAATCAAACTATTCATATCGGTGAAAAAAATCCCCTTGAAGAAGGACAGATTCAAATTATTGGATGTACATCAGGAAGTACCGGCACTCCAAAAGGGATTGTATACGATGTAGATTTTGTCCAAAGGGTTGGAAAAGGGATTAACATAGGGCTGGATATTGTTGATAATGATAAACTATTTCTTTTAGCTCCGGCAACGGGGGTGTTCGGATTAGCGTGGATACTATCAACTATGCAGTCTAAGACACATTTGGTGCTATCGGAGAATTTCAATTTTCCAGAGATCATTCAACTATTCGAAAGCCACGCTAGCCAAAAATTCATTACGACGCCATCTCTATTTAAGGCTATGGACTTATTTGGTAAATCCTTAGGGAAGCAAGTATTAAATCAAGTATCTTTACTATCTGTATTTGGAGAATTAGTGACCAAAGAATTTTTACAAACTTATTCTGACTTCCCAGCTAAGATCATGAGCTTTTTAGGAATAACAGAGTTTGGAACGGTAATGTACACAGAAAACGATATTCGAAATGATATGAATTGGACCTTGTTACCTAATATCAAATATAAATTTGACTCACTATCGGAAGAAGGCATTGGCGAACTCATATATCAATCAGAACGACCATTTTTAGGTTATTATCAACGACCTGATTTGACTTCTGAAGTATATAAAGATGGATGGTTTTTCTCAGGTGATCTAGGAAGAACCAACGATGATGGAAAAATTGAACTTGTAGGCCGCAAAAAAGACATGATCAAAAAAGGTGGTCAGCAAGTTATTCCAGGAGAGATTGAGAACGTCTTAGAAAAACACCCGGATGTGTTAAGAGTAGTTGTCGTTGGAATTCCGCATCCTGTTTTTGGAGAACAAATTATTGCGTTTGTGCAAAAGAATAGGAGCGACCTACACAGGCAGGAACTATATGAATATTGTAATCTTCGTATTGCTAGATACAAGATACCAGATCAAATAAGATTTATTGAAGAATTTCCGATGGTGCAAGGGAAAATAGATAAAGTAGCATTACGTAAGAAAGCTACTGAGCAGGAATAAGAGGTGAGGTGAGCAGATGACTAAAAAACAAGTTTCACTAAGGAAGCAATTCTTAACACGCACTTTAGGGATAATGGTGATTATTTCAATTATATCAAGCGGTGTTCAATTATACTTGATGAAAGAACAAGTTAATTATGAACTTGATACTCAAACTAGTTTAATTTCACAAAGCATTAATCAGGGGTTTAATGGAAGTGATTTGGCCTCAAAAAGTATAGAACATCAAATTGATTTGAAGATGGCAGGATATTTAAAATATATTGGAGAAATTCTTGATGAATCAAATGCTGAAGAGCTTACGGATACTGAACTAATCAAAATTAAAGAAAACTTAAATCTTGCTGGCTTGTCCATTTTAGAGAAAAAGGATAATGACATTGTTGTTGTCAAATCTACTGATCCAAATGAAATCGGCTTTAGCACGAGAAGTTTCGGTGATATGGTTTATCAACAAACTGAAAAGGTGTTAATGGGAGAAGATATCCAAATTCCTGAATTATACTCGGATGAAGGATTAGTTATTTTACCCATTATGCAATCCGGAACCTATCAAGACAAACCAGTATTTTTCAAATATGCTTATTTTCATAAAGAAGGAACAAATTATATTTTGAATCCTTATATTTCTGCTGATGAAGTCTATCAATTCACCGAAAGTGTGGGACCTGAATCATTAATTAAAGATATTGAGAAGGAAAATCCGTTCGTTAAGGATATTTCCATTTTAGATCCAAATGTTTTTCAAAATCCTGAGTTGGAAAGTCAATATTGGCCACCAATGAAGAAAATAGTGTATGGAGATTTTCAATATCAATCAAAAAATGATCCAGAAATTTTGAAGAAGATGGTTAAGAATCCTAAGATTCAAAAATTTGTTGAAAAGGTAGATGGAAAGAAAATTTATAAGTTATTCTTGCCGCAGAAGAATGGGCAGGTTATTCATATTGCATTTGATTATGAGAAAATAATCTCTCCTTTACATCAACAATCCATTATTTTGATTGTAACGGGAATTATAGGGATTGTAAGTATTTTCCTCTTAATCTATCAATTATTTAATAGAATCTATATCAATATTCAGAAAATCACTACGCAAATAGATCTATTAAAAGATGGGGATTTAACAGCGGAAAGTGATGTCAATGATGGCAGTGAGTTAACGAAACTTTCCATTGATTTGAACGTTATGGCGAGTAATTTGAATCAATTTGTGAAAGAAATTGAGGCAGAAGCAAGTAAAACACAGATGTTATCTGAAGAATTGGAAGAAGAAGCATCACAGTCTGTCGAGAAAATATATACCCTCTCAACAGAAACGACTTTGAAGGCAAGAGAACAATTATTCGAAATCACGGAGTTCTTGGATTCAGTAGAAAAGGTGTTAGAATCACATAGTCATCACGAACACGTGAAAGATATCCTTGGTAAGATGGACAAAATGCGCGAAGTAGCCAATGAAAGAACGGCTGCAACTACGAATACAACGATAACATTATCTGATTTACTACAATCCTTGTATGGCCAATCTCAAGAGCTTTCTGAAATTGCCAGCAACCTAATGCAACAAATGAGTAGGCTGAAGCTATAAACGGGGAGGAGTATAAATGGAGTTAACCATTCAAAGTAAACAAACAGGATCGACAAAGACATTAAAGTTAAAGGGAATTTTGGACATTTCTACTAGTAGTATAATTGAACCTTATTTAGAGGAATTAGATAACGTTGAGAGGCTGATTTTTGATTTTAGTGAGTTGGAGTTTATTGATTCAACAGGAATTGGTTCCATCATGAATGCCATTTATCTTTCTAAGGAGAAGAACTTCAAACTAATCTTTAATGGTGTCGATGAAATGACACACCAAGTATTTGAAACGGTGGGATTATACCATATCTTAGAGGAAATTCATAAGGAGGACATTTGATGTATTTTGATAATTTCACCTTTCATTTTGATCAAGGTACTCCTGAAAATGAACTTGAAAAATCCTTACAGAGAGAAATAAATCTTGCAAGGAATATTCAAACGTCTCTTTTAAATGGAAAGACTCCTAAGGTTGAGGGAGGACAAGTGTCCGGGAATTCTTTGCCTGCAAGGCTGATTGGTGGAGACTATTATGATTTTTATCCATTAGTTAATGGGAAAATTCGTATTGTCATTGGCGATGTGATGGGAAAAGGAATTCCAGCTGCGATGCTGATGATTTTGACAAGGGGAGCTTTTCGAAGCGCAGCAGAAAGTACACAAGGTCCTGGTGAAACGTTAACAGCCATGAATCAAGCGATATATGAGGATTTAAGGACATTAAAATCGTTTGTTACTTTGTTTTGTGCTGATTGGGATCCGAAGTCTGGAACTTTCACTTATGCGAACGCAGGGCATCATCTTCCTTTATGTATTAGAGGAAAAAGTAATACGATTGAAGAACTTCCGAAAGTAAAAGGAATTATGGTCGGAGGTCTCCCTAATCAAATTTATCATGAGGAATCCATTCAACTAGAAGATTTAGATATGGTCTTTTTCTATACGGACGGCATTATTGAAGCCCAAAATAAAGAAGGGGAACTATATCAAATCACACGTCTAAAAGAGACCTTGTTGCAGTGTAAAGAAAAAGATGTCAAGGAAGTAGAAAAAGCGGTAATTGACACAATTAACCATTTTACATCAGGGGTTCCACAAAAAGATGATATTACGATGGTTTTATTAAAAGTATTTGATAGTAAGGCGGATATTACCAGCTTTAATTCTCCTATATTTTAATCCAATGGTATTAAAAATGAGCGATTAAAGCGATCTATTTGATGTAGATCGCTTTTTTTGATCCTAAAATGGTTATCTTAAGAATAGGAAGAGTCTCCTATTTTTTATAGAAGTGTAGGAATAGGAGTACGTGGGGATATCTTGAATCAACCAATTGATTCAAAATAAGGATAACATATTCATCCGATGAATAATTCATATTCATTTTACTGAAAATGAATGTACTTAGGTCCAGCAGTTGGACTTTCTAGAATAATTTCATATAACGAACAAAACAAGGGGAGAGATGTAAATGGAGAAAATAAGAGTGATAATAGCAGATGATGACCTCTCTTCCAGAACCATTTTAGTCCATTTTACAAAGCTTTTGCCTGAATATGAAGTGATTGGTGAGGCAACAACGGGAGAAGAACTCATTCAATTGGTTGTAAAGGAAAAGCCCGATTTAGCTTTAGTAGACATTAGTATGCCAGACTTAAATGGGGTTGAAGCTTCTAAAGCTTGTAAAGAAATTCATCCTAATTTACAAGTTATTTTTACGACGGGGCACGATGATTATGCGGTTGAGGCATTTAATTTATCGGCAGTTGATTACATTGTAAAGCCGATTGAAAGAACCCGTTTATTCATTGCATTGGAAAAGGCAAAAAAGATGATTGGGTTTCAGAATAAAGCAGAAACTCCAGCACCAAAGAATATTAGTAAACTTGCTATAAGGTCGAACAATACTTATTTATACATTTTAATAAATGATATTCTCTTTATTGAAAAACAAGGTAGAAAAACCATTATTCATACAGAGTCAGAACAATTTGAAACATCAGATCCCCTGCAAAATCTTATGGACCGTTTACCAGAGAACTTTTCTAAAACACATCGCTCCTATTTGGTTAATTTGAGAAAAGTAGCTAAAATTGAGGCGTCCGGTGAAACATATCTTGCATTCTTTTATGGGACTGATAAGAACGCTTATATTTCGAAATTGAAGATCAATGAAGTTCAGGAATTATTGTGTCTGTAACTAAAAATAGTTTTGTGAAAGAGCAAGGCTTGAATGATTTTTTCAAGTTATGCTCTTTTCTTGTATAGTTTCAAAATGTATGATTTGGAAGTAAAATACAAAAATTGCTTCTAACTATCCAAGCTTAAACTACTTCTAATTTTTCTGAATATGGTAAAATTGTGTTAGATTTTTCAATTTTGCAAGCCTGTGAGGAGGAATAGCGGTGGGAACCATCAAACAAATCTCCGATGAACTAAAAGAGTGGATTGTTACAACTCTTAATAGTGGAGTTAGTCCGGTTGTCATAGCAGATGCCCTTGTGAAAAAAGGTTTTAATCCAAGGTATGCTTACGAAAGTCTTTTTCAGATTGTTGGAAATGGAGCAGTAAAGTCGCCTGAAGCAAAGAGTGAGCTCCCATATCAATATGAAATACCCGCGATTGGTCAAAGAGGAAATACGATTTATACAAGTGACCGTGAAATTAAGGTGCTTGCAAGAATTGAAAAGCCGTTCATCCTTCATTTGGACAATGTTCTAAGTGATGATGAATGTGATGAACTAATCAGTTTATCAAAAGAGAGATTACAGCCGTCACGAGTGGTGGATTCTGTAACGGGAGAAGAAAGAGTAGTACCTGGTCGAACGAGTAAAGGCATGTATTATACGATTCATGAAAATGATCTCGTCACAAAGCTTGAAAAAAGATTCGAAGAACTTACTCAGTATCCTGTTGAAAACGGTGAAGGACTTCAAGTGCTGAACTATCACGTGGGAGAAGAGTATAAGGCCCATTTTGATTATTTTCCTTCTGGGAAGGTAGATGAGAAAAAAGGTGGACAACGTGTTGGAACTCTACTACTCTATTTAAATGATGTAGAAGAGGGCGGCGAAACGATTTTTCCAAAGGTGGGAGTCTCCATTGTTCCGAAAAAAGGCTCAGCTGTTTATTTCCACTATACGAACAGTCAAAATCAAGTCGATCGCCTGTCCGTACATAGTAGCATTCCCGTTGTAGTCGGGGAAAAATGGGTAGCGACCAAATGGATTCGTCAAAATCCGATCTACTAATCGTTTAGGAACACATCAATTTGTAAATAACATAATAAAAAAGGATGTTTACAATCCGTGAAACTCATTCAAAAATTATTTTCGAAAGAGAAAAAGCTGACGGTTGAATTTTGTGAGAGAAATCTTGATCGTTTTTTATCTGAAGAAACGTTCCCGAAATACAATGCTTTTTTCAACGAAAAAAATGTGAACTATAAGGAATATGAATGTCAAAGCAAGTGTAAGGAATGCAAAAAAGCACCTTACGCCATGATCAATGGTGAGTTTGTAACAGCAGAGACTTCTGAGGCGTTATTGGAAAAAATGAAGAAACAGCTTCATGAATGAATCCAGATATTCGACAAACCTAGAAAAAATCGCCATAATAGGTACTATATATACAATGTGATTAGCGTAGAAAACGCATCAACAAAGATTAGAAAGGTGAGTTGAGAATATGGATCAAGTTTCTACCTTTAAAGAAGTAATGGGCAATTACCCCACGGGCGTTACGGTTGTCACGACGATAGATGAAAATGGAACCCCACTTGGGTTAACGGTGAACTCATTTGCTTCTGTATCGATTGACCCGTTGATGATCCTTTGGTCGATTGATAAAAAGGTTTCATCTTATGAACAGTTTGTCAAAACGGATAAATTTGCGGTGCATGTATTGGCAGATGATCAAAGCGATATTTGCTCGCTTTTTGCCATGAAAGGTACGGACCGATTTGGCAGCTGCGAATGGCAAACTTCTAAACATAATCTTCCCATTATTTCGGGAGCACTAGGTGTACTACAATGTAAAACTTATAAAACGGTCGAAGCAGGAGACCATATGATTCTGATCGGTGAAGTAATCGACATCGTTAATGAGAACAAGGACCCGCTATTATACCATAGAAGAAAATTTGGGAAAATTCCTGGAGAATTTTATAAGTGAACATTTAAGTACCTTTCCGTTATAATGGAAAGGTACTGCTTTTTTTTTCGAGAGGCGAAGGGCCTTTTATATAGATTTTAATTTCAGAAAGGTGATTTAAAAATGGAAAACACAGAACAATACCGAGTGTTGTTATATTATATGTATGTCCCAATTGAAAACCATGAGGAGTTTGCTGCACAGCATCTTCAGTTATGTAAGGAACTAGGTTTAAAGGGAAGAATTCTTGTTGCTCATGAAGGAATTAACGGAACTGTTTCCGGAACATTTGAAGCAACGGAAAAATATATGCAAGCAATGAAGGCTGATCCTCGTTTTGCAGAGATGGTCTATAAGATCGACGAATCAGAGGGTCATGCATTTAAGAAAATGCACGTTCGTCCACGTAATGAATTAGTTACGCTGCGTTTAGAGGATGATATCAATCCAAACGAACTTACTGGAAAGCATTTAAGTCCGAAAGAATTTTTCGAGGCTATGCAGGATCCTGATACAGTTGTAATCGATGCGCGTAATGATTATGAGTTTGACTTAGGTCATTTCCGTGGTGCGGTTCGACCTGATATTCGAAATTTCCGTGAGCTTCCACAGTGGATTCGCGAAAACAAGCAGAATTTTGAAGGTAAAAAAGTTCTAACTTATTGCACTGGTGGTATTCGCTGTGAAAAATTCTCTGGATGGTTAGTACGTGAAGGCTTTGAGGATGTAGGTCAGCTTCATGGTGGAATTGTGACTTATGGTAAAGATCCAGAAGTACAAGGTCAATTATGGGATGGACAATGCTATGTATTCGATGAGCGTATCGCTGTACCTGTAAACCGTGTGGAGCATGTTATAGTGGCGCGCGACCATTTTACTGGTGAACCTTGCGAGCGTTATGTGAATTGTGCAAACCCTGAGTGTAACGATAAAATTTTTAGCTCAGAAGAAAATGAACACAAATACTTACGTAGTTGTTCACATGAATGCCGCGTTCATCCAAGAAATCGTTATGTTGCCCAACATGGGTTAACTCCTGAACAAGTAGAAGAGCGCTTAGCAATTATTGAAGAATCTTCTACTTTGGCATAATTGAAGGCGAAATAGTAGTAAAATCACCTTATAAGTTGGATAATAGAAAGTAGCAGACAATCAATGAGGTGAAAAAAATATGAGTTTTACTGTAAGTCAAGAAGCAGCTAAGTGGTATAAAGAAGAAATGGACTTACAAGAAGGCGACTACGTTCAATTTTTTGTGAAATTATATGGTGGTATTCCGACTGTCCATCCGAATTACTTTCTAGGGATTTCATTCGGAAAAGCAGGAAACATTGCGGTGAAGGATGAAGTCGAAGGAATTACATTTTTCTTTAATGATAAAGATGCATGGTTCATCGATGAGTACAACCTTAAAATCGAAGCAAAAGATGATGACGTCGAATATATCTTTAATCAAAAATGAGCTTGGAGTTTTCTCCACGCTTTTTTTTTATGTTCTAGGGAGGGAGTAGCGTTACTTAAATCTAATTAATGACTTACCGCACCCCAAAGTGGTAGAAAGCATTCAAAGTAAGATGCCCTATCCTGAATCGAGTAACCAGAGAAAGGAACATAGGCGGAGATTTTCCGGTTGGATTTAGAATGAAGGTCGTTTCAGGATATATAAGCGGAGTATTTCCGATAATACAAAGAAAAATCCTTCATTTTGAAGTTTTTCGAGCCAATAAGCGTAATTTCTCCGTCTATATAAGCCTTTTTAAATACTAATTACTAATTAAGCGGAACTTTTCCGTCTATTATTCGAATCAGGTGCTTAACCATAACCCCCAACTGCCGTTCTCGAGACTTGATGCGAAAAACGGAACCTATTAAGTTTTCATCCCGTTGCTTTTTCCAAAACGTTCACAGTTCTGTCAAAATGATTCTGATAATTATAAAAATTACTTGTTATAATGTAAGTGTAAGAGATAAGTTAACATCTTTGGAGGCTCAACCATTCGTGTTCGTTCCGACTGTGAACGAGTATAAAGGTTATTCCTAGTTAATATTCGGGAAGGTGGAGCAACTGTCAAAGTTTTGGAGGGTAAAATATCATACTGTTCAATTGAGTGTCTGGGAATGAAATACTCTTGTTGTAGATGGGGTGGATCACAACCATAAGTTTCAATTGAAACTGAAAATAGTGTGGTATCTCATTATCCTTCAAAAATGCACACATTTGCTAAGAACTAATGATCCGGATAAAGGAATATTGAGCTTAAGTCGGTGCTAATCCGACAGAAATTGTTTCATTAAGGGATTTGAATTCCATTTTAACCATGTGAATTAATTCCTTCTTCGGAACAAACACACATCGCTAAATATCATTAATCTCGTGTTAGCTCCTAACGAGATTAATAGTGAAAATTATTTTGGCTGATGTCATGGTTGGGTCTCCAAAGATGTTAATGTTAAAAAGCTCCCCCTCAAGTAGACAACTGTTGCTAGAGGGGGAGCTTTTTTGCGTTCCTATAAAGTTTCTTAAATTTGTCATAAAAAAGTAAAAACTATTTTCCAAATTGAACATAAATATAATATACTATATATTAATAAGTATAACACATTTAGTAATGAACAGAGATATATAACATCATTATTCAAGTGGATACGGGAGGGAAATGGGATTTTGGAAGGGAAGGAAACAGTATTTGTCGTATCAGATTCAGTTGGAGAGACCGCTGATTTAGTCGTAAAAGCTGTGGCTACACAATTTAATGGTGGTTTTGTGGAAGTAAAACGTAATGCATTTGTAGCAGATTTCGCTGATATCGATGATGTATTGGTAATGGCGAAGGACGTTCCATCCATCATTGCTTACACCATCGTGATTCCATCTCTTAAGGAATATCTCGATAAAAGGGCAGAAGAAGAAGGTCTTGCAACTGTGGATTTATTAAATCCGTTGATGACTGCTTTTAGTAAGACATTTAATAAAAACCCAAAAAATCAGCCAAAGCTGATGAGGCAACTTGATGATTCCTATTTTAGAAAGATTGAAGCGATTGAATTTGCGGTGAAATACGACGATGGCCGTGATCCTCGTGGACTTCTTCGTGCTGACATTGTGCTGATTGGCGTGTCGAGGACGTCAAAAACACCATTATCCATGTATTTAGCTCATAAAGGCTTCAAGGTTGCAAATGTTCCACTCGTACCAGAGGTGGCGCCACCAGAGGAACTTTATCAAATTCCACGAAGTCGATGCGTTGGCCTTATCATAAGTCCAGATAAGCTGAATTCCATTCGAAAAGAACGACTGAAGAACCTTGGATTAACTTCTGAGGCGAACTATGCAAGTTTTGAACGAATCCTAGAGGAATTAGAATACGCAGAAAAAATCATGAAAAGAATTGGTTGCCCAGTCATCAATGTGTCGAACAAAGCAATCGAAGAAACTGCTGATTCCATCTTAAAAATACTGAAAAGATAAAGTGGGGAGGAGCTTTTATAATGAAAAAATTCGTCTATATGTTCAATGAAGGAAATAGCAGCATGAAGGAATTACTGGGGGGAAAAGGAGCTAATCTAGCCGAAATGACCTCGATTGGTCTGCCTGTTCCTTTTGGCTTTACGATATCTACAGAAAGCTGTAATGCCTACTATGATGCGGGGAAAAAGATTTCTCTAGACGTGCAAGAGCAAATTTTACAAGCGTTAACTCAACTTGAGGAGTCGACTGGGAAACGATTAGGAGAGCCATCTGATCCATTGCTTGTTTCTGTCCGCTCAGGTGCTGTTTTTTCGATGCCAGGGATGATGGATACGATTTTGAATTTAGGGATGAACGATGAAACGGTTGAAGGAATGGCCAAGCTAACAAACAATCCACGCTTCGCCTATGATTCATACCGCCGTTTTATTCAAATGTTTTCCGATGTTGTCCTTGATGTGGATGTCTTTTTCTTTGAACAGCTTTTAGAAGAATATCGTGAAAAGCATGGATACAATTCCGACCCAGAATTAACAGCAGAAAATTGGCAAGAGGTTATCGCTGGTTATAAAAAAATCGTCAAAGACCGGACACGAAAAGAGTTTCCTCAGGAACCAAAAGAACAGTTATTTCTTGCGATTAATAGTGTGTTTGATTCTTGGAACAATCAGCGGGCGATTGTGTACCGCCGTTTAAATAAAATTCCGGACCATTTAGGAACCGCGGTGAATATTCAGAGCATGGTCTTTGGAAACACAGGAGACGAGTCAGGAACTGGCGTTGCTTTTACACGGAATCCTTCGACTGGTGAAAATGTGCTGTACGGGGAATATTTAATCAATGCTCAAGGGGAGGATGTGGTCGCGGGAATTCGTACGCCACAACCAATTGCGACACTTGAAAGTGAAATGCCAGAGGTGTTTCAACAGTTTGCTGAAACCTGCCATTTACTTGAGCAGCATTATCAGGATATGCAGGACATTGAATTTACAGTTGAACGAGGAAAGCTATTTATCTTGCAAACGAGGACAGGTAAAAGAACGGCACAAGCCGCGATTCGAATTGCAGTTGAAATGGTAGAGGAAGGCATCATTGATAAAAAGACTGCACTTCTTCGCGTCGATCCTGAGCAACTAAATCAGCTTCTGCATCGACGAATTGATGAGTCTCATCCACGCAACCGTTTAGCAAAAGGACTTCCAGCTTCACCAGGTGCGGCAACAGGAGCTGTTGTATTTGATGCTGATGAAGCGGAACAGTTAGGGAATGATGGAAAAAGGGTGATCCTTGTTCGACCGGAAACGACGCCAGATGATATTCATGGCATTATCGCTGCGCAAGCAGTCGTAACAAGCCGTGGAGGAATGACGAGCCATGCAGCCGTTGTCGCAAGAGGAATGGGGAAAGCATGCATTTGTGGTTGTGAAGCACTAAAAATTGATTTAAAAGAAAAGCAATTTCGTATCGGGGGTACCGTTGTGAATCATGGGGATGTGATTACTATTGACGGGGCAACTGGAGAAATCATGCTAGGTGAGATTCCAATGATTGAACCACAGCTTTCTGAGGAATTCCAATTGCTTTTAGCATGGGCGGATGAAGCAAGAAAGCTAGGTGTACGTGCCAATGCTGATAATCCAGAGGATGCACAAAAGGCGTTTGAATTTGGCGCAGGCGGAATCGGGTTATGCCGAACGGAGCATATGTTTATGGATGCGAAGCGCGTACCGATTGTGCAAAAAATGATTTTAGCTTCGAATTTGGAAGAACGTGAGGCTGCTCTAGCTGAATTATTACCCATGCAGCAGGGGGACTTTGAAGGGATTTTCGAAGCGATGCAGGGATTCCCGGTAACGATTCGATTGTTAGATCCGCCGTTACATGAGTTTTTACCAGATAAAGAGGAACTGTTAGTTGAGGTAACGAAGCTACAGATTCTTGACCCAAGTTCTGCAGAATTGGTGGAAAAAGAGCAATTGTTGAAAAAGGTTCGTCAGTTAGATGAATTCAATCCAATGCTTGGCCACCGCGGTTGTCGTCTCGGGATGATTCATCCTGAAATTTACGAAATGCAGGCAAAAGCGATATTCTACGCGATTGCAAAGCTAGTCGATAAAGGGCTAGAGGTAAAACCAGAAATTATGATTCCACTTGTGGGTCATGTCAATGAGTTAAAGGAGATGCGTCAGCTTGTGATCGATGCCGCTCTCCAGATCCAAGAGGAAACAGGAAAAACGTTCGATTATTTAATCGGAACGATGATCGAAATTCCACGTGCAGCTTTGACTGCTGATCAAATTGCCGAGGAAGCGGATTTCTTCTCTTTTGGGACAAATGATTTAACACAGACGACGTTTGGCTATAGCCGAGATGATGCAGAAGGAAAGTTCTTGCAGGCGTATATTGAAAACAAAGTGTTGCCGGAAAATCCCTTTGCTGTCCTTGACCAAGAAGGGGTTGGGAAGCTCGTTGAAACAGGCGTGAAGCTAGGAAGGGCAACAAAGCCACAGCTTAAGACAGGAATTTGTGGGGAGCACGGCGGTGAAAAGAGCTCGATTGAATTTTGCTATCTCACCGGTCTCGATTATGTGAGTTGTTCACCTTATCGTGTGCCACTTGCTCGACTCGCTGCCGCACAAGCTACAATTCGTCATGAGGCAGTTGAAAGGACATTGCAGACACAAATTTAGATTTGGGAGAGGAGAAAAACGCTGAAGTCGTTTTTCTCCTCTTTTGATTTTCATCTGGTAAATACGTGATCGTGTGCCCGAAATACGCAATCCAATCAAAACATACGTAATTCCGCTTGGATTCCGTGCAATCCAAGCCCTAATTCCGTACATTCCAACTAAAACAAATATAGTTTGTATACAAACTATATTTACACAAACTAAAATTTGGGTTATAATAAACATATTGTTCAAGTGGAGGGAATCACCTATGTCGATGGATAAATTTATTGGCTCTGCATCAGTTCGTCTTAGTAAAAAAATGACACGCATTATCAATCATTATTTGAAGCCATACCATATAACGACTGAGCAATGGGCTGTCTTAAGAACACTCCATGAATCCGATCAAATTACTCAAAAGGATTTGTCTGTTAGAACGGATAAAGATCAAGCGACTCTTACGAAAATTTTAGATTTAATTGAAAATAGGGAGCTAATCAAAAGAGTTCCTAATCCTACTGATCGTCGCTCCTTTTTAATTGAAATTACCGATAAAGGAGCCTCTTTGGTTGAAGAACTGACCAATTTTATCGAAGAAATATTCACAAAAATCGTCAACGGAATTGAGCATGAGAAGCTAGCTACTTTTCAGGAAGTTTTACATTCGCTAGAAACGAATATTGAACATTTACTAGAAATAGAAGAATAAAAGAAAGAAGGCGCATCTATGAAAGAAACATCAAAATTATGGACAGGACGTTACATGGCCATTGTGGTAATGGCTTTTTTATTTTTCATTAGTTTGCAAATGTTAACGGCAGGATTTCCGGCTTATATTACGGACGTAAAGGATAATCCAACACAAGGGGGATTAATGACGACGGTCTTTATGCTGGCAGCGATTATTACTCGTCCCCTAATTGGTTACTTGATGAATAAGGTTAATATGATGATTTTAAACTTTGTAGGCTTGAGTTTTGTTGCTATTACGATTGGGTTGAGCTTTAATCAGGAATCGGTAGCAATACTATTGCTTTTACGAGCCTTTCATGGGATTGGATTTGGGATATTAACAACCGTCCTTGCGACAATGGCAACGAACATCATTCCAACCAATCGTCTTGGCGAGGGGATTGGCTATTATGGCATGGCTACTAGCGTAGGAACAAGTATCGCGCCGATGTTGGCACTTTCCATTCTTCAATATTTTTCCTATAATTTTATGATCATCTTGACATTCCTTTTAACGATAGCCACTATTATAATTTCCTTTTTCGTTAAACCTTCAAAGACATCTCAGCCTGTAAGAAAGAAAATCTCCTTCAAAGCATATGCTTTTGATAAAAATGCACTATTTCCTGCTATCATGACAATCTTTTTTACGATCTCATTGGGCGGTGTCATTAGCTTTATGGGTGAATTAGGAAAAGATGCAGGCCTAGGAAATTCAATTCCCTTTTTCTTTTTAGTGCTATCGATCATGATGGTTCTTATTCGCCCGATTTCTGGTCGCTTATTTGACCAATATGGCCATAAGGTCATCATTTATCCAGGTGTAACGAGCGGTATCATTGGTTTATTTTTGCTATCCATTACGGAAGATACATGGTCATTGCTTCTAGCAGGGCTGTTCTATGGAATTGCCTATGGAGTTGTTACACCGACACTGCAAGCTATTGCTGTAAGAGCAGTGGCAAAAGAAAAGCAAGGGACTGCCAATGCGATGTATTTCTCCGGAATGGATCTTGGAATGGCTATCGGCTCAACGGGACTTGGTTTTATCGCGTCTTATAAGGGCTATCATTTTATTTATGGATTTTCAATTGTGTTCTTAATCGTATTGCTTATTGTATACACTCTAGGCCTTGTAAAAAGAAAAAAGGATGCAGCAATAGTAGCTAATGCATCCTAAATAGAAGCCCTCCATTCATCAGAAAGGAGGGCTTCATTCTTTTTAATTAATTTCTACATTTCCGCTCGAAACGTCGATTTCAATTTCATGCTTGCCAGATCCATGAGTACCTTTAATCTCATGTTTGTCTTGATTCTCCACTTTTAAAGGAAAATTACTTGAAATGTTACCTGAGCCTGTTTCACCTTCCAAAGTAAAATCTGCTTTATCCGGCAAGTCTAGAGTAACATTCCCAGAGCTTACATCGATGCTAATTGAATCCCTTAATTCAGCAAACTGTGCGTCAAATCTTCCGGACGAAATATCAGCCTCTAATTCACCAGCAAAATCGGAAATTTTCACATTGCCAGAACTAACATCGACACTAGTCGTTTTCGAATCAAGCGAATGGATTTCTACATTTCCTGAAGAACCATCAAAAGCAAATTCATTCACAACTAAGTCATTCAACTCAACATTTCCAGAACTCATATCTAAAATAAGATGATTCAGTTTAAAAGGCTGTTTAGCCGATTCTCCGGATAATTCCAAATTACCTGAACCAATATCAATTACCATGTCTTCCTTGTAATCTTCTGGAACATACACGTTAAGCTTCGAGTGGTTGAAGAAATTGAACCATGAGAACCACTTTTGTTTGTATTCAACAGTAATCGTATCGCCTTTTTGCTTAACTGTTACCTTCCCTTTTCCTGTAAGTTGAGCTTCTAAATCATCGCGATTTTCTGGAATAATTGTGACATTGGCTGATGCAATGTCAAACTCAATATTGTCAATTTTATCAGAGATCTCCGCTTTCATTTGGTCCTTATTCGCAAACCAGGTAAGGTTACCTATTGTAGTAAATAGAATATAACCCCCAGCAATGATTAAAAATATCAATAAAATTCGTTTCATTGTCAAAATTTCCTCCGTCAATTTATTTATAATCCCATCATAATAGAAAGTACAGGAATAATCATTGATCCTAAGCTTTATTTTGAACTACGGCTGAAGTCGTAGTTAGGAATCCTCCGTAAAGTTTTGATATTTGTCACTTTACATACCCTATGAGGGTATAGTAGTATCTAAATTAAAGGAGGTTATGCGATTGGAGATGAAGGAAAACTGTGGTCATGAGCATAATCATCGAAAGAGCCACCATTCAGAGGAAACGAAGAAAAGCTTAGTGACTCGATTAAATCGAATCGAGGGGCAAATTCGTGGAATTAAAGGTTTAATCGAAAAAGATACCTACTGTGATGATGTCATCACGCAAATTTCAGCAACAACAGCAGCTTTAAATGGTGTGGCAAAAATTTTACTAGAGGCCCACATGAAAAGCTGTATTGTCGATAGAGTTCAAGAAGGCGATCATGAAGCGATTGATGAGTTGCTTGTAACGATTCAAAAGCTGATGAAAAAATAAAGAAAGAGGGTATACAGAATGGAAAATGTGATCTTAAACGTAAAAGGGATGTCATGTGGTCATTGTGTAAAAGCTGTTGAAGGTAGTGTTGGTGAACTTAAAGGCGTGGACAGTGTCAAAGTAAACCTTGAAGAAGGTACTGTGGCTATCGATTTTAATAGCGAAGAAGTTACTCTTGAGCAAATTAAAGAAACAATTGACGATCAAGGCTATGATGTAGCGTAATTTAATATAAAGGTACGTGCTACGATACAAACGAGCACGTTCTTTTATCCTGTTAATATACCCTATAAGGGTATGGAGGCGAACGAAATGAAAGAAACGAATATGCAAATAACAGGGATGACCTGTGCGGCTTGTGCGACTCGTATTGAAAAAGGCTTGAGAAAACTTGAGGGAATTGAAGAGGCGAATGTCAATTTAGCTCTGGAACGATCTTCTGTGAAATACGATCCACAGGTTATAAATGTGGAGGCAATTCAAAAAAAGGTGCGGGACCTTGGCTATGATGTTGTGACGGAAAAGGCGGAATTTGATATTACCGGCATGACTTGTGCTGCTTGCTCTGCCCGAATTGAAAAAGGACTCAATAAACTAGAAGGCGTAACTATTGCCAATGTTAACCTAGCTTTAGAGAAGGCAACAGTGGAGTACAACCCAACCGAACTTTCAACAACAGACATCATTAAAAAAGTGCAGGCTCTTGGATATGGAGCCCGAACGAAGGACCCGGGTAAAGAGTCGGTCGACCATCGGGAAAAAGAGATCAAAAAGCAGACCGTGAAATTTATATTTTCCGTACTGTTATCCTTGCCTTTATTATGGGCGATGGTCGGGCATTTTGAATTCACATCCTTTATTTATGTACCAGACTTATTTATGAATCCATGGTTCCAACTAACGCTCGCAACTCCAGTGCAATTCATCATTGGGGGCCAGTTTTACATTTCTGCTTTTAAAGCTTTGAAAAATAAAAGTGCAAATATGGATGTTCTCGTCGCATTAGGAACTTCTGCTGCGTATTTTTACAGTCTGTATTTATCGATTGATTCAATCGGTATGCACGCTGGGCATACAGTGGAGCTTTATTATGAAACAAGTGCCATTCTTATTACGCTCATTATTTTAGGAAAGCTGTTCGAAGCCAAGGCCAAAGGGCGTTCTTCTGAAGCGATTAAAAAACTGATGGGTTTACAGGCAAAGACGGCTATTGTCGAGCGTGAGGGAGTCGAGGTTGAAATTCCATTAGAGGAAGTCGTAAGCGGAGATATTTTTCACGTGAAGCCTGGTGAAAAAATACCAGTGGATGGCGTAATTACAGAAGGGTTCTCGGCAATCGATGAGTCGATGTTAACTGGGGAAAGTGTCCCGGTTGATAAAAATGTTGGTGATGATGTAATTGGAGCTACCATTAATAAAAATGGCTTCCTAAAGGTGAAGGCAACTAAGGTCGGGAAAGATACCGCTCTTGCGCAAATTATCAAGGTGGTGGAAGAGGCACAAGGATCTAAAGCGCCGATCCAACGATTAGCTGATAAGATTTCAGGGATATTCGTGCCAATTGTGGTAGGACTTGCGGTTCTTACTTTCCTCGTTTGGTTCATTTTTGTCACACCAGGAAATTTTGCTGAAAGCTTGGAAAAACTGATCGCGGTTCTTGTTATTGCTTGTCCGTGTGCACTTGGATTGGCAACTCCTACATCGATTATGGCAGGATCAGGTCGTGCTGCGGAGTTTGGCATTCTGTTTAAAGGTGGAGAACACTTAGAAATGACGCACCGCATCACAGCAGTTGTGTTAGATAAAACAGGAACTGTGACGAATGGAACACCTGTATTAACCGACGTTTTTACGGAAATGAATGAGGCGGAATTTTTAGCATTGGTAGGAAGTGCCGAAAGAAAATCAGAACATCCGCTAGCGGTGGCTCTTGTTGAAGGCATAAAAGGGCGAGGAATTGAGTTAAAAGATGTGTCTGATTTTGAGGCAATACCTGGGTACGGTATTCGTGCCATTGTTGGTGGACAGGAGCTCTATGTTGGAACGCGAAAATTGATGGGTCTCAAAGACATTGATTTCAGTCCGGCAGTAGAGCAAATGAACGGGTTAGAAAAAGAAGGCAAGACAGCGATGCTCGTTGCCGTGGACGGCCAATTTGCAGGACTTGTTGCGGTGGCTGATACGATTAAAGATACATCTGTGGCAGCGATCAAGCGACTTAAGGACATGGGCTTAGACGTGTACATGATTACAGGGGACAATGAAGAAACGGCAAAGGCAATTGCGAAAAAGGTGGAAATTGACCATTATATCGCGGAGGTTCTTCCTGAAGGAAAAGCGAATGAAGTGAAGAAGCTGCAAGCACAAGGGAAGAGGGTTGCGATGGTCGGAGATGGTATTAACGATGCTCCAGCCCTAGCTGTAGCGGATATTGGTATGGCAATTGGAACAGGAACCGATGTGGCGATGGAGGCCGCTGATATTACCCTGATTCGAGGCGACTTAAATAGTATTGCCGATGCCATTTTTATGAGTAGAAAAACCATCCGCAATATTCAGCAGAACCTCTTCTGGGCATTTGGTTATAATACACTAGGTATTCCAATTGCTGCCGTTGGATTCCTTGCTCCTTGGTTAGCCGGGGCGGCGATGGCATTTAGTTCGGTTTCGGTTGTTTTAAACGCGCTGCGGTTGCAAAAGGTGAAGCTTTAAGTTTGGTAGAAGAGTATCCGATTAGGGGTACTCTTTTTTCAGAAGAAAGTATCTACCGCCACTCATTTTTAAAAAATCATGTATACTAAACTACTAGATACAGCAAGAGATGTCCGAAAAAAGGTAATTAACGAAAACAGCTACATATACTTTAATAGATTTTGAAATGGAGGTAGGAGAAATGGAACTATTTGAAGCACTGAAAGCAAGACGAAGCATTGGGAAAGTACAGCTAGATAAGGAAGTACCGAAAGAACTCATTGAACAAATCATAGAAGCGGCTACATGGGCACCGAATCATCATCGAACAGAGCCTTGGCGATTTTTTGTTTTAACGGGCGATGGACGTAAACCTCTAGGGGAGACACTTGCGCGAATCGCAGCAAAGGGGATGGATGATCCGAGTACTGAAGAAAATCAGGGTAAACTGGAAAAAGCGCGAAAAAATCCATTTCGTGCTCCAGTTATTATTGTCGCTGCGGTTGAACCGAGTGAAGGTGACAAAATTATTTTACAAGAAGAGTATGCAGCTGTTCATGCAGGGGTTCAAAACATGCTCTTGGCAGCTCATGCTCTAGGACTTGGGGCAGTTTGGAGAACTGGTAAGCCTGCTTACGATCCGGAAATGAGCAAGCAATTTGGTTTATCAGACAAGGGAGAGGTAGTCGGATTTGTCTATGTAGGCTATCCTGATATGACACCAGCTCCTAGAAAAAGAAGAGCTGTTTCAGAAGTGACGAAATGGATTGATAAAGAATAGGAATTAACGAACTAGCGGCGCTCACAAATGTGAGCGTCTTTATTATTTGCACGGGATTCCTTATTCTGTAAAAATGAGAATAAATAGGAGGGAATGACATGAATAAAGTTGTGATTGTAACGGGAGCAGCAAATGGCATCGGAAGAGGTATAGCCCTCGCATATGCAGAAAAGGGAGCAAAAGTAGTCCTAGCAGATATCAACGAAGAAAAAGGAAAAGAGCTAGAACGACAACTTAATGCTAAATTCGTCCGAACGGATGTCAGAAGTGAAGAAGACATCCAAAACTTAATGAAAACAACGATAAATAAATATGGAACCATCGATATTCTTATAAACAATGCAGGAATTAGCAAGTTCAAGAATGTGTATGATTTATCACTGACCGAATGGGACGATGTTCTTAATACGAATTTAAGAAGCGTCTTCATTTGCTCAAAGGAAGCGGCTAAATATATGCGCCAGAACGCAAATGGTGGAGCGATTGTTAACATTGCCTCAACGAGAGCAATCATGTCAGAGCCCAATTCAGAAGCTTATGCTGCTTCAAAGGGTGGCATTGTGGCGATTACGCATGCATTAGCAGCATCGCTATCAGAGGACCGCATTACAGTTAATGCCATTTCTCCTGGCTGGATTGAAACGGGAGACTATGGGCAACTATCTGAAAGAGACCATGCTCAGCACTTCTCGAAACGGGTCGGGAAGCCAGAGGATATTGCGAGGGGCTGCATGTATTTAACGGAGAATGATTTTGTGACAGGTGAGAATTTGGTCATTGATGGTGGTATGACAAGAAAAATGATCTATGAAGAATGATCTATGAAGAATGATTAGAGAGCCATAATTGAATATTTGTCAAAAAAATTACAATTTCGTTCATCGACCTCTTCTTTCTACCTTTTAACGGTTGAATTTTGGAAATTTTTTATTTATAATGAAACCGTACTTAGAATGATAATCATTTTCAATTATCGTTCCAAGAATAACCAGATAAAGAGGATTATACATGAGACTTTGGATGTTGATAATTGCAGCTATAGTCCTGTCTTTTCTATCGCTATTTATTGGAGCCATTGATATTAAGCCGAGCGATTTGCTAGATTGGGAGTCAGATGAAACACAAATTTTCCTAATTAGTCGCGTGCCTCGTCTAATGGCAATCATATTGGCGGGGGCAGGAATGAGTATTGCCGGTTTAATTATGCAGTCTTTGAGCAGAAATAAATTTGTCTCTCCAACGACTGCCGGAACACTAGATGCTGCGAAACTAGGAATCTTAATTTCTATGCTATTTTTTACAAATACAACATATTTGCAGGAAATTATTTTCTGCTTCGCCTTTGCTTTAGCAGGAACCCTTGTTTTTATGCAAATTCTAGATCGTGTTAAATTTAAAGATGTTATTTTCGTGCCACTAATCGGGATCATGTATGGGAACATTTTGTCCTCGATTACAACATTCTTTGGATATGAAGCAGATCTTCTGCAAAATATTTCATCATGGTTAATGGGAAGCTTCACACTAGTTATATCAGGACGGTATGAGCTTCTTTATGTAAGTATTCCAGCGGTTATTTTAGCCTATTTGTATGCCAATAAATTTACCGTTGCTGGGATGGGGGAGGATTTTGCGAAAAATTTAGGACTTAGCTACAAGCTTGTCTTAAATATCGGTCTGATCCTTGTTGCTATTATTTCTACAACTGTCGTACTAACTGTAGGGGTTATTCCGTTTCTGGGTTTGATTGTACCTAATATTGTTTCTCTTTATTTGGGTGATAACTTACGAAAAACCATTCCACACACAGCTGTACTCGGAATCGTCTTTCTATTAATCTGTGACATTCTAGGACGTGTTATTATTCATCCTTATGAGATTCCGGTTAACGTTACAGTAGCCGTAATCGGTAGTGCGATCTTCTTAATTATGTTATTTAGGGGGAGAGCCTATGCGAAAAAATAGTACGAAGTTGATTCTCTTAGCAGTTCTAGCAATTGTTAGTATATTACTGTATGCATTTTATGATATTAAAGGTGGTTTTGATTACGCCTTTCCAAGACGAATGATTAAGATTTCGGCAATGGTTGTAACAGGGATTGCTATTTCGTATTCGACCGTGGTGTTCCAGACCATTACTCACAACCGAATTTTAACTCCTTCCGTAATGGGCCTCGATTCCATGTACCAAGTAGTCCAAACAATCATTTACTTTTTTGCAGGGTCCATGTCGATATGGGTATTGAACAGATATTTAAATTTTGGTGTCGCCATTCTAGCAATGGTACTATTCGCACTGGTTTTATATCGATTCTTATTCCGTGCCGATAAGCACCCTATCTATTTACTCCTTTTAATCGGAATGATTTTAGGGACGCTGTTAGGTAGCTTTGTGACCTTCCTGCAAGTGCTGATTGATCCTGTGGAATATTTAAGCTTGCAAAGTCGCTTATTTGCGACCTTCACAAATGTTAAGGCTGACTTATTATATATTTCAATTGGGATATTGCTATTAGCGTTTATTTACGGTTATCGCATTATGGGGAAACTAGATGTCATGTCACTTGGGCGAGAAAATGCGATCAACCTAGGTGTCAATTATGACCGTATGGTGATGAATATATTGGTTTTATCCTCTGTATTAATTGCCACTTCAACGGCTCTAGTAGGTCCAATTACGTTTTTTGGCTTAATTGTGGCAAATCTGTCGTATCAGTATTTGGTTACATATAAGCATTCTGTGTTAATTTTAGGAGCAAGTTTAATTAGTATTATTGCCTTAGTCGGGGGACAATTCTTAGTTGAGCATATTTTAGAATTACGTACGACATTAAGTGTCATTATTAACTTTGTTGGTGGTATTTACTTTATTTACTTATTATTAAAAGAAAGTAGGGCAGCAGGATGATTGAAATCAAAGGGTTAACGAAGCGATTTGGGAAAAAGCCTGTTGTAGAAGACGTATCTGTCAAAATAGAATCTGGCACGATTACATCGTTTATCGGTCCAAACGGTGCGGGTAAGTCTACACTCCTTTCTATGGTAAGCCGCTTATTAAATGCCGATACGGGAGAAGTACTACTCGATCAAAATAATGTGCAAAAATGGAAATCGAATGAATTTGCAAGACGTGTTTCCATCCTGAAGCAATCAAACTATATTAATGTTCGATTGACGGTACGAGAGCTTATTGCTTTTGGACGCTATCCTTATTCAAAAGGCCGACTTACAGCAGAAGATGAAAAATTTGTAGATCAAGCGATTGAATATATGAACCTGAATGAGATGCAGGATAAGTTTTTAGATGAATTATCAGGTGGTCAAAAGCAGCGTGCATTTATTGCCATGGTTATCGCGCAAGATACAGACTATATCTTACTTGATGAGCCTCTAAATAACTTAGATATGAAGCATTCTGTCCAAATTATGAAGATTTTACGTAGACTTGTAGATGAGCTTGGGAAGACTGTTGTCATCGTCTTGCATGACATCAATTTCGCGTCTGTCTATTCAGATCGTATTGTTGCATTGAAGGACGGAAAACTTGTGAAAAATGGACCAACTCATGAAATCATTAACTCTGATGCCTTGCGCGATATATACGATATGGATATTCCCATTCAAGAACAAAATGGATGTCGCATTTGTGTTTACTTTAATTCTCACACGTAATTCGATAGAGCCTAGAGAAAAGTTTAGTTTAACTGGTTTCTCTAGGCTTTTTTAGGAAATGGAACCGCTCGAATAGGGCTATGATAGAGTCCAATAATTGCTTATATTGATGTGCGATTAAAAATTTTCAATTATTTTACAAGATGGTATTGACGGAATAGAATCCTGTCTTTATAATGAGAATTGTTATCAGTGATAATGATTATCATTACCAGTATAAAAAGAAAAATACATAAGGAGAGAAGAATCATGAAAAAATGGTTACTAGCTAGCTTATTAGTAGCAATGTTTTTAACACTTGCTGCATGTAGTTCAAGCGAAGAAACAAAAACAGAAGAGAAGGATACAACAGCTACTGAAGAACAATCAGCAGAAACGGAAGTAGCAGGGGAACAAAGTCCAGCTTATCCAATGACTGTATCATCTACAGTTGCTTCTTCTGAAAGTGAAGAAAGCGGTACAGTGAATTTTGAAGATGTGACATTCGATAAAATGCCAGAAAAAATTGCCGTATTTGACTACGGGTTCTTAGATACACTAGATGCACTTGGAGTTGAAGGAATTGTAGGGGTTGCAAAAGACTCTAACTTACCATCACACCTTCAAGCTTATTCTGCAGACGAATACAAGAGCATCGGTAATTTAAAAGAGCCATTACTAGAAGATATCGCTGAAATGGCTCCAGATGTTATTTTTATCTCAGGTCGTCAATCAGCATTTTATGAAGAACTAAAAGAAATTGCACCAGTTGTATTTGTTGGTACTTCCCAAGATGACTACTGGAACACATTCTTAGCTTCAGTAGACCTTGCGGCAGAAATGTTTGGAAAAGAAGCAGAAGCGAGAGAGTATCTTGCAAAATTTGATGCTGCATTAGAAGAAGTTAAGACTTTAGCTGGTAACTATGATACGTCATTAGTAACCATGTACAACGAAGGAAAATTATCTGGTTTCGCAACAAACTCTCGTTTTGGTTATATCTATGACATCTATGGCTTCAAGCCAGTAACTGAAGATATCGAAGCTTCTTCTCACGGTTCAAACTTCGGCTTCGAAGCAATTCTTGAGTTTAACCCACAAGTATTGTTCGTTATCGACCGTACAGCAGCTACAGGTGGAGAGTCTAACATCGAAGCAGATATGGAAAACGATATCGTGAAGAAAACAGAAGCATATAAAAATAACCACATCATCTATCTTGACGGTCCACTTTGGTACCTAAGTGGTGGCGGCTTGCAATCTGAACTCGCTAAGATTGAAGAGATTTTAGCTGAATTAAAGTAGGAACAAACAAAGCTGTTCTTATAATATGTGAAGTATCCCTTTCCCTATAAAATAAAGAACTCGACCAAAATTATGGTCGAGTTTTCTTTACGTCTGTTTTTGACTTCTTATCCTTATTTCTTTTGTTTCCTTTGCTATTATCTCCACTTATTTCTTGAGAGAATTCTGTATCAGGTGCGTTTTGATTTTTACTTCCCTTGTTATATTTTTTGGTCATCTGCATAACTCCTTTTTTCTTTATTTTGTCATTTACGTTCTTGAATTATGCAAAAAAAAGACCTCTCAATTAAGAGGTCCAGAAAAAGGGGGAATTACACTTGTGTTAATAGTATTACCGCCTTTGAGAGATTTATTCATGGAAATCTAAATTAATTTATTCATATGATAGATTTCGCCATTTACTACTTTCCCTGAAAGTAATAAATCGATTAGTGCATTCGCTACAGTATCAGCACTACGCAAATGTCCTTCTTCCTTATAGCTCTTAAACTTTTCAATATCATGAAAGGCTTCCTTAGAAGAGGAACGAATCGTCTGCTGCATATCTGTGTCCATAATGCCAGGGCTGAATCCAATCATAACGTGATTTCCATTAGAGGTTTCTTGCTCTAGTGCTCCTGCTTGAGTAAACATGTTCACAGCTGCTTTTGTACTACAGTATATGCTCCAGCCATGGATAGGACGTTCTGCTGCACCTGATGTTACATTAATAAAAGTTACTTTAGATTTCGCTAAGCGTTGTGTCAAAAGGTTAGTGATAAGAATAGGGGCAAGGAAATTAATGTTAAGATTTTGCACGACAGACTCGGGAGCGAGCTTGCCAACTGTTTCAATCGGCTCCACAACCCCTGCGTTGTTAAATACCCATAACTCATTCGTACCGCTTAATTTTCTCACAATCTCAGTAAAAGTTATTTCAATGCTTTTTGGATCTGAAAAATCACATCGAAAATGAGCATAAAATAGCTTCTTATCCTCTGCAAGCTTCCGTAAATCCTCATTTTCTTTTCTTGAGACAGAAAAGATGCCAAACTCTTCGTTTATTAATCTTGTGGATATTGCTGCACCTAACCCTTTTGAAGCGCCTGTTATAATCGCATATTTCATTTTTGTCACCAGCTTTTTTTTCCTCTAGTATACTGGAAAGAAGGAAATCTTTCTAAGGGGTCCCGTTGACAGCTTCAGCTTCAAAGTAGTATGCGCTAAAAATATCTGCAAAGGCTTCGACACTGTGTTGCAGCTCTGACCATTCATTCTCTACTCCTCCAAATTCGACTAACAAGGCGCGATCGGAAAGGTCTTGATTGTATATCCCATTTCCTTCATTTTTTCCTTTCTTTAAAACGCCTCGGCTTATGCCTGGGTATTTTTCCTTTAATTTCTTATCGAGCTCCATCGCGATTTGAAGATTTTGTTCATAATTTTTATGCTCCTTACCTACAACAAAAAACAGTTTGGCATAGGATTTTCCATTAATCACTTTCGTTGTTATATCTTTCTCAGATGCATCACGATGAATATCAATGAGAAAATTCAAGTCGCTATTGGTCGCCATTGCTTCCTGTACGATTTTACGAGACAGAGTATAAGAGTCATAGTAGTCTAAATTGTTCTCAAACAATTTTTCCGTCATATTCGTTGTATCGTGCACCGTACCAATTCCTCTTTGATTCAGTGCATCAGCAAGCATCCCGCCTACACCGACTATATTCACCTTGTCATTAGAACTTACTGCATTAACAGGTTCAGTAACACCCTTTAGTAAAGGCATAAATGATTCCCAGCTATGCGTGTGGTAAATGAGGACAGGTCTTTTTCCAGGTGCAATTGGAGTTGGCTCATTTTCTTCGGCTTGTAATCTCTCTTCCGCAATTTCTCGTTCTTTTAATAAAACTTCCATAGGTGGTGCGGATTCGATTGGTAAAGTAGTGAAATCGGTGCCTTCCCCAGCCACGACAATTTCTGTATCAAAAATAGAGTAGCCAGGGAGCTCTCTCCCGAGAAAGGTACGGATATCAGTTGGTTTAACATTGGCAAAGAATGCGAAGGCAAGATCGGAAAATGAGTAAGGCCAATTTTCTTCTGTTCCATGATAAAAATAGTGATTCTCCGTCTGGAGGATGCGAACGAGTAAATCATTTGTTGTGACTTCATCGGACCAATCTTTTAGTTGTCCAGGAGTAAGTGGGCGGGAGTAGGTAGAGATGAGTCCAGCGATGATTAACGTGAAGATAATTCCAAAAAACCAACCATTAAAATAAGGGAAAAAATTCATTCTATTATGCAATAGAATTCCTCCATTTCTTTCCGAGGCAAAAGTAGATCAATTGCTTGTATGTACTTTATATATATATTGGACTATCTCGCTGGTTAGAAGTGAATCATGGAGATTGAACTAAGGGCGTTTTTCCATCGTGCAAACGCCTTTTCTATGTGGACTAGTGGAAGAGCCCACAACCGTAGTGGGGCATCGGCATATGAATTAATATAAGCGCTCAAGGGGGTGAGATGGTTGGGAGAAATGAATGACAAAATGCAAGAGGTGTCCAAAGCACTACTTGGAATGCGTGTAAAGGATGTATTTAAAAAAGATGGCTTAAAGTTAAGGGAACTTTCAACTGAGGATAAAGATCAAATCAGGAATCTATACAAAAACTTGGAACAACAAGTAAATGAATTTGTGAACAGGTCACAAGCCAAAAAAGAATCAGTTTCACCAGAAACAGTTGAGAAAGCAAAAAGAACCCGAAGAACTTTAAGGGACAAAGTAAGAAAGAAAAAATAAGAAGCAAAGGAGAGATATGAATGTTAGGTGGAAGAACAGAGTACGTACAAGATGAAAGATACGGATCTAGCAGATGCAATACATGCGGCCACAGTTCATGCCAATGTGGAAGAGGCAATGTTGGAGGCGAGTTCAGAAGATTTAACGCGCTAGACCCAACTAGCCAATTCCCTTTTTCTGATAACGAAGCTGCTATTCTTCAAAATGCTGACCAAGTTTCAGATATTGAACAAAGATCAAATGAACGTATTATCATTAAAGACAGCTGTGACATTAAAGTATCAACAACTGATACTCAAGTAGCAGTTTCTATTCAAGCAGCTATCCAAATCGCGATTGCACTTGTCATCAACATCACAATTGCAGATGATGAACAAGCTGAATCAATCACACAAGATTTACTTCAATTCTCACAAATCCAACAAGTTAATCGTCAAACAATTTGCATTGAAAACTCCCGTGATATCGAAGTATCAACTACTGACACAGACGTAGCAGTATCTATCCAATTATTACTTCAATTATTAATCGCTATCCTTATCCAAGTGGATATTCTTTAATCTTATACCCAGTTGAGGCATAGCCAAAACGTAATTTTTCCCGTATGTTAGTAACCCAAACAACCCAAACCTCCTATATATATAAAGTAGCATGTTCACTTCACATGCTACTCTTCTTTTTTATTTGGGGCTCACGTTTCTTAACTTAAAGGATAAATTCCTTCCACTCCTGGATAAAGGGAGCAGTGATTTCGTTTGGATGTTCAATTACATCTAAGGTGTTCCCTAATTGCTTGATTTCCCCATCCATAAGTATGGCAAGTCTATCGGTAAGGTACTTTATTTCTAATAGGTCATGACTAACAAATACTGTCGTTGTTTCGGTTGCTTTTAAAATCTCCTTCAATTCTTTCAGAAGCTGCACCTTTGTAGGGAAATCGAGGGCAGAAAATGGTTCATCTAAAAACAATACTTCAGGCTCGATCACCATTGCTCTTGCAAGATTGACCCTTTGAGCTTCTCCACCAGATAAATGATAAGCATGCTTTTTGGCAAGGTGAGCAATATTAAATTTGTTTAGCCAGTATTCGACCTTCTCGTTAATTTCTCTCTTCGGTAGCTTGCGAATTTTTAAACCGAGGGCCACATTTTGATAGACTGATGTGTTTAGTAATAAGGATTGTTGTAAGGCTATCGCAAATTTTCGCTTCATTTCGATCGTGACCTTATGGGCAGAGAGCTTCGTATCCTTAAAAAATAGAGAACCATCTCTTGGGGAATCGAGTAGAGATAAAATTTTTAATAGAGTACTTTTTCCAGCTCCATTTGGACCCATAATCCCAATGATTTCTCCTTGTTCAATCGAGAGAGAAGGGATCTGAAGAATGGTTCTATCCTGAACACCATAGGTCATATTTTCTAATTTTAGTAGTGTACTCATATTTTTCGACTCCTTTGTTGCAGGAACGTTAAGCAAAATGTCACAATAAAGGCTAATGTCATAATAATGAAGGAAAGGGCAAAGGCAACATCAAAATTCCCTTTGGAAACCTCCATCACGATTGAAGTCGTTAAAATTCGTGTATCTCCTCGGATGTTACCACCAACCATCATCGCAGCTCCAACCTCAGCGATGACTCTACCAAAGCCAGCAATGACAGCTGCTAGAATAGCAACCTTTGTTTCCAACAGTAAAATTTTCAACATTTGCAGCTTGGTCGCCCCTAATGCCCGAATTTGCATCAGCATTTTTTCATCAATTTCCTGAAAAGCGCTTGAGGTGAGCCCGATTAATATCGGCAAGGATACAAGCACTTGGGCCATGACGATAGCTATCGGAGTATATAAAAGAGAGAGGTGTCCGAGTGGACCTGCCCGCCATAGGAAGATGGTAATCCAAAGACCTGCGACAACGGGAGGCAGACCCATGCCAATATTAATGAATACTAATAGTAGCTTTCTTCCAGGAAACTTGGTTAGCCCAAAAAGAATGCCAAGCGGAATTCCTATGAGAGTACTAATCAAGATTGCTGTCAAAGAAATACGTAGGGTTCTCCATGTAATTTCATAGATTTCTGGATCACCAGAAGCAAGCATTTCCATTGCGCGTCTTAATCCATTAAGTAGTAAGTCCATCGGTCTTCAACTCTCTTTTTTAATCAAAGTTCAAATGTTTTTTGGTTTTTCAAAAAAAGCCTAGCATTATTATTACACTAAGCATTTTTGTAACTATTACTCTGTATATTTATAGAACAAGGATTCTCCGTATTCTTCTTTACCAAACTCTTCAATGAAGTTTTGTGTATCCTCGTCTACGATAAATTCAACAAATGCTTTCGCGCCGTCATTATTGATTTGTTCATTTTTAGCAGGATCAACTTCCATGACATGATAAATATTTAATAAAGCATCGTCACCTTCAATGGCAATGTCCATATCTGGATAGTTTGCTTTTTGCGCTAAGTAAGTAGCTCTATCTGTTAAGACATAGCCTTGCTTTTCAGCAGCAACTTGTAGAGTATTACCCATTCCTTGCCCTGTTTCTAAATAAGAAGCATTTTCTGTTGGCGTAACATTGATTGATTTCCAAATTTCTAATTCTTTCTTATGTGTACCAGAATCATCTCCACGAGATGCAAAAACAGCGCTGCTATCGAACAATTTTTGGAAAGCTTCATTAATTGCAAGGCCTTTTACACCAGCAGGATCAGCTTTTGGACCTACGATGATAAAATCGTTGTACATGACACGCTTATAATTTTGAACATCGCCATTATCGACGAGTTCTTGCTCAGAAGCAGGAGCGTGAGTTAAAAGCACATCAGCTTCTCCGTTAACACCCATTTCCAGCGCTTGACCAGTACCTACGGCAACAGTTTTTACTTTGTAAGGGAAGTTTTCTTCAAACATTGGTATAAGCTCATCAAGCAATCCACTATCTTGCGTACTTGTTGTTGTTGCTAAAATTAAGTCAGTGACTTCTACCTGTTCTTCTGTTGCTGCAGTAGCTTTCTCTGCTTCTTTAGTCTTGTTGCTGTCTGTATTCCCACATGCTGCTAGGAATAGGAGTAAGAATGCGATTAAGGATGTTGATAATAAACGTTTAAAATTCATTTTGATATTCCTCCTATTTTTTCTCAAAAATGATTTTCCCAAATTCTTCTGTGTTATAGCCTTCAAGATTGCGAATGCTTTCTTCAAAGCTAGTCAATTGGATAATATCGAGTAAATGCTGTAGTGCTTCTTCATTCTTTTTGTTCCAGCGAAGGACTAAATCGAATTGCTCATTTTTAATTGGAATAAAGTCCAAGTTAAGCTGTTCGGCTGCAGAACGTATGCCTAAAGCAGTATCGGCAATTCCACGACTGACTTGTGAAGCTGTGGAAAGATGATTCCATTCTTCATTTTCATAACCTTTGATAGAAGAAGGTGCTATATGCTCGTTTGCCAATGTATAGTCCAATAAGAACCTAGTTCCAGAGCCCTTTTGCCGATTGACAAAAGTGATATCCTTACGTGTTAAGTCCCGGCAATCCTGAATACCTTTTGGGTTTCCTTTTGCGATCATGAGCCCCTGTTCCCGACTTGCTAACCGAATAACCGTTAGTGGTTCATGAACAAAGAACATCTTAATAAAAGGAAGATTGTAATCACCCGATGACGGGTCAAGGAGATGAAGAGCCGCTACATCACAGCTTCCCCGATAGAGCATCAACAAGCCCTCAAGACTTCCAATATAAGTAGGCTGAATCGTTAGGAAATCTGCCTGTTTCGTTACATACTTGATTAAATGCTCAATTAAAAAATCATGACTACCAGCGATTTGTAAACTAGTAGAATACTCATGTTTTTTTCCTGATGATGAATCGAGATTTTTAAATCGTTCCACCTCGGTTTTTTCAATACGCATCTTATTGCCTACACGAAAAGCTTGAAGCTCTCCTCGTTTAATAAGCTCGTAAACCGTATGCTTGGATATCTTAAATAACTTGGCAAGTTCATCTGGTGTATAGGTTTCTTCTTGCAATACAAGCCCCCCCAGCATTTTTCTCATTCCCAACTTACTAAACTTTTTGTTTAGGCACTGTGACTTTAGTTACTTTTCGTTAAGTTTTGTTTAGTTTTGTTTAAAGAGTTCACATGTTGTTCACATTATGCACTTGGATTGAAAAGCTCGCGAAAATGAAAAATATCCAATACAATAAAGAAAAAAATATAATCATATTATTAACCTGAAAAATAAAGTGGGTGAGGGAATGAAGGATACACATTTATTGTTTAATACATCAATAGGGGTACAGAAACCGGAAAGTATTCGCAATAAAAATACAAGTTGTCCATTTTGTGCGAGAGAAGAGCTTACCGATATTATTGCTGTAGAGGATTCTATTATTCTCTTGAAAAATAAGTATCCAGTGCTAGAAAATGCTTATCAAACGGTTTTAATTGAAACGGATGATTGTTCGAGTGAGCTTTCGATGTACTCAAAGGAACATTTAGTAAAATTGTTTACCTTTGCTATTAAGCACTGGTTTGAAATGGAGAAAAGTGGACGTTTTGAGTCTGTTCTATTTTTCAAGAACCATGGCCCTTTATCCGGAGGAACGATTGCCCATCCGCATATGCAACTTGTTGGATTGAAATCGATCGACTATATGGAAAATGTGACAGCTTCCGTTTTTGAAGGAAATGAAATTCACGAGGAAAATGGTGTTGTTTTTTCTCTATCAACCGAGCCAAAAGTTGGATTTTATGAATTTAATGTAAAAATGACGGACCTCAACCAAATTGAGTCCTTTGCGAACTATATCCAAGTAGCAGCCCACTATATTTTGAACGATTTTATTTTTCGAGCGAATAGCTATAACATCTTTTTTTACCATGTGGATAATGCAATATTCGCGAAAATTGTCCCGCGTTTTGTGACAACACCTCTTTATATTGGGTATTCTATCCCGCAAGTTCCAACGAATTTGGAACAGGTTAGGGACGATGTAATTAGAAGATATTTTGTAAAAATAACCAACACTTTATAAAAAGTTGTGATTTCTTTCTTAAAAAAATATAATGAAGTATTGTACAAGACCTTAAGGAGAATTCATCATGACTACCGATAAGAATACGTCCTCCAAGTTAGACTTTAATTTAATCTTTATTTTGTTTTTATTATTTGTTGCAAGCTGTATTTCGATATATAGTGCCCAATCAACAGGGCAGTATGGTGAAAACTTTTTACTAAAACAAATTGTTTGGTATGTTATTGGCGGCGGAATTATTGCTACTGTCATTAACTTTGATTCAGACCAACTGAAAAAACTATCCTGGTATGTATATGGGCTCGGTTTAGCATTGCTTGCGTTTTTGATTGTGGCGCCGGACAGTATCGCACCGGTTATCAATGGGGCAAAAAGTTGGTTCCGAGCACCAGGTATAGGTTCCCTACAGCCTTCGGAATTTGTAAAAGTGTTTTTAATTCTCGCATTGGCAAGAACGATCGTCGATCATCATGAGAAGACGTTGGATAAGACGATCCAAACAGACTTATGGCTTCTTCTGAAAATCGGGATTGTTACAGGAGCACCACTGTTGCTTGTTATGCAGCAGCCTGACTTAGGGACTTCCTTGGTACTCCTTGCGATTATGCTTGGAATGGTCTTTATTTCAGGAATCACATGGAAAATCCTTGTTCCAATCTTTGGGGTTGGCGTGTCACTGATCTCGGTTATTTTTTATTTTGTGTTGTGGAAGCCCGATTTGTTAGAGAAATATCTAGGAGTAAAAGAGTATCAGTTTGGCCGTATTTATTCCTGGCTTGATCCTTATAATTACTCCAGTACAACTGGTTACCAACTGACGAAATCACTTCTTGCCATAGGCTCAGGTCAGACGGGTGGAAAAGGCTTCGGAACGAGAGAGGTTTATTTACCTGAGAGTCATACGGATTTTATCTTTAGTATCGTTGGAGAAGAGTTCGGTTTTATCGGCTCAAGCGTTTTAATCAGCTTATTCTTTTTGCTCATTTATCACATCACAAGAGTAGGCATGGAAACGAAAAACTCTTTTTACACGTATATTTGTGTAGGAGTCATTAGCATGATTACATTCCACGTCTTCCAGAACATCGGTATGACGATTGGGGTTCTTCCAATTACAGGTATTCCTCTGCCGTTTATTAGCTACGGAGGAAGTGCGTTGATGGGGAATATGCTAGCGATTAGCTTAATCTTTTCGATTCGTTATCACTATAAAAAATACATGTTTTCGGAGTAAAGTTTTTAGAGCTTCCAGAAATAAGGGAACGGGCATCGCTTAGGATGCCCGTTCTTTTGCTTTGTCCGAAAAAAGGAACCATATCAGTAGAAATTTTCATATACTCCCCGTTTGATGCCAAGATTGGCTGAAACCGAGCAATCGTAGTCAATCAAAAGAAATTCATATAAGCGCTCCTCAAAAAACTTCTTACTCAATCACCCCAGCTTCTGTAATCATTACATGGGGCACAACCTTGACTGTAAGATTTTGCAAGTCAGACTCGAGCCATTTAGACAAATCATAATTTCTCGTCCGTGTCTTGACGAAATGACCAAATCCAACTGGATCAATTTGTTTCTCTTTAAAAATTTCAACTAATTTTGTACTTTGTTCTTTTATTTCTTCTGTAAAGGCTTTTTCTAATAGTTTAATCTGATCTGGCCTCACTTCATTTCCTGTGTACTCATTGACGATTCCTTGAACTTTTATTTTTACAGTGATCTCCAACGGAGAATGTTGACTCAAATCAAAATTATGGGTAGAACGAATACTTCGGATTGCCGCTTCCCCGTCCTTAGTTTGCACCCGATGTAATCCATTGCTGTATTTATCTACGAGAAGGCGGAAGAAGAACATTTGGTCCGGGTTAATGGTTTCAACGACTTTCCCGTGTTTAAAAAAACAAATTCCGTTTAACTCAATCTTTTCATCTGATATTTTCTTTAACTGTGGCATAAAAGGAGTTTGTCCCTCTTGATAATAAGAAAAGAGGAATTTTTGCAAATTGGTTTTTGGAAGATCCTCATTATCAATATTATTCTCTAATAAATTGGAGATAAAAGTAGCGTTGCCTCTAACTCCATAATTGCCTTCCATCAGCTCTCTTGCCTCTCCATCAACAACCGCTAAATAAAGTCCTGATCCCACGCCAGGGTCACGTTGAAAGGCATCAATTAATTCGAGAACTCCATCTTTACTAGCCAGTTCTTTTGCGAATAAGACAGCCTCCATACTTCCCGTTACGATTGGGTTGGCTGACTGAAGCTGAATATCCTGTAGGATTGATTTTTTAATCAGTGCTTTCGCCGTCAATGTTTTGTTTTCAGGAGGTTGATCCGGTTGGTAAATGGGATAAAGAATTGTCCCGCTCGTCATACCCTCTCCTGCATAATCGAATCCAATTGCCTCAATGAGATTAATATCATCTAATATTTCTTTCTTGACGCATCCGTTTAACAAAAATGCGATAGATGTCAAAATGATGATTTTATGAACCAACTTCATTTTTTTTCACCTTCTTCGCAATCAAGGTAGCTACCAGTAATAATGGAAAATAGATGAAATTAAGGTAGAACCCAACTTGTCCAACCATGTCACTCAGAAGATTAACCTGTTTACGAGTGAATAGAAAGCTAGTCGCGATTAAACAAATGATAGCTAAAATGGGGACAGTTGTTCTTTGTTTAATCGAAAATAATCTTTTAACGATACGGCTAGAGCACCATAAGGCGATACTAGCATTCGGCAAAATAATTAAGCACCAATTGGCAATGCCAATATACTCAAATCTCTCCACAAACGGCATCATAATGATTTTCCACATCGTTAAGGTTGGCCAAATGTTTTTTTGCAGTTGGTTTTCTGGAAAATATGCAAATGTCAGAATGGCCAGGTATAGACAAATCATAGTTGTGGAAAAAACAGCCAGGTGAGCCCATTTTTTCGATTTTTTTGGATCCTTTATAAAAGGATAAAAGATCAGTAGAGACTCAAACCCTAATACAGTAAGGGACATATTTTTACTACCTAAAAGAATATCGGAAATAGAATGATCTAAGATTGGAAGCAGGTTATTAAATTCGGCATATGGTAATGTGAATAAAAAAAGTGCAAATACGTAGAAGGGGAGGACAATCCCGAAAAAAGCCATCCCTGTTACCGTTCTGAAGCCTCCAAAAATAATGTAGACAACTACACTGAGAAGGACTAAGGAAAACCAAAAGGTCGCTAAGTCAGTAAACATCCATACTTGAATAATTTCCACATAGGTTCGAATGACGGTCACTGTTAACAAGAGGTAGTAGAGAATAAAAAAAATGCCGAATATTTTACTGACGATTTTGCCAAAGACAAATGTATGGATGGAAATCATATCGCCATTTACGGTTTCTAACATTTTAAAAAGAGCCCATAACACGATATGGACACCTATTCCGACAAGGATAATCGATATCCAGGCATCGTGCCCAGCGTTTTTGGCGATAATTCTTTGAAACCCTAAAATACCGATCCCGAATTGCATCTTTTGCACGACAAAGAAGACGAGAAAAGGAGAGATTTTTTTGTTTTCAGGAATGCTTATACTCATGATGCAAAACCTCTATTCATCGATATCTTGTTTCTGTTTAGCATCTCTTTCATTCAATCGTGCCGGTTGCTTCGAACGTAAAAAAACTGGGCGTTTGGCTTGGTTTTTAAATGACAGCCTCACAAGAGCATCCTTCATATCCTGTCCCCTCGGTGGATATAAGGGTTCTAAATAGGGTCTCCCGAGGGAGGTTAAGCGGATAAGATGAGTCAACATGATACAAAAAGATAATACTATCCCAACCAATCCCCACAACTCTGCAAATAATAGAAATGGAAACCGCAGTAGACGAATTGTATTACCCATTCTATACACAGGGGTTGTAAAAGAGGCAAGGGCAGCTAAGGCAATGATAATCAAGAGGACATTGCTTGTTAAACCAGCCTCTACGCTTGCTGTTCCAATAACAATCCCTCCTACGATACCGATTGTTTGGCCGACCTTGGTCGGTAGTCTAGCTCCGGCTTCTCGCAATAGTTCAATCGTTAACTCAAGAAAAAGTGCCTCAAGTATCGGTGGAAAAGGAATCGCTCGTCGAGACGCAACCAATGCACTCAATAGATCCCGAGGGATAAGCTCATAATGATAACTTAACGTTGCCACATAAATCGGTGTTACCAAAATGGAAAAGGTTACGGCAAAAAGGCGAATCAATCGGAAAAAGGATGATACGATCCAGTTAAGAAAATAATCTTCAAAAGAACTGAACAATTCTACTAACGTCGTTGGTCCGATTAAAGCGTGGGGTGAACCGTCAACGATGATGGCTACTTTTCCTTCAATAATACCCGCGGTTACACGATCCGGCCTTTCGGTATCCAATATCTGTGGAAATGGAGAATTTTGATTATCTGAGATGATTTGAACAATAAAGGAACTATCCGTAATTCCGTCAATGTCAATATCCTGTAACCGTTGGCGTACCGTATTTACATTTTCTTGATTGGTAATCTCTTCAAGATAAATGATCGCGACTTTTGTTTTTGACACTTTTCCGATCGTTAATTCTTCAATAATCAGCTCTTTTACAGGAATTTTTTTTCTGACAAGATTCAGATTTTGTTTCATTGATTCGACAAAGGCTTCCTTCGGTCCAATGACGCTAAATTCGACCTCAGGTATACCAATGTTTCTTCCTACTTCTCTTTGCGCAGAAAAGAAACACAATTGTTCCTCGTTTCCCACGACTTGGACAAGAACATTACCATTAAACAGTTTATTTTCAATATCTTTTGCATTCGTAGAAATCTCTGTTTCAGCAATGGGAATCAATTCTGGAACATCATCAAGGTGGTAAAGCTCCCCATGTAGCAAATAGGGAAGAGCCTCTTTGTGAATGATTTTTTCATCGGTGAGGCTTGCGATGAAAGTTAAATAAAACTCAACTTTTGTTTTTTCGTTTGTAAAATGAAGATGCCTGTAATCATTAGATTTGGACAAGACTTTTACTAGGGCTTCTTTTTCAGTGTTCTTTTTCTTGAATGGAATTTTCATTGGAACAGGTCCCCTTATCCAAAAAGCTACCCATATTGTTTCCTTTTTTGGTATGATTATCCGAATTCTTGCTTGAAAAAAAGACAAGAGCCCGTTGTCTAAACGGACTCTCCGAAATATGAGCGGTATCTAAATGATTAAAGATGTGGACCCCCTTGGATGAGGGAAGGGCGATCTTGAGCAAAAATCTCTGATTTAATCTTTAGCGTTTAAATTGATCGTTCTGGCTGTTCTTTTTATCCTTATGTGCCTTTTCAGCTCCTGGACCTGCATTGCCTTCCACACTAGCGGCACTGACTCCTGCCTTGGATGGATCTTTCTGTTTTTTACTCATTTGAACACCTCCAAATACAAAGTAACACCTATAACATTTCCTAATTAGCATGGACTTATGAATCAAGAAAATTTTCAAAAAATTTATTGCGGAAAAAGTCTAAATATTTTATGATGAGATTATCTAGAATGTTTCATGATGTCCTTTTTTGAAGTGAAGTCATGAAATAAAATTTATGCCAAAAATTTTTTTATCACAAAAATGAATGAGTATTCATTCAAAAATAAAAGGAGGAGAAGTCATTGGTCCAACAAATCAAAAAAGCAGCAGTTTTGGGCTCTGGTGTCATGGGTTCTGGGATTGCCGCGCATTTAGCAAACATTGGAATCCCAACCTTGTTATTGGATATCGTACCTCGTGAATTAACAGATGCCGAAAAAGTAAAAGGGTTAACCCTAGAAGATAAGCAAGTACGTAATCGAATTAGTGAAACAGCTATTCAAAAACTATTAAAGCAAAAACCTGCACCACTTACTTCAAAGAAGAATCTTACCCTTATTCAAGCAGGGAACTTTGAAGATGACCTTGTGCTCTTAAAAGATGTGGACTGGGTAATCGAAGTCGTTGTTGAAAATCTTGCAATCAAAAAGCAGATTTTTGAAAAGGTTGATAAGTACCGTAAACCTGGAAGCATCATCAGCTCCAACACATCAGGGATTTCTGTTGAAGCGATGGTAGAAGGTCGCTCTGAGGACTTCCAAAAGCATTTCCTAGGAACGCACTTCTTCAATCCACCACGCTACTTGAAACTATTAGAAGTGATTCCGACAAAGCATACAGATACTGAAGTTCTTTCTTTTATGAAAACATTTGGCGAAGACGTTCTTGGCAAAGGTGTTGTTGAGGCAAAGGATACTCCGAACTTTATTGCGAACCGCATCGGTACGTATGGGTTACTCGTGACTGTTCGCGAAATGATAAAAGGTGGCTACAGTGTCGGTGAAGTAGATTCTGTGACGGGTCCACTAATTGGAAGAGCGAAGAGTGCAACCTTTAGAACCCTTGATGTAGTCGGTCTTGATACATTTGCTCACGTGGCAAAAAATGTGTACGACCAAGTAGAGGGAGCAGAAAAAGAAGTATTTGAAATTCCAACCTTTCTTCAGAAAATGATCGAAAATGGCTGGTTAGGAAGCAAGTCTGGCCAAGGATTTTTCTTGAAGCAAGGAAAAGAAATTCTCGAATTAGATCCAGCAACACTAGAATATGGACCACGGAAAAAACTGCAAGCACCGTCAATTGAATTAGCAAAGCAAACAAAAGGCGTAGCGAATAAATTGAAAGCGCTTGTTTATGCAAAAGATCGCGCAGGAGAGCTTTTATGGAGTATTTATAGTCCAGTATTAGTATACTCAGCAGACCTCCTTGGGCAAATTGCAGACGATGTCGTTGCAATCGACCGGGCGATGAAGTGGGGTTTCGGTTGGCAGCAAGGTCCATTTGAAGCATGGGATGCGATTGGCGTTGAGAAATCCGTGCAAAAAATGGAAGAACAAGGCTTAACCGTTCCTGCTTGGGTGAAAGATATGCTTGCCAAGGGCTTTACTTCTTTTTATAAGGAAGAAGAGAATGGAGACTTATATTTCTACCAAAATGGTGAGTATAAATTAGTAGAAGAAAATCCAAAGGTTATGAATCTGGCAAAAATCAAAAAGCAAAAAGGTGTCATTAAAAAGAACACTGGTGCGAGCTTAATTGATATTGGCGATGGCGTAGCGTTACTTGAATTCCATTCAAAGAGCAATGCAATCGGCTTGGACATTTTGCAGATGATTAACTTTGCTATTGATGAAGTGGAAAAGAACTACAAAGGGCTAGTGATTGGAAACCAAGGCAAGAATTTCTGTGTAGGTGCGAATCTAGCGATGATCCTAATGGAAGCACAGGACGATGTATTTGAACTTGATATGGTTGTTCGCCATTTCCAACAAGCGAGCTTAAAAATTAAGTACAGCAGTAAACCAGTTGTGGCCGCGCCGTTTGGCATGACACTCGGTGGAGGAGCAGAAGTATGTCTTCCTACTGCACATATCCAAGCTTCGTCTGAAACGTATATGGGTCTTGTTGAAGCAGGAGTTGGTCTAATTCCTGGTGGAGGCGGAAACAAAGAGCTTTATATCAAGCATTTGAACAGCCTGCCAAATGGAGTTGAATTTGATCTTCAAAAGGTAGCGAACGCTGTATTTGAAACGATTGCGATGGCGAAGGTCTCTACTTCTGGTGAGGAAGCACGGGATAACAACTTCTTAAACAAGGCTGATGGAATCAGTGTAAACGGTGACCATCAAATTTATGATGCTAAGCAAGCCGTTTTAGCCCTTTCTGAGCAAGGGTATACACCGCCAGTACGTAAGAAAGTACCAGTTGTTGGCGAACCTGGTTACGCAACGTTATTACTAAGGGCACAAGCAATGCTCTACTCAGGCTATATTTCGGAGCATGACATGAAAATTGCGAAGAAGCTTGCGTATGTAATTGCAGGTGGAAAGGTTCCATATGGCACAGAAGTAGATGAGCAATATTTGCTAGATTTAGAGAGAGAAGCTTTCTTAAGCCTAGTGGCAGAGCCGAAATCTCAGCAACGTATGCAGCATATGCTTTTAAAAGGAAAGCCATTGCGCAACTAATTAATGCCTATAATCATAAAAGAATTTCATATAAATAGGTGTATTCACAGTCTATAGATAGATAGTTTCGTAATATGAATGAAAGAGAGGGAATGAGATGAGAGAAGCGGTAATCGTAGCAGGAGCCCGTACTCCGGTCGGAAAAGCGAAAAAGGGCTCACTTGCGAATGTACGACCAGACGATTTAGGGGCTCTTGTGGTTAAGGAAACGTTAAAAAGAGCGGGCAATTATGAAGGAAATATCGATGATTTGATAATTGGGTGTGCGATGCCAGAAGCGGAGCAAGGTTTGAATATGGCCCGCAATATCGGGGCACTTGCTGGACTTCCTAACACAGTACCGGCAGTAACGGTGAATCGTTATTGTTCATCAGGCCTTCAAACGATTGCTTATGCTGCTGAAAAAATTATGATCGGTCATGCAGACACTATCCTAGCTGGTGGAGCCGAATCCATGAGTATGGTACCAATGATGGGGCATGTGGTTCGTCCAAATGCAAAATTGGCTGAAACTGCGCCTGAGTACTACATGGGTATGGGACATACAGCTGAAGAAGTGGCGAAGAAGTATGGAATTTCCCGCGAGGACCAAGATGCTTTTGCTGTACGCAGTCATCAAAAGGCAGCTAGAGCCATTCAAGAAGGAAAATTTGTGGATGAAATTGTTCCTGTTGAAGTAACGAATCGTTATGTGGACAGTAACAACAAGCTTGTAGAAAAAACATTTTTATTCAGCCAAGACGAAGGTGTCCGTGCTGATTCTACAGTTGAAACACTAGCGAAGCTTCGCCCAGCCTTTTCTGTTACAGGTTCTGTTACAGCAGGGAACTCTTCACAAACAAGTGATGGAGCAGCGGCGGTTTTAGTGATGGATCGAGAAAAAGCTGAAGCACAAGGCTTAACTCCTCTCGTGAAGTTCAGATCCTTTGCCGTTGGTGGCGTACCACCTGAAATCATGGGTGTTGGTCCTGTTGTAGCGATTCCAAAAGCGTTGAAGCTTGCTGGATTAGAGCTATCTGATATTGGCTTATTTGAGTTAAATGAAGCATTTGCTTCTCAATCTCTTCAAGTTATTCGAGAGCTTGGCTTAGATGAAGAAAAAGTGAACGTCAATGGAGGCGCCATTGCACTTGGCCATCCACTTGGCTGTACAGGTGCAAAATTAACGCTATCTCTCATTCACGAAATGAAACGTCGTAACCAACAATTTGGTGTGGTCACGATGTGTATTGGTGGAGGAATGGGTGCAGCTGGAGTATTTGAATTATTGTAGTCAAATTTTAGGGGAGTGATTCTTGCTCCCCTCCTAAATAGAATGGAGGAATAATCACATGTCAAATCAAACTGAAAACCTAATTAAAGGTGGAAGCTTTCTAATTGAAGACGTGAACTACGATCAAGTATTCACACCAGAGGATTTTTCTGATGAGCAAGTAATGATTGCAAAAACAACAGAGGATTATGTTGTCAATGAAGTATTACCTGAAGTACCTTATCTTGAAAAGCATGAATTCGATCGTTCTGTAAAGCTATTAAAATCAGCAGGAGAATTAGGACTTCTTGGTGCAGACGTACCTGAAGAGTACGGCGGTCTTGCATTAGATAAAGTAAGCTCAGCCCTTATTGCTGAAAAAATGGCGATTGCTGGTGGTTTCGGAATCACACACGGAGCACACGTAGGAATTGGATCACTTCCAATCGTGTTATTCGGAAACGAAGACCAAAAGCAAAAATATCTTCCAGAACTTGCAACTGGTGAAAAGATTGCAGCTTACGCATTAACAGAGCCAAGCTCCGGATCAGATGCACTAGGCGCAAAAACTGTAGCGAAATTAAATTCAGCTGGTACTCATTATGTGTTAAATGGAGAAAAACAGTGGATCACAAACGCTGGATTTGCTGATGTATTCGTAGTTTATGCAAAAATTGATGGAGATAAATTCTCTGCATTTATCGTCGAAAGAGAATTCCCAGGAGTTTCTACTGGTGCGGAAGAAGATAAGATGGGGATTAAGAGTTCATCTACTCGTACATTGATTCTTCAGGATGCACAGGTACCTGTGGAAAACCTTTTAGGTGAAATTGGCAGAGGTCATATCATTGCCTTTAATATCTTGAACATCGGTCGTTACAAGTTAGGGGTTGGTGCTCTTGGTGGAGCGAAACGTGCTTTAGAAGTAACGATTCCATACACAAACCAACGTCAACAATTCAAAACACCGCTATCTTCTTTTAACTTAACAAAAGAGAAGATTGCTACTATGGCTTCCAAGCTATATGCGGCTGAAAGCTCCATTTATCGTACGGTTGGATTATTTGAAGAGCGTATGAGCAAACTGACTGAAGAAGAGGTTAACGGTGGAAAAGCTGTTGCTGCTTCAATCGCTGAGTACGCAATTGAGTGCTCATTAGGTAAGTTCTTCAACACAGAAGTTCTTGACTATGTTGTGGATGAAGGTGTTCAATTACACGGCGGTTACGGCTTCATGGAGGAATATGAAATTGCGCGTGCGTACCGTGATTCTCGTATCAACCGTATTTTCGAAGGAACAAATGAAATTAACCGTTTACTAGTGCTTGGAACATATTTGAAGAAAGCTCTAAAAGGTGAACTTCCATTATTCCAAAAGGCAATGGCGCTACAAGAAGAATTGATGATGCTAATGCCTGAAGAGCCAGGTGATGAGCCGTTAGCGCAAGAAAAAATGTTAGTGAATAATGGTAAGAAAATTGCCCTACTTGCTGCGGGCTTAGCTGCTCAAAAATTCGGCAAAGAAGTTGAAAAAGAACAAGAAATCTTTGTTAATATTGCTGATATTGTGGCGAATGTATATGCAATGGAATCTACAGTGCTTCGTACGGAAAAAGCGATTGCGAAGAACGGCCTAGAAAAGAGCAACCAAAAGCTTCTTTACACTCAAATCTTCTGCCAAGAAGCATTCAATAAAATTGAAGCAGATGCAAAAGAAACATTAGTTGCTGCTGAAAGTGGAGATATGCTACGCATGATGATTTCTACCCTTCGTAAGCTAACTCGCCACACACCAATAAATGTGATTGCGAAAAAACGTGAAGCTTCTGTAAAACTTATTGATGCTGAAAAGTACGTGCTGTAAGAAAAAAATTATGTTCCGAGGCTCCCCTTTTACAAGGGGAGCTTTATAATTTTCGTGAATCATTGTGATGATTATTCCAATATGGTACTATGCAAATAGAAACTTTTAGCTAAGGCTGTTTTCGTAAAGAGTGTTGTTAAAATCCTACTGCCGATTTTAACGTAGAAATAGCTATTTGGTGCATCGTAACTAGTTTGCAAGCTCTTTTCTAAATGATTTACGACTAATTATCATTGACAACAAAGATATTGTTTTTTTGCTCCAAAGCAATAAAGTTTGAGAAAAGAGCTTTAGCAAAATGGATAACATTACAGGGGTAGGTGAAATTATGGGATTAACCTTTTACTGGTATCCGAAATGTGGGACATGCCGTAATGCGAAGAAATGGCTAGATGCCCACAATGTTTCGTATCAAGATGTACATATTGTTGAAAATACGCCTTCTCGAGAAGAGCTTGAGAAGCTGTATAAAAAAAGTGGTTTAGACCTTAAAAAGTTTTTTAACACAAGTGGTATGAAGTATCGTGAACTTGGGTTAAAGGATAAGGTGAAAACTGCCTCTGATGAGGAACTCCTTGATATTCTTGCTTCTGATGGCATGCTGATCAAGCGTCCATTACTTACTGATGGAGAAAAGGTGACATTAGGCTTCAAGGAAGAGGAGTATGAGAAGTTCTTTAGTTGATGGGTATGGTAAGACACTTATATCAAAGTATGTAATGTAAAACTACATATAACAATCAATTGATAATGGAGGGGTTAACATGGCTACACCAAAAGAATTACGTTATTCAAAAGAACATGAATGGGTAAAGATTGAGGGAGAACAGGCACGTATAGGGATTACTGATTTTGCACAATCAGAGTTAGGTGACATCGTTTTCGTTGAGCTTCCTGAAATAGGAGATGAAGTGACAGCGAACGAGCCTTTTGGAAGTGTGGAATCCGTTAAAACTGTTTCTGAGTTATACGCTCCAATCAGCGGAAAAGTTGTTGAAATTAACGAAGAATTAAACGACAGTCCTGAATTTGTTAACGAATCTCCATATGAAAAAGCATGGATGATTGTAATTGAACCAGCTGATGCTTCTGATGTAGAAAAATTAATGTCTGCAGCAGAATATGCAAGCATGATTAATGAAGACTAATTTAAACTGCGCTCCTTTTTAGGAGCGTTTTTCATTTATTTTGTCATTTTTTGAAACACTAACTAAAAACAACCTGTCAGTTGTTTAAAAGAAGGAGAAAAGTATCATTCCTTGTATTTTTTACAAAAAGGCAGGAGATGAACTCTCCGTTCTCGAAAACATATAATAGTAGTTACCATAATGGCAAAAGGTGATATAGATGAATGATATGTACGCAGAGAAGATTATTATCGTTGAAGGAACGACTGATAAGCGAAAAGTACAAAGCATTGTCAAAGAACCTGTTGAAATTATTTGTACAAACGGAACGATAAGCATCTCACGATTAGATGAACTAATCGAGTATATTACGGGAAAAGATGCGTACATTTTAGTGGATGCCGATGCTGCTGGCGAAAAGCTAAGGAAACAATTCATACGTGAGCTTCCAGAGGCAGAACATCTTTATATTGATAAAATGTATCGGGAGGTTGCCACGACGCCGGAACATCACTTAGCGACTGTTCTTTTGGCAGCAAATATCGATGTCCATGCTGAATTTTTGGATAAATGAGATGGTGAGGAACTAAATGCAAGAATGGAATAAAGATGAAATCAACGAAAAATTAAAGGGAGAGGGCAATTTTATCTTATACCTCTATACTCCCTTGTGCGGCACTTGTCAGGTTGCTGGAAAAATGATTGAAGTTGTAGCAGAGTTATTTCCTAACCAAATGTGGGGGAAATGCGATTTAAATTATATTCCCCAATTGGCATTAGAGTGGGAAGTGGAAAGTGTCCCCTGTTTGCTGATTTTCCGGGAATCAGAAATTATTGAGAAATTATATGCGTTTCATTCGGTACCATTTTTATATGAAGTGATTAAACAAAAGACTCTTATCTAGGGTCTTTTATTTTTGTGAAAATTTTGTTTACTTTCGGATGTGGAGAGATTATGATATTTAGGAATACGAAATAATCACAAGGAGATTACTCTCATGCCATTTTTGAAAGAATGGTCTTCACAAATAAAAAGCTACAATCAAAACATAAGATTGACGATATTAGCCAATGTTTTTGTACAAATTGGTTTAGGCGTTTTTATGGTGATTTATAACTTTTACGTTCGGGAGCTTGGTTATGATGAGCAAGTAAATGGCCAGGTTATTTCAATGACATCATTAGCGACAGCTTTGATCCTTGTCCCAGCTGGGATATTCAGTGACCGTTTTGGAAGAAAGAAAATGATGCTTTTTGGAGTAGTCCTATCAGGACTCATCTTAATAATGAGAGGAATTTTTGAAGGGCAATCCTTATTGGTTAGTTTGGCTTTTGCAACGGGTTTAACGATAGCGTTCTTTCAGGTGTCAGCCATCCCTTGGTTGTCGGAAAACTCCAAGCCTGGTCAGAGAGTATACCTATTTAGTATTTTTTCAGCCGTCATGACAGGTGCGAGTGTGATCGGGAATTTATTCGGTGGAATATTAACGGATTTCTTCGCTGTTTATTTTTCACAATTGGTAAGTATTCGCCTCACCTTACTAATCGCAGGAGGAATTTTTCTTATTGCCTTAATCCCAATCGCAAAATTTCATGAAGTAAGGGAAGTGAAGAAGGAAAGAGAAATAAAGATTCCATTTAGGGAAAAGTTTCGCTCACAACGGGAGGGTTTCAAAATTATTCTCTTGTTTGCCGTAGCCCAATTAATCATCGGTGTCGGAGCTGGATTAGTCATTCCTTATTTGAATCTCTATTTTGCTGATCGATTCTTCGCATCCAATTCAGTCATTGGACTCATTATATCTCTAGGTCAAGCAGCTACTGCGGTCGCGATGATTATTGGTCCATTAATGGTAAAACGGTTCGGAGAAGTTAAAGCGGTTGTAATCTTACAATTGTCATCATTGCCGTTTCTTCTATTAACCGCCTATACCGAAAATTTGTGGCTCGCTGCCGTTGGGTTCTTGTTTAGACAAGCACTGATGAATGCAGGTAATCCAATTCAGACGTCGTTAATGATGTCGAGAGTCGACAACTCGGTAAAAGGCTTAGCTAATTCTGTAAACCAGATGGTTTTTAATCTTGGATGGGCCATTATGGGACCTGTCTCAACGGGAATTGTGATAGCGCACGGTGCATATTGGGGCTACGCGATCGTTTTCTCGATTACGGCTAGTCTTTATTTAGTTGGCTCACTTTATTTTTTAAGAGTGTTCAAAAGTCTAAAACCAAGTGGAACTCCTTCGACAGTAAAGGCTGCTCAATAGCATGAAACTACATATTTCTTGGGAAATGTTGTAGATTCTTCATCCCTTACGAAATGTTTGTCGAACAAAAATAAGAGGGAATGAAAGAGAGCTAGCCGAATATATGTATGAAACCAGCAACACTTAGGAGGACTTACCTTGTTGGAATTATTGCGTGTAATGGTGGAGGAAGTAAATACAAGAGGTCATCTTACCTCATTATTAAAAGGCAATCAATTGACCGTTCTTTTACGTTCAGAAGAGGAAGAAGTCATATTAAAAATAGAAGATAGTCAGTTATTCTTGAGTCAAGATCAGGAAGAAAGAGTGGATGTTATCATCTCGGGAACGCATTCAGTACTAACCGAGTTGGTTTCAGGGAAGATAAAACTTAGGACTGCCAGTAAAAATAATGAGATCGAGCTAAAGTCTACTATGAGAGCTTCGTTATTCATAGAGTCTTTGTTCATACTCGCTATTCCGAAACAAAATCAATTCATTTTGGGATAAAACTTTTTCGTTGACACCCTTATTTTCGCATGATAATATAACTATCAGATTATTATTTCTATAAAAACAATTACATAGCTCGCTCTTATCAAGAGAGGTGGAGGGAAGTGCCCTATGAAACCCGGCAACCGTCAATGTGCGACATTGAAATGGTGCCAATTCACACAAAGCAGATTGCTTTGATAGATGAGAGAAAGGAATATTGATATTTCATGCCTTTCTGCTTGTCTGCAGAAAGGCATTTTTAATTTTAGGAAACTTGAAGTACAGCTCCTAGAATTTTGAATGAAAATGAATTGGGTGCTAAAGATAAGTTTAGCAAGATAGTAATTGCTTATAATTCTGGGCAAATTGATGAGGATAATCGGAAATATGCAAGGGGTGAACAACACTTGATTTCAATACAAAATGTTAAAAAGATCTATTCTTCTATTCGCGGAAAAGTGACAGCTGTTGATGATGTCAGCATTGAGATAAATGAAGGCGAAATATTCGGAGTGATCGGCTACAGTGGTGCAGGGAAAAGTACATTAATTCGAATGTTGAATGGACTCGAGCTTCCAACTGAAGGTTCCGTGACAGTAGCTGGTAAACAGGTTTCAAAGATTAGAGGCAATGAGTTAAGAAAGGCTCGCCAAGAAATTAGTATGATATTTCAGCATTTCAACTTATTGTGGTCTCGTACAGTCAGAGAGAATATCGCGTTTCCATTAGAAATCGCTGGTATTCCAAGAAGTCAGAGACAAAAACGAGTGGATGAGTTAATCAAGCTTGTTGGCTTAGAAGGTCGAGAAGATTCATATCCTTCCCAACTAAGTGGAGGTCAAAAGCAAAGAGTTGGAATAGCAAGAGCATTAGCAAATAATCCAAAAGTTTTGCTGTGTGATGAAGCGACATCAGCCTTGGACCCACAAACGACTGATTCGATTCTAGATTTGTTAGTTGATATTAATAAACGCTTGGGATTAACGATTGTTTTAATCACTCATGAAATGCACGTCATTCGTAAAATCTGTCATCGCGTTGCTGTCATGGAAGAGGGAAGAGTTGTAGAATCAGGGCCGGTTCTTGAAGTATTTAAGAACCCACAGCAGCAAATCACGAAACGATTTGTTCAGCAGGTGACAGAGCCTGAGGAGACAAAAGAAACGATTGAACATTTACTTGAGCAATATCCACAGGGAACGGTTGTTCAACTTGGATTTGTCGGAGAATCAGCAGAGCAACCGATAATGACCAATTTGATTCGTAAGTTTGATGTAACGGTTAATATATTGCAGGGGAAAATTTCGCAAACTCAGAATGGTTCTTATGGAACATTGTTCATACATCTAGATGGAAATGGAACTGAGGTATCTAATGCTATTGAATTTATTAGAGCCCAGCAGGTTGGAGTAGAGGTGATAAAAAATGGTTAATGAACTCTTTCCAAATGTAAAATGGGACAGAATGTGGGAAGCAACTGGAGAAACGCTCTATATGACAGGGATCTCCGTTCTAGCAACCTTTATTCTAGGTATTCTATTAGGGTTATTACTGTTTCTCACTTCTAAGGGAAACATCTGGGAAAATGGCTTTATTAATAAAATTATCAGTGCTTTTGTGAATATCTTCCGTTCAATCCCATTCATCATTCTTATTGTATTACTGATTCCTTTTACAAAGTTATTGCTTGATACAATGATTGGGGAAAATGCTGCACTACCTGCATTAATTGTTGGATCTGCACCATTTTATGCAAGAATGGTTGAAATTGGTCTAAGAGAAATCGACAAAGGCGTGATTGAGGCAGCAAAATCAATGGGAGCAAAGACTAGCACAATTATTTTCAAAGTATTGCTTCCGGAATCAATGCCAGCGCTTGTCTCAGGGATTACCGTTACAGCGATTGCCCTTGTTGGCTACACTGCCATGGCCGGTGTCATCGGTGCTGGTGGTCTAGGGAATCTTGCTTACCTCGATGGGTTCCAACGTTCTCGAAATGACGTAACTTTAATGGCAACCATTATTATTTTGATAATCGTTTTTATCCTCCAAATTATTGGAGATTTAATAACAAACAAATTAGACAAAAGATAAGGAGTGGAAAGAAATGAAAAAATGGCTTACGATTTTATTGCCTTTTGCACTAATTCTATTTTTAGCAGCTTGCGGGACAAACAAAGATGAAGAAGCAACTGATGGTGGCAACGCTGATGATGCAAAAACAGAGGAAACAAAACTAGTCGTAGGTGCTTCTAACGTGCCTCACGCAGAAATTTTAGAAGAAGCAAAGCCTTTACTTGAAGAAAAAGGCATCGAGCTAGAAATTGAAACATTCCAGGATTATGTTCTTCCAAACCAAGCATTAGATGCAGGGGATTTAGATGCAAACTATTTCCAACACATCCCTTACTTAAATGCTCAAATTGCTGAAAATGGTTATGATTTTGTGAACGCTGGCGGCATTCATATCGAGCCAATCGGTGTGTATTCTAAGAAATATAAGAGCCTTGATGAACTTCCAGAAGGAGCTCACATCATCATCAGTAGTTCAGTTCCTGACCATGGACGTATTTTATCCCTACTTGAAAAAGAAGGTTTAATTACTCTTAAAGAAGGCGTAGAAAAAACAGAAGCGACAATTGACGATATCGTTGAAAATCCAAAGAAATTGGAATTTGATGCTGAATATGAAGCATCTTTACTACCTCAAATCTTTAACAATGATGAAGGTGATGCTGTACTAATCAACTCAAACTATGCAATCGATGCTGGGTTAAATCCGATTGAAGATTCCATCGCAATCGAAGAAAGTGATTCTCCATATGTAAACGTCATTGCGGTTAATAAAGGTGATGAAAACAGCGAAGCAATTAAAGCTTTAGTTGAAGTACTTCATTCTAAAGAAATTCAAGACTTCATTTTAGAAAAATACGAAGGTGCTGTTGTTCCAGTATCTGAATAATGATGTGGGGTATCTCTTTTTAGAGGTACCCTTTCATATTGTAAGGATTTGGCTTCGATTGTAAGGATGCGCTAGGTAATCTTTGGATATGGAGTCTCAGTGGGTGTGAGGAGAGTATATCTCTATATATCGTCTTTGTGTAGTCAGGTATGGCTTTGCTAGCATAATAGATGTAACTAAACCGAAAGGAATGGTACCCTATTAGTTTTTTGAATCTGAACTACACAGGTGAAATGGAAAAGGCGATGCACAGTGCTCATAAGGTGACTTACGCAGCGTATAGTCAAAAGCTAGAAGTTCGCATGAAAGTAGAGCGAAGACGGGAAAAGGATTATATTCGATCTCAACGTCTCGTGGCGGATTTGGATAGAAGACAGCTCAACAGACAAATATAATGAAATGAGAAACCAGCGTATCTATATTTTGTGACGCTGGTTTTTAATTGTGGGTAATATGTGGAAAAGCTTCTAGAGATTTATTGCGGTGAAGCGTTTGGAGGAAAAACGAATAGGTTATCCACATGAATTAGCCAGTGTGGACAAAAATTTCTGAATTGACCAAAAAGATATCCACAAAATTGCCTATTGTGAACAAGAAAATGGCGAAAATCCAAAAATTGTCCCCAAGAGCACTCACCAAAACAAGGATATCCACATAAACTTCCGTTAAAAACAAAAATTCCGAAAAAACAAACAAGATATCCACTGAGTTATTCAGTTTTCCACCATTCTCATTCTGTATTTATCAATTCAGTATTATTCGAACCATTTTAATTCCCTTCTAATTGAACTTCATTCTCAATTAGAACACGCATACATACATAAAGTGGTTATGGAAAAAATATATTGAACAAATTTTTGAGACGAGTGAAAACCATAGCAATTAATCCAACGATTGTAGGAAATACATAGGGAGATGGGAGAGATATTTTTACGATATATTTTAATCGGTTTTAACATTGCTAAAGAGTTGCTATCAAATTTCATTTGTTATAAGATTGTAATGAGAATAAAGTGAGAATAACGATTGGCAAAACCAATCGAGTTAAAAACTTTCTTTTAATTTACGGAGGTATTATTATGTCAGGATCTACTTTAACAATTAAAGACCTTCATGTTTCTATTGAAGGTAAAGAAATATTAAAAGGTGTAAACCTTGAAATCAAAGGTGGAGAGATCCACGCAATCATGGGACCAAACGGTACAGGTAAATCAACTTTATCTTCTGCTATTATGGGACACCCAAAATATGAAGTAACTAGTGGTAGCATTACATTAGATGGAGAAGACGTTCTAGAGATGGAAGTTGACGAGCGTGCTCGTGCAGGTCTTTTCTTAGCAATGCAATATCCAAGTGAAATCAGCGGTGTTACAAATGCTGACTTCTTACGTTCTGCAATCAATGCACGTCGTGAAGAAGGCGATGAGATTTCATTAATGAAATTCATCCGTCAAATGGATTCTCAAATGGAATTCTTAGAAATGGATCCTGAAATGGCTCAACGTTACTTAAACGAAGGGTTCTCAGGTGGAGAGAAGAAGCGTAACGAAATTCTTCAATTAATGATGATCCAACCAAAAATTGCAATCCTTGATGAGATTGACTCTGGTCTTGATATCGATGCATTAAAAGTTGTATCAAAAGGTATTAACGAAATGCGTAGCCCTGATTTTGGTTGCTTAATTATCACTCACTATCAGCGTCTACTTAACTACATTACTCCTGACCATGTCCATGTTATGATGCAAGGTCGCGTTGTTAAATCTGGTGGTCCTGAGCTTGCAACTCGTTTAGAAGCTGAAGGATACGACTGGATTAAGAAAGAACTAGGCATTGAAGACGAAACAGTTGGGCAAGAAGCATAAGTGTTAGGAGGATCGAAATGACAACTGAAATTAAATTACCATTTGATAAAGAGTATGTTAGCTCTTTCTCTAAAGAGATGGGTGAGCCTGAGTGGCTAACAGCTCTACGTCTAGAAGCTCTTGAGAGCGTGGAAACTTTACCACTACCTAGACCAGATAAAACAAAAATAGATAAATGGAACTTTACACAATTTGAAAAGCATATTGTGAAAAGTGATGATTTCGCATCTTTACATGATCTTCCTTTTGATGTGAAAGCTCTAGTGGATGTTGATGTAGAAGAGCAGAATCTATATATTCAACGTAATAACCGTCCTTCTGTTCTAAAAGTTTCAAAGGAACTTCAAGAAAAAGGCGTTATTTTTGTAGATATCTTCACAGCAGCAAGAGAACACGGAGACCTTTTACAAAAATATTTCATGAAGGATGCCGTGAAGGTTGACGAGCATAAATTAACAGCTCTTCATGCAGCATTATTAAACGGAGGCGTATTCTTATACGTTCCAAAAAATGTTGAATTATCTTCTCCAATTCAATCTGTATTTATTCATGATGAAGTAGAAGCAAATATGTTCAACCACGTATTAGTTGTGGCTGAAGATAATAGCTCTGTTACTTACGTAGAAAACTATATTTCTACTGTTGATTCATCTAATGGAATCTTCAATATTGTGACTGAAGTAATCGCGAATACAAACTCAAAAGTTCAATATGGTGCGGTTGATACGATTGCTAAAGGAACTACTACTTATGTCAACCGTCGTGGCCATGCTGGTCGTGATGCAAGAATTGAATGGGCTCTTGGCCTAATGAACGACGGAAATACGATTTCTGAAAATACAACAAATCTTATTGGCGACGGTTCTTTTGCTGATACAAAATCTGTTGTTGTTGGACGTGGCGAGCAAACTCAAAACTTCACAACAAAGGTTGTTCATTTTGGTAAAAATTCCGAAGGCTTTATTTTGAAGCATGGTGTTATGAAGGATCAAGCAAGTTCAATTTTTAACGGTATTGGTAAAATTGAGCACGGTGCTTCTAAGTCTAATGCGCAACAGGAATCTCGTGTTCTTATGCTAAGTGAAGGTGCGCGTGGGGATGCGAACCCAATTCTTCTAATTGACGAAGATGATGTAGTAGCAGGACATGCTGCTTCTGTTGGACGTGTTGATCCATTACAGCTTTACTACATTATGAGCCGTGGAATTTCTCAAAAAGAAGCGGAAAGACTAATCATTCATGGATTCTTAGCGCCAGTTGTGAATGAACTTCCAATTGAAGGAGTTAAAAACCAACTGCGTGAAGTGATTGAAAGGAAAGTAAAATAATGAATATCTCGGATGTTCGTTCTTATTTTCCGATTTTAAATCAGGAAGTCAATGGCAATCCCCTTGTATATTTGGATAGTGCAGCTACTTCTCAAAAGCCTATCCAAGTCATTGAAGCTGTAGATAAGTATTATCGTGAATACAATTCGAATGTTCACCGTGGTGTACATACACTGGGAACAAAAGCGACAGATGGATACGAGGGTGCAAGGGATAAGGTAAGAAAATTTATCAATGCCAAATCGACTCAAGAGATTATTTTTACAAGAGGAACAACGACAGCGCTGAATACTGTTGCAGCAAGTTATGGTAGAGCGAATCTTCAAGAAGGTGATGAGATTGTCATCACTTATATGGAGCATCACAGTAATATCATTCCTTGGCAGCAGCTTGCAAAAGCGACAGGTGCGACGTTAAAATATTTGCCTCTTCAAGAAGATGGAACGATTTTACTTGAAGATGTTCGAAAGACAGTTAATGCCAATACAAAGCTTGTATCGGTAACAATGGTTTCGAATGTTCTAGGTGTGATGAACCCAATTAAAGAAATTACCCAAATCGCTCATAGCAATGGTGCGGTAATGGTCGTGGATGGTGCGCAGGCAGCTCCGCATATGAAAATTGACGTTCAAGATCTAGACATCGACTTCCTTGGTTTTTCTGGTCACAAAATGTGTGGTCCAACAGGCATTGGTGTTTTATATGGGAAAAAACAGCTTCTTGAAAACATGGAGCCAATCGAGTTCGGTGGCGAAATGATTGATTTTGTTGACCTATATGATTCCACTTGGAAAGAGCTTCCATGGAAGTTTGAAGGTGGAACACCGATTATTGCTGGAGCGATTGGGTTAGGTGCGGCGATCGACTTTTTAACAGAAGTAGGTTTAGACAATATCCAAGCACATGAGCATCGTTTGGCAGTATACGCTCTTGAAAAAATGTCTACAGTTGAAGGGATGACCATTTATGGTCCAAAGGATGCAGCGAAACGAGCGGGCCTTGTTACCTTTAACTTAGCAGATGTACATCCGCATGACGTAGCGACTGTACTGGATGCTGAAGGAATTGCCGTTCGCGCTGGACATCATTGTGCGCAACCATTAATGAAATGGTTAAAAGCATCGGCAACAGCTCGTGCCAGCTTCTATCTGTATAACACAGAAGAGGAAATTGATAAGCTCGTATCTGGGCTTCTCAAAACAAAGGAGTATTTTTCGGATGTCTTCTAATAATTTAGATCAATTGTATCGACAAGTGATTATGGATCATTATAAAAATCCTCGTAATAAGGGTGTTTTAGAGGATGACAGTTTAACGATAAATATGAATAATCCAACCTGCGGCGACCGTATTCAATTGACGCTTAAGGTGAATGATGGAAAAGTAACGGATGCGAAATTTGAAGGTGAAGGTTGCTCCATTTCAATGTCTTCTGCGTCTATGATGACTCAAGCGATTAAAGGGAAGGATATAAAAGAAGCTTTAAAGCTTTCAACTATTTTTTCCGATATGATGCAAGGGAAAGACTATGACGATGGTATTGATTTAGGTGACATTGAAGCACTTTCAGGCGTATCCAAATTTCCAGCTCGAATTAAATGTGCCACTTTAGCGTGGAAGGCAATGGAAAAAGGCCTAAAGGAAGATGAACAATAATAGAATAAGGAAATAAGGGATTGTGATGGTGCATCACCCCTTATCCCTTATATGAAGGAGGAAGACGACGATGGCAAAAAAAGCGCCTGAGATCGGTGATTATAAATATGGCTTTCATGATAAAGACGTTTCCATCTTCCGATCAAAACGTGGTCTTACACGTGAGATTGTAGAAGAAATTTCTAAAATGAAGCAAGAGCCTCAGTGGATGTTAGATTTCCGCTTAAAGTCATTGGAGCATTTTTACAAAATGCCAATGCCACAATGGGGTGGAGATTTAAACTCTTTAAACTTTGATGAGATTACGTACTACGTAAAACCATCTGAGAAAACAGAACGCTCTTGGGATGAAGTTCCTGATGAGATTAAGCAAACTTTCGATAAGCTTGGAATTCCAGAAGCAGAGCAAAAGTATTTAGCTGGTGTATCTGCTCAGTATGAATCTGAGGTTGTTTACCATAACATGCAAGAAGACCTTGAAAATATGGGAATCGTGTTCAAGGATACAGATTCTGCCTTAAGAGAAAACGAAGATATTTTCCGCGAGCATTTTGGAAAAACGATCCCACCTACAGATAACAAATTTGCTGCATTAAACTCAGCTGTTTGGTCTGGTGGATCTTTCATCTACGTACCAAAAGGCGTAAAGGTTGAAACGCCTTTACAAGCGTACTTCCGTATTAACTCTGAGAACATGGGACAATTCGAGCGTACTCTTATCATCGTTGATGAAGGCGCACATGTTCACTATGTTGAAGGATGTACAGCTCCTGTTTATACAACAAACTCACTTCATAGTGCGGTTGTTGAAATCATCATCAAAAAAGATGCATATTGCCGTTACACAACAATCCAAAACTGGGCAAACAACGTTTATAACTTAGTTACAAAGCGTGCAGTTTGTGATGCTAATGCAACAATGGAATGGATTGACGGAAACATCGGTTCAAAATTAACAATGAAATACCCAGCTGTTATTTTGAAAGGTGAGGGCGCTCGTGGTATGACTTTATCGATTGCAATTGCAGGTAAAGGTCAGCACCAAGATGCAGGTGCGAAAATGATGCATTTAGCACCAAATACATCTTCAACGATTGTTTCTAAATCAATTTCCAAGCAAGGCGGAAAAGTAACATACCGTGGTATCGTTCACTTTGGACGCAAGGCTGATGGCGCACGTTCTAATATCGAATGTGACACATTGATTCTTGATAACAAGTCAACTTCAGATACAATTCCTTACAACGAAATCCTAAACGACAACATCTCTCTAGAGCATGAAGCGAAGGTTTCAAAAGTATCTGAAGAACAATTATTCTACCTCATGAGCCGCGGTATTTCTGAAGAAGAAGCAACAGAAATGATCGTAATGGGCTTCATCGAGCCATTCACAAAAGAACTTCCAATGGAATATGCAGTTGAAATGAACCGTCTCATCAAGTTCGAAATGGAAGGTTCAATTGGATAACATCATGTAAAAAAGCTAGGGGATTCCCCTAGCTTTTTTATTGTTTAGCTATGTTAAAGGTGGTTGCTGAATTTATTTCATTGAAAAATAGAAGGAAAAACTCCGTCTAAATCAAGAAATTCACCTATTTCTCTTTAAATAAGAGGAATTTTTCCGGTTAAGCTATACATTTTTCATGATTTTAAGGCTATTTAGGTCATTTAGCGGAAAAACTCCGCCTATTTCAGATATTAACCATTAATGTTTCAAAATAAACGGAATTTCTCCGGTTAAGTGGGACACTTCACTAAGAACTAAAAATCAACATTGAACAATAAACTGAGCCTATTTTAAAACATTTAATCCCAATTATCATTCCTATATTATGTTAAAATTTACATAATATATCAGTTTGGAGGAAGAAGATATGAACCGAATGTCATTTGAACCGCCAACAGATCATTATGATAACAGAATTGCAGCTATTGACGAAAAAATTTGTAATTTAATAAAACAACGGAAAGAGCTATCAAATAACAACCCGGGTTTCCCGACTAAAAATCTTATTTCTAATTGGAGTGAAAAATATCATTTTTATGAGGGATTTTTAAACAGTATTTTTTCTAATTTCTTACACGAAGAAATTTTTAAACCAATTGTAGAGCCTCAGGGATTTCTTAAGAATATACCAATATTAAAGTCATTTGAAAAAGATAGTGTATTTTATTCAGTAACATTTGTACGTCAATATGAAAATGCAAGTGTCGTTCATTTTAATATTGATAAAGAAGAGATTGATGAAGAAATGCCTGGAAGGTTTCAAAGATTTACTCACTTTGAAATGTCTATAGAAAGTAATGGAACTGAATATGAATCCCGAAATATAGGAGGAGGAGGCTCAGGTACCCATGAGACATTTACATTCATTGTATCGCCAGCTTTACCTGACGATATATCAAAATTTAAATTAGTCTTTAAGGAGTATGAAGTGCCATTCCAAAAACCAACGGGATTTGAATTTATTATATAAGAATACATTAGTGTTTGCATCTTCAAATCATTTTGCCTAAATAATATTGAAAAAATATAGCTGCTGTCGTGTGATCATGCAAAAATGTAAAAGTTGTAATGCCCAATTTCGAAGGGCTAGTATATATGAATCTCTTTTTGGCGGGATATAGACCAATTGTACGTAAGCAATTGTAATACTGAACACAATATAACAGTAATTGGAAGACTTATGTTTGTATCCATAACTATCGTTCCAATGTTGTTATTTGGAGAATTTTTTTCACCCTTCGATAATGTCCTTACGAAATTGAGAGTAGGAGTTGCAATTTTGTTATTTGGTTCGATGTCTGCACCATATCTGGTTCAATTCAAGAATGTAGATCTACTATCATACTTTAATTAAAAATATAAGAGATTAAAGTTTATTGATTAATAGGAAAAGATGCTCTCTAACATTATATGAGTATGATATTTTCTATGAAAAGAAAAGGATACAGATGTATAGGTATAGGTTTAGTTTGGATTCTGACATTTGGTGATATTCTATATCGTTTGGTAGAAATAGTTGTTAGTAGTAGAAATTCATATTGTTAAGAAAGTCTTCATTTCTAGCTAAGTTTTATTGTGCTAGAGAGAAGATTTTTTTGATTGTGTGACTCGTTGATTGGAACGGAGGGTGACGACTCCAGCGGGAAAAGCGGGAAAGTCGAGACTTACTGGCGCTAACGCCTTCCAGCTTGGCCCCGCCCGCGGAAAGCGTTCACCCGTAGTGGAAATCAATCTACATTTTTATTCAAGAATAATTTTTCAATAAAATACCCAACTTGCCGAAGGCATTCAAAAAATGAGAACTATTACCTATTTCTATCATGATAAAGAAAATTCTGTTTTCTTTATCAAATCTATCAAATATAATCTGAATTGAGTAGGGTGGTAATCAAGGTAGTGAGGAGGGAGCCGAACGAATTGAAAAATGAAGCCGCTTACACTCATAAAATCATATGCGGAGGTTAGACAAGTGAAAAGCATAAAGATCAAATCTATTTTATCAACAATGCTCATTTTACTACTGGTCGTATCAATTGCGATTCCGTCACTTGCGAAAACACAAAGTAATCAAACAACTGCTTCAAATACTGCAGAAGCAACCGAAAGCTTTGAACTCGTTGCTAGTAAAGCTCAAAAAATTGCTCGAGTTACAGGAAGAACACTTGAGGGAGAAACCATCCCGAATCCTAGTAATACTCCCGAAAACTATGGCCTTACAGCAACTGACTTAGGAATTGTCTGGGATGCTACAACTGACCCAGAACACAAAAAAGTAATGGTTGCCTTTGGAGATTCTTATGACGATGGATGGGGCGGCTTCGGTGGTGGCGGTACTGGCTGGAGAGGAAATCTATTAGCCTTATCAGAAGACACTGACCTTACAGATGGACTAACATTCTCATCAATGATTGCTGATGAAGATACTCCTAACTATGCAAAAGAAATCATTTATTCTGCTCATGATACTTCAGGAAGCGGTGATTTTACAGCCATTCCTACTGCTGGAGTAACCGTTGGTGACAGACATTTTATTCATTACATGCAGATCCGTAACTGGGGTGCAAACGGTAGATGGAATACGAACTTTTCTGAGATTGCATACTCCGATGATGAAGGACAAAATTGGACAAAGTCCGGAATTAAGTGGGGGGCTGATAGTAAGTTTGCCCAGGCAGCTTTTTTAAACGATTCTGTAAACGTTTACATGTTTGGGACACCAGCTGGACGCTTTGATGCAGCGTATTTAGCGAGAGTGAAGCCTGAAAATATGCTTGTGAAAGAAGAATATGAATACTGGAATGGTTCTGAATGGATCAAGAACAATGAAGCAGCTGCAGTCCCAGTCATTGAAGCTCCTGTGAGCGAATTGTCTGTTGCCTATAATTCGAAATATAAAAAGTATATTATGGTCTATCTCAATGAAAACCGCTATGCACTTGTGATGAGAAGCTCTGATAGCTTAACTGGTGGATGGTCAGATGAGGTTGAAATTGCAACAGGTGCAGAGTTCCCAGGTCTATACGGTGGATTTATTCATCCATGGACAAATGATGGGGATGATTTATACTTTGTGATGTCAGAATGGGGTCCATATAATACAGTCTTAATGCATTCAACATTAAGCAAGGGCACACCTGTGGCAAACCTTATTGAAGATCCATCCTTTGAAAAACAGAAATCAAATACAATTTCTACGCCATGGGTAATTGAAGGCAATAAAAATGGTGGAGTAGATAGAGGAGCTAAAACTTCACGAGCTGGAACGAACAATGTCTATTTGCGTGATACTACAGGCTGGAATGCTTTCACACAAGATGTTGCTGTTCAACCAAACACAGTATACAGATTGACTGGTTACGTGAAGACATCACAAAATAATGCGAATGGCTATTTTGGAGTCCGAGGTTCTGCAGGTGATATTTTAAAAGAAGTGAAGTTTGGTAGACATGACAATTATGAGAAGCTTACCGTTCAATTCAATTCCGGTAATAATACAACAGTAAGAATTTTTACAGGTATGCATTCTGGTGGTGATACGTGGATACAAGCGGATGATTATATGCTAGTGCCTGTTGATCAAACAGCTCCGGAAATCACGCTCAAAGGTGATGCTAATATTGAATTAGAATTAGGTGAGTCATTTACGGATCCTGGTGCAACTGCCATTGATAATTTAGATGGGGACCTTACTTCTAAAATTGAAGTATCCGGTGAGGTAAATACGGATATTGTCGGAACCTACACATTGAAATACAATGTAACTGATTCTGATGGAAACAAAGCAGCTGAGGCTACGAGAACTGTTAAAGTAACTGGAGAAGAATACACAGTTAGCAATGCGGTCTTCAGTGGAAGTGATGGAGCAGAGTTAAAATACTTACCGACAAAGGGTATTGTTATGGCGAATGCTGATATCCGAAATAACTCTAGCGATGAAAAGACAATTACATTAGTATTTGCGCTCTACAACAAAAAGGGTGAAATTGAGAATCTTTCTGGAATCACACAAGCCATTCCTTCCGGTGGAGTAGAAAAGGTTTCGGGTGGCTTTAAAATGCCTGGAAATAATTCTGGCTACACATTGGAAGTATTTGTAGCAGATTCTCTGATTGACTTGAACAAATTATCAAATGTAGCAAAATTAGCTCAGAAATAATAATTATTATCTAGAAATCCAGTGTTTATCGAAGGTGGGACTATAGTCTCACCTTTTTCCATTTTCAAGGAGTCTGTCGAAATTAAAAAATTTATTTGAAAAATTTAAAAAAGGTATTGCTATAATCTTCATCTTGTCATACACTCTAGTTAAACGTTTACACGATTTTTGTTTACACAAATTTTTTTAACAGATGGTTAAACGTTTACATATTTCTCAGAAAATATATTTTTTTAAGACAACTGTAAACGATTACAGGTTGACAATTTTCTAAAAAGAGATCTCATGATAAGAGATTTTAGCAGGTAGTTTCACAGATTTTACAACCTAAGTGAGAGGGGAAAACTATGGATCTATTAAGCTATGTGAAAAACGCGATTGATGTAGAAGCTGATTCAATAAAGAAGTTATCAGAGAACGTCGGTCCAGAATTTGAAAGCGCCATCACGCTGCTTGCAAATTGTAAAGGAAAAGTGGTCATTACTGGTGTAGGGAAGTCAGGTCATATCGGTAAAAAAATCGCTGCTTCCTTAGCAAGTACCGGTACTCCTGCATTCTTTGTTCATAGCACGGAAGGTGTGCATGGGGATTTAGGAATGATTCAGGAGAATGATGTGGTCATTATGATTTCCAATAGCGGTGAAACTGGTGAAGTTTTAAGTCTCCTGCCATCTATAGGTAAAATAGGCTGTAAAAAAATTGCGATTACTTCTAAATCAGAATCAACTCTTGCAAAAGCGTGTGATGTAGCACTCGTTTATCAGTATGATCGAGAAGCTGACCCGCTTGGTCTAGCTCCAACGACAAGTTCTACCTTAACTCTTGTCATAGGTGATGCGTTGGCAGTTGCCCTTTCTATCTTAAAAGGATTTAAGAAAGAGGATTTTCATCTCTATCATCCAGGGGGAAGTCTTGGGAAACAATTATCAGAAAAGGCGAAATAAAATAATAAATTTTTATGTATAATACTATCAGACGAATAATTTTATGCAGAAAGGAACATAGAACATGACATTTTTAGGATCATCTTTAAGAGACTTATACCGCAAGCGAGACAGTAAGAGAAGAAGAGCCTCTAGTTATGATACAACAGGGGGAAATAGAGATTATTTAAAAATTTACCCTGGAGAGAAAATTGATATTTGTAACCTTCAAGGTGCTGGATGTATCACACATATTTGGATGACCATGGCTCCATTAAATGATGTTATGGAAGAATATTTACATCGTAAAATTGTTATTCGCATGTACTGGGATGGAGAAGAAAACCCAAGTGTGCAAGCACCAATTGGAGACTTCTTTGGAATGGGTCATGGGATTACAAAGAACTTTGTATCTGCTCCATTACAAATGAGTCCTGAAAATGGAACAGCGATGAACTGTTGGTTCCCTATGCCATTTGGTGAAAATGCAAGAGTTGAAATTGAAAGCCATGCAGATGAGCCAATCAAGTTTTACTTTTACGTAGATTATGAGGTTTATGATAAAGAAATCGATAGCCAGCTGCGCTTCCATGCTCTTTGGACAAGGGAGTTAACAAAGGGTATTGAAGGTGAAGTTTCAAATGCGTTGTATTGCTTCGGTGGTAAAAATACGACTGGTGACGAGAACTATGTCATTTTAGAAGCAGAAGGAAAAGGTCACTATGTTGGCTGCAACCTTAACATTCACAATTTACGCTTCACACAAGAGTGGAACTGGTATGGTGAAGGAGACGATATGATTTTCATCGACGGAGAGCCTTGGCCGCCTTCACTTCATGGAACTGGAATGGAAGACTATTTCAATACAGCATGGTGTCCACAGCAGGAACAAAGCACACCGTACCATGGTATTATCCTTGGTGGCGGACCGAACTGGTCTGGTAAGATTACTGCATATCGTTATCATATTGAGGATCCGATTATGTTTGATAAATCTATTAAGGTATCGATTGAACATGGTCATAACAACAATCGAAGTGATGACTACTCAAGTACGGCTTACTGGTATCAAACAGAACCACATAAGACGGTTCATCCAATCCTCCCTGTGAAGGAAAGATTGCCATTACCAGATACCCTACCGTTCAATCCGGATGACTTGAAAAAATGCTTTGATTATTAATTAAAGAAGAGATCCTTTGAATCTCGTAAATTACGTATTTTCAAAGGATCTCTAAATGACAGATTGTGACAAAAAATTTAATAATCAAGAAACTCAAAAATAATATTGATAAGTTATAATTCGTATAATATCATATAAGTAAGCGTTTTCAGTTTGTGGCCATTCGTTGTATGTAAACGATTACAGATATTGAGTTCTGAACTTTTTGACTAATCAAGAAGGTAGTAACAAATCCTGAGTACTTACCAGATTACGAGAATTACTGCATTGCTTTTTAAAAAGAACACATCTTTCTACCCGGTTGTTGAAGGGGGTGGTTGCTTTATTGAATGTGTAAACGTTTTCTGAAATGAAGGTTAATACCTACTTGTTAAGAGAACTTCGCCCGAAGTTATTCTTATAAAAAACAAAAAAATAAGGGAGGCAATTTTTTATGAAGAAACCTAAGTTTTTAGCATTTATGTTAACAGTTTTATTCATTATTTCTTCCGTACTTACTGGCTGCTCAGGTACTGGTCCTGCTGGGACAGAAGAGGCAGAATCAGGTGATTCAAAGGATTCATCTGGTAAAACAGTTCTTAACTTCTGGACACCACAATGGGGAGAAGCAGATGCTGAGTGGTGGGAAAAGAATATTGAGGCTTATAACAAATCACAGGATAAAGTTGAAGTTAAACTTGAAATCGTTCCTGGGGATGCATGGGATCAAAAAACTGTTGCTGCACAGGCTGCAGGAACTAGCCCTGATATAGCAACAATGAACTATAATAAAATCATTTTCTCTGCTGAGCAAGGAAAAATATTACCATTAGATGAATATACAGACCCAGCTATTTGGGATGACCTTTATGAAAACATTGCAGACTTCGTTACTTTAGATGGTAAACATTATGCTTATCCAATGTTAGCTGAACCATCTGCAGTATTGTTCTACCGCAAGGATTTGTTTGAAGAAGCTGGCTTAGACCCTGAAAAGGCTCCAGTTACTTGGGATGAATTAATTGAATACGGTAAAAAGTTGAAAAAAGGGAATGTCTTCGGTTTAGCGGCTGCAGGAAACGCTGCTGAGTATGGCTGGACACATTGGGGCTTCCAAGCAATGGTAGGACAGCAACCAATTAGTGAAGATTGGTCTGAGGCAACAATCGTAAACGAGCCAATGAAAGAGTTAATCACTTTCTGGAATGACATGTATCAATCTGGAATTGTTCCAAAACAGCCATTAGGCGGATATACAGACATTAAGCCACTTGCTGAAGGCCAAGTAGCAATGCAAATCAACGGTTCTTGGGCAATTGGACAATTAAGAAATGACTATCCAGATCTATTAGATAATATCGGTGTTGCTGTTGTTCCAACAAACGATGGAAACCAAGATAAGCCAACTGCTTCATTAGGTGGATGGACTTTAACAATTGATGGAAATTCTAAGCATCCAAAAGAAGCTGCTGAATTTATCCAGTGGTTATTAGCTGGTGACGAGCAAATCATGGTGGATTTCTTCAAAGATGTAACAAAATTCTCTAAGTTTACTGCACGTAAATCTGTTGATGAAGTGTTAGCGCAAGATGCTGAAGGTGCAAATGATCCATGGAGAAAATTAATTGCAGAAGAAGTTGTACCATATGCTGTTGCTGAGCCTATCTACGCTTGGGAAGTTAGTATGGCCTATGCTACTGCTTTAGAACGCGTAATGCTTGAAGGGCAAGATGTAGAAAAAGCTCTACAAACTGCTGAAAAAGAAATCAATGACTACATTAAAAATAATAACTACGCAGGAACCAACCCGAAAAAATAATAATTAAATAATTTATTGGGGTCTGGGGAGCAGTGTTACCAGGCCCTGATTATTAGGATGGTGAATTCAAATGAATAAGACTTTAAAAAAGAACGATATGAAGACAGCATACGTCATGTTACTACCAATTGTTGGTCTATTAACAGTCTTTGTTGTCATCCCACTAATTTATGCCATCTTTGTTAGCTTCTATCAATGGAGCTTTTACCAAGACTCTATTTTTGTAGGGTTTTCCAACTATTTGCTCGTATTAAAGGATCAAGCCTTCTATAGAGCGATGTGGACAGGTATAAAATTTGCCTTAATTGTTATTCCTATTCAATTTGTTGCCGCATTCCTATTTGCGCATTTAATTAAAAATTTATCTGCAAAAGTTGGCGGTTTCGTAAAAACTTCAATCTATATTCCACACGTAATCTCTGGGGTTGTAGCTTCAATCGTGTTTATGTTCATTTACAACTACAACGGAGGTTTAGCAAACTACATTGTAGGCTTATTTGGAAGTGAACCAATTCCATTTCTTGCAGATGTAAAGTATGCCTTAGGTAGTATTTCACTTCCAGCTATTTGGCTTGGATTTGGTTTCACCACTCTCATTATCCTTGCTGGTATCAATGATATTCCAGATTCTTATTATGAGGCAGCAGAAATCGACGGTGCGAATACATTTCATAAAATGATTTTCATTACATTGCCTTTATTAAAAAATGTATTCTTGTACATTATTGTTGTCGGACTTACAGGTGCTATTCAACAGTTCGATTTACCGTATGTCATGACCAATGGTGGACCGCTAAATTCAACGATGACACCAAATCTATTTATATATACCCATTTCAAAAATGATCCTTACATGGGATATACCATTTCAGCAGCGTTATTACTATTTGTCATTATCGGTGTAATATCTGCTCTTATGTTTAGATTGGTTAATTCTAAGAAAGTGGAAGATTGATCAAGTACTTTGGAGGTGAGTAAAAAATGAAGAAAACAAAAAAGACTCTATTAACCATTGCAGGATTATTAGTTGCCTTAATATCGATTTTTCCACTATTTTGGATGGCACTTGCCGGTTTTAAACCAAAGACTGAGGTTCTTGGTTATCCATTTAAATTCTTTCCAACAGTGTGGGATTTCTCCAACTATAATGAGCTCCTGCATTCAACCGAATTTATCCGCTCCATGGGTGTTACCTTTGTAGGGGCTATCATTTTTACAGTGCTTGTAATTTTTGTCAATTCAATGGCTGCATACTCATTTGCTCGCTTGAATTTTCCGTATAAAAACACGTTGTTTATCTATGTCATTATGACGATGTTTATTCCGTCAATGGCGATATTAATTCCTTCTTATATTGTTGTTGCGAAACTAAAAATGCTTAATACACTGACTGTGCTTATCCTGCCAGGGGTGGCTTCAGCTGTCAATATGTTCTTAATGCGCCAATTTTACTTAGGTATTCCAAAAGAGTTAGAAGAAGCTGCTGTCATTGATGGAGCTACAAAGTTTGGCATCTATCGCCATATCTTCTTACCATTATCCGTACCAGTATTCGTTTTAGTAGGGATTGGTTCATTTTTAGGATTCTGGAACTCACTAATCTGGCCAATTATGACAATTTCAGATGAAAGATTATACCAAATCATGCAGACATTAGCATACTTCCGTTCAGCACAAGCAACAGAATGGGCGATGATTATGGCTGGTTCTACAATGGCCGCAATCCCAACAATCATTCTATTTGCTGTCTTCCAAAAGTATTTAATCGAGGGAATCAAGCTCTCTGGTATCAAATAAGTCTCGTAATAAAATGATAGATTCAAAGGATGATGACGATGATTTTTCTCGAAAATGATTTCATATCGATTTCTTTTCATAAGGAAACAGGTTCGATTTGCAGTTTAATAGATAAACAAAAGAAAATTGAATACATTCCCGAAAAGTTATCATCCGTCCCTTTCCGGGTGGAACTAGAGGAAGAAACGATTACCGACTTTCATCGTTTTTCCTATGAAGCCGATAAAGAGCGTTTGGGCTATAAATTTGTATGGGAATTGGCTCCGGATCTTGCTTTAAAGGCAAGAGTCTGGATTCAGGATGATTCGAACGAGGTATCGTTTGACTGTGAATTACAAAATGATTCAAGTAAGTCCATCTATACACTCGAATATCCGATTATTCCGAACATAGGAAATATAACGGAGCAAGGGGAAGATGATTATCTCGCTCATAGCTTTGCAACAGGCTTTCTTATCCATAATCCACTGAAAAATTTTACAAGTGAGTGGAATGGATTTAGATACATGCCATACCCTGAAGGTTTTTCAGGTTCAACGATGCAATTTTTTAGCTACTATGGCAAGGGCCAAGGTGGACTTTACTTTGCAGCCTATGATGCTGATAGCTACACAAAATGGCTGAACTTTTATAAGAATGAGCAAGGATTCCTTGAGGCTACCTTCCTGGATAGCTGTGAAGATATTGGTCCTCATAAAGGAATCACGGTTAACTATCCAATCGTTATAAAAACATTAGAAGGCCATAACTGGTATGAGGCCGCGGATATTTATAAAGATTGGGCAGTTAATCAATATTGGTGCCAAAAAGGCGAACTTTCTAAGACGGATGATAAATGTGACTGGCTTTTAGATGATGTGGGGCTTTCTACATTTGGAATTAATGCTGGAGCGGACAGAGCTGAGTGGATTGAGAAATATCATGAACATATTGATACAAAGATGCTTCATATTCTTGGTCCTGACTGGACGAACAAAATCCAAAGCTTTGGAATGGGGATTCCAGGAGGATATAAGGATTGGTTTCCGACAAGATTTAATGAAGCGACTTTGAACGCGATCAGAGAAAATGGGGATAAGTTTGCCCCGTTTGAGTTTGATTACTTATTTAATCTTTTTGGTGCGGATGGGATCAAAGGAAAAAGAGCACTTCAAGAGATTCCTAGAGACCCGTCAAAAAGTATTGACCAATATAAATTCCCATTTGTATGCCCAGCAGACCCATATGTCCAAGACCTTCATGTTCGCAGGGATGAAACACTTCAATTAGAAAGCAATGTGGATTCTATCTATTATGATATTTCCGCTAATAATATTATGAAACTATGTATGGATGATTCTCACGGTCATACAAAGGGTGCTGGAAGACAGATTACTCAAGCCTACCGCGAGAATTATATCAATACAAAAGAGGCGATGAGCCGTGCTGCTGATGGACGATACATTCCAATGGGGACTGAAATGATCAACGAAGTATTCTTGGATGTATTAGATTATTATCAGACACGTGCTGGTGGGGCACCTGCTGCGCCATTAGAAGGCTATAACGTCCGAGAATTACTCAAAAAAGGCGAAGCAGAGTTAATCCCGATGTTTACGTATGTATACCATGAGTATGGTGCTGTTCGTTTAGACGGTTGGGGAAAAATTGTTGAAGAAATTGGCGACCTGTTCTATTTCCACGTGGCTCGTACGTATTTATGGGGCGGCTTATACGAATTAAACTACGAATATAGTCCAATGGAAGTCATCAATGAAAAAGAAAACTCTGTAGATGAGCATTACTATCCGTTTGAGGCAAGAGGTTATGGATTCTCACAAGCTAGGGCTGAATACATTTCGAAATTTGCTAAGCTTCGGACAGGAGCAGGGAATAAATATTTAGCCTATGGAAGAATGTTAAAGCCATTTGAGTTTGAGGTTGAAAAGGTTAACCTTAATTGGTTTATCTACAACTGTGCCAAAGATCATAAGGAATACAATGATACAGGTGAATTAGTAGTTGACTCTATTATTCATTCTGCATGGCAATATCAAGATGAGAGTATTGGCTTATTTTTCGCCAATGTAAGTGATGAAGCAAAAACGATTCAAATTAAGTTAGACTTAGCTTCATATTTTGCGACTGACTCTGTCAAGGTTGATCGTATGACCGAAAATGAGAAGGTTGAGCTGCTAACAATGAATCCTAAGGATAAACAAACAGTGGATGTTCAAATCCCGGCAAAAGGCTATATTCTGCTGGAAGTGAACTAAGGCGCGTATTCACAATTTGAAGGTGGAATACAGATGTTGAAGAAAATGACAACCATGCAAAAATCAGCGTCACTAATAGGGATTATCGTCCTTGTCGTTGGGATCTATCTGTTTATGAATCTCCAAAACTCAACCAGCAAGGATAGTCCGAAAGCCAAGATTAAAGACATTGAAGTAACTGAGATTGCTGCGATAACTGGTCAAGATTCCATGAATAAAACCGAAGAACAGTATGATATCGCTGGTACGGATCTCGGAAGTATTTTTGATATGGATGGAACGTTTTACTACGTTTTCGGTGATACGTTTGGATCCGGGAGTGCAGTGCCTCCTGGTACCGGTCCATCAACGAATTGGCGATCGAATACGGTTGGATTTTCGAAGGATATGGATCCGACTGATGGAATTGAGTTAGATGGTTTCTTAGCTGATGAAAATGGTATGGCGAAAGAACTCATTCCTTCTAAAAAGACGCAAGGTTATCACTTAACATCCATTCCGACCTATGGGGTAGCTGTGGATGGAAGCATGTATCTCTACTATATGGCAGTAGACGCTTGGGGCGATCCAGGAGTATGGGTGACTTCGTATTCGGGTGTCTACAAGTCAAATGATGCAGGGGAAACATGGGCACCCGTGGAGGAGTTAACCTGGGAAGGGGACAGTAATTTTACTCAGGTCGCGATTGTAAAACCTGAACAAAACGAAGTTCTTGGCGATGATATTTATTTTTACGGGGTGAAAGCAGGAAGATACAGCCCGATTCAGCTCATGAAAGTGAATAAGGATAAAATCGAAGACAAGAACAGTTATCAATACTTTACTGGAACAGATGCAAATGGGCACCCGCAGTGGTCGAGTGAAGAAAAAGAGGCCAAGTCTATTTTAGAAACAACAGCGGGTGAACTATCTGTTGTGTGGAATTCGGATTTAGAGCGCTGGATTATGACCTATATTAACGGTGAGACAACGAATATTGATTTCGTTGAAGCAGAAAATCCATGGGGACCATGGACCGAACCAAAAGTGATGGTAGCACAAAAGGATTTCCCTGGTTTATACGGCTCGTACATGCATCCTTCTTTTATCAAAAATGAAGGAAAAACAATGTATTTCACGATGTCGCGCTGGGGTACCTACAATAGCTACATGATGAAAGCAGAATTAGAACTAGAATAAATACTAGAGAATGGAGTGACACATTATGTTTAACGGATTAGGAATGGGATTAGGGAATCTATCACGTTTATCAAAAGCAAAAACACGTTCAATCAGCCCTGAAAATTTCACTGGTGAAAAAGGCAAAGGTGGGATGGCAACTGAGGGAACAGGTGCAGAGTGTGCTAGAGATTTAGGACAAGGCTGGAAGGTTTCACCGTCTGTCCATGTAAAAGCAAAGTCAACGATTACGATGGCAGAAATGGATGGACCAGGAGCAATCCAACATATTTGGCTAACTTGCTTCCCGCCTTCTTGGCGATATCTGATTCTTCGTATGTATTGGGATGGAGAAGAAACACCATCTGTAGAAGTACCGATTGGTGATTTCTTCTGTAATGGTTGGGGCGAGCGCAGTAATGTTAGTTCGATTCCTGTAGCTGTGAATCCGGCTGGTGGAATGAATAGCTATTGGGAAATGCCTTTCCGTAAATCAGCAAAAATTACGGTTGAGAACATTTCTGACAATGATGAGGTTCTTTATTATCAGGTGGATTACACATTAACGGATATTCCAGAGGATGCTGCTTATTTCCATGCGCAATGGAGAAGAAGCAACCCACTACTATACAAAGATGTTCATACCATTCTTGATGGTGTAAAAGGACATGGACATTATGTTGGTACCTACATTGCGTGGGGAGTAAACAACACAGGCTGGTGGGGAGAAGGCGAAATCAAGTTCTATATGGATGGGGATAAAGAATATCCAACGATCTGTGGAACAGGAACAGAAGACTACTTCGGCGGCGCATGGAATTGGGAGCAACCAAAAGGTGAATACGGTACGTACTCAACGGCTTATCTTGGAATGCACCAGGTAATCAAGCCGGATGGACTGTATCAAAGTCAGCAACGCTTTGGCATGTACCGCTGGCATGTAATGGATCCAATTCGTTTCGAGGAAGATTTAAAAGTGACTATTCAAGCATTAGGTTGGCGTTCAGGACATAGATATCTGCCACTTCAGGATGATATTGCTTCGACTGCGTTCTGGTATCAGGCTGAACCACATAACGCTTATCCAACACTTCCAAGCAAGGATGATTTAGAAGTTATTTAAAACAGAATAGATAAAGAAAGTGTAAAGGCAGCGATACCTTTACATTTTCTTTTATCCAAATAGCACTGTTACATTGAAAAATAGGCGGAAAAATTCCGGTTAAATCAAGAATTTAGTCTATTACTCTACTAATAAGCGGAATTTTTCCGGTTAAGCCATACATTTTTCATGATTTTAAGGCTTTTTAGGTCAATTAGCGGAAAATCTCCGCCTATTTCACTAAATAACTATTATTCTTTCGAAATAGAAGGAATTTCTCCGGTTAAGTGGGTACAGTACACCTGTCGAAAATCCAAATAGGAGTTGAAGACTCATGGCACGATCATTGATAACCTATAATTTCGAATATGAAAAAAAGCTCAATGTTTGTTTTATCGGAGCCGGTGGACATTCTTTCCGAAATATTTATCCGACTTTTCAATACGCACCGATTCATTTACTTGCCATTTGCGATCAGGATTCTGAGAAAGCGGCTTCTTATGCAGCTCAATTCGGTGCAAAAGCTCATTATACGAATCATTTAGAAATGCTGGAAAAAGAGAAACCTGATGCTGTCTTTATTGTAACCTCTTACCATCCTGATGGTAGAGTCCAAGCAACAGACCTTGCATTGGATTGCTTAAAAGCCGGTGCTCATGTATGGATGGAAAAACCAACCGCATCAAGTACAGAAGAAATTCAACAGCTAATCGCTGCCAGCCAACAACACAACCGCTATGTCATGACTGGTTTGAAGAAAACGTTTTTCCCTTCGATCGAAAAGGTGAAAGAAATTATTCAAACACCAGAGTTTGGGACAATTTCCTCCATCTACATTCGATATCCTCAGCATATGCCACCCTTCGAAGAACGAAAGGATTTACGAAATTTAACAAGTTTGCTTGATCATATCTTTCATCCTGGCGCGATTATCCATTATTTAATGGGCAAGATTGAATCTCTTTCCTACGAATGGGAGCCCGTGAATGGAGGAAGCGTAACAAATTTCCGCTTTTTAACTGGAGCGGTTGGGACTCTACATTTAACAGCTGGAATATCTGGAAGTAGTCCGCTTGAGAGGCTAGAAGTGATCGGTGAGGGAGCCAATATTGTCGTGGAAAACGGAGTGAAGGTCACCTATTACCGAAAGGCAGCTCTTCCAGCATATGGACGGGATTCCTCCTATTTAGTGGATAATGAAGTCGCGCCTCTTCATTGGGAACCAGAATTTTCGCTCGGACAGCTCTATAATAAAAATCTTTTTTATTTGGGATATGTTCAAGAGGTTAACCATTTTTGTGAGAGCATTCTAACAGGAAACGCGCCACAAAAGGGTACGTTAGAAGAATCATTGGAAATTCTTAAGCTATTTCAAGCATACAGATTTACTGAGCCTGGGAAAAGGGCGGTCATCAATTCATAATTGGAGGTGGGCCATTAATGGCGACGATAACGAATTTATCAGAACAAAAGCATTTGTTAGAAATGGATTGGGGAAAAATTCAATGGCTTTGTGGTCAAGAGATTGATTCAGATGCTGAAATGACCTTTGGAATGGTCTATATTCATGCTGGGCAGTCCAACCATAGGCATTACCATCCAAATTGTGAGGAGCTTATCTTTGTCCTTTCAGGTGAGTGTGACCATACATTAGGGGACGAAACCGTTCATTTGTCACCTGGGATGATGTTGCGCATTCCAAGAAATGTACCGCACAATGCAACAGTGACGAGCTGGGAGCCATGCCGGATGATGATTGCTTATTCTGCTCCTGATCGAAAAACAGTGAATGCGTAAGAAGTAAAACAATCATACTTTTCGGGGGTTACATACATGCTTCCACTAATTGCAGTGACAGATGTTGTGAAGGAATATGGTGCTGGCGAAAACAAAGTCCAAGTTCTTTCAAAAATTAATTTATCGATTTTACCGAATACATTAGTGGCTTTAAAAGGAAGATCAGGTTCTGGAAAAACGACGCTCATTAATATAATGGGTGCTCTAGATCAACCCACAGATGGAAAAGTACTCTTTGAAAATAGCGATATCGGCCAGCTTTCAGAGAAAGAAAGAACGGAGTTTAGAAGAACGAACATCGGTTTTATTTTTCAATCATTTGGGCTAGTCCCATTAATGACAGTGGAGGAGAATATTGAATTTGGCCTTCGCGTTGCAGGTACACCAAGGGAGGAATGGGCAGAGCGGGTGCAGGATGCATTAGAGGTTGTCGGCTTAACCAAACGAGCTAGTCACCATCCTTTTGAACTATCTGGTGGGGAGCAGCAGCGTTGTGCAATTGCTAGAGCGATTGCGCCTTCTCCTTCCATTATTTTGGCTGATGAACCAACCGCGGAACTAGATAGTAAAACTGCTTTTCAAATCATTACAAGATTTAAGAAGCTGGTAGAAGAAAAGAAAACCACGATCGTTATGACAACACATGATCCAGCCATTCTAGAAATGATCGAGCATGTTTTTGAATTGGAGGATGGCAAAATTGCGTAAAGCTCAACAAAAGTATTCAAAACTCGTGACAAGTATATCTATGTGTGTAATCGTTTCCAGTTTATCGGCTTGTTCTTTCTTGCCGAAAGAAGAGGCGGTGCTTGCACCTCCTTTAGTAGAGCCTGCAAAAGTAGAATACGATGTCGTCGATGTGAAAACAGGCAGTATTATCAAAAGTCTTAAAGGAGCAGGGACCTTAACACCTGTCGATAATCACACCCTATCTTTTTCAGAATCAGGTGCAAGAATTAAAAAATTCCACGTTAGCGAAGGAGATGTGGTGAAAAAAGGGCAACTTCTTGTAGAGGTCGATACAGCTACTCTCAGTTTTGATGTGAAGCAAGCAGAACTTGATCTAAAAAAGGCGGAGCTTCAGCTTAAAGCTCTACAGAGTCAAAATGCCCCACAACTCACGATTGATATTGCTAAATTGGACCTTCAGTCTGTTAAAAACAAAGTGCAGTACATGAGGGAGCAATTAGCGAAATCACAGCTCAAATCACCGATAAATGGAATCGTCACCTTTGTAGGCGAACAAAAAGCAGGCGATCCCGTTCAAGCTTTTGAATCGATTGTCCAAGTGGCTGATACAAGCAACCTACAGGTTTTATACACTGCACAAAGTGTAGAACAAATCGCGGATATCAAGCTCGGCATGACTGCGAATCTTACGAGTAATGGCAAACCGATCACAGGGAAAGTTGTGCAAACGCCAAAGGATGTTCCACTAGATATTATGGAAACCAATGCAGAGCTTTATCAAAAAAGTATTCTAATGAGTCTGGCTGAACTGCCAAAGGATGCAAAAGTCGGTGATTTAATCGATTTTGAAGTCGTTACCCAGCAAAAAGAAAAGGTACTTGTTATCCCGAAAAACGGTTTAAGGCTGGCGATGGGAAGAAACTATGTCCAAGTTCTCGATGGCAACACGAAAAGAGAAGTGGATATTGAAGTAGGAATTAGTACGGATACAGAGGTTGAGGTCATAAAAGGTCTCAGTGAGGGAGACAAGGTTATTTTAAAATAGGAGGAATGTGCCATGGCGATCTTAAAGATTATCATACGTAAAATACTTAATAATCGTTGGCTTGTTGGCAGTCTTTTCCTCGGTTTATTAATTACGTCTTCGCTCGTATCGAGTATACCTACGTATTCCTCTAGTGTTCTATCAAAGCTGTTACTAAAGGAACTAGAAGATTACCAAGTGAAAAATGATAAATACCCAGGAGAGTACTCTTATCTCATCCAACTTCCGAGTGCTGAGGAGGATCAAAAGAGTCTCGTAAATGAGCTAAAGAAAACAAGTACAAATCTGACGAATGAGGTCAATCTGCCAATCGAAGCAACGCTCACGATGATGAGTACGGCACCACTCGCAATTGCATATGAGGACCCAAGCCAGGCGTCTTTAAAGGAGCAAAAATTTGGGAGCATTCTTTCTTTTAGTGATCTGAAAAAACATATTGAGATCACCGATGGAAATTGGCCGAACGCACCAACGAAAGACGGAATCTATGAGGTTTTAGTTCCGGAGAGTGCGTTGAAAAAGCGTGATATTGTCTTAAATACAACTTTTTTAGCGGGAAAGGGCAATGAACAAATTGTCGTTAAGCCCGTGGGGACGTTTAAGGCAAAGGATGAACGAGATCCTTATTGGTTTACTTCCCCTGATTCCTACAATGAGGATTTCTTCCTGCCAGAAGAAATTTTCGAAACAGCTTTTGTGAATGGAGATTCTCACAAGATCGAATCGATTCGTTTTTATACAGCATTTGATTATCATGCAGTCACGATAAACCAACTGGAATCATTAGTTGGGATGGAAAAAAGAACAAAGGCCGCTGTTAGTGAATTGACGGATGGCAAGCTTATTGTGAATTTTCCAGCGCAAAATATTATCACGAGTTATTTTGATAAAAGCGGTCAGCTGCGTACGATGCTTTGGTCGTTGAATGTTCCGTTGTTTATTATGCTCGGAATCTATCTTTATATGGTTACGAAGTTAATCATCGACCGTCAGCGGAATGAAATTGCGATTTTAAATAGTCGGGGAGCTAAACGAGTACAGATTCTACTTATTTATTTAATTGAAATTGGACTACTCGCTACCGTCGCTTTTCTAATGGGACCATTTCTAGGATTATGGCTCTGCAAAATCTTAGGTGCGACCAATGGATTCCTAGAATTCGTCCAACGTTCATCCTTACAAACGAAGCTATTAAAGGAATCGTTTCTTTATTCCTTCTTGGCAGTGATCGCTTGTATCTTTATGATGATGATCCCGATTTATCAGGCGTCAAAACAAAATATTGTTCATCATAAACGAACAGCTTTCAGAGTCGTTGGAAATGTCGGTTGGTATACGGTATTTATCGAAATTGCTCTTCTAGGGATTTCTGTTTATGGATGGACAATTTTTAATCGTCGCCAAAAAGAATTACTAGCGATGGGGGATACTGCAAATTCCTTTACCGTTGATCCGTTACTATTCTTTGTCCCAGCGGCTTTCATCATCGGATTAGGCTTATTAACACTACGAATCTATCCTTTTTTATTAAAAGGAATTAATAGACTAGGGAAAAAATATTTCTCCTTATCTTTTTACAGCACGCTTATTCAGGTTAGCCGTTCAGCCAAGCAGTATCTCTATTTAATGTTATTTCTTATTTTAACGATTGCAGTTGGCGTATTTAGTGCGAGTGCAGCGAGAACGATTAACAATAATTTAGAGGAACAAATTCGCTATGGCAATGGTGCCGATGTAGCGGTTCAGGTTCGTTGGGATAGCGTGACCTCAGGAGGAGTTAGTTCCCCTGTAGGGCCAACAGGTTCTCCATCAGAGACTAGTACGGAAAATCAAGAGGCAGAAGAAGCTGTGACTGGAGTAAGAGAGACGATCTACGCAGAACCACCGTATGATCCATTTTTGAAATTGAAGTCGGCAGAGCATGTCACTAAGGTTTTTCAAAAAGAAGATGTCACGATTGATGCAAAAGGGGAATCGATTTCCTCTGTTAATATGATGGCGATTGATTCGAAGGACTTTGGTGAGACAGCTTGGTTTAAGCCATCCTTATTGTCGCATCATTGGTATCAATATTTAAACTTACTCGCAAAAGAACCAAGTGCTGTCCTTTTATCGAAAACGGCTGCATCAAATCTCGGAGTGAAGGAAGGCGATTACTTAACGATTTCTTCGAATGGCACAACTCCGGTTGAATTTGTTGTCTACGGAATTATTGACTATTGGCCAGGATTTAATCCACTGCAAACATCAGAGGATAAACCAGCTTCGACTTTAGTGGTGGCGAACTTGTCCTATGTCCAAAATATGATTGGACTTGAGCCGTATGAGGTTTGGTTGAAGGTGAAAGAAGATGCTACGAGAGAAACGCTTTATGAAGAATTGAAAGAGACTGGACTACCTTTAACAAATGTAGCAGATGTACAGCCTCAATTAGTTGAAATGAAAAATAGTGCCTTTTTATTAGGGATCAACGGAACTTTATCGCTAGGATTTTTAATCTCGATTATGGTTACCTTCATTGGTTTCTTGATTTATTGGATTTTAACAATGAAGTCGCGAAGTTTGCAATATGGGATTTATAGAGCGATGGGAATACCACTTCGTCAGTTGATTGCGATTTTGCTCTATGAGCAATTATTAACCTCTGGAATTGCCTGTGCACTAGGTATCGGGATCGGAGGCATTACGAGCACCTTATTTGTGCCAATGTTTCAGTTGTCCTTTAACCCGAAAGATGTCGTACCGCCATTCCAAGTCGTTTTTGATGCGGGGGACGAGTGGACGATCTATGGATTTGTTCTGGTTACCCTGCTGATTGGACTGTCAATTTTAGCGATTATATTAAAAAATATCCGCATTTCTCAAGCGATTAAGTTAGGTGAAGATTAATGATTCATTGCAGCAATCTCATGAAAATTTACAAGCTTAATGATGACATTGAAGTGATTGCCTTACAGGGGTTAGATTTGGACGTTGAAAAAGGCGAACTGATGGGCATTATCGGGAGCAGTGGAAGCGGGAAATCGACCTTGCTTAATATTCTTGGAGGATTAGATCGTCCTTCTGCTGGAAAAATTCTCGTCGATGGGAAGGACCTATTAAGGGTCACGGACAAAGAACTCGTAGACTATAAGCTCGAAACGGTCGGATTTGTTTGGCAAAACAATGCAAGAAACCTAATTCCCTATTTAACAGCGGTAGAAAATGTGGAGCTGCCGATGCTGTTAAAAGGCCGTCATAAAAGGGAAAGAGCGATAGAACTGTTAGAGATGGTTGGAATGGGACATCGAAAACATAATCGCCTCAATCAGTTATCTGGTGGAGAGCAGCAAAGAATTGCGATTGCGATCGGACTTGCCAATAATCCGCGGTTGTTACTAGCGGACGAACCAACAGGAAGCGTTGATGGGAAGACAGCAGATGTTATTCTGGATGTTTTTCGTAATCTAAATAAATCTTTAGGACTTACGATTGTCATCGTCACCCACGATACCCAGTTAATGAAAAAGATGGACCGGGTTGTGGCGATCCGCGATGGGAAGACATCGAGTGAAATCTTAAGACGAAATATCTATGAAAATTATTTAAATGAAATGGAAGAAGAAGCAGCAGAAGAGTCTCATGTGGAATTGGCTGTCCTAGACAGCGCAGGTCGGATTCAAATCCCGAGTGATTATTTAGAGGAACTAGGGATGAAAGACCTTAATAAGATGCGCATTGAGCTAGAAGAAGGCCAAATAGTCTTGAAGAACCCAAACATAAGATAATTCGCACTCGGTTGGCGATTTCCCTCTACTGATTGCGCCTTTTCAATCTTACTGAATGGAGGTTACAAAGATGAAGAATGAAATCTATATTGGTGCAGGTTATTATCCTGATCACTGGCCGAGGGAAAGATGGCCGAAGGATATTGCGTTAATGAAGGAAGCAGGAATCAAGATTTTAAGATTAGCAGAGCTATCTTGGTCGTTTTTAGAACCGAGGGAGGGGGAATTTGATTTTTCCTGGCTCGATGACTTTATCGAACTAGCACATGCGGCGGATATTCAAATTCTCCTCAGTACGCCGATTGAGGCATCACCGGTGTGGTTACGTCATAAGCATCCAGAGGTAGTTAGACATGATAAGTTCGGTCGAATTCATGGTGAACGAGGAATGCATTGTCATAACAGCCGTGTTTTCATCTTTTATGTGAATCGTATTGTGACAAAAATGGCTGAGCACTACGCTTCGAATCCTGCAGTTATCGGCTGGCAAATTGATAATGAGCTTCGAAATGTAGATTGTTATTGTTCGGATTGTAGGGAAGCTTTTCAAAAATGGCTTGAGGAACGTTACGGAAGTCTTGAGGGACTGAATAATGCATGGGGGACATGCTTCTGGAGTCAGGTGTATAACAGTTGGGAAGAAGTGACGCCACCTTCAGCCGATCAATTGACGATTTCCGTTAGTCAAATTTTTGATTTTACGCGCTTTGGTTCGGATTCAACAGTGAACCATTTAAATCGTCAAGTAGACATTATTAAGAGTTTTGCTCCACACCATGCTGTTACCCATAATATGCTTGGCTGGTATCCGAATTTAAATGCCTATGACCTTTCGAAAAAGCTAGACTTTATCGGTTGGGATTCGTACCCAAATGTGGATGGAGACAACCATATCGAGTGTTTTTTACATGACCATTATCGGGCTGCCAAACATAAAGCTCATTGGGTACTAGAACAGAAAAATGGCTATTTTAATTACAGTGACTATAATTTAGCGATTGAACCTGGATTAGTTCGCCTTTGGACCTATCAGGATATTGCTAGAGGGGCGAATGGGGTCTTATTTTACCGCTGGAGGTCAAATAAATATAGTGGAGAACAGAATCCAAATGGCTTGCTGCGCCATGATGGAAGCCCAAGAAGACCTTATTATGAAGTGAAGCAGCTGACAGAGGAATTAAGCCGTTTTGAAACAGAGCTTGTAGATACTACTGTTGAGGCGCCGGTCGCGATTATCTATAGTTATGATCAGATGTGGGCTTTTGAAGCGCATAAGCAATATAAGAATTTTGAACACAGGGAACATTTGCTTACCTATTACCGTGCTTTAACAAAGCTAGGATTGACGGCTGACCTCATCGACCCAACTACTGATCTATCAAAATATAAGTTGGTTATTGCTCCATCCATGGCAATGGTCAGTGATGAAATCTATGAAAATTTTAATCGATATGTTGAAAATGGGGGTTGCCTCATTATTGGGGCACGAAGCGGAATGAAGACATGGTCGAATACTACGCATGAATTGCCATGGCCAGGATTATTGGCTGAAATGGCTGGAACGATCGTCGATGAATTTGAGGTACTTCCTGACATTTATGCCAATGAGATCACGTATAAAGGGAAGGAATATCCTGTTAAGGTGTGGTTAGATATGCTGGACAATCAAACCGCCGAAACACTAGCTGTCTACACACAGAAATTCTATGCGGGTCGGACAGCGATTTCGAAAAACTCACATGGTGCAGGACTTGTCTATTATGTCGGAGTCATGGGAAATAATGAATTGGCTTACGATTTCTTGGCTGATGTGGCTGAAGAATTAAAGCTGACCGTTACGAATGTTCCAAAGGAAGTTTATTTGACAAGACGTGTGAATGAGCAGGATTGCTTTACTTTTTATATGAATGTAAATCGGGAACCGGTTACGGTCGCTGTCAATGAAGCGGGTACTGACGTGATTACGGAACAACCAGTGTCAGGTGAAGTGGTCATCAATGGATTAGATGTCCTTATCGTGAAATCCCCTAGGAGGAATTAATATGTCTACTTGGTTGAATGATTGGATCGAAATCGATGAGACCCTAAATCTTTCGCTATCAGAAACGCAAACGAGTAAATATAAACGGGTAGTTGTCGATGCGAAATGGAACCTTCCGTCTCAAGAAGTAAACACGATTCAATTAAACATGAAGTTGAAGGATGCCGCTATACAGTGCATGTGGAAACCGCATTTGGCACCAGCAGAAGATATGGTTATTGGTGATCAGGTTTTTCGTTCACCAGTGATGATTTTTGAAAAAGAAGATAAGCTGTTCGCTTTGGTGCCCGATCTTGATTTTATCGAGTCTGGCAGAGTGACTCCTCATTTCATGGACTATGTTGAGCCAGAACGAACACTATTTTATGGTATAGGCCATTATGAAAAAACAAAGCATGTGTATTTTAAAAGAATAGAAGAATCTTTTCATGTTGAGCAAGGTGATACTTTATTTCGCTTCCATTTAGTCGAGTGGATTGATTCCAAGGAAAAGAGAAATTTTCTCCCGGTTACAGAATATCTGTGGGAGAATTTTGCTGAAAAAAGGATGCGACAAACAGAGTCTTCACTGAAAGACATTGAGAGTTACGCCAAACATACGTATAACTGGGCGTTTCATAATTGGGAAAATGTTGTTTGGAATGAATTTGAGCTGGAACAAAAAAATGTCGGTGGATGTGTCTTTATTGTTCGAGGGGCTCAGTCTCCTGGAGTGGGACAGGAAGACAATTGGCGTGAAAAGAAAAGCTTGTGGAATCAGGCTTGGTTTTCTAGTCTAAGAAGTGCCTATGGATACTATCTGTGGGGAAAACAATGGAATGATGCCGATATGGTCCGCAGGGCAGAGCTTGCCAAAAACTTTGCTTTATCAGCTCCACAGAAAAATGGATTATTTCCATCTGTTTATTGGGCGGGTGCAGATAATCAATGGGAGGCCGGAAGCTGGGGACATTCAGACCGCAGACCTGAACATCATGACCAATATGCTCATTTATTGGATATGTCTTGGACATGTATTTGGATGCTGAAATGGTATGAGGATATTGAGCAAGACTTAGGAATATTAGAGTATACGAGGAACTATATTACGAGATTGTTGACACTACAGGCAACAGATGGTAGTTTTCCGGCTTGGGTACATGAAGAAACTGGGGATGTTTCCCCTTTTCTAAAGAATAGCCCTGAGACGTCTATCCATGTTTGGCTACTGGCAAAGTTTTGTCAACTTACGGGAGAGAGTCATTATTTACTTTCTGCAATAAGTGGAATGAACTTTGTTTTGAATGAGGTTCTACCTGAAGGCAGATGGGAGGACTTTGAAACGTATTGGTCATGCTCACGTGCATGGGAGGAAAAACAATACGGGGTAAAGGATAAGCGTAGCGGTTTGTACAATCAATGTAATTTCTCTATTTATTGGACAGCTGAAGCATTGAAAGAGTTATATTTGGTCACGAAAGATGAAACGTTTTTACGAGAAGGGGAAAAAGTCTTAGCTGAACTTTCGCTATATCAAGCGATTTGGGAGCCTGAATTTTTACATTTACCTGTTTTAGGTGGATTCGGAGTTATGACCTCTGATGATGAATGGAATGATTCCCGCCAAAGCTTGTTTGCTTTAACCTATCAGGACTACTATAAGCTCACGAACAAGGAAGAATATAAGTATCGTAGTTTTTGGGCAATGAAGGCCTCCTTCTATATGATGTATTGTCCGGAGAATCCGACTGTAAAAGAAATTTATGAAAAAACATTTCCTCATTTTGGAGAGAAGGACTACGGCTTTGAGATGGAAAATGCTCACCATGGTGAGAACGATGAAAAGTATGCAGGTGAGTTCACCATCTTTGATTGGGGCAATGGGTCTGCGTCTGCTTCTTTGGCTGAATTGCTTTTGAAGAAATAGAGATAATCCCGCGCATACTTCTGCGCGGGATTATTTTATTTATGAGCGTTGCATGCGGACATCATTCACTAGATTCTTGAAATAGTTGTCTTTATAAAAGGTTCATGCGGACGTTGTTCTCTGGATTCTTGAAATAGTTGTCTTTATGAACGGCTCATGCGGACATAATTCTCTAGAATCTAGTAATAATTGTCTTTATGACCGGTCCATGAGGACATTAATCTCTGGAATCTAGTAATAGTTGTCTTTATGAACGACTCATGCGGACATAAATCTCTGGAGTATAGCAATAGTTGTCTTTATGAAGCGTTCATGCGAATATCATTCACTGAATACTGAACAATAGTGTCTTCATGAACCGTCAAAACAAAGAGTTACCACTAAAAAGCTATCCCATGTGTAACTAACCAATCACACTTGGGACAGCTTATCCTTTATTCTTTTATAACCGGGAATTCACCAATTCGTAATCGTGCACATCCATAAGGAACAAGCTCGAGCGTTTCAACCTTAGCATTCGGATAAGGTACTGGATTTAATGGAGGCTCACCGGCTGAGTTGTTTTCCATCACCCAATTTGCAACCTGTCGTCCCTTAGTTACGAGTTTGATTGGAGCAGATTCTGTTTTAAAAGGCTGATACGAAACCTCTTCCACTTTCACTTCAAACTCGGCATTCTTTAATAAGCCTAATCGCCATGGGGTTGTCGGATAGAGCTCCCAATCATGGAAACGTTCACGTTCCTGCACTTGTACCCATTGTTCACCAATCGGTAATGCATAGACAAGTGGTCCACGGTTTACAGCAATCGCGTAATTGTTCCGGCTCTCCTGCGTCACTTCCATTGGTAAAAATACTTCGATTTGATCCCCAGACTGCCATTCTCGTTCTATACGGGCAAATCCATTTTCGACTTTAACCTGTTGAAGTTCATTATTCACCTTCACTTGGAATCCAGAACACCAGCCTGGAACATGTAATAAAAGAGGGAAGCGTGCAGTGTTCGAAAGCTTAAGGTTGATTACAACATTTTCACGAAACGGATAATCACTATCCACTGTTATGTCTAACTCAGTGTTACCGGCAACAGTAGTTTGTACACGGCATGGTGTATAGGAAACGGCTGCAACACCACCATCATTTGTAGCCATCCAAAGGCTTGCAGCTAATTTTGGCCAGCCCTGATGCATATTGGAAGTACAGCAACCGAAGTTTGGTTCTAGACCAAACATATTTGCTTCTTCATTATTCACCCACGTACGTTTAGCTGAATTACACATCACCTGATTGACCTGCTGATCATACTGATGTGAATCCCATTCTGGCGAAATCGTTGCAGGTAGGGCATTGAAAGCCACTTTTTCGAGAATGTCTGCAAATTTTCCATCCCCTAGAATACGGACAAGATTCTCCATGCTAAACATATACTCAACCACTGCACATAGCTCCACACCTTGGCTCGGATGTGTACCAGAGAGCCACTCATCCCCTGAAAACATTCCATGTGCCTGCCCATGGTGGGTCATTAAGCTTTCAATTCCTTGGTAGACAGCTTCTTTTTCCCATTCATTTTTCGTTTGACGGTAAAAAACAGCTGGCGTTTTTACGCCCATAGCAACATTGACAACATGTGTGCGATGGTCCCATTGGTTTTGTTTGCGCCAGAACGGGAACTTGGCAAAAATTTCACTCCAGTTTGTTGATTGCTCTCGTACGATTTCCGCAAGTTCTAGTAAGCTAGCATCCTCAGTCCGTTCATAGAGCCAATGAATCGATAATAAAAGGTCGGCTCCACGTGCTTGAGCCCATTCTTTTAAAGGATATTTGACTATGGCTTCTTTAAGAAAGTTAAAGTAACGGCTCATAAAAGGAATTACCCGTTCATCACCAGTGGCCTCATGATATTGTGTTAGTACTTTTAACATAATCATTTCCTGCCACCAATCCTGGTTATCACCCAAAACCGCGTTAAGCTGGATTAAGTTACTAGGTCCAAATGAACCATCCTCACGTTGGCTATTCAAAGCCCATTCAATCCATGGTTGAACCTTCTCGATAAGTTTTTCATCATCTAAAAGGTAGGCTAACGGCAGCAGCCCGTCTAAATAATAGGGGCCTCTTTCCCAGCTGTCACCAGAGCCACCTAACCAGCCGTTATTAGGTCCTACATCTTCCCAGTGTTCATCTAAATGACCAGTAAATCCATTGGCCTGAATTTCTAATTGATTTTTTAACCATCCAGTTGGTTTAATGCTTCCAAGTGGTAAGGATTTGAATGAACTTTCAAGTAATGTTTTTGAGATTGTTTCGGTCATTACCTACACCTCTTTTATTAAAATTAATACATCTACAAAATCAGTGTAATGGTATAATGGCAATAAATATATGCAGGATAATAACAAGTTTTTGCACAATCCTAACAAGGAAGTGAATTGCTCATGCTTCACGTAACCGCACCGCCGTTACCCGTCCTATTGGACGCAGGCGAAGATACATATGAAAAAGGTCAATCCCATCCGAATCGTCATCGTATTGGGGTATTTGATGTGCTTGTTGTCACGAAAGGCACTTTGTTTATGCAGGAGGGTGAGCAAAAATATGAAGTGAAAAGTGGTCATTGCCTCATCCTTTATCCAGATCGTCATCACTTTTCTTATCAGCCCTGTGAGGAAGAAACGCATTTTTACTGGTTTCATTTCGTCACACCGAAGGAATGGAAAGAATTAAAGGAAACAAGCCTCATTCAAAACATGGCGGAAGGTGAACAAAGCAGGAACCCTTTTACCGAGTTTCCTTTTGGGATTGTTGTACCAAACTTTTGCTTGCTCCATAACTGGAAGGTCGCAGCAGAACTTTGCCAACAAATCGTCAAAACAGGTCATGAATTAAACAATAATTGGGAATGGCAACGGCAAATTCTGTTTCAACAAGTATTAAATGTTTTATCTGAACATGCTCAGCTGGAAAAAATGATGCCATCACTCGCGGTTGCGGAACAAGCAGCGGCTTACATTCGCAAGAATTACCGAAGCAAAATCACCTATGCCGAGCTTGGCGAGGCTTTAAGTTTTCACCCGAACCATATCGCGAGATGCATGATTTCTTCGTTTGGCTTCACCCCTATTGAGTATTTAAATCGGATTCGGATTGACCAGGCAAAGCTATTATTGGTTTCGAAGGATTGGAGTATTGAGAAGATTTCAGAGAACTGCGGTTTTTCACAATTGGCCTATTTTAGCCGGCTTTTTAAAAAGCAGGAAGGGATTTCTCCGAACGAATTTCGGAAAAAATATTTAGGAACTGCGAATTAGTAGATTGAATCGGAAAGTTTCGGTCTCTCCGAAGGAGAATAACTACTTATTACAGTTCATAAAATACTAGGTGATTATTTTGATTAGACAGTTCGGCAACTGATTAACGATATATTAAAATTTGCCACTTATCTTTATGGTGATATTGAAAGTAAAAACTTTATCCCACTAAATAGAGTGTTCATCCAAGAAGGATTATTGTTGTTTTTGTTGAAGATTCAAGTAAGACAAAATTGTTGGTTTCAATAGTTGGTTAATTAATATAATGGTTGCTTAACTTTCGATATTTTACAGAATCAAAAAAGGCTTGATTATTTAGAAAAAGAAATTAAAAGATTAAATGTCGAGGATAACATTCTTTAACTCGGGTGACTTTGCTCCTTCAAGAGTAAAGGGGGGGATATGTTGATGAATAGAAAGTTATATTTTGGTTTAATCGTTATAATCGGTGCGGTAATCTTAATTTTATTTATCATACATCAACTTGAGGCAAGTGATTTGGAACTGGTTCAAGTAGAACAACATAGTAATGCTCAAGGTTTATTACTTGAAGAACTTACTTTTGATAATATAGTAAATAAGTATTCAACTGATATAGTAGTGGGAACAGTAGAAGAAAAATCACCATTTACCAACACCAACAATCTTTTTAAAGTTATGGTCGAGGATACTTTAACAGGTGATATAGATAATGAGAAAATTGAAGTTTATGTTGCTGATGAGGAACTACTAGAGATAGGAGAAAAATACATCCTATTTTTATCAGAAAATAGTTCAACTTTATATTCTAAAGTTTTCTATGTTCAATTTGGACAATTTATATTAAAAGTTGAAAATAATGATGTATTAAGATTAGTGAACATTGAAAAAAAAGAATATGTAGAACCGTTTGTTGACGATAAATACAATAAAAAGGATTCATTAAGTCAGTATATTAAAGAGAAAACAAAAAATAAAGTTCCAGACGAGGCTTCTAAGGCAGTCGATAGAGCTTCAAGTATTAAAGAATTACATTCATTGTCCGACCATATTATTGAAATAAGAGCAATTCAAGTTGAACCAATAAAAAATAATTTAAGTATGGTAAAATTCGATCTTATTAAGTCGTATAAAGGTGGGGAGCTAAAGAATGTCCACGCTTTATTACTGCCTGATAATGCAGTTGAATCAGGTAAAAACTATTTGATTTTCTTAAGAAATAATGGTGAAAGTGTTACTCTTGCAACAAGAGAGGACAGTATTGTAGAGAAAAATGATTTGGAATTTGGAAAAATAATAGAATCGTTAACGGGTTTAAAATAAAGGTGTAACACCTGTTGGATGCTAAATCTTTAAAATATGTGATTCATTCGTCCAACTTTGATAAACCCTTAGTTATGTTTCTGAAGAAAATTGATGATTTTTCTAGTTGAAAAATTATCCTTAAGACAGGCCATCGTTTAGAATAAAATAAGCGATGGTCTGTTTTAATTTCATTTATTCTATTACCTGAATGTATTTAGCACTGCGCAGAATGCGAAGTAGTAGATTGAATCAAAAAGTTTTTTTATGATAAATAAGTGAGGTGATTAAAGGTGATATACATAGGGATGACTGGATGGGGAGATCATGATAGCTTATATCAAAGCCAAACTTCTCCAAGAGACAAATTAAAGGATTACGCAGGACATTTTCCAATTGTGGAAGTCGATTCCTCATTCTACGCTGTCCAACCACAGAAAAACGCACAAAAATGGGTAGCTGAGACTCCTGAAGGTTTCAAATTTGTTGTCAAAGCCTATCAAGGGATGACTGGTCACTTGAGAGGTGAAATTCCTTTTGATAATAAACAGACCATGTTTGATGCCTTTAAAGAATCCTTAATTCCTTATATAAAAGCCAATAAACTGGCGATGGTCTTATTTCAATTTCCACCTTGGTTCGATTGTAAAAAGGAAAACGTGCAATATTTGAGATGGTGTAAAAAAGAAATGGGAGACATTCCTTGTGCACTTGAATTTCGTCATCAGTCCTGGTTTCGACCACCGTTCTATGAACAGACGCTTCGGTTTATGAGGGATGAAAAATGGATTCATAGCATCTGTGACATGGATTAGTATGTTTGGGTTTATAAATAGGATAACTTGAATAATATAAAATAAACATTGATATATCAAACATTATGAGACGTACTATTTTACACAATAGTCGTTTTTTTTGTGTGGAAATATTTTTATAATTAAGTTATTATTTATATATAGAATGTATGTTCTATTCAATGTAGGGGGATGTAGTCCCGTAGCGGGTAGCGGAAGGAGGATTATAGTGAGCTATGAATTTGTAGTAAAACAAATGAAAATAAAGGAAATTAGGCAAGGTGATTTAGTTGAAGAGGATAAAATATTTCTTTGTATAGAGGATAAAGAAACAGGGATAGTTTTACCTCACCCGTTATCAAATTTCATAAAGAGTACATTTGATAGGAAATCATTAGCATTAAAAACACAGAAGAACTATGCAGAGGAAATAAAAAAGTTCCTGAATTATATCTTAGACTGTATATCCGATGAAGAAGAAATGTTTTTGGAATTGAGAAGTAATGGTATTAGGGGTTTGAAATTGAAACATGGTTCAAGTTATATTACCTCCTTAACGCAAAGAGTACGGGCAAATGAAATCATTGCACAGCAAGTAAGAGATGCTGACCGAATGCTTACAAAATTTTATTTTTGGTTAAGTGAGCAGGGTTTAATAACAGAAAACATTCAATATAGAGAAGATATTAGGAGCATTAAGGGCAAGAAAACAGTTATTATACTTAGCCCTTTTGATAATTTTGAATTAGGAACAGAGTACCCAAATATGAGGGATATGGGAAGAGGATCAGATAATCTCCACGACTTCGGAAATGGTAGATTAGACCTTGTAAATTTATTTATTAGAATTGCTGAATTGGAAGCTCCCGATATAGCATTGGGTATTGCTTTACAATGTTATGGAGGTTTGAGAAAAGGCGAAGTAGTGAACCTTTTGCGTAGTAGTGTAAAAGAGCCGTACAGAAACGGTTCAGGTGAGTTTACTTTAAATATCAAAGATAATTGGGATGTCCTATTCTCTCATAAGAAACTTACAGTAGCAGAACAGGTTAAGAAAACGAGGATACAAGCAGTTTTCAAAGCCCCTATTGTCTTAGAGATGTATGGTAAACATAAGAATTTACTTTCGAGATTAGAAAAGAAAGGTTTAATAAAAAATGAGCAGGCTCTATTCTGTTCAATACATACTGGACAGCCGATTTCAGGTATTTCTTATTGGGAACGTTTTACAAAGGTTAAAAATAAATTTTTAAGTATTCTTCTTGTGAATGATGAAGAGGCTTATCAAAGACTGACATCAAAAAGTTGGTCTACTCACGTTGGAAGAGGTATCTTCACCAATATGCTTGTATTTCTGTTGGGGTGGTCTGCAAGCGAAGTGATGATTGCACGAGGTGACAGTAATATTCAATCTTCAAAGAGCTATATAGAAGAACATAATGTTAAGAAAAAGACCGAAGAAGCAGTTGAAATAATAGCAAAGGCAACTACTCACGCAGACAAGAAATATACAAAAATTGAAGATTTGAGGAACCTATAATGGATGGATACTCACCTTATTCTGAATTGGTAAAAAAATATAATGTTAAACATTATGGTGTGACTTCAACCAGATTAAATAGTTTGATAGAATCTGGTGAAATTAATGTGAAACAAATTAAAGACCGTACTTTTATTAGTGTTCAATCATTCGAGAAATATCTTATGAAAGTAGACAGAATTCGTAGTGAATATATGGTGTTGGAAGAGGCGTTTGTAAGAATTACAGGAAAATCCGTTAGGTCAGATTCTAAAGGTCTTCATAGATTTATCGAGCAAGTAGGTATGGAAACATTGATTCTTGAAATTCCCATAACAAGGAATGAGAAATTTTTTATTAAGAAAAGTAGTTGCGATAAGTTTTTGGAGGATTACATCTCACTATTTGACGCTTACAAAGAATTAAATATTGATGTTGATATTAAGTCATTCAGAGATAGTCTATTAAAACAAGGGATTGATATTGTATCACTTCAAAATTTATATGAATACAAATTCGTCCGAAAAGAAGAAGTATATAAAAAATATCGTGATGTAATAAGTGTTAGAGAATCTGTGGAACAATTATCAATAAGTCCAGAGAATTTTCGTGCAACTCTTAAAATGTATAATATCGAAACTTTTTTCGTGAGTGGGCCTGATCTTTATTTAGGTAAAAGCGATTTCAACTTTATTAAAAATTTGCAGGAAGAATCGCTTAAAGAGTTAAATGAAAATACATATACGTATGAAGAAGTAGAGTTGCTTCACAATACAATAGGAACTTCAAAGGCAGATGATAACGCACTAAAACGATATGAAATTAAAGGTGTAGTTTCCCCTTTTGTCAGAACAGAAAAATATAAATATAAAAAAGTTGTATATGACAAGAAGGGTATTGATGACTATATTGCAAGGTTAAGAACAGAAAGAACTATTTCAGCACTGTGTAATACAATTACTGATTATCCTATTCTCTTAAATGAAATTCTTGAATTTGAGGATGTGCAGTTTTCTGAAAATGCACAAGTAACAAAGGGACTATGGTTCCAATATACTAAGAACAGACTTCGGAATATGTCTGGAAATAGGGAAACTTCTATTGGTAGAGTTATTGCATTTAAGTACACTACAAAGCTGATTTGTGAATTTACAAGAGAAAGGGAGTTGCTTTCATTTTCCGAAAATGAAATTAATTTAGGAATATTTAATAACAATGTTCCGAAGAAATATCAAGGTCACGTATATTCTTTTTTGTGTGAAGTTGTTAATCATATAGAGCAAAAGACAGGGAAAAGGATAATGAACCTGTCAAATTTGAAATTTAAACGTGAGAGTAAAAAGAAAATAAGTAATCAAGATGAAGAAACATATGATCTTGAAGAGTATATCTCTCTATACAATTATGTAAAGGATTACAGACTTCATAAGAAATTAGCTCTGGATAATATAAAATATTTAAAGAGTACGAAGGACTTGAAAAACATCAAAGAGTATAAGAAATATGACTCAATGTGGCTATATGTTTTATTGCATATAAATAATGGTTGGAGAAAAGGAACGGTTGTTGAGTTCCCAAGGTATCCTTCCCATCTTTTTGATAAATTCAATCTAAACTCGTTTGAGGATTTGGAGAAATTGAGTTTAACAAATGAAGAAGCTGAACAGGTGATAAGATTCTATCAAATTCGTTGGTTTGAGCATAACAAGAACAAAGAAAAGGCTACTTTTTATTGTTCAAGTGAACTGAAATTGTCGATGGCTTATGCGATTTTAATATGTGAGTTTAGATGTAGGCATTTTCATATTCACGAAGAATCACATCTTATTCACTTTTTCAACAGAAAAAATGAAGTTACTCAACCTATCCATTCTTCTTTTTTTGGGGGATATAAAGAAGGATTTAAGTTTGAATCAAGAAAAATGAACAGAACAGTTCTAAGTATTACAAGTTCAGTCATTGAATCAACGCTAAATGGCGATCCAATGTTGATCGCACAGCATTTAAGAGGTCACACAAATCTTGAAACGACTAATATTTATATCAAGTTGCCACAAGAACATTTAGACTTCATTACTGAACAGTTATTTGATACTGGTTATTTTGGGTTCATATATCATAAAGTAAACAACCTATTACTTGGGGATAACCTTACAAATAGATTGGAAAAAACACAAAAGTCTATTGAGTTACGTAAGCTCCTTGGTGATGTTGTGAAGTTAGAAGACATGGCATCTTATCTGAACTCACTATCAAATAGAGACGTAACGGTAGGTACTTTCTTAGAAGAATTACCAAAAGAGGAATTAAAAAATAGATTAAATCTTATTAACTTGGGGTTATCTCCTGCCAGAGAGGAAACTTATCAATGTTTCTTTTCAACGTGTATTGCCCCAAAAGCAGATTGTAATAAGTGTCCTTTTTCTATTCCTCATTTCTATTCACTAAGCACTATTACTAAAAGATTGAAAAGGACACTTACGATTTATAAGAGTATAGCGTATAACTCACAGACTCCAATAGGAGAAAAAAATAAATTATACAACCTATTGATATTGGACTATTCTAAGATAATTGAAGCAAAACAGATGTTTGGGGCAGAAATTATCGAGATGTTGTTGGACGATGATTTAAACGTCTTTATAGGCGATTTAGAAGAACTTCCAGATCCACAAGAAGAAGGTTTACAGCCAGTAGATTAAGGTGGAGGCGGTTTTATGATAGAATCAACAGCTTTACAGAGAGCTTTAGAAACGATTGACGAATACAATGAGAGTCACTTTGATATAGAAAATTCTATTAAAGAAGCAAAAATAATCCTTCAATCTGAAATGGATTCAAAACATCTTAGTTCCTGCTATTTTGAGGAGATGAAATGGTATTTGGAAATTCCTTATGAATCCAAAAGAGAATCAATCGACTTCAATCAGATTAAGGATGCTATCCAGTTTAATAAGCATATTCCAAAGGATCAGTTTGTTGATATTGTAAAATGTTGGGTGTCTTCAAATTTAGATGAAGGATATAACCCACAAACAATTATAACGATGGTTAATGAATCATTGTTAGTATTCCTACAAATTACTAAAGGGCTTACTGAAAGAAATCAAGATGAACTTGCCGATGTTTTTCTAAATATGTCGGATAGTATGAGAAGATACGTATGTAGTGGGATGTTAAACTTTTTTGATTACTATAATGAATTTAGTTTTGATGTTGATGAATATATCTCTCTATTATATTCAGTTAAACCTAAATCCGAAAAAAGCGTTGTGAGAATAATCCCTCCGTCTAAAGATATTCTTGTTTTTTCAAAAGTCTTAGAAAATTATTTTTCAAGCAATCTGTCAGAGATAGAATACTTGAAATGGTTTTCGGTTTGGCTTTGGTGGAATCTAACAAATTTGATACCAATGAGACCAAGCGAATATTGCAACATTGAACGTGACTGCCTTATTGAAAATAACGGGAAGTATTACATTAAATTACCAAGACACAAAATAAAAGAAACTAATAAAAGAAGAATACAAATTTTGGATAAAATAAATATTCCTGAATCTCTCTATCAAAAGATAGAGGATTATAAAGAAAAAACTAACGGCTTTGGTAGAACAGATACGCTTATTTCCTACCTTTCAATACCAAATATGTTTGAAGGGAAGTATTGGATGCCTACTGATGGTACGTATTCAAAAAGGCTGAATCCATATAGATTTACAAATAGTATTTTTAGATCAGAGTTAAAAGCATTTTTTAATCTGATAGTGTTTGGTCAATACAATGTCACTTTGAATAGAAATCCGCTTGATTCAGATGTTATCTCCATTACTCAACAACTAAAGCCAGGAGATACCCGTCACCTTGCTTTTATAAATTTGAACAGGCAAGGCTACCATCCTGTTGAAATTGCACGACTTGGTGGACATACTTCAATAGATTCGCAAAATCATTATTTCAATCATGTTCAAAATTATGTGGATCTTGAAATATTAGAACTGATTTCAAATATTGATTTGGGAAGTTATAGTGAGAAGTTGGGAAATTCAGATGAACAACAAGATACTTCAATAGGAACATCTTTTATAGAAAAGTTTGTATTAAGACCTTCAAACTCTGATGTTAAAAATGAATTAGTAGACGGTTATTGCACAGATGAATTTCAGAATTGTATGGTTGAAGACTGTTGGGAATGTGATTCTTGGAGAATATCAAGAGAAGAATTGATGGAGAAGCAAAACCTATTAGCAAAGAAGTTAAATGAAAGTAAAGATGAAATCAATGATGTTGTGGCAAACCTAAGAAGTTTATATAACAACATATACAATTATACGAAAGATGAATTCTACTCTGCTGACAATCCTGAAATTAGAAAAGAATTGATTAATCGGTCAAAACGTATTGATAACGCTATAAAAAGGTATGTCAATTTGACCAAGGTAAAAGAAAGGATTGATTAAAATGGCAACGAGGGGTAGGAAATCCAAGTTATATGACGAAAAAGAAATTAGAAATATCGTTTATAGATACATTCAAGAAGAAAAGGTTACGGGTATGATCACGTATTCTGAAATGTATCGCTTTGCAAAGATACTGTACGAGAAAGGAGAGATTTCATATAAGTTGAGTGACGAGTTTTGGAGAAGACCAAATCGTCAGGGAAGAATGATTGTAGATGAAACAAACGAATCATACAAAGTTACTATCCAAGGAAAAAAGGTTGAACAAACAAAAGTGTTTGTAGATACTGAAGAATGTGTAAATAAGTTCTACTCTGGAAAAGCGAGTGATAAAAAAAGATTAATACAAGCACTAAAACTCAATGAAAAGAAAGCAAAAGAATCAAGTAAGTATCTGGAAAAGATAGATAAAATGAAGCAAGAAATAGTTGAACAAAAAGAAAGAGTCAAGGAATTAGAGATGTTGGTTGAACAGCAACAATCAATTCTGTTTTCTTGGTTCAATGCAAGTCATAAATCTGATGTTCCGTTAATTAACTTGTTGACAACTGGAAAGTCCAGACATCCAATTGTTGATTTGTTTTTTGAAACTGCGTTTTCTAATAAAGAGGAAGCCTATAGGAAGTTTGAGAAGTACAATAAAAACTTTAACAGTAGCAACCCTTTATCCAATCAAGCGGAACAAAATAAGGTAGTAACTCCAATGAGAAAAAGTAGAATAAAAAAGTTATCAGAGCAACACAACGTTAAAGACTAACCAGTCAGAAATAATTTTGAGTTAGGTAGATTTACGGGAAACCCAACTATCAGGGTTTCCCAAATATTCGTTTATATTATTTGTTTGTTTAATTTTTCAAGCTCTTCTTCAATTTTTATAGGATCTATTCGTTCAAATAACGGTTGTACATTTGACAATTGCTTCGACTCAACTAAGAATGCTTCCCACTTAGTCTCATTTATATTTATCATTTCTTTTACTTTGTTACTTGAAAAAGGAAGAAAAGGAGTTAAAATATGTGACAAATTAGCAATAAGATGAACACAATCTGCTAAAGTTTGTTCACAAGCCTCTATATCTTCATTAATTTGTTTCCAAGGTTGACGTTCATCAAAGTATTTATTTGAGAATCTGACAACTTCAAATACCTTTTCGATACCTTGTTTAAAAGAAGTTGTTTCGATACACTTACCTACATCATTGTATAAGTGGTTAATTTTATTTTTTATATTTAAAGAAATATCTTTTTGAGGAATGTTGCCATCAAAAGACTTTTCAATAAATTTTAATGTTCGATTTATGAAGTTTCCGTATGCCCCTAATAACTCACTATTGTGGCTATATATGAATTCTTTCCAAGAGAAATCAGCATCTCTGTTCTCTGGTGCATTAATTGTTAGGAAATAACGTATGGAATCTGGATCGTATCTTTCTAATATATCTGGAACCCATACTGCCCAATTTTTACTTGTAGACAATTTTTTCTTTTCTAAAGTCAAATATTCGTTTGAAACTATATGTGTTGGTAATGCATCTATTCCAAGACCAGATAGAATTCCCGCCCATATAATTGAATGGAATGGGATATTGTCTTTCCCATGAATGTAATAAGATGTCGTAGAAGCATTCCAGAACGGTGTTGCATCATTGTTTGTTTCCTTCTCCCATAGCTTACTTGCTGTATAATAGCCTGAAACTGCCTCAATCCAAACATAAATCTTCTTATCTTCATATCCTGAAACTGGAACACTAACTCCGATAGACAGATCTCTTGAAACGGCTCTATCTTGTAGACCTTCCTTTAAATAACGTTTAGTTAGGGAAATTGCATTTTCCCGCCAAAGACCATTATCCTCGGCTTCCTTTGTATAGGTCTCCAAATTAGATTGAAAAGAACTTAATGAGAAGTAAAAATGCTCAGTGAACCTCGTTGTAGGAGGATTTCCGCATATCTTACATTTTCTATTGAGCAAATCAAGTGGATCTAAAACTAATGAACAGTAATCACATTGATCCCCACGTGCATTAGCACCGCAATTAGGACATATACCTTCAACATAACGATCAGGTAGAAACTGATTGTCGTATTCGCAATATGTTTGTTCAATCTCTTTTTTGTAAATAAGTCCTTTTTCGAGTAGCTTTAAAAATATATCCTGAACGATTTTATGATGAAATTCGGTATCTGTTCTTGTATAGGTATCGTATGAGAAACCCAATTTTGCGTAGGAGTCTACAAATTCTTTATGATAACGGTCAGCAATTTCTTTTGGTGTTACACCCTCTTGTTTGGCTTTAATTGTAATTGGCGTTCCATTACAATCACTTCCTGATACATATAAAACATTCTCTCCCTTCATGCGGTAATACCTTGCAAGAATGTCTCCTGGTAATAAACCTGTAATATGACCTAAATGTAATGAGCCATTCGCATAAGCCCACGCACCGCCAATAAAGATACTCATAATTAGTAAAACCTCCATATAAATATTTTTTTGAAAAACAAAAAAACCTCGCCTTAACTGTAATAGTTAAGGACGAGGTTTGAATTCCACGTGTTACCACCTTATTTCGCAAATGGCTCACACCATTTGCCTCAACAAGTACGGAGTAATAGTAATAATTTACTCTTATACTGTGACTTTGATAACGAGTGTCAAGACTCGTCGAATCCTACTTATACAATAGTATGTTCAGAACGAAGCTCGGAGACCATTGTTCAAATGAGTGTTTTTGCTTCTTTTCAGCTACCGAAGCTCTCTGTGAAAAACGTAATCATTTTACTTTTTCTCTTCATTGCCTTTATTTGTTAATTGTTTTGATAATTACCATTAGCTTATACAATGTTTTTAATAAAGTCAATATTATAATTGTTTGTTTCAAAAGGTGAAAATATTAATTATATGTATGAATATCTATAACTTTAAGTGAATCTATATTTGTTTATTTATCATAATTAAACGATAGATTTTTCATTTTATTGAATTAGACACAATCTGTATTTGGTTGAAATGAATCCAACGCATGATATTATAATAAAAAGGGAATTTCACACAACTGTTAAGCAAATCCTGTTCTCGGAACCTCAATCTGGAGAGGGATCGATTCCTACGGTATTAACTCCGACTACGACTGACAAGGTTCTTGTCCGCTTCCACGGGAGAAATGTTCATGGTTGGCAGAAGAGAACCGATGTAAACTGGCGTGAGGTTCGCTATTTGTATCGATACAATCATGCGGAACTAGAAGAGTGGGCCAATCACTTAGTTCAATTGCAGAAGGAATGTCAGGATGTATTTGTTGTGTTCAACAATAATTCTGGGGGAGATGCAGCAGATAATGGAAAGCAGATGCTGGAAATTATGAAGATTGAATATGATAATTTAGCACCGAGGCAATTGGATTTGTTTTGAGGACTTTCCAAGTAATGGTTGGCATACTTGCCTACACGATTTTCCTGCTTTCTACATAACTTGTTAGAGAGAGGAAAGGAGTGTGTTGAAAAATGATCGATGTATCCCCAATCGATATCAGTGGTCACACCTTTTTGAGCATATCTGTTGTGTTGCCTAAAACCAATTTGCTTGTTGTCACAAGTGATAAAGGATATATTATGTGCGGTGCGTTAGACGTCGCTTTATTAAATGAAAAGCTAAAGGACCGAAAAATCATTGCAGGTAGAGCTGTGGGTGTGAAAACGATCGAGCAATTGCTGGAGGCTCCTCTAGAGTCTGTTACGTACGAGGCCGAGGCTCTCGGGATTCATAAAGGAATGGTCGGAAAAGAAGCAATGCTAAAAATGATCTAAGGTCATAATAAATGGTACCGATATAAAACAGCTTGTACCACAACATTTCGTTATAAAATAGAGATAGTCCCTCCTTTTACAGCATACATATAGCTTGTAAAGGGGGGATTGTTTTGGCTAAATTTCGCGGTCGTATGCCGCGGAGAGGTCCGTTGCCGTTCAGATATGTTTTGTTACTCACCCTTGTTTTTTTCGTGTTCTCCACGACGGCAGGGTTATGGATTATTAATAAAGGGCTAAAAGATACGTTGATGGCCTATGCATCATCACAAACGGTACAAATCGCCTCTCTCATTATCAATAATGCAATTTTAGAAACGAAAACAGAGGATATTAATAATATCATCATTGTTGATCCAGAAACGTCCACGGCAAATTTTGATACGGAAAAAATCTTAACCAAGCTCGGGGAAACAACCCGTTTAATTTTAAATAATATTAAAACGGCAGAAGGCGGGGATTTGGGAGAGATTGAAACACTTTCAGACGTTGAATTCGATCCTGAGAAGACAAAGGATGAAGATGGGATCGTCTATTATGTCCCTTTAGGACAGGCGACCAATAATGCTCTGCTCGGAAATTTAGGTCCGAAAATCCCAATTCGTTTTACCGCAATTGGCCACATGGAATCTGATATTGAAACGGAATTTGAGGAAATTGGAATCAATAATATTTATATTCAGGTTAAAATTAAGTTAAAGGTTAATGTCCAAGTGATTATTCCATTTGCTACTGATGAGGCAGTACTTGAGCAAGAAATTCCGATTGCATTAGGAGTTATCAAAGGTGAGGTTCCGCAGTTTTACAATAATGGTGGGGAAGGGGGAGCACCATCGTTGGAGATTCCTGTGGACTAATAAAAGGGGATGTCTCATAGAGACATCCCTTTATAGTCCACCAAGATAGGCTTCTTTAATTTGTTCACTTGCTTGTAGTTCGGCTGCAGGTCCAGAAGCGACGACGCTTCCTGTTTCAATGACATAAGCTCGGTTTGCTACAGAAAGAGCCATATGGGCATTTTGCTCAACTAAAAGAATTGTTGTGCCTGCACGATTAATTTCCTCAATTATTGAGAAAATGGTTTTTACCATTAAGGGAGCGAGTCCCATCGATGGTTCATCAAGAAGAAGCAACTTAGGTTTCGCCATAATCGCTCTTCCCATTGCCAGCATTTGCTGTTCTCCTCCTGAAAGAGTGCCGGACAACTGCTTTTTTCGTTCTAGAAGTCGAGGGAAAAGCTCATACACTCGCTCGAAATCCTGCTTAACTCCTTGCGAATCCTTTCTTAAGTAAGCACCTAATTGAAGATTTTCTTCCACCGTCATATTGGCAAAGACGCGGCGACCTTCAGGAACATGGGATATGCCCGCTTTAACAATTGATTGAGCTGGCTTTCCTGCAATTGAATTCTCTAAATATTGGATTGTTCCCTTTTTAGGTTTAAGCAAACCAGATAATGTTTTAAGAAGTGTGCTTTTTCCCGCCCCATTGGCACCGATTAATGTTACAATTTCACCTTCATGAACTTCTAATGAAACGCCCTTAAGTGCTTGGATATTTCCATAATATACGTCAATTTGGTCAACTTTCAGCATGGCTTTCTGCTGCCTCCTCTCCTAAATAGGCTTCAATAACTTTAGGATTGTTACGGATTTCATTTGGTGTGCCTTCTGCTATTAGTTGGCCATGGTCTAGTACATAAATTCTTTCACAAATTCCCATCACCAATTTCATATCATGCTCAATTAAGAGGATGGTCAAATTAAATTTTTCACGAACAAAAGCGATTAATTCCATTAATTCATGCGTTTCTTGAGGATTCATCCCGGCAGCAGGTTCATCAAGCAGCAATAGCTTTGGTCCTGCAGCTAAGGCTCTGGCAATTTCTAAGCGACGTTGCATCCCATATGGAAGATTCTTTGCTTTTTCATTTAAATATGGTTCTAGTTGAAAGATTGTTAGAAACTCGATTGCTTTTTCCTCCATCTCTTTTTCCCCAGAAAAGTGAGAAGGTAAGCGGAAAATCGAGCTAACTATTGAATGCTTTGCTAACGAATGATAGGCAACTTTAACATTGTCCAAGACCGAAAGCTCGTTAAAAAGACGAATGTTCTGGAATGTTCGGCTAATGCCCTTACGAGTTACTTGATAAGGAGCTAGGCCATTTAAACGCTGTCCTTCAAGGGAAATATCCCCTTCAGTAGGTACATAAACGCCTGTTAATAAATTGAAACATGTTGTTTTCCCTGCACCGTTCGGACCGATAAGACCAACAAGTTCTCCTTGGTGGATTTCCATATTGAAGTCCCAAACAGCCTTCAATCCGCCGAATTGGATTCCTGCACTTTGAACTTTTAACAAAGGGCTACTTCCCATATGAGTTACCTCCTTTTGCACCTTTCCACTTTCCAAACAGGTCGGTGACTTCTCGAGTACCCATTAATCCCTGTGGGCGATAAAGCATGACGAGAACTAGGACGACGCTGTAAATAATCATACGAGTCTCTGGATAGTCCTGTAGGAAGGTTGAAACAACTGTTAATAAAATCGCGGCGATTACTGAGCCAGATAAACTTCCTAATCCACCTAAAACAACAAAGATCAAAATATCAAAGGATTTTAAGAAGCCAAAGTTACCGGGCTGAATAATATAGAAGTTATGGGCGAATAACCCGCCAGCAATACCGGCAAAGAATGAACCTAAAGCAAAGGCGACAACTTTATAGTAAGTGGTATTAATGCCCATTGCATCAGCTGCAATCTCATTTTCACGAACGGAAATACAGGCACGACCATGTCTAGAATTCGTAAAGTTTGTAATGACTGTAATCGTAATGAATAGGCAAATGAATGTATAAGTCCAAGTTGTTAAATGGGTAACTTGCATTCCTGAAGCCCCGCCAACGTAGTCAATATTCAAAAAGACAATTCGAATGATCTCTCCAAAGCCTAGTGTGGCAATTGCTAAATAATCTCCTTTTAAGCGAAGACTCGGGATTCCAACGAGAAGACCAGCTAAGGCTGCAACAATTCCACCAGCTAATAGTGCCAATGGAAAAGGAAGCTGAAACTTCATTGTAATGATGGCGGAAATATAAGCGCCAACGGCTAAAAAGCCAGCGTGCCCAATTGAAAATTGCCCAGTAATTCCGATAACCAAATGCAAGCTTACCGCCAAAATAATATTAATTCCGATAAAAATAAGGGTATTCGCATAAAAAGGATTTAAAATTCCACCGTTGATGAGAAGCTGTATGACCCCATAAATGACTGCTGATAGGACGACATATATCCAAAATCCTTTTACCTTTTTCATAGACTTCTTCACCTACACTTTCTCTCTTGCATTTTTTCCGAAGATGCCGGAAGGTCTGAATAACAAGATTAAGATTAGGATAATAAACGCCGCTGCATCTCTCCACTGGGAAAAACCTAATGCACTAACGATGGTTTCAACGACACCAAGAACAAGACCACCGACCATTGCTCCCGGAATAATGCCAATCCCACCTAAAACGGCAGCAACGAAAGCTTTCACCCCAGGAATGACACCCATGAGTGGTTCGATTTTCGTATAATACACTCCGAAAAATACACCTGCTGCACCTGCTAATGCAGAACCTATTGCAAAGGTTGCAGAAATTGTTGTATTGACATTAATTCCCATCAGTTGTGCTGCTTCCATATCATGCGAGACGGCACGCATTGCTTTCCCGATTTTCGTTCTATGTACAACAAAATGCAAAATAATCATAAGGACAATCGAAACAACAAGAATTAGAAGTGATTGGCTGCTTACTTGAATGCCGAAAAGGTCATAATTCTTGTTTGCTAAGACGTCTGGATAGGCTGCTGCTTGTGCACCGCGCACGTAGATAAATCCATATTCGATCAAGAGGGATACACCGATTGCTGTGATTAAAGCGGCGATTCGAGTCGCATTTCTAAGTCGCTTATAGGCGATCCGTTCAATTAAGACACCGAAAACAGCACAGACTGCCATTGCGAGTAGCAATGCAGGAAAAAAGCCAAGTCCCCATCCAGCGATCGCATAAAATCCAACAAATGCACCGATCATAAAAACATCGCCATGAGCAAAGTTAATGAGCTTGATAATCCCGTATACCATGGTATAGCCAAGTGCTATGAGTGCATAGATGCTTCCGAGTGAAATCCCATTAATTAATTGCTGAATCCATTCCATCAAATTTTCACTCCTTTTAAAAAGGCTGTATTCTGTTCCTTAGTTGCTCATAAGAAATGGGAGGATAAAATCGTCCCCCCATTTCTCAGTCTCATCTTAAGGATTTACTTTAGATTTGAATACTTGCTCACCGTTTTTGTATTCTAATACAGTCGCTGATTTAGTTGGGTTGTGTAGTTCGTCAATTGTAATTTTTCCTGTAATAAGCGATAGATCCTTAGTTTCTGCTAGAGCATCTTTAATTTTTTCTTTATCTGTCGTCGTACCAGCACGGTCCATTGCATCAACTAGTAGGTATACAGAGTCATATCCTAGTGCGTTGAAAGCATCAGGCTTAGCACCGTCATATTTTTTAGAGAATGCTTCAACAAATTTTTGAATCGTTTCATCTGGGTCACCAGAAGAATAGTGGTTCGTAATATAAGTATTGTTAAGGTTTTCTGCCCCTGCTAATTCAACTAGTGTAGGAGAATCCCATCCATCTGCTCCCATTAACGGAACATCGATACCTAATTCGCGAGCTTGTTTAACAATTAAGCCTACTTCTTCATAATAACCAGGGATAAAGATAAACTCTGGTTCAGCTGATTTTAAATTCGTTAATGTAGAACGGAAGTCTGTATCATCAGCCATATAGGATTCTTCTGCTACAACTTTCCCGCCAGCAGCTTCAAAAGTCTCTTTAAATGATTTAGCAAGTCCTTTTGCATAGTCACTTGCGTTGTCCGCATAAATTGCTGCATTCTTAATGCCTAAATCAGTTGCAAAGTTTGCTGCTACTTTTCCTTGGAATGAATCGATGAATGAAGTACGGAAAACATAGTCAATTACGTTTCCATCTGTACCTAATGTTAAGTCATCGGCCGTACCAGATGGGGTAATCAAAATAGTTTTGCCTTCATCCGCGATTTGCGTTTGTGCTTTGGTGTTACCGCTTGTAGCAGAACCGATAATAGCAGTTACTTTATCTTGGTTGACTAATTTAATTGCTGCATTCGTAGCTTCTGAACCTTCAGACTTATTGTCAACAGGTACTACTTCTAGTTCTTTTCCATCAACGCCACCTGCGGCGTTAATTTCTTCGATAGCTAAATCAATACCTTCCTTAATTCCTTCACCGTAGGAAGCAACTGCACCTGAGAGTTCTAAGTTGGCACCGATTTTGATCGTATCGCCTCCACCGTCACTGCCTCCAGTTGTTTCATTGCCGCTTGCACATCCAGCAAGGACACCGGCAAATAATACAGATGTCATCAGTAGCTTCGAAATCTTTTTCATTATGAAATTTTTCCCCCTTTTTTGTTATTTAACTATTCTGATAAATTAAAACAAACTTTCGGAACAAACTATTCCAGAATAGAAAAATAATTTTAAATATTTGTTCACTACCAGTATTTTAGATCATAGATTTCTATTCGTCTAGATAATTTTTTGTCAATTAATATATTTCTGAATACTAAATATATTGTTTTTTATCAAATAAAAGGGAAGATATTGTGCAAAATGAAAGAGCTACCATTTTTAGGTAGCCCTCAAAAAAATTATTTCTTTCTAGCTTTCTGACGATCCTGTCTCTCCCAAAGTCGAAGATGTGGATAAGGATCATATGACCATTCGGTGAAGCCATTATCTTTGTACATACCATAATGGAGGTGTGGTGGGAATTTTCCGGACGTTCCTGGGGGTCCATAGCCTGAACTTCCAACACCACCGATCAACATTCCAGGTTCAACTACTTGTCCAACTTTTAAGTTTTTCTCAAAGCCACTCAAGTGGGCAAAATAATGATAGTTATTATTGATATCTCTTATTCCCACTCGCCAACCACCATAGCGGTTCCAACCCTTCATTTCCACAATCCCGAAACAAGTTGCGCGTACGGGAACGCCATAATCAGCAAAAATATCGGTTCCTTCATGAATTCTTCTACCTCCCCAGCCGCGCGCGTCACCCCAAGTGTTTTTGTAGCTATGGTTACTTTTATAAGGGACCGGGAAAGCATGTCCTTCCAAATCGATTCTTCCAAAATGCTTATAGATTTTTGATTTATCAATAATTAACCCAACTGCCTTGTCACGCTTATAATAATCCCAAAGACCGATTTTGATATTATCATGATCGACCCCATACTGCAGAAGATACTGGGCAAACGCTTGGATAACATCTTCATCATTATGAAGATCGGCTTTTCCGTCTCCATTTCCGTCATATCCAATCCCATTGAAAAATTTGATCGAGGTAGGATTTTGATCTTCTAGATTGGGATTAAGAATACCGACCCATTCCTCCGGTTTAAAATAAATCCCTGTAATTCCTTCAGCTTTTGGTATATCTTTTCGCGCTGAACGGACATTTCGTTCGTATTGGTCGATAGCAGCTATGTAGTACCAGGGAATATTGGTAACCGCTTCTACTTTTTTGTATAGGGTCATACGTTGCGCATACACTTCGTTTTGATCCTCAGCATGAACGGGAACTGACCCTAGTACTAGGAAAACGATAATAATGGATATATATAATCGACGATATCCCACAAGAATCCTCCTCGTAGACTAGATTCACATTCATTAGTTTGTGACCAATGAATGGAATAAATAAATATCAATAAATGGTAATCCTTGAATTGGTCAGTTTGCTTGTTCTTCATGTTTTGTTGTGATAAAGTTGCATGAGAAGAGATACATAACATCACGAACGGATCATGGTAAGGATGGTGTAGAGAAAATGAGTCAAAACCAAGAGTATTTACGTAAACCTGAGTGGTTAAAAATAAAGCTAAACACGAATGAAAATTACACAGGCTTGAAAAAAATGATGCGTGAGAAGAGCCTTCATACGGTCTGTGAAGAAGCAAAATGCCCGAATATTCATGAGTGCTGGGCTGTACGTCGTACGGCGACTTTCATGATTTTAGGGGATACTTGTACGAGAGCTTGTCGTTTCTGTGCTGTTAAAACTGGACTTCCAACTGAGCTTGATTGGGCAGAACCAGAAAGAGTAGCAGATTCCGTTGTTCAAATGAATTTAAAGCACGTAGTTGTTACTGCTGTTGCTCGTGACGATTTAAAAGATGGTGGTTCAGCGGTGTTTGCTGAGACAGTTCGCGCTATTCGAAGAAAGAGTCCTTTTACAAGTATTGAAGTTCTTCCTTCAGATATGGGTGGCGTTTACGAAAATCTTGAAATGCTAATGAACGCGAAGCCAGATATTTTGAATCATAATATCGAAACAGTTCGTCGATTGACTCCAAGAGTTAGAGCACGCGCGAAATACGACCGTTCTTTAGAATTTTTAAGAAGAGCAAAAGAAATGTACCCGAATATTCCAACGAAGTCTAGTTTAATGATTGGTTTAGGCGAGACAAAAGAGGAAATTATCGAAACAATGGACGATTTAAGAGCCAATAACGTTGACATAATGACGATTGGCCAATATCTACAGCCATCTAAGAAGCATTTACCAGTGCTGAAGTATTATCATCCAGATGAATTCCAAGAGCTTAAAGAAATTGCTCTAAGCAAAGGCTTCAGCCATTGTGAGGCAGGTCCAATGGTTCGCTCTTCTTACCATGCAGATGAGCAAGTAAATGAGGCAACAAAGCATAAACAAATGCTCGCTGAAAAAGCAGCAGCAAAAGAAGCGTAATAAATAGACTGTTTCTGAAAGCTCTTGGATGGGTTATGGAAACAGTCTTTTTTGTTGACTTGTTCTTTTGGATTCGGTCATGACAAGGGAGAAGGAACCATAGTTGACCGACAAAGGCAATTTGTACGCCAAGATGAGAGAGAAAGGGTCAGAGTTGACCGACAAAGGTAATTTGCACGCCAAGATGAGTGAGAAAGTGGCAGAGTTGACCGACAAAAGTGATTTGCACGCCAAGATGAGAGAGAAAGGGTCAGAGTTGACCGACAAAAATAATTTGCACGCCAAGATGAGTGAGAAAGGAGTCAAGTTGACCGACAAAAGAGAAATGCACGCCAAGATAAGGGAAAAAGAGACAAAGCTGACCGACAAAGTAGAGCGAACCCCCATAATACCCCTAGTGCACCCGCCAGCCCCCAAAATAAACGTCTGTCCGAATCGTCCGGACAGACGTCTTACTTGAATCTAAGTATATTTGCGACACAAAAATTATTTCCCTTGTGGAGATTTTTTCATTTCCTTAATAAGCTCGTCAATCGCGTATTCTGTTCGCATGCTATCAGAATCCATCGTCGCAAAGTTTTCAACATTTTTTCGTAAATTGGTGTTATCCGTTACGAAAATTTGATACCAGCGAGGAACGACAGACATCGCTGTCTTTTTTACTTGATCCGCTACAGTTGAGCGATTGTCAGAGTTTGTAGCATACACAACTAATACCTCTTCACTTGTAACCAAAGTCGAAACATCATCCACATTCGGAATGTCGGTACACAGTTTACTAATTGTATCAGCAAGTTTTTCCCTATCTAAAGGGGTATAATGGTCATTAGAAACCTGTTGACCAGTAACGGGACTTCTTTGATGACGGACATAACCGAAATCCTCGGAAACATCTTTACCATTTTTATTATAAATATCCGCTCGCTGATCATTAACATTTATGGTGTTGCCACTTTCCTGATAAAGGCCATCTTTGGCTGCTTGGTTATTGTTATTACAAGCTGCTAAAAGTGAAAGGCTAAGTAAGCAGATTAATGGGATTATTTTGTTCATGATCTACACCTCCATTTGTAGTATGACCAATATTTAATTTTTTCTCTTAGTAATTGATGGTGAATAGTTTATAATGTAAACATAGTGTGCCAAAAAGAGGTGACGGAATTGATTAACATTAACAATATGAGTTACGAGATTATAGAAGAAAGAGGGGAAGGCTTTAACGAAGAGGCTTTCCAAAATAGATACAGCGATATTTTAAGTAAGTACGATTATATCGTCGGAGATTGGGGCTATGGACAGCTTCGATTAAAAGGTTTTTATGATGATAAAAATCAAAAAGCTACATTTGATACGAAAATCAGTATCCTAACAGAATATATTTATGAATTCTGTAATTTCGGCTGCTCGTATTTTGTTATTAAAAAGGTGCAAGGCTAAAGCTATCAGTGGATCCCACTGATAGCTTAGCTCTGATCGTCATCCATTTGTCTAGGCAAATCCTCATGCAATTGTTCGTTCTCGTAACCAAAGCTCCGATAAAATTTTTGCCCTTCTTGTAATTCCTTGTTTTTAGCGATATCATCACGATTGATAGGCGAACCGTAAGGACCCTCAGGAAATTCTTCTGATGTAAGTAGGTTCTTTTGTTTTTCCACGCTTTTAAAATCCTTATATTGCTCCATATTTATCACCTCTCGCTTAGTCTTGCCCATTAGGTCCGAAAAAAAAGAAGGCTCTTAGCCTCCTTAAACGATTTCATATAAAAAATCTCGCAGTTCCGCTGCGTCTTCTTCCGATAAATTAAAAGCATACTCTAGATAACCTTCTTCTTTTAAGTCATCCTCACCAATAATGGCAAAACGACTGCCCTGCAAATCCATGACGATCTGCTTTCCATAATGGCGATCTGACTGAAGAATGGCTAAATCAAAACGTGTATTTTCTCCTGTAAAACTAACAAATCGGGTTCTGGTGTCAACTAAATCATTATATAAATAAAATCTTTCCGACATTGTATTCCTCCTCTAAAAAAACGGTTTCTTCCATCTTATCAAAAATTACCATGAAGGCGAAATTGTTTCTTTCGATTCCAGCGTAAAATATACGAGAAGTCAAAATTGTGCTACAATAACGTTGTCACTATAGCAACACGTGAAAGGTCGGATCATATGTATTTTGTGGATAGAGAAAAGATTGAAACCATTTTAGGTTATATTGAACAACAATTATTTTTGTTTGAAAATACGAATCAATGGGAAACACCTCTTGAAAAAGCCGCTCTTGAACGAATTTGCCATACGATCATTGAAGGGATTCTAGACGTTGGTAATGCTGTTATTGATGGTTTTATTATGCGAGATCCTGGTAGCTATGAAGACATAATCGATATTTTAGATGATGAAAAAGTGGTATCGAAGGATACGATTGAAGGGTTGAAACTGATCATTCAAAACCGTAAACAGTTAGTGCAAGGGTATACAGAGGTTGATCATCAAGCCGTTTTCAACTCGTTTTTGGAGCAGAAGGAAGCGCTTAAACAGTTTGCACCAAGTGTAAGACAGTATTTAATTGAAGAGTTAGGGCCGGTTACGGCATTTAGAAATTAGTGACGCTCTCTTGAAGAGCGTTTTTCCATTTTCCAACTTAGGAGTGATAGAGATGAAAAAATATAAAGGATACTTAATCGACCTGGATGGGACGATGTATCGCGGAACCGAACTCATACAGGAAGCGGCAGATTTTGTGAAAAAGTTGAAAGCGGAGAATATCCCGTATTTGTTTGTGACGAATAATTCATCAAGAACACCTGCTCAGGTGGCAGAAAAGCTCCGGAATTTTTCGATTCCTGCCGAGGAAGAGCAAGTTTTTACAACAAGCCAAGCAACGGCTAATTACATAGAAGGACTTAATAGTGATGCATCCATATATGTGATTGGAGAAGAGGGACTCCATACAGCCATTGCTGAAAAAGGGTTCCAACTTGCTGAGGAGAATGCGGACTATGTAGTCGTTGGGATTGACCGTGAAATCAACTATGAAAAGCTGGCGACTGCTTGCTTGGCGGTTCGTAATGGTGCAACTTTCATTTCGACAAATGGGGATGTTGCCCTACCGACGGAGAGAGGACTTTTGCCTGGGAACGGCTCTATCACTTCTGTGATTACCGTCTCAACAAAGACAAATCCAATCTTTATCGGCAAGCCTGAATCGATTATTATGGAGCAAGCATTAGCCGTAATTGGGACAAAGAAAGAAGAAACATTAATGGTTGGGGACAATTACGATACGGATATTATGGCGGGCATCAATGCTGGGATGGATACATTATTAGTGCATACGGGTGTGACGAAAAAAGAGCATCTCTCCGCGTATGATGTGCAGCCGACCTATGTGGTTGACTCGCTGGATGAGTGGGAAGTATAAGGGTTTTCTTGAAATTAGACAAATACAAAAAGCGGGAGAGCACGTTCTCCCGCTTTTCCTTATCACTCTGTATTTTGAGCGCGATGAGCTAGTCGACTTGAAGCGGCGGCTGCAATGGCGCCGACGATATCATCGAGGAACGTATGGCAATGCCCGCTTGCTTTGTCATTTAGTCGATCTAATATGCCAGGCTTCATTTTGTCGATAAAGCCATAATTGGTAAAACCAATGGAGCCATACACGTTAACAATGGAGAACGCCAATATTTCATCGATCCCATATAGACTTTCGTCTGTAGCTAACATCGTTTGTAGAGGCTCCTCTAACATTTTCTTTTCTGCTAAAATATCGAGCTGGATGCCTGTTAGAATGGCATTTTGAACCTCTCTCTTTGATAAAACTCTTTCCACATTATTAATGCATTCTTCCATTTGTAAATTAGGGTGATATTTTTCTTGAAGATAAAATACGAGGTCTGCGATATCTTGAATCTGCACGCCTCGCTCCTCGAGCCATTTTCTTGCTGTTTTCTCCACAATATCTACATTTCTTTGTTCGGACATAAGCTTCACCTTTTCTTCATGTATTTGCGAAATTCTATTTAGATAGAATATGCAGAACAAAATGGTTTTATCATTTCCCCTTACATCTATTCATATACATTTGGTAAGGACAAAAGAAGCGGTAGGTGGGAAAAATGCTTCAACGATTGATTAATCAATTATACGGAATTCATATACAAGAAGAATTTAAACACGGTCCATATAGTGCTTGTCAGGACCAAAACAATCTGTATCTTCTTATACCCGTTGGTGCAATGGAAGAAGATAGTGTGATCGAATTAGAACGGTTAACTAGTCATCTCAAGCAGTATGGGGATGCGAGTGTTTGCCAATTTTTAAAATCAAAAGATGGGAAAAACATCGTTGAATGGGAGCAAAGTCGCTATTGTGTGCTTGCAAAGGCTTCTTCTGAAACAAGGCCATTAAAAAGGCTAGGTAGGAAACTGGCCAAATTTCACTATAGAGGGAGAGCTGTTCCCTTTGAAATAAGAAACATAAACCGAATTGGGATGTGGAAAACGTTTTGGGAGCAACGGTTAAATCAAATGGAAAACGTATGGAATGGGCAAATTATGCAGTCACCAGAAAATGAATTTGAAAGGTTGTTTATAGAGTCCTTTCCATATTATATGGGACTTACGGAAAACGCCATTCAATACTTAAGTGACACAGAGCTTGATGATCAACCAGCATTCGTGGACAGCGGTACGGTTTGTCACGAACGCTTCTCTGTGCAAACTTGGGGTGATAGTCTTACGATGAAGAATCCATTTGATTGGGTCTTCGATCATTGTGCAAGGGATTTAGCCGAGTGGACCAGGGAACGCTATTTCCACAATATTAAAACGTATGAGCCTGCTGTGAGACAATTTTATCAAGACTATGCCACGATCACAACATTATCATCCTTTTCTTGGCGATTAGTTTATGCTCGCCTGCTTTTTCCACTGCATTATTTTGAATGCATCGAGGATTATTATATTACTGGTTCTGAACAGCAAAGGCATGTTTCGGAAGAACGGTTAAAGAAATACTTGGATCAAACCCGTGAACATGAGGAATTTCTCAGAGACTTTTTTACATTAGCTGAGGTCCCAACAAGAAGATATCAAATTCCAGAGGTCGAATGGCTTAAAAGATGAGTCCCTTTTAAAATGGCTCATCTTTTTTTATAATTGAGAAAAAGGAAATAAAAGGAGAAACAGATGAAGCCGTATATTTACATAACAAGAAGACTGCCAGATGAAGTTATTGCTCAGCTCCTTGAAAAATATGAAGTGAAAATGTGGGAGAAAGAGGATGTGGTTGTGCCACGTTCAGTATTACTAGAGGAAGCAAGCCGTGCTGATGCGTTATTGACAATGCTTTCTGACCAAGTGAATGAAGAACTATTTTCAGTGAGCACGAAGCTCAAGATTGTCGCAAACCTAGCGGTGGGCTTTGATAATATCGACCTCGCAGCAGCATCCGCGCATGGTGTGGCAATATGCAATACACCAGATGTCTTAACGGATGCCACGGCGGACTTAACATTTGGCTTATTAATGGCAACAGCGAGAAGAATTGTCGAGGCCGCTGAGTTTGTCAAAGAGGGAAACTGGAAAAGTTGGAGCCCTCTCTTGCTTGCAGGCTATGATATTCATCATAAGACGATTGGGATCGTCGGAATGGGAAGCATTGGGGCTGCTGTTGCGAAAAGAGCCCTTGGCTTTGATATGAAGGTACTCTATCATAATCGTTCTAGAAAAGTAGAGCTAGAATCACAATTAGGAGCCGCTTATTGCTCTTTTGACGAGTTAGTCGAACAAGCAGATTTTATTGTATGCTTAACTCCGTTGACATCGGAAACAAGAAATCTGTTTACTCGAGCTGTCTTTAAGCGGATGAAAAACAATGCTGTGTTCATTAACGCTTCCCGTGGACCTGTCGTGAATGAAGAGGATCTCTATGATGCTCTAGTAGCGGGCGATATTGCCGCTGCAGGATTAGATGTGTTTGACAAGGAACCGATTGACAAAACCCATCCGTTATTAAGCTTGTCGAACGTCGTTGCCCTGCCACACATCGGAAGTGCTTCTATTGATACACGAATGAATATGATGAGGCTCTGCGTTGAAAACATCGATGCCGTTTTGTCTGGGAAAGAGCCAAAGACACTGGTGAAAAAATAATTTAGATGGGGATAACTTTCCGAAGTTATCCTCATTTTTCTTATTCAGAGTAGTTATCCACAATACGAACTCAAAATAATTTTCCCTAAAATGTATTCTAATAAGTTAGAATATTATTTATAAAAAGAAAATAAAAACATCTATGGAGGTATGAAACATAAGGGATTAAGCGATTACATAATTGGTTTCATATGGAAAATAACTATTGTCAAAAAAGCTTACACCTTTTATAATGTCTACTATGAGAAAACAGTTGTTTTTCTGGAAAGAACACAACAAGGAGGGATCGAGTTGGAAGCTATTTCAATCGGGTTATTAGGGCTCGGGACGGTTGGAACAGGAGTAGTAAAAATTATTGAAGATCACCAAGATAAGCTTATGCACCAAATTGGCTGTCCGATTAAAATAAATAAGGTTCTTGTGAAAGATTTAACGAAAGAAAGAGCTGTAGAGATAGCCCCAGAGTTGCTGACAACGAATGCCAAGGATGTTATCGATAATCCAGAAATTGATGTCATTATCGAAGTAATGGGTGGCGTCGATGAAACAAGAAACTACCTTTTACAAGCTCTCAAAAATAAAAAGCATGTTGTCACGGCAAACAAAGACTTAATGGCTCTGTACGGCTCTGAGCTACTGTCTGTTGCTGTGGAAAATAGCTGCGATCTTTTCTATGAAGCAAGTGTGGCTGGCGGAATTCCCATTTTAAGAAGCTTAGTGGACGGATTATCCTCTGATCATATTACGAAAATGATGGGAATAGTGAACGGAACAACGAACTTCATCCTTACAAAAATGACTAAGCAGGGCAGTGCTTATGAGGAAGTATTAAAGGAAGCTCAGAGATTGGGATATGCTGAAACAGATCCAACTTCTGATGTAGAAGGGCTAGACGCTGCGAGAAAAATGGTGATCTTAGCAACCCTCGGTTTTTCCATGAAAATTGATTTAGATGATGTAAGGGTACAAGGAATCACAAATATTACAGAAGAAGATCTTAAATATGCCAAGCAACTTGGGTATACGATGAAGCTCATCGGAATGGCGCAAATCGAGGATGATAAAGTAGAAGTTAGTGTTCAGCCTACCCTCTTGGGGGAAACGCATCCATTAGCGGCTGTAAATAACGAATATAATGCTGTCTATGTTTACGGAGAGGCTGTTGGAGAAACGATGTTTTATGGTCCAGGAGCTGGTAGTTTGCCAACGGCTACTTCCATTGTTTCCGATTTAGTAGTGGTATTGAAGAACATGGTATTAGGCGTGAATGGAAAAAGTATTATCTCTCCGCAGTTTGAAAAAAGGATGAAAGAGCCAAATGAAATACGTTCGAAGTATTTCTTAAGACTACATGTAATCGATGAGGTAGGCGTGTTCGCGAACATTACCTCCATCTTTACCAATCATGGGGTCAGCTTTGAAAAAATTCTACAGCTTCCTGTGAAGGAAAAAGGTCTCTCGGAACTTGTTGTCGTCACACATAGTACGTCTTTACAAGACTATGAAAAAATCTTAGTAGAACTAGAAGATTTACCATCTGTTCAACATATCAAAAGTTCATATCGAGTAGAAGGGAATGGCCATTCATGAGATGGAACGGGTTACTAGACGCCTATAAAGAATTTTTACCAATCAATGAGCATACACCGAAACTTACATTAAATGAAGGAAATACACCTCTCATCAAATTAGATAGACTCTCTGAGGAGTGGGGCGTTGAGCTTTATGTGAAGACAGAAGGAACAAACCCGACAGGTTCCTTTAAAGATCGCGGTATGGTTATGGCTGTAGCGAAAGCGAAAGAAGAAGGTAGCGATACGGTGATTTGTGCTTCAACGGGTAATACTTCAGCAGCGGCAGCAGCTTATGCCGCAAGAGCTGGAATGAGATGTATTGTCGTCATTCCTGAAGGAAAAATTGCAATGGGGAAGCTTGCTCAAGCCGTTATGTATGGAGCGGAGATTATTTCCATTGAAGGGAATTTTGATGAAGCCCTAAAAATGGTTCGCAATATCAGTGAGAAAGAGCCTGTAAAGCTTGTGAATTCTGTCAATCCGTATCGCCTTGAAGGGCAAAAGACAGGAGCTTTTGAAATTTGTGACCAGCTTGGTGGAGAAGCACCAGATGTTTTAGCGATTCCGGTCGGAAATGCAGGCAATATTAGTGCCTACTGGAAAGGCTTCAAAGAATATCATGAGGCAAAAAACACAAGCTTGCCAAAGATTCACGGGTTTGAAGCAGCAGGAGCGGCTGCAATTGTGCATAACCGTGTGTTTGAAAATCCTGAGACGATTGCGACAGCGATTCGCATTGGAAATCCTGCAAGCTGGCATTTAGCCGTTGCCGCTGCAGAAGAATCTCAAGGAATTATTGATGAGGTCACGGATGATGAAATTATTGCGGCTTATAAAAAAATTGCGAGCTCAGAAGGGATTTTTGCAGAACCAGGTTCTTGTGCTTCCTTAGCCGGTGTCTATAAGCATATTCAAAATGGAAAAATTGCAAAGGGGAGCAAAATCGTTGCGATTTTAACAGGGAATGGCTTGAAGGATCCAAATACTGCAATTGACTACAGTTCGATTAAACCGATTCTCCTTCCGAATGATGAAAAGGCGGTTGCTGAACATATTCGTGGGGTTGTTCACTCATGAAAGAAGGGGACATGCTGACGATTCAAGTCCCTGGAAGCACTGCGAACTTAGGACCTGGCTTTGATTCCATGGGTTTGGCACTAAACCTATATTTACGTTTAGAGGTAGAGAAATCAGACAATTGGAAAATTGTCATGGAATCAGAGGAGCTTGAGATTTTTCCAAAGGATGAGACAAATTACATTGTCCAAGTTGCTCTGCAAACGGCAGCAAAATATCAAAAAACACTGCCTAGCTGTACGATTAAAATGTCAAGTGAAATCCCGTTAGCAAGGGGGCTAGGCTCAAGTGCTGCAGCGATTATTGCCGGTATTGAGTTAGCCGATGCTGTGGGAGAGTTAAATTTAACTTTGGATGAAAAGTTTTTGATTGCGGCTGAGCTAGAAGGGCATCCAGATAATGTTGGTGCATCTCTTTTTGGGGGATTGGTCATCGGCAGTCAACGAGAGGCTGGAGTCGATGCAGTTGTCTGTCGCGACCTTCAGTTTGACTTAGTGGCGGTTGTTCCAAAAGAGGAGCTACTCACAAAGGATTCTCGCAATGTACTGCCGTTGGAATTGCCTTTTGCTGATGCGGTTCGAGCAGGCGCAGTTGGGAATGTACTGGTGGCAGCTTTGCTTAGAGAGGACTATTTTTTAGCAGGGAAGATGATGAGGCAGGACCTCTACCATCAGCCATATCGGAAAAAACTTGTTCCTCACTTACAGGAGATCGAGGATGTGGCCTATGATGCTGGCGCATTTGGGGTCGCCTTAAGTGGAGCAGGTCCAACTGTGCTTTGTTTTTGTGAAAAAGGTCGGGGCGAGGGGTTGAAAGAAAAGCTAGAGGACTACCATCCAGAAATGGCCTTTTATCAACTTAGAATTGATCAGGCCGGAAGCTCCGTGCAAATTCAAAAATATGTATGAACGTAGTCTACAATGTAAAAAACAAAGATCCATTAAGAAATGAATCCAAATAAAAAAAGCGATTTCGCTCGGGCGAGATCGCTTTTTAAAATTTCATTTTAGAATACTTGTTCAACTTCTACTACGCCAGGAACTTCTTCTAGAAGGGCACGTTCAATACCAGCTTTTAGGGTAATAGTTGAACTTGGGCATGAACCGCAAGCACCTAATAAACGTAATTTCACAATACCGTCTTCTACATCAACTAATTCACAGTCTCCTCCGTCACGAAGAAGGAATGGACGTAATTTATCTAATACATCTTGAACTTGTTCTAACATTTGCTCTGCCATCTTAATCGCTCCTTTCTTAATACTTATTATAATGTCTTCCATTTGAAAAATCTATTGAAATGCGTGAAATCCAATATTCTACATTTTAGGGGGATTCTCTTTTAGTTTGCCGTTTTCTCATTTCTAAATACTGGCTCCTTCGTGTACAATGAAAATAAGAAGCAGGGGGGAAGAATCATGACAAAAAAAGAAGTTGAAATTTTCGTTTATGGTGCAGAACAGCTTTGTCCTAGTTGTATCAATCTACCGTCTTCTAAGGAAACCTATGAGTGGTTGGAAGCCGCGGTAAGTAGAAAATTTCCGAATCAGTCCTTCAAAATTTCCTATGTGGATATCCACAATCCACCGAATGAGGATAGACAGAAAGACTTTGCTCAAAGAGTCATTGAAGAGGATATGTTTTATCCTGTTGTTTTAGTAGAAGATGAAGTGGTTGGAGAAGGAAACCCTCGATTAAAAACGATTTTTGCGGAGTTAGAGAAATTCGGTTATGAAGCTGAATGAAAATAAAAAGCGTTGTTCCCATTTTAGATGGAAACAGCGCTTCATTTTTACCCGTTATGGTATTTGTACATCCACAGGATACCGGATTTCAGTAATCGAGCAACACGGCCAGTAATTGGTCGTTCCGCGACTAAACCAAAGCCATGTTTTTTACCTAAGGAACCAAGAATTCCTTTTAGTTTAATCGTTGGCAAAGATTCAGGAAGTTCTTCATTCTTCCATCTTTTCAACAGGATATCCACAATTTGCTCGGCCTGTCCTTCTGCAAGTTGGGCGCTAGGAGCATGTGGTAGGCTTGCACAATCACCAACAACATAAACGTGTTCATCGCCAGGAATGTTATGGTGAATTGTTAAAACAATGCGGTCTTGTTTATCCTTTTCCACATCCATGTTACGTACTACTTCAATTGGTTGAATCCCAGCTGTCCAGACAATAATATCGCTATAGATGGACTCATTATGGTTATAAAGAGTATTTTCTTCTACTCGAGTAATATTCGAATTGTTGATAATCTCGACATTGTGATTATCAAACCAATTCTCAACATAAGTGCTAAGACGCACGGGGAATGCTGAAAGAATGTAGTTTCCTCGATCAAAAAGCTTGATCTTAAGGTCTGGGCGACTTTCATTCAATTCACTCGCTAATTCAACTCCGCTCAATCCTGCTCCAACAATGCTCACGACAGATTCAGGCGGTAGATTATTTAATGCTTGATAGGTTTTTCTAGACTTCTCTATCGATTGAATGCTATATGTGTGCTCCTTTGCGCCAGGAACGTTGTGGTATTTATCTTCACAGCCTAATCCAATAATTAAATCATCATAAGTAATTGAATCGGCGTCTTTTAGGACAATTTTTTTCTCTTTAATATTGATTTCAGTTACTTCCCCATATTGAATCGTTAATCTTGGATGCTCAGGGAAAGGAACGCGAACATGTTGATCGGAAATAGTCCCTGCGGCTAATGCGTAGTATTCAGTCTTTAGACAGTGGTAAGGAGTTCGGTCTACTAAAGTGATGGATACGTCTTCTGGGAGTTCATTCGGTAAGAGACGAGAAAGGACTCTCATTCCTCCATACCCTCCACCTAAAATAACTAGATTTTTCATTTTGGATATCCCCTTTGTGCAACTCTATTAGATGAAAAAATCTTCTCTCTATTTATAAGGAAAACGCTTTAAAGTCATTCAAAGTATATCGAAATTGTGACAAAATCACAACATATTCTTGACAAAATTTCGACTATTTGGCGATTTTTGCTCTTGCCAATATTTTTAATATTGATATATGATGAACTTCATAATGTGTTAATCGGGTAAGAGGTGAAAGGTAATGCTTAGGCCAGTAATTGAATTTTGCATTAGCAATCTAGCTAGTGGTTCTCATAAGGCAATGGAAAAACTCGAGAGGGATCCAAACCTCGATATTATTGAATACGGCTGCTTAAGCTATTGTGGAAAATGTTCTGCGACATTATATGCCCTAGTTGAAGGGGAAGTGGTGACGGGCGAAACGCCTGATGATTTAGTAGAGAAAATTTATGAGTATATAGATAACAACCACGTTTTTTAAAATGAAAAAGAAATTGGCAAAGGCCAATTTCTAATTCGTTTTCTGCATTTCTTTTATTTCATGCCAGCGATCCTTTGCCATTTCGATAGTGGCAGTTTCCGTCGTACTCTTTTGCTTTTCGATTACTTTTGAAAAATATTTGATTGCTTGAGCAATATTATCAGTTCTTCTCGATAATTCACCGATTAAATAGAGAAGACGAACTTCTGATACTTGCGTCCCTTTATAGTCATCTGTCATGTAGGAATCTATGTACTCCTGCAAAGCTAAATTTGTAAATCTCCGTTCTTGCTCCTGATTTTCTAACCCTCGATAAAGCCATGCGAGACGCATATATAAACCAGATAAGTTAATATGTTTTTCCTTTTTTAAAGTCCCACAGTAGGCGGCAAGCTTATAGGTTTGAATAGCTGTTTGGATCGTCCGCTCTTGACCAAAATCCTGAGGCACCCACTGATCGCAAACTTTTTTTGTAATCTCATTTTTACTGTTTGGTGAAAAAATGGGCAGAAAATCTTCAGAAAATGAAAATCCACAATGTGGACAAACTTTTACATAGTATAAAAGAGGATTTGCTTCTTCAGAAGCATAGCTTGGACAAAAGTCCGTATCATATTCGGTTACTTTTACAAACCGAGAACGCACCTTTTTAGAGGTAAATGTCTTTTTACACATCAGGCATTCGAACTTCTTATCGTAAAGAGGAAGTAATTCTGTCACTTTCTCCACCTACTTTCGTATTGATTATAAAGTTCTAGTTATATTTCATTATACAGTAATTACTGTGAACAAAGTATTAATTGAGACTGTTTGTCTAAAGAAAATACAATTAATAAAGCAGTCTAGTTGAGGAAAGGTCGATTGCTGTATATACTATAAGTAAGATCAAATCCTAAAAATTAGGAGGGAATACAATGGATATTGTGACTATTACAGAAGCTGCGGCATTGCAGATAAAAGATATGATGAAAGAAAATGAAGAAGAGAGTGCATTCTTACGAGTAGCGATCCAAGGTGGCGGCTGTAGTGGACTATCTTATGGAATGGGCTTTGCTCATGAAGTAGAAGAAGGTGATACTCAATTTGAACAGCATGGAATCAATGTTCTTGTTGATAAAGATAGTGCAGCAGCCCTAAAAGGTACAAAAATCGATTACAAGCAATCACTCATGGGCGGCGGATTCACGATCGACAACCCAAACGCAATTGCATCTTGCGGATGTGGTTCATCGTTTAGAACGGCTAAAGATGCGGGTACTCCGGAAACTTGTTAAATATAAGGCTCTTTTCGCGAAAATTGTTGCTGTTAGATAATATTTGATTAGATGAATAGCAATATGATCTTTTAATAATAAAGGGTAGCGAAAAGTGCCGTGCACAAATAGTTTGTAGCACTAAACCAAGTTAGAGAGGTAAATGTCGGCTTTAAGACATTTACGAAAAAACAAGAACACAAACAAAACAGAATTAGAAAAAGCAAAGCCCCACGGCTTTGCTTTTCTTATATTATTTAAACATGGATGAACTATGAAGTGGTTGTGCTTTTGCTTTTGGATCAATGTATGTTTTTGCATTGTTGATAGCGGTTGGTGCTTCGCCAAATCCACTCGCGATTAGCTTCACTTTGCCATCGTATGTGCAAATATCTCCAGCTGCATAAATACCAGGGATGTTTGTTTCCATTTTAGAATTTACAACAATGGAGTTCTTTTCAATTTCAAGGCCCCATTCCTTGATAGGTCCTAGTGATGAAACAAAGCCATAGTTACAAATAACAGCGTCTACATCAATCGAAGTTTTTTCTTCGCCATTTGCATCCTGAAGGACGACCTGTTTAATACCCGTTACGTCTCCCACTAATTCTACTGGGACGTATGGTGTTTTGATGTCGACCTTAGAATTGTTTAGGTTTTCAACGCTATGTTCATGAGCACGGAATTTATCACGACGATGTACAATCGTTACTTTTTCTGCGATTGGCTCAAGCATTAAAGCCCAGTCAACTGCGGAATCTCCGCCACCAAAAACAACGACTCTTTTATCAGCAAATTGGTTTAAATCATCAATGAAGTAATGTAGGTTCTTTCCTTCGTACTCAGTAGCATTTTCAAGCTCTAAGCGACGCGGTTGGAAAGCACCGTTCCCAGCTGTAATAATAACTGTTTTTGTATAGTGAATTTCTTTGTTTGTTGTTAATTTAAATATATTGTCTTCTTGCTTTTCAATCTTTTCAACGGATTGCTCTAGGATGATGGATTGCTCAAATTTGGACATTTGCTCTTTTAAGTTATTAACTAACTCTTGAGCACGAACCTTTGGAAAACCAGCTACATCATATATGTATTTTTCAGGATATAACGCAGATAATTGTCCCCCAAGCTGAGGCAAGCTTTCAATGATTTTAACTGATGCCTGTCTCATCCCACCGTAAAAGGCTGTGAATAGACCAACCGGTCCACCGCCAATGATGGTTATATCAAATACTTTTTGATCTTCTTTCATTCCAAATCCCCCCAGATAGAAATAGTGCAATTGCCACCTTATATATTACCATAAATAATTTCAAACTACATCAGGGTAAAAGGGAAGGAGGACACTCCACTCATTTAATTGTTGAGAATTTTTAAATGAATTACCAACATAAACAAGTTATTTTTTATGTATATTTAGCTTGAAAAAGCGAGAGAAAAGGAATATCATGTACTTTAGGTAATATGTTAAATTTGTGTGACAAATTTTCGACATTTTTTTGCTCGAGTTAGTGAAAAGTATCACAAACTTTTTTTCTTACTTTGACTACTATAAATGAATAATGTGGTGAAGATAAGAAAAGGTAAGCAGAAAAGAGAAAAAATAAAGAAAAAAGGTGGAAGTGATCACTTTGAGAAAGCCAAAAATCGTGATTCTAGGTGCCGGTTACGGTGGCCTAATGACTGCAACAAGATTACAAAAAGCAGTAGGAATGAATGAAGTTGAAATCCAGCTTGTGAATAAAAATGACTATCATTATGAAACAACTTGGTTACATGAAGCATCTGCTGGTACATTACATCATGATCGTGTACGTTACGACATTTCTAGTGTAATTGACCGTAACAAGGTTGAATTTATACAAGGTACAGTTGTTGAAGTAAATAGAGAAGAGAAAAAAGTTATCCTTGAAGAAGGCGAACTTCCATACGACTATCTTGTAGTCGCTGTAGGTGGAGAATCAGAAACTTTCGGGATTAAAGGGCTTAAGGAATATGCTTTTTCCATTGTAAACGTGAACTCTGCACGTCAGATTCGTGACCATATCGAATATCAATTTGCGACTTATCAAGCAGAAGAAGATAAAAAAGAAGAGCGTCTAACAATTGTTGTTGGTGGAGCAGGATTCACTGGTATCGAGTTCCTTGGTGAATTAGGAAATCGTGTACCAGAATTATGCAAAGAGTACGATATTGATCCTCATAAAGTTAAAATCATCTGTGTTGAAGCAGCTCCAACTGTTTTACCAGGATTTGACCCTGAGTTAGTAAACTATGCAGTGGCTCAATTAGAGAAAAAAGGCGTTACTTTCATGATTGGAACAGCTGTTAAAGAAGCAACTGAAACAGGAATCATCGTTGGTAAAGGTGAAGACGAAGTAGAAGAAATCAAAACTGGAACGGTTGTTTGGGCTGCTGGTGTAAGAGGAAACGCAATCGTTGAAAAGTCTGGTTTTGAAGCAATGCGCGGACGTGTAAAGGTTCAACCAGATTTAAGAGCACCAGGTCATGATGATGTATTCATTATCGGAGATTCTTCTCTAGTGATTAATGAAGAAATTAATCGTCCATACCCACCAACTGCTCAAATTGCGATGCAACAAGGTGTAACTGTTGCACACAACATCCTTGCACTAATTCGTGGAAAAGAGTTAGAAACATTCGTACCAGATATTAAAGGTACTGTATGTTCTCTAGGTCATGACGATGCAATTGGGGTTGCATTCGGTAAGAAAATGACTGGTTCTACAGCTTCATTCATGAAGAAAGTGATCGACAACCGTTCACTATTCATGGTTGGTGGACCATCTCTCGTACTGAAAAAGGGTAAATTCAATATCTTTTAAGTAAATCTCTAAATGGAAAAATACTCTGAAGCTGAGCTTCGGAGTATTTTTTTCGACCTATTATGAGTGTACTTTCTTGTTGACTCCCTAGATTCCATTAAGTACACTTAATGGTGATATAAGGGAGGCTTGTGCGCAATGCAGATGACGATATTTACCCTACCGATTTCGATGCTACTATTTTTCGTACTGTTTTTTGGAATCGGTTTTATTCTAAATATGCTATTAAGAATGACTTGGATTATGGCTGTTGTCTATCCAATCATCACCATTTTCATTGTTGATAAAGTGCGATTTATTGAATATTTCACTAATAGTAAAATAGCGTTTAGTGAACTTGGAACAAGACTTTCTCATTTAGCTCTTGCGGATATTTTAATCCTTAGCAGCGGACTTGCCGGAGCAATTGGAGCAGGAATCACAATGAGAATTCTTCGTAAAAAAGGATATCGGATGTTTTAAAAAACCTTCACATTTTTCGTGAAGGTTTTTTATATGCGTAGATAATTAATTTGAATTTTCTTTATATTTTAATAAAAATCGCTCAATCTCATGAATAATTCATCGCAAGATCGGAAATGAATAGTCATGGGAGGAGCGATTTTTTAGATGAGAAACTTTAAAAATTGGACAAGACGTTTGTTGATGACAGTTTTATTTTGTGCAGCTTTGATGACAACATATCAGGGAATTTCTGGTGTCGAGGCAATGTCACTTACCACATATCTTGGTCACGAAGAGGAAAATAGCTCCACTACGGATCATAAATTTAAACCGATGGAGGTTGCTTTTAAATTTTTGCAAAAAGTAACGAACACAGATCTGAAAATATCCTCGAGTGAAAAAGTATCTGGAACACCGCCTTCATTAGATGAAATGGATTGGTCCAAATATCCAAGTACAGAAGTGACTGCGACTGGCTATACAGCTGGAGTGGAATCAACTGGAAAAGGACCTGATCATCCACAATACGGGATTACGTATTCTGGGGTGAAGGTAACACGTGACCTGTATTCAACGGTTGCAGCAGACTTAAATGTGTTCCCAATTGGAACGATTCTCTTTATTCCTGGCTACGGTTATGGTGTTGTAGCTGATAAGGGAGGAGCCATTAATGGGAACGAGGTCGACCTTTATTACGATACTGTTGAAGAAGTATATGAAAAATGGGGTAAAAAGAAGGTCGAGGTTTACGTAATCGAAAAAGGTGACGGGAAGCTGACAGAAGAAGAGTTAAAAGCGTTAAATGAAAATGAATCGATGCAGGTGTTTCGCCAGCAAATCATTCAATCAAAAAGTGAATAATCAAGAAAGGCTCTTTTCGTAAACTTAGTTGCTATTGACTCATAGTTTGGTAAACAAAATAACTATTTTACCTCAAAAAACATATGTTAGCAGCGAAAAGTGCCGCGCAAAAAAAATGTGTGCCTAAAGACCCGGTAGTAAGTGTAAATGTCGGCTTCAAATTTTTTTTTGAAGAAAAAAATATGGACATTTACGAAAGAAACCACAACCATTGCGAAAACAGCGTAATGAAAAAGACTGACCTCTACAATTTGAGTAGAGGTCAGTCTTTTGTGTATACATTTTTCATAAGTACACGAAATAATGTAGAATAAGAGTTAACAGAATTCCTGTTAATCCTCCAAAGAAAACCTCAAGCGGCTTATGCCCTAATAGTTCCTTTAATTCTTTTTGTTTCGTTTGTTCCGCTTTTTTCGGCCAATCCCTTACATCATCGACGAATTTATTGAAATCCGTGACCAAACGATTTAATACGATCGCTTGCTCGCCGGCTTGACGACGAACTCCAGTAGCATCAAACATCGTAATAATTGCGAAGATCGCTGAAACGGCAAAGACAGTTGAATCAAAGCCTGATTCCATGCCAATTCCAGTCGACAATGCTGTTACTGCTGCTGAATGAGAGCTAGGCATTCCACCGGTACTCGTTAACAACGACCAGTTTATTTTTTTAGTGACGGCAAAATGAATTGGGACTTTTACAAATTGAGCAAAAAATATGGCGAAAATTGCAGCCCATAATGAGAAATTCATTAATAAATCCAATGTTGTAACCACCTTTGTGTTGGAAAATAAGAAGATATTTTTAAAGGGTGAGGCAAAATGACTGATTATCCACTTGAGTATTATCAATTCTTTGTTCATTTTAATGAAGGAGATTACTATACCTGTCATGACTTGCTGGAAGAAATGTGGATGACAGATAAATCGAATCTCTTTTTTAAAGGGCTCTTACAAATGAGTGTAGCCATATATCATTATGAATATGGAAATGTAAAAGGTGCTCGAGCGATGATGAGAACAGCCCATGAATATTTACAGGATTATCGTCCAAAACATTGGTGCTTGATCTTGAAAAGGTATATCCGTTTATCGAATCTAGTTTAACCATTATACCACAACACTTGGATCGCGTTTCCTTCGAAGAAGTGGATTCACTGCCAAGTTTGCCGCAGCTATTTTTATATTTGGAAGATAGTTAGATAGTCGAAACTTTTCTTTCTTTCATATATAATGAAATCATATTTCTTGGGGGTGACGTAATGTTTAATGTGAACAATGTAGTAAATTTTCAAGATACATATGAATGCTTAGTGGTCGGTCTTTATGACAAACCAGATAAGTTTTCTGGTAGTTTATCAAATCTAGATGAGTTATTTCAAGGTCAATTAACGGAACTTGTTAAAAGTGGTGACATTTCTGCTAAAAAGAAATCTGTCTCAAAAATACATACTTTTGAAAAAATAGGGACCAAAAGATTATTTTTCGTAGGCTTAGGAAAAGAAAAGGAAGCATCCTTTGAAATTCTTCGCGAAGCATTTGGAAAAGTATTTAAGGAGATTCAAAGTGCAAAGCTAGAAGAAGTAGCTGTGTACTTAGATTCATTTACTTCAGAAACGATTGAAGCTCTTGATGCTACCCATGCTTTGGGCGAGGCATTGCCACTTGCTACATATGAGTTTGAAGGCTACAAGCAAAAATCAAATGAGCCGAAAAAAGAAATTGAAAAAGTTATCGTTTTAACAGAGCAAGATGAGGAAGAAATCCAGGCTGCATTAACAGTGGGTTATGTGTATGGAAAAGGAACGAATTCCGCGCGTACACTTGTGAATACGCCTGGCAATTTATTAACTGCAACGGATATGGCAAATTACGCTCAAGAGCTTGGAGACAAGTACGGATTTGAAGTAGAAATTTTAGAAAAAGAAGATATGTTGAAGCTTGGGATGGGCGCATTGCTTGCCGTGAACCAAGGCTCAGCAGAACCTCCAAAAATGATCGTTCTGAAATATCAAGGTAAGGAAGAGTGGAAGGACGTTATCGGCTTAGTTGGAAAAGGAATCACCTTTGATACTGGTGGATATTCAATCAAGCCAAAGGATGGCATTGTCGGCATGAAATCCGATATGGGTGGAGCAGCTGCTGTTTTAGGAGCGATGGAAATTATCGGGGAATTGCAGCCTGAACAAAATGTCGTAGCCGTTATTCCTTCAACGGACAATATGGTTAGCGGAACTGCCTTTAAGCCAGATGATGTCATCACGTCGATGAGCGGAAAAACAATTGAAGTGTTGAACACAGATGCAGAAGGTCGCCTTGTTTTAGCCGATGCTGTTACATATGCGAAACATCATGGAGCGAATTATTTAGTGGATATCGCAACATTAACAGGTGGTGTTATCGTTGCACTTGGAACGGAAACAACAGGTGCTTTAACGAATGATGAAGCATGGTTCGAACAAGTATTAGAAGCTTCCTATGAAGCGGGCGAGCCAATTTGGCGCTTACCATTATTCGAAAATGACATTGAAAGAGTTCGCAGTAGTAAAATTGCTGATTTAAATAATTCTCCTGGTCGAGAAGGACACGCAATTATGGGTGGAGCTTTCGTTGGAGAATTTGCAGAAGGTACGCCGTGGGTACATCTAGATATTGCTGGTACGGCGACAACGAATAAAACAACGGATATGGGACCCGCAGGCGCAACTGGTGTTATGACACGTACGTTGGCCTTGTTGGTTGAACGATTCGAAGGAATGGAATCTTAATATTCATTTTTAAACAGCTTCTCTTTTGGGAGGCTGTTTTTTTGTGCCTTATTTTTAATGGACTTGCAACGAAAATTAAGAGAATTCGTCTACTGAATTAAGAATGTCATAACTTATGAGGTGAGTAAGATTAAACGATTATATGCGTTCTTAATACTGTTGTTTCTGGTTGGTTGCAATGCAACTTCCGTTTCCGATGATGGATCCTCAAAGAGTACTAGTAATGAAGATGGTACATCAGATAGACCAGGTACTGACGATAAAGAGGAAGATCCTGAAGTTGAAGAAAAACCATCAGAAGAAGAGTTGGCTGCTATTCATATTGCAGAATATTTCCCTCCTGAAAACGTCATAAAACATTTTAAAGGAGAAGGAAATGAGTATGCATCTGAAGTTGAAACTATTTTTCAAAGAGAAGGAGAATTCTTGTCATCTGTAGTGAACAATGGAGGAACACAAGTGTTAAGGGTCTACCAACTAACTCAGGACGGAATCCATCTTGTCTACGAACAACCTGAATACTATGAGGAATCACCGCCTTCAGTGACCTCACTTCAGGCTCAATTCCAAATACAGGATGTTATAACTGCGCCAGTGGAAAAGGGACGAATGATAAATGGGTGGGAAATTGTTGATGTTCATCATGAGCTTACATTGCCAATTGGCAAGATAAACGATGTCATTGTTTTGAAGAGAACTGCTGGAAATGAAAGCCTGAATGTGCATTACTGGGCAAAACAATATGGCCTTGTGAAAAAAGAGTTTTATTATAAAAACGAGGAAGCATTTGAGTTGATGGTCACGACTGAATTAGAAAGAGTAGAAGAAATGCCCCAATGATAAGTGTGAATCGCCTTTATCAGCCCACTCTAAATAGGTGCTTGTTGCATATGCAATAGGGAAGGGGAGTGTAATATTAAGGAGGTATGAACATGCGCTATTATAGAGGGCCAATTGTGCCTGATCAAAGGTTCTTTTTTGCCTTTGGAGCTCCATTTTGGGGAGGCTTGATAGGTGGGTTAGCTGGTGGCTTAATCGGTGGAGCCTTTGCTCGTCCAAGACCGTTTCCGTATCCAGTACCTTATGGCCCATTTGGTCCGTATGGCTATGGTGGACCCGGAGGTTTTGGGAATAATGGAAATTTTGGCGGTGGATTCGGGAATTTTCCCAACAATGGAAATTTCGGAGGTCCCGGGAATTATGGAAATAACGGAGTTTTAGGCGCTTATGCATCGAATGGAAACAAAGGGAATCTTGGGAACTACGGTGGGCCTCCGTTTTATTAATAGGCGAAAAAAGAGAAATGCAAATCATTGCGATTTGCATTTCTCTTTTTTGAAAATTATACCAATTACTCTGGGATTATATTATAATCGTGGAAATAACAAAAAGTGGGAGTGCGTTCTTGTGGAAGACTGTTTCATTTGCAATAAGCATGCAGGGAAGATCAAGACTGCTGGATTGACCATTTATGAAGACGAATTTGTCTATGTTGGTCACATTGATCGAAACGGCGAGCCAAACTATTTGGGCCATATAATGATTGATTTAAAAAGACATGTTCCCACGCTTGGGGATATGAATCAGGAAGAAGCAAGGTCATTTGGGTTGATGATGGCGAGAGTAAGCAAGGCATTAATGGAAAGTGAACATGCGGAACATATTTATTCTTATGTACTAGGTGATGCGGTTCCTCATCTACATATGCACCTAGTTCCTCGTTACCCGAATACACCAAAAGAATATTGGGGTCCAAACGCTGTATATGATTGGCCACAGGCTCCGATGGGAACAGATTCAGAGGTAGTCGACCTTTGTACTCGTATGAAAAAGTATTTGGAGAATGCGTATGAGTAACCCTATCAATGATTTTAATTGGGTCGGTAGTCAAGAGAATTTCGTTGATAGGCCACATATTGAGAAACTTGCACATGTATTTGTTGGATTGTATGGGGGAAATTCAAATGCAGGACAATACAAAAATGAAGATGGCTGTTTGGTATGGCTGAATGAAAAGGAAGATTGGGAGCTTGCTATTATTCTTGACGCACATAAAACAGCAGAGAGTGCTGAGGTTGTTTTAGAACTATTCAAAAATGAGGAACCTCAAATCAAACAAAACCTTTCGTTACCAGCCACTCAGCGAATGTTTAAAAGACTAGAAGAATCTATCTTAGATATGTTCCAATCAGAAGCGTTTTTGGCTAAGTGCCGAAATGTAACTGGAGAAACAGCTTGTCTAATAGTATTGAGAAAAGATAAGTATGTATGGTGGTTCTCGGTTGGAGATTGTGTCCTGTATTTATTCCACAAGGAATTAGCAGTACTTGGGCAGTATCAGGTAAACCAAAGACAATTTTATGAATGGGTTGGACAAGTCAATACTTTTGAGCAGGAAGTTCCTTGTTATAGCAGTGGAATTAAGGAATTGAGAAAAGGAGAGAATCGCCTTTTCCTAACGACGGATGGTTTAATAGAATGTCCGGGAGAGCCCTATTCAAATCCTATAGCCATTTACAATTCTTTTCTAAACACGTCAGATGATGAGTGTATTCGAGAGATGTTAAAGAGAATTCAGGCTCATAATGTCAGAGACAGTACAACCATCGTTACTTGGAAAGTAAATATCTCAAAGGACGCTACAATACCAAGTGATCAATGATAAAAGAAATAGGTGCACTACGATATGCACCTATTTTTTCTATTTCCGCCATCTTAATGACAAGGTAAGGTGACAACAATCCAGATCTTCTGCAACAGAACTAAAATTGAGAATTAGCCCATCTGGGTTAAAGGAAATCTTTGGTGTCGTTTGAATGCCAGTATTTTTTAACATTTGATTGACCTTTGCTTGTTCCGAATTTTGTGCGGCTGTCATTAGATCAAAGGCAAACTGTCTTGAACTAGCCATTCTATTCAGTAGGATACTGGCATCCTTCATAATAATTTGCATATGTTTGGCAGAGGTTATGAATAATGTTGGATCTACCTGTGGCATTTGTCGTTGGTAGTAATAAGGTACATAGTTATTAGGAGGAGGGAAATAGTAAGCTCTACGATGATGCGGATGCACTCATTCATCCTCCTTTCTTCTTGATCATCTCCACTATGTATATGCAAGAAAGGCTTAGCTAATGTTTTTTCATTTTACTGTTCCCGTACAATAAAAGCATACCCAAAATTAACACGAGAACGATGAATACGGTAAAAGGTGAAAAGGTACTCGACCAGGCTTGATGCCAAAAAGATGTAATCTTGTGGGTGAACGGTTCAGGGATATGCTCTACTCTAGGACCACTATTTTTAAGTATCTCGACTCCATAACCACCGATGATAGGAATATTGATTTGCCCCTCTTTTTCAAGCCAAAGCTCGACAATGTCTCCATTCTTCACATGAACACTTTTTCCAGTGTAGTCAATCCAGTCAGGTACATAGTGATACTGCACTTCAATCTGATCATGAACAGACATAGGAGGTTTGACAGTTTGTTGGAAAATTTCCTCAATCTCAATAACCATCTTTCGAGTCTGTGTGTGGTCTTCTTTAAATTCCTCCACTAGAGAATCTTCAATAATCTTCCCACTAATATGAAGAGGTGCTTCTTGCTTACGCTCTTGCACTTCGGCTGGATCAGGAGCAGCTAGAACCCAAAATGGTAAAACAAATAAACAGACTAAGAGTAACAGGATTTGGTATAATTTCATTATTAATTTCCACCTTGATTTCTTTATATAAATGGACGATTTTTTCAAAGGGAAAGTTTCTCGATCCCGAGAAGGGGAGGGAGTAGCTAAAATGGAACTCGAATTTATACTAGATATTATAGAAAAAAGCGGTTATCTGGGCCTTTTTCTATGGCTTTGGTTAGGTGTGTTTGGCGCTCCACTTCCGAATGAAGTCATTGTCATGACGGTTGGACTTGCAGCATCGGAGGAAGTCCTGAATACGATCGGCACCTATATTGTTACATATGGAGGCATTTTAGCAGGGCTAACAACTGCTTATTTGCTTGGGAGGATCGTTGGCGGTCCGCTGCTTCCTTTTTTACAAAAACGGAAGCATTTTGCAAACGTGATTGAACGTTCGATGAAGGTGATGAATAAGTATCATTCTTATTCTTTATCGTTTAGCTACTTTCTGCCAGGCTTAAGAAATTTTGTCCCATTTCTATATGGGGTTAGCAAATTACCGATAAAAACGTTTATGCTCTTCGCATACACTGGTGCTTTCGTATGGGTCACAATTGTTTTTAGTTTAGGTTACTGGTTTGGGGATCATAAAGAAAAAATCTTTGAATTTGAGAAAGAACTTATGATCATCGGAGTTGTTCTTGTACTTGTATATCTGTTATTTGCATTTTTTCGAAGAAAAAAGAAGGAAAAACTCAAATCAATGTCATAATCATTAGTAGAAACGAATTTGGAGGGGATAGGGAATGGATTTTTCAAAAACGCTTATGAATACATTAGGAATAGAAATTACGACATTAGAAAAAGGGCATGTGGTTGCAACAATGCCTGTAGATGATAGAACGCGTCAGCCATTCGGTTTGTTGCATGGTGGAGCATCAGTCGCCTTAGCGGAAACCGTTGCCTCTGTAGGTGCGTTTGAGCTGATTGACCAGACAACAGAAGCAGCGGTGGGGCTAGAAATCAACGCGAACCATGTAAGAGGGAAGAAGGACGGCATTGTTACTGCAACGGGAACAGTCCTTCATCAAGGGAAAACAACAATGGTATGGGATATTAAGATTACCGATGAAGAGAATAAGCTGATCTGTGTATCGAGATGTACAATGGCCGTTGTAAAAAGGAAGTAGTCATTTGATGTTTTAGAGCGATGAGGGCGGATATCGACCACACAAACAAAAAAAGAACCAAAACTACCCACAGTTTTGGTTCTTTTCGTTTCTATATGTCTTTACTTTTCACCTTTGTCTTTAAATCATCATGAACACTTTTATCCCATAGCTTCACGCCTGTGTTGTAGGCAGCTCTGCTGATTAAGTGACCTGCGACAGGTGAGGTCATAAAGATAAAGACGATTCCTAAGAGTAGTCGCGAATTAAAATGACCTTCCACTAAATAAAAATATAAGAAGGCTCCGAACAAAACGGACATTACGCCTAATGTAGCAGCCTTAGAAGCGGCGTGGTTTCTTGTATAGACATCAGGTAGCCGAATCACACCAAACGCTGCGACAAGGCTTAGAAAAGCTCCGACGAAGATGAAAATAGCAATAATGATATTAATGATCTCGTTCACGTTCGAATAGGACCTCCTTTTCTAAATACTTGGCGAAGGCAACTGTACCGATGAAAGCAAGTATCCCAATAAGAAGGATAATTTCAAGAAAAGCATTCGTACGTAGTTCAATGGAAATGAGCGCAATAATGGCAACAAGATTAATCCCGATCGCATCTAATGCGATGATTCGGTCGGGCATCGACGGACCTTTAATAACACGATAAATGAGTGCTACCATGGCAAGAGCCAAACAGAATAGGGCAATTCGAATGACGATATCTAACATTATTTGCTCACCTCCAAGATTGCTTTTTCAAACGATTCCTTGATGCTCGTAATCGCCTCATCGACATCGGCAATATCCATCGCGTGAATGTACAATGTTTTATTATCATCGGAAACATCCACCACAAGCGTTCCAGGGGTCAAGGTAATGAGATTTGATAGGACTGTAATTTCCCAGTCCTTTGTCAGCACCGTCTCATAGGCAAAGATTCCAGGACGCATATCAAGCTTTGGTTTAAGAACAACTTTCAAAACTGAGATATTTGATAAGACAAGCTCTTTTAAAAAGATGAACAGAAGTTTAATAACGGCTAGGACTCTTCCGACATAGAAACGAGAGTTGAAAAATCTTCTGAACACAAATAGGATAATCAGACCGAAAATATAGCCTTTAATAAAGCTGGAAAAATCGTACGATACTTTAATAAACATCCATAAGAATGCTAGAAAAACATTGAGTAAGATTTGAAATGCCATTCCCATCACTCCTTTAAGACAGCATCAATATAAATACTTGGATTTGCTAAGGTTTCTGCTGCCTGAGAAATATACGGTAAGATTGCCTCTGTGCCAATACCGTACAATGCTGATAAAATAACCAAAATCACAGGAGAAATAAGAAGCCATTTTACTGGAGCTTTGTCCTCATTTTCATATGCCCGATGAACGCCCCAAAATCCATTGATGAAGATTTTCATAACAGAGAAGAGGACGAGTAAACTCGACATAAGTACGACGCCTGCTCCGACATAGCTGCTTCCCTCAAATCCTCCTTGAACAATCAGCAATTTCCCAATAAAGCCGCTTAAAGGAGGAATTCCGGCCAGTGCTAAGGCTGAGATAAAGAAGGTCCAACCGAGCCCAGGATAGCGTTTGATTAAGCCACTCACTTTTTTCAGGTTACTTGTTCCCGTAATCGCAATGATAGTTCCAACGAGTAGGAACAACGCTGCTTTAATAATCATGTCATGAATGAGATAAAAGATTGAGCCGGTTAGTGCATCAATATTCATCACTGAAACGCCGTATAAGATTACACCAACTGCTACGATGATGTTATAAATAATAATTTTCTTCATATCCCAGTAGGCGATGGCACCAATGACACCGGCAATAATGGAAACGATAGCTAAAAGCTGCAAGAGCTCATGTGTGAAGCCTTGGTCATGGTAAAAGAACAATGTATACGTTCTTGTGATGGAGTAAACTCCAACCTTCGTTAATAAAGCACCGAATAGAGCTAAGACTGGTGCAGGCGGTGCATAATAGGAGCCTGGCATCCAGAAATATAGAGGGAAAATAGCTCCCTTTAATCCAAATACAATCAAGAATAACACGGCAATAACCGATAAAATTCCTGGTTGGCCAATTTCAGCGATACGCTGAGAAATATGAGCCATATTCAGTGTTCCAACTACAGAATAGAGATAGGCCACTGTAATAACAAAAAGTGCCGAAGAAATGACGTTCACGAGCAAGTACTTAATCGACTCTCTTAGTTGGATTTTCGTACCGCCTAAAACTAACAATACATAGGAGGACATCAACATTACTTCGAAAAAGACGAAGAGATTGAAAATATCCCCTGTCGTGAAAGCGCCGTTGACCCCAACAATTAAGAAATTGAATACGGGATAATAATAAAATTTTTCGCGTTCTGCTCCGATAGACTTAAACGAATAAATCAGACAGACAAATGCTACAACGCTCGTAGTTAATACGAGTAGGGCTGACAGCATATCTGAAACGAGTGTAATCCCAAATGGAGCGTCCCAGCTACTAATATTTAGTGATTGAATCCCATCTGTATGGACCTTTTGAACAAGGACCAAAGCAACAAAGATGGTGGCGATCGATGAAAGGGCAGAGAGCCATCTTTGAATCCGAATTTTTTTATGAAAAAAGATAAGGATTGCTGCAGTAACAAAAGGGATTAATATTGGTAAAATGATTAAATTATTCATTGCCTCTATTTCCTCTCATCTTTTCAATGTTATCCGTGCCTAGTTCTTTATATGCCCGATATGCCAATACTAAGAAAAAGGCAGTAACCCCGAAGCTAATAACAATAGCTGTTAAGATAAGTGCTTGAGGCAATGGGTCTGTATAGGGTCCTTGTTCTCCTAAAAGTGGAGCAGCACCTCTTTTTAACCCACCCATTGTTAAAATCAATAAATGAGCTCCGTGACTGAGTAATCCGGTCCCGACGATGATGCGTAATAAGCTCTTTGAGAGCATTAAATACGTAGCGGTCATAAACAAAATTCCAATAACAATTGCCATTACTATTTCCACTATTCATCCTCTCCTATCGTTTGAATAATGGTCATTGTGACTCCGACAACAACTAAATACACACCTAAATCAAATAAGGTTGCTGTATGAAGGGAGATATCACCGAGAATCGGCACCTCGATATGCCCGAATGCATGAGTCAGAAAAGGGACGTTAAATAGAAGCGAACCTGCACTTGTTCCGATTGCAAACAAAAGTCCAATTCCGGTCATTGTCCGATAATTTACCGGTAAAATCGTTGCAACGGTCTTGATGTCGTATGCGATTAAAAGGAGGACTATCGCTCCTGATGTCATTAACCCTCCGATAAATCCTCCACCTGGGTAGTAGTGTCCAGCAAAGAATATATAGACAGAGAAAAGGACGATGATAAAGAGAACAACTTTCATCGTTGTTTCTAGAATGATATTATTGTTCGATCTCATTCTTCATCCCTCCTTGTTAAACGTAAACGGATCATTCCGTAAATTCCTAATGAAGCGATCGCCAATACGGTGATTTCAAAAAGGGTATCGAAGCCACGGAAGTCAACAAGGATAACGTTCACCATATTCTTTCCAGCCGCTTCTGTATACGTATTTTCAATGTAATACTGTGAAATAGACTTAAAGAATTTATTGCTATGAGCAGATAAAGCAATCAATGTTACCATTACCCCTACTCCGACAGAAATCAGTGCATTTGTTAATTTAAAGCGTACACGCGAATCTTCCTTACGCAGCTTCGGCAAATGATAGAAACAGACTAAGAATAAAGCAACGGAAACTGTTTCAATCACGAGCTGTGTTAAAGCGAGATCGGGTGCTCTAAACAAAACATAGAACAGCGATACCGTATAGCCAACTGCCCCTAGTAAAAGAATGGAGGCCAATCTCGTTTTTGCAAAAACAGTACTAATTGCGCCAATGACAACGAAAAGGGCAAGCAATAATTCATAGATTCCAATGGAAGACACGTGAACTGTATCTAGTTTAAAAGCATCTTTTACAACGAGTGAAGTTGCCAAAATAATAATAAAGAATGTAAAAATATACACTAAATAGCTACGAATAGAACCCGTCATATAGGAAGTCGTTAAACGATAAGAACCGCTTTGAGAACGATCTATTATCCCATCGTATAGACGGTTTAGCGCAAGCTTATCTGGGAATAGCTTGTAGACTTTGCGCCATTTTGGAAACGTGAGATAGAGCAAGATTCCTAGAGCGATGACACCTAATGTCATGAACAGTTCAGGTGTTGGGCCATGCCATATCCCAATATGGGTGACGAACTCAGTTCCCGTATTCAATAGACTTGGGAAGATGGCCGCTAGTGCTGGTGAAATAATATTCTCTGATAGAAGAGAATTTGGGAAAAAGAAAATAATAATCACTAGTGAAGCTAATATCGTAGGAGAAATTAGCATTCCGATTGGTGCCTCATGAGGCTTCTTGTCCAATTTTTCTGGTTGATGTTTCCCGGTAAAAGTTTTAAAAACAAGCATCATACTATAGATAAACGTAAAGACACTTGCGATCCATGCAATAATTGGAAACAGAATCGCAACGGATTGGATATTAAATAGATCTAGTTCAAGAACATGAAGCATTCCGGTAAAGAACATTTCCTTACTTAAAAATCCGTTAAATGGCGGTAGTCCAGCCATGGAAAATGTTCCAATAATCGCGATCGTAAACGTAATTGGCATAAAATGCATTAATCCGCCAAGCTTTCTTATATCCCTTGTCCCCGTTTCATGATCGACAATACCTGCCACCATGAACAAGCTTCCTTTGAAGGTAGCGTGATTAATTAAATGGAATACGGCTGCCGTTGTGGCAACAATATATAGATTGTCTTTTACACCTGGAAAATGAAGGGCTGCTGCACCAACTCCAAGTAAAGACATAATTAATCCGAGCTGACTGACCGTTGAAAATGCCAGAATGCTTTTTAAATCGGTTTGTTTTACAGCCGAGAAAGAACCCCAGAATAGGGTCACGATTCCAAATCCAGCGACTAACCAAACCCATAATCCATCTACAGCAAATACAGGTGTAAGTCGTGCGACTAAATAAATGCCTGCTTTGACCATCGTAGCAGAGTGAAGGTATGCACTAACTGGTGTAGGAGCCTCCATAGCATCTGGAAGCCAGATGTGAAAGGGGAATTGAGCGGACTTTGTAAATGCCCCTAATAACACGCAAAGTAATGCGGGAATAAATAAGGAATGACTTACAATATCCTGTGACTGAGAAATGATTTCCGTAATGCTGAAGCTTCCGGTCATCAAGTGTAAAAGGACAATCCCTCCGAGCATGGCAAGGCCACCAAATACCGTGATGATCATCGATTTTTGAGCACCATATCGAGATTTTTCTCGATGATACCAATAACCAATCAGTAAAAATGAGGAGAAACTTGTTAATTCCCAAAAAGCATACATGACGATAAGGTTATCGGATAGAACAACTCCAAGCATAGCTCCCATAAAAAGGAGCAAATAAGTATAAAAGGTATTTAGTTTTTCTTTGGTTTTTGATAAATAGTAAATGGAATACAGGATAACTAATGCCCCAATACCGGTAATTAACAGGGCAAAAAGAAGTCCGAGTCCATCCACTTTTGCCGTGAAATTAATCCCCATAGATGGGATCCAGTTAAGCGTTTCCATAACGATAGCTTGATGCCTCGTTGTGGAGATAAAGGAAAAGAAGTAAATAAAAAGAATAATCGGTAGTGGTAATACAAACCATCCAGTATGTATTTGACGAAAGCTTTTATAAAAAAGTGGGACTAAAATAGCCCATAGCAATGGTGCAATAATAGCTAAATGCAACAATGACAAAACAACCCCCCCTTAAAAAATCCAACAAAAAATATATCATTCCTGTATCTGTTTTTCCCTAAGATTCGACGATTATGAATTTCGTATACATAAAATTATACATGAAAAAGTATCTAGTTGCATGGATCAATGGCTTATTCCTTAAGGTTCTAGCCTTTTATAATAAATAGGTAGAAACGCGTAAAAATACGACGAAAAATTTCTAAAAAAATATGAATTTGAGTATAAAATTAAGCCGGTTTTGACACACTAACCTAAAGACGGAGGTGTGTGAAATGAGAAGAAAAATACTAACAGTCACGACCATTTTTCTCCTCCTATTTTCTCTAGCATGGTTTTGGGAAAGTCAGCATAAAAGGGAATTCTATGATCCGATGATTGGGTTGGAGGATGAAAACATCGTAGAGATCATGCCAATCTCTAATCCCGTGCAGAATTTACCTAGAAGATATAAAGTTTTTAAAGCAAGAGAATATGTGCGAATAGAAGAACTATAAAATGGAAAAAACTTGTCAGTAAATGATAATTCTTTCATAATAGAGTAGATTTCATCATGGTGAAATCTACTTTTTGATGTTGGAGAATTAGGATGAAAAATACATACTTAACAAGCTACTTTCCACTTCTTGCGATACTTTTGTTCAGCCTTTCTCTATCCATTCCAGTTGAGATGGAGCTCCTTGAGATTTTAAAAAATGCTGGTATTTATGAGGGAATGAAGGAATTCTTTACTGATGGTGGCATTAAATTAGCCCTACTCAGCTTACTTCTAATTCTCTTTTTTATGGTGTTTGCTGCATTGAAGCTAATCGCTAATACAGTGAATGAGATTTCTCTCCTTTTCTTTTCTAAGGATTCAGAAGGAGATAGTTTGAAGCATATTCGTGCTGGTTCACTCATTTATTTTATTGGCGGAGCTTTATCGCTCTTTAGTCTCTTTAGCATGATCGGCATTGTGGCGATTTTTGTGTTGACGACAGTCGTATATTTTATTTATTTTGTCTTTAAAATTAGTTCTTCTATGACCTTTGCCGGGACAATCGGTGTAATCTTTTTTCAAGTTGTGATTTGGTCTGGGTTGTTAACTGGTGTGTTATATTTGGCGGTAAAAGTATACAACAGTATTATGGCAAGCTTGCCAATTTAGTAGGAGAGGAAGTCCCGCTGCAATGGGATTTCCTCTTTTTTCTATTGGTGAAAGTGACAAATGTAACTGCTCATCTTATTTATAATTTTTATAATTAAATAAAAAATATAATGTGAAACTAGGTGAGCAATATGCATGTTAAAGCACATCCACATGGAATGGGAAAAACAATTGATTATAATGAAAATCCTTTTATAGCTATATGGGAAGTAACGAGAGCCTGTCAGCTAAAATGCGTGCATTGTCGAGCAGACGCGCAAACAACACCTGATCCGAGAGAGCTCACACACGAGGAAGGAATTCAGCTCATTGATCAAATATACGAAATGAATAATCCGATGCTCGTCTTCACTGGTGGTGACTGTATGATGCGAGAGGACTTATTCGATTTAGCAGAATATGCGGTTAAAAAAGGCATGCGCGTGTCGATGACGCCAAGTGCTACCGCAAACGTAACGAAGGAAAAAATGGAAAGAGCGAAGAATGTTGGACTTTCAAGATGGGGATTCAGTCTTGATGGACCTACCCCAGAAATACATGACCATTTTAGAGGAACACCAGGTTCTTTTGATCTAACATTAGAAAAAATTAAGTACTTGAATGAATTAAATATGCCACTCCAAATCAATACGGTTATTTCTCGTTATAATTACGACCATCTTGAGCAAATGGCTGAGCTTGTGAAGGACCTAAAGGCAATTATGTGGTATATTTTTCTCCTTGTTCCGACTGGTCGAGGACAGGAAGATGCTTGTATTACCCCTGCTGAACATGAGAAGGTCTTTCGCTGGTTGTATGATTTAAGTAAAACAGCGCCATTTGATATTAAGACAACGGCTGCTCAGCATTATCGTCGAGTCGTTTTACAGCAAAAAGCAAGAGAGCACCGTATTGATGGTGATGAGATTCGCTATGAGGATACGATCACGACTGATCATGCTTCCATGATTGACGGACTTAAGCGAGCTCCAAAAGGAGTAAATGACGGAAATGGCTTCATTTTTATCTCCCATGTTGGCGACGTTCTCCCAAGTGGACTTCTTCCAATTAAGGTTGGAAACGTTAGAGAGAAGCCACTAAAAGAAATTTACCGTGAATCTCCAGTTTTGAAGGAGCTACGTAATCCAGATCTATACAAAGGGAAATGTGGAGTCTGTGAATATCGCTTTGTCTGTGGGGGATCACGTTCCCGGACCTATGCTGTAACAGGAGACTATTTAGAAAGTGAACCATATTGTGTTTATACCCCAATGGCGCTACGTGGGAAAAAGAACGCTGTGCAAGGATAATAAAAAAGCTTTCCCTTAGGATGATGTCCTTTAGGGGAAAGCTTTTGTTGATTTTATTGCTTGAGCTAAACGCAAACTTTGTGATTTGAATGACAAAATTTGGTTGAATCTGGCCGAAGTTGTCATTCAAATAGAGAATGAATGACAGAATCTAGTTAAATATCAATCAAGTTGTCAATGAAACACAAAATGAATGACAGAATCTAGTAGAATGATGCCCAATCTGTCAAACAACCAAAGAATGAATGACAGAATCTAGTTAAATATCAATCAAGTTGTCACTCAAATAGAGAATGAATGACAGAATCTAGTAAAATGATGCCTAATCTGTCAAATAACCAGAGAATGAATGACAAAATCTAGCCGAAAATCAATCAAGTTGTCAATCAAGCTTAATTCATTCACTAGCCAAGCTCATTTATACTACATTTATTTAATCCCCGAAACAATTTCCTTCCAAATAAGCTGGTGAGGAGCGGTTGATTCTACATATTTAATATTTGCGGGATTGTCTTTGCCGACCCATACGCCAGCTGTTACTTTATCGGTTAACCCAATAAACCAAAAATCATGGTAATCATTCGTAGTTCCTGTTTTTCCACCGATATAAGGACTTGGGAAATAAGCTTTTCTTCCTGTTCCGGAGGTTGTCACTTTATTTAATAGAGTCCTCATTTTATCAACGGTTGTACTGTTCCATACAACGGTCAGAGAGTCGTCCCACTTATAAAGTACCTTTCCACTTAAGTCGGTCACTTGCCGAATTGTTCGAGCAGGTTGGTAGTTGCCCCCATTCGCAAAAACGGTAAAGGCATTGGTCATTTCAAGAGAAGTCATACCGTAAGAAAATCCACCAATTGCTGCAGGTAATCGTTGATCTTCAGCAGTGACCTTTTTGAATTGGAATTTAGCCAAGTCATTAAAGGCGTTCTCGATTCCAGTTTTATTCAGAATCCGTACTGCAGGGGTGTTGTAGGACTTTATTAACGCTTGCTCAAGCGTAACCATTCCGTAAGTGCCTTCGCCATAATTTTTCGGGCAATATTCATTAAAGCATATATTATCAGCACTTATTTTTTCAGATAGAGTGGCGTTTGTCTGATTGATATAAGGTGCATAGACGAGCAATGGCTTAATCGCCGAGCCAGGCTGACGGTACCCTTGATAGGCGCGGTTAAAATCATATTTCTGATAATTTTTTCCACCAACAAGGGCGATGATTTCATGTGCTCCATGATCAATCACGGTTGCTGAACCCTCGATGTCTTCATATGGAAGATATCGCTTCACGGCTTGAACTGCTCTTTCCTGAACCGTCGGATTCAAAGCAGTTTCAATGACAATACCTGAAGCAATAATTTCGTTTACTCGAGTGTCCAAATTCTTTTCCAGTAACTCTTTTTGAGAAGCATCGGCTTCGGCCATTTGTGCAGTGAAGCCTTCTGATTGAGCAATTAAATCCTTTAATTCACTTTCAACATACGTAATATAATCTGGATATAGATCGATCCTCTTCTTCGGATTAAGTTGAATGCTTTCTCCTTTTAGAGCAATTGCTTCTTCGTTATTTAGGAAACCTTCCTTGGTGATTAAATCGATTAGTCGTTCCTGACGGGCTTTTGTTTGATCAAAATGCGTAATCGGATTGTAAAGGGTTGGATTATTCGGAATCGCTGCTAAAAAAGCTAGCTCTGCTTTCGTTAGTTGTTCAGTACTTTTTTGAAAATAAGTGTTGGCAGCTGCCTCAATCCCGTAAGCACCGCTATTAAAATAAATCGTATTTAAATAGAGTTCCAATATCTCTTCCTTGGAGTACATACGCTCCAGCTGATAAGCATAAAGGACCTCACTTAGTTTACGATTATAGGTCTGCTCATAAGATAAATAAAGATTACGTGCGAGCTGTTGGGTAATCGTACTCGCACCTTCTTCAATCCCGTTTGCTTGAATATTTACCGCTAGGGCTCGACCCATTGCGGCTATGTCAAAACCAGCATGCTCATAAAAATGCTTGTCTTCTGAAAGAATAAAAATCTCTTTTATGAATTCAGGTATTTTTTCAGAACTCACATAGATTCGGTTCATAGGTTTGTGAATTTCTGAAACAATTTTCCCGTTTTGATCCTTTATAAAGCTGGATTGGGAGAGGTTTGTTTCTTCAACCTGAATATTTTTATCGAGTACCTTATGAAAGCTTTGTACTCTACTAGTCTCTTCGGAAAGCTGAATGAGAAGTATAATAAATACAGGTAATAATAGTATGATAAAAAAGTAGCCAGTAAACACCCGCATTATTAGTCGTTCCTTCCTAGTATAATCTGTAAATTATTTGAACTTACCTCATTATAGAACAACTTGTGTCGAAAAAAGAGACTTGTATGAAAAATAATTTAACAATATTTTCAATTTCACGTGGTAATTTTAGAAAGAAGTTTTCACAGAAAAGTTAAAAAACAATTCTAAAAAATGATATAATGAATAAATCTAATAACCATTCAATATTTTCGGAATGGTTGATTGCCTATAGGAATAAATAATAAGTTAAGGAGGGAGGGGAATAAATGGTGGAGCACCAATATTTATTCATAGATTTTGAATTTACGATGCCTGAAAAAAGTGCCAAGTATCGTGGCTTTTTTCCTGAGATTATTGAAGTCGGGATTGTGGCAGTGCGCAATAATCAAATTTATGATACATTTTCTTCTTATGTCACGCCGGTATGTTATCCAATCCTGTCCGAACGCTGCAAATCCTTTTTGAATATTTCACAGGAACAAGTGGATACAGGGATGTCTTTTGCGGAGCTAGTGCAAAAGTTTGAGGATATTACCTCTGATTCGAAAAAGAATACAGTCGTAACTTGGGGGAACATGGATATGAAGGTTCTCCGCAACAATTGCCAAAAAGGTGGTTTTTCGTTTCCGATAAAGGGTCAAGAAATTGATTTGTCGATGGAGTACAAGCGTTTTTTTGGAGACCAAAATCAAACGGGCCTATGGAAGGCTGTCGAGGAATATGGAAAAGAAGGCGTTGGAAAGCATCATCGAGCATTAGACGACGCGCTCACGACCTATCATATTTTCAATCTAGTTGAAAAGGATAAAAAATACTTAAAGCAACACGAACCCACAACGATTGGGGATCGGGTCGATTTTTCCAAGTTGTTTAATAAAAATTTTGCCTAATAAGCCAAATCTATATCCTACGATTTGGCTTATTATTATACTTATTTGAAATAATCTTGCTCGAGGGTTTCGATATGTTTTAAGCTTTGCTGTGCCCAAGGGGAAGCATCCTCTTTTAATTCCTCTTTTAATTTCTCCACAGCCATTTTTAAGGATTCCTTATACTCGGGAACTTCACCTTCATAAGGTTTAACCATTTTTTTCGGCATATTTGCCTGTTCACGATGGGCTAGTGCCCTTCTTTCATGGAAAAAAGGAACGTCTACTTCCTTCCCACTATGTATGTCTCCTTGCATCGGATGTTTAGCCACGGCTAATACCCTCACCAAATAGTGTTCTTCCCGTATATTTGTGATTTCTCCGATATATTTTCCCGTTTTATAAAACGCGGTCACATAATCGCCGATATTCAATTCACTCATGTTCTCGCCCCTTTCTAATTGCTTTATCCTCATTATGACCCAATCTTAATGAAAAACAAAGTGCTTTGAATTCCGAGTTTGTGAGGATATAATGAACCAAGAGAATGGTTTGGACAGAAGGGGAGAAACCGATGCTATATTGGAGTGTACTTTCACTATTTTTATATTTTCCTGAGGATAAAACAGAATATATTCCTGCGGGAATCACGTCTGTTATCTTTTTGATTGCAGCGATTATCACAATGCGTTGGATCATCAAAAAATCGAAGCGTGACGAAGAAAAAACGAAAGAACTTGAGGAAAAAATGCTAAAGCAGCATCAAGACAAATAAGCTACCTAGTTCAAGAGCTAGGTAGCTTTTGCTTTGCTTGAAAGTGGAATTCCGGAATTTTGATAAGTAATTCCGGAAATTGAGACACTAATCCCGGAAAAAACTAATTTTATCCGGAACTTTCAAGATAATTCCGGAAAAACAGCGATTATTTCCGGAAATCCACTTAAGAGAATGCTCTTTTTAACCGCTCAAGCCCATCCATAAGCGTCTCGCGTGTACAAGCGAGATTCATGCGGACAAAGCCTTCACCGCCAGGACCGTATTTTGGACCAGGCTCAAGCCCGATCTTGCCTTTTTTAATCAGCTTTTCTTTCAGTTCTTCATCGGACAATCCAAGCTTACGGCAATCGATCCAAAGCAAATATGTACCATCAGGCTCCATAACGGTAAGTTCCGGCAATTCTTGTTTGATAAAATCGGTAGTAATGTCGATATTTTCTTTCACATAGGCAATGAGTTCCTCTAACCAAGCTTCACCATGACGGTAGGCTGCCTCCATTGCCGTAACACCAAAGATGTTCAAATGAAAGAACCCAAGCTTTCCTTGTGTCGTTTTAAAAGCTTTCCGAAGTTCGGCATTTGGAATAATGGCGGCAGAAGCTTGGAGACCTGCTAAATTAAATGTTTTACTTGGTGCAACAAAGGTAATGATATGATTTTGGTATTTTTCATCCAATGAAACAATCGGGACATGTCGATTTGGCTTGAACATTAAGTCTGAATGAATTTCATCGGAAACAACTAGACAATTATATTGCATACACAAATCAGCGATTTTTCTTAGTTCACCCTCATTCCAAGACCGTCCACTAGGATTATGTGGATTGCATAGAATGAAAAGCTTCACATCTTCTTTTAGCTTCTCTTCAAAATCTGCGAAATCAATTTCATAGCGATTTTCTTTTAAGATGAGTGGTGAATTCACAACAACACGATCGTTTTGTTCAATCGTATTAAAAAACGGTGTGTAGACTGGTGATTGAATCAACACTTTATCTCCAGGTTGCGTGAATGCATGGATGGCGACCCCGATCGAAGGAACAACACCAGGACTATATAAAATCCAAGAAGCTTGAATATCCCAATCATGGCGCTTTTTCACCCATGATTGAATGGCATCGGCTGCTGCTTCAGGTATGTATGTATAGCCAAAGATGCCGTGCTCTAGCCGTTCTCTAAGGGCTTCGCTTACCTCATGAGGAGGTTCAAAATCCATATCTGCTACCCACATCGGCAATACGTCGTCTGTGCCAAAAATAACGTTGTTGAGGCCCCATTTAACGGAAGCCGTATTTTGGCGATCGATCCTTTTATCAAAATCATAATTTCCCATTGTTGCACCCCATTCCTCGAAATATATTCCTAGCTATTTATATGATAGAATAATAAAACGAAAATTTAAATCAAATTGTCATAAAATTAGGTGATAAGAATGGAAATGTTAGAAACCAATTTAAGACTCGTGAAGGCTTTGAAAAAATGGGATCCTCTTGGATACGGTGAGGAGGCTTATGATCCAGAGGTTGCAGATTCTGCTGCAGCGGTTCATTATATTGAAGATGAAGATAAGCTAGCACGGAAAATTCAAGGGATTTATGAATTTTCCTTTGAGGAAGTCATTCCTTTAGAAAAATGTTTAAGCATCGCTCGTGAACTTTTGCTTATTAAAAACGAAGGATCATGTTCTATATGAATAGGGGCACTCAAGCCCCTTCAATAAACTCCTTAATATGTGAAAAAACCTCTTCTGGCCGCTCTTCGGGCACTAAATGACCAGTTTCCTGTAAGACAACAAGTTTGGCGTTCTTCAAATCCTTTTTCAAACGCTTCCCAATATGTAATGGCACAACTTTATCTTGTTCTCCCCAAATCAATAAACAAGGTGTCTCGATTTTCTGCAATACGTTCTCTGGTAAATCTCCTTCCCGATCTCGTAGCAACCGAGTTAACCCTTTGAAAATCTGCTCTTCTAAAAATGGTTTCATGTAGCCATGGAACATTTCTTCATCAATTAATTCCTGACGATAGACGACATTTTGAAGGTTTTTAAGTACACCTGATTTGGCTAGGTGTCGCTTTACAAACAAATGAAAAAAGGGCAGATGACTCAGTAAAATTAAAGATTGCTTGGACCGTTCTAAATAACCTGAACTACATAGAAGTATTGCTTTTTCCACGAGTTCCGGTTGCATATAGGCAATATTTAAAGAAATTTGACCGCCCATAGAATGTCCAATGAGAATAAATTGTTCGATCCCTAATTGTTGAGTAAGTGCTATCACTGATTTTGCCATATTTTCATATGAGTAAACGAATTGTGTTGATTTCCCGCTGTTTCCAAACGGAGGAAGGTCAACCGAAAGAACATTATACTCCTCCTGCAGTAAAGGGACCAAGCGACGAAAACTGAAGGTAGAGGAAAGGAAGCCATGAATTAATACGACCGTTCTTGAGGACGATTCATTTTTATAATACTCGTAATAAAGGTCATTGCCGTTGATTAATTTATGACCTTTGTAATGGGGATATTCCATGAACAATCCTCCTTATGAAAAATGTTTTTAAAAAAATAGGTAAAAATAAAATATTCAACTAAAGGATATTTTGCTATAATTTAAATATTTTATGAAGGATTAAGGTGGTCTTTATGAAGCTAACTGAAAAAGAGCTTGAAATTGTTGAAATATTAGAAAAAGATGCACGTACTTCAACAGAAGATATGGCGAAAATGTTAAATCTAAGTCTAGAAGAAACAGAAGTTTTAATCAAGAAACTTGAAGAAAGCAACGTCATTGTTCAATATTCAGCTATTGTTGATTGGTCAAAAATTGCTGGTCATGAAGGTGTAACGGCCATGATTGATGTAAAAGTAACTCCTAAACGTGGTGTTGGTTTTGACGAAATCGCTGAGCGAATTTATCGTTTTAAAGAAGTAAAGGCACTTTATTTAATGTCCGGTGCTTACGATCTATCGGTTGTTGTTGAAGGAAAATCGATGAATGAGGTCGCACACTTTGTGTCTGATAAGCTTTCTACATTAGACTCAGTTCTTTCCACAACAACTCATTTTATTCTGAAGAAATATAAGCACGATGGAACAATTTTTGAACAAAATGATGATGACCGAAGAATTGTGGTGTCTCCTTAATATGAAAAAAACGAGTTATTTATCAAAGACAGTAGAAGAATTAAAGCCATCTGGCATTAGACGTTTTTTCGACTTAGCTGCTGGTATGGAAGGAGTCATATCACTAGGGGTTGGAGAACCTGATTTTGTTACCTCCTGGTCGGTTCGAGAAGCAGCAATTTTATCATTAGAGCAAGGATATACTTCTTATACGGCTAATGCTGGTTTGCTGGAATTAAGAGAAGAAATTTCTGCTTATATGGGGCAGAGTTTCGGTGTATCTTATTCTCCTAAAAATGAAATCATTGTAACAGTAGGTGCGAGCCAAGCGTTGGATATTGCTTTACGTGCCATCGTTGATCCTGGTGATGAGGTAATTGTGATCGAGCCTAGCTTTGTTTCCTATGCACCGTTAGTAGTATTAGCAGGTGGTAAGGCTGTTACGGTAAATACAAAAAAGGAAAATGATTTTAAGGTTTCAAAGGAAGAGTTAGAACAAGCAATTACCGCTCGTACGAAGGCGATTATCCTTTGCTCACCAAACAATCCAACCGGAACAATGCTGGGCCGTGAGGATCTTATCGGAATTGCTGAAGTGGCGAAAAAGTATGATTTGCTGATTTTATCAGATGAAATCTACGCAGAGTTGTCTTACGATGAACAATTTGTCAGTCTTGCGGCCATTGATGGGATGAGAGAGCGAACGATTCTTATTTCTGGTTTTTCCAAAGGTTTTGCCATGACTGGATGGCGTCTAGGCTTTGTTTGTGCTCCTGAAGAAATCACGCAGGCAATGCTAAAGATTCATCAATATGCGATGATGTGTGCACCGACAATGGCTCAATTTGCAGCCGTAGAAGCGTTAAGAAACGGACGCGACGATGTGGAAGAAATGAGAAAGAGCTATCGACGCAGAAGAAATTATTTTGTACATAGCTTGAACGAATTGGGACTAGAATGTCACACGCCGGGTGGAGCATTTTACGTGTTTCCTTCTATTAAAAGTACTGGGTTAACCTCGCTTCAGTTTGCTGAACGATTATTACTAGAAGAAAAGGTTGCAGTTGTTCCGGGAGATGTGTTTGGAGAAAGTGGAGAGGGGCATATCCGTTGCTCCTATGCTTCCTCAATGGAACAGCTTCAGGAATCGATTAAAAGAATCAAGAGCTTTCTTGAAAGACTATAGTATATGTTTGGGGAGAACGTTGCCTTCATCGGGTGACGTTCTTTTGTTTTCTGAGAAGATAACAACTATAATGCCTGTCGTGAAAAAAACTAGAGTCATCGGTAATTATAAAATCGCGCTCCCCATCTTCACAGATGTAAAAGCAAAAACGAAACAAAGAAAAAGACAGCCACATTCGGCTGTCCTCTTGAGTAAGTCTTTAGGTCTCACAATGCTCTTGTATCCAAAAGTTCTGAAGCAGGAATATCAAGTACAGTTGAAATTTTAAGGATCGTTTCTTTCGTTGGAATCTGTTCCCCGGATTCGTAACTCTCAATTCTCGCAGCACCGACACGAATTTTTACTGCGAGGTCCTCTTGGGACATATTCACTCTTTCTCGATATAGCTTAATATTTTCGCCAATTGAAGCCATGGTCACACCTTCCTTTCCAGATCTATTCTATTTTCATTGTATCATGGAAGGTCTGACTCTAAACTTCGCTAACTTGAATATTTTGTTAACTCTTAAATTAACCCAATTGAATTCAAAAAGACTAGTAGAATCCCAATCGGAACAATGAAACGAATAGCGAAATACCATACGTCAAAAAGTATTCCTAATCCTTTTGTTCCCGATTCTAACTCCTCTTTTACCATTTTTCTTGGAATTCGGTAGCCGACAAACAAAGAAATAAATAACGCGCCAAGTGGTAAGCTGATGTTACTCACGAGAAAATCGGCGAAATCAAAAATACTTCGATTCATAATGGTGATGTCTGCTAAACTTCCGAAAGACAAGGCACTTGGAATTCCTACAACAAAGATGATAATTCCTGCTAACCATGATGCTTTATTTCTTTTACGAGAATCGTTTTTCACCAACACTGACACAACGATTTCCAAAATGGAAAAAGCGGAAGTTAAAGTGGCAAACAAGAGTAAGATTAAAAATATCGCAAAGAAGAAGCCACCAAAAACAATCTCATTAAAAACAGCTGGTAGCACGACAAACACTAAACCTGGTCCAGCAGTAGGCTCGAATCCGAGAGCGAAAACCGCTGGGAAAATCACAAGCCCTGCCAATAATGAAATCAATATGTTTAATCCGACTACAGAAAAAGCTGACTTAACAATATGTTCTTTTTTAGATAAATAAGATGCATATGTGACCATTACGGAAATACCGACGCTTAAAGCAAAGAAAGACTGGCCCAAAGCAAGCAACAACGTTTTAGCGGAAATATGGCCAAAATCAGGCTTGAGTAGGAATTCAATTCCTGTGGATGCTCCTGGTAATGTCATAGAGCGGATAGCTAGTACAATGAAAAGGATAAACAAAGCAGGCATCATATATCTATTTGCCTTCTCAATTCCTTTTTGTACACCACCTCGAACGACCCAAATAGTTAAAATCATAAAAATGAGTTGAGCAATGATTGCTTCGATCGGATTGCCAATCGTATTTTCAAATAAGGAACCATATTCTGCTTGAGATAATCCAGAAAACGCCCCTGTAAAGCTTCTCCATAAATAGGATAAAATCCATCCTCCGACAACACTGTAGAAGGATAATAAAATAATCGATGCTACTACTCCTAAATAACCAAGTAATTGCCAAGGCGAGCGTGGTGCAAGTTCACGATAGGCACTAATCGCATCCTTCTGTGTACGCCGTCCAATCACAAATTCAGCAATTAAGATGGGTGCCCCAATAAATATGGTCATCAAAATAAAAATAAGAAAGAAAATTGCTCCTCCGTTCGTTCCCGCAACATAAGGGAACTTCCAAATTGCACCGAGTCCAATCGCTGACCCCGCTGCGGCCAAAATAAAGCCTAATTTCGATGTCCACTGTTCCTGTGTATTCATGTATGTAAATCTCCTTCAATCAATTTGTATTTGTTCATGGTACTACGAAGTTCAAATAAAAATCAAAACAAAATTAACAACTTTTTAATTCAATCAAATAAAACATATACAAGCATTTAATATTCATTTAGTTAAATGAAGTTTAGAAGAAACAACTGGGCAATATCAAATTGATTGCTACATATAGATTAAATAAAGAGAACACGAGGGGTGGATGGGGAATGAAAAAGATAAGAAAAGCGATTATTCCTGCAGCGGGACTTGGTACAAGATTTTTACCAGTAACAAAAGCGATGCCAAAAGAAATGTTACCTATCGTCGATAAGCCGACCATCCAATATATTGTGGAAGAAGCGATTGCCTCAGGAATTGAAGACATCATCATTGTAACAGGTAAAGGCAAAAGAGCGATTGAAGATCATTTTGACAATGCGTTTGAGCTTGAAAACAATTTAATAGAGAAAAACAAATATGAGTTGCTTGAAAAGGTTCAGGCTCCATCAAAGGTAGACATTCATTATATTCGCCAAAAAGAACCGAAAGGATTAGGGCATGCAGTATGGTGCGCAAGAAAATTTGTCGATAATGAGCCATTTGCAGTCTTGCTTGGGGATGATATTGTGCAGTCTCAGAAACCGTGTTTGCGACAATTAATGGATGAATATGAGAAAACCTTAGCTTCCGTTATAGCTGTACAAAATGTACCTAGGGGAGAAACGGATCGTTATGGAATTGTTGACTACAAAAGTCAAAATGGTCGTCGTTATGAAATTAGGAACCTAATTGAAAAGCCTAAGCTTGGTACGGAACCGTCTAATTTAGCAATTATTGGTCGATACGTCTTTACTCCGGAAATTTTTACTTTTCTTGATAAACAAGAAATTGGCGCAGGTGGTGAAATCCAACTCACTGACGCTATTCAACAATTAAATCAGCAGCAAAGAGTGTATGCTTATCAATTTGAGGGTAAACGTTTTGACGTAGGGGAGAAATTAGGATTTATTCAAACGATGATTGAATTTGCACTCCAGCAGGATGATTTAAGAGAGGACCTACTCCAGTTTTTGATTGCTAAAGTATCCGTTGAAGAATGGACCTAAATATTTTTGCTGTGGAAAAAAGTTGAATTTTTATGAGCATTCCACCTTAGAAATAGGAGAACAGCCTATATATTTAATGACAGAATAAGGAAATTGATTAAGAATCAGCGCTTCTCTCTTTTGTCAAAACCTCCTACATGTGATATAATTTTTTATTGCGTATAAAGGGAAGCTTACCTTAGAGAAATTTATCTATTTGATACAAAATCGTTTGGGCGGAAAATGTGGTTCTGGCCCATGTTTACTAAGGTTTAGTTAAGCTCTAAAGGCAATCCTGCTTAAGAATGTATGGTTATCGCCTTATAGAGTAGGGAAAAGTATAAAAAATATATTATAACTAGGAGTGTTTACATGACTGAAAAGATCGAAGTAGGAAGTGTTGTTACTGGTAAAGTAACAGGTATCCAACCTTATGGTGCGTTTGTTGCAATTGATGAAAATACACAAGGACTTGTTCATATATCTGAAGTTACACATGGCTTCGTTAAAGACATTAATGAGCATTTAAAAGTAGGAGATGAAGTATCTGTTAAGGTGCTTTCTATCGATGAAGCAGCAGGTAAGATTGGATTATCTATCCGTGCTACTCAAGAAGCTCCTGCACAAACAGAAGCTCCAAAAGCAGCTAAAAAGCCTCGTAAGCGTCAAGCAGCAGCAGCAGTTGCTTATAAGCAAGAAGAAGCTCCACAAGGCTTCAACACACTTAAAGATAAGCTTCAAGAGTGGATTGAGCAATCTCAACGCTAATTATCGAGAAACCGGGCGAATATTGCCCGGTTTTTTAATTGGGCTCTTTTCGCAACCATTGCTGCTAAAACAGCGTTTATTTACCGCTAATCCCATATTTCCGTAAACGATACTGCAAGTTTTGCCGACTCATCCCAAGTGTCTGAGCGGTCTTCGTAATATTGCCATTTTGCTGTTGTAGCGTTCTTTTTAAATAAGAAATTTCTGCATCCTGTAAATAAAGATCAAGTGGTTTTTCTGCTTGTATCTGCTTATCCCCGTTGTTCATCTCAGCAGATCTGCTAAATTGTGGTTTATTCCGAATATGATTTGGAAGATGGGAAAAAGTAATAATTTCTTCTAGGTCAATCAGATTCATTGCCCCTTCAATCACATGCTCCAATTCGCGAACATTTCCCGGCCAATCATATTCAAGAAAGCTTTCCATTAAGCTTCTATCTATTCCAAACACCTTCATCCCAAATAGATGGTTATATTTTTCGATGAAAAATGGAACTAGTTCATCGATGTCGTCTTTTCTTTCCCGGAGAGGGGGAATAAATAATGACACGACACTGAGTCGATAAAATAAGTCTTTACGAAGCAAGCCGTTTGTAATCAAATCGATTGGATCTTGATTGACTGTGGCAACGATCCGTACATCCACAGGGCGATCCTTTGTATCGCCAACTCTTCGTACTGTTCTTTCCTGAATAACCCTTAATAGCTTTGCTTGTAGAGAAGGATCAAGAGAATTGATTTCATCTAATAGTAATGTCCCACCATCAGCCTGTTCAAACAATCCAGGACGTTCGATCGCTCCTGTAAAGGCACCTTTTTTTGTGCCAAAAAGAATTCCTTCCATTAATGTTTCTGGAATAGCTGCACAGTTTTGTGAAATAAACGGCTTAGTGGAACGACTGCTACCATTATGGATACTTTGCGCAAAGAGCTCTTTTCCAGTGCCTGTCTCGCCAATTATGAGGATGGAAGAGTTTGTTCGCATTGCTCTTTTACTAGCTTCGATAACTTCAGTGATAGCCGTACTAACACCAATAATACTCTCAAAGGTATATTTGGCGTCTCCTTTATGAAAAATAGTATCCTGAATCATTTTTTCTATTTTCGTCACATCACGGGCGATTTCCATAGATCCAATTAGAATGCCGTCCTTCTCGATTGGAAATGTATTGTTAATCGTCGTGATCTCCTGTTGCTTATTGTTAAAATATGATTGTCGGACATTCAATATTTCGGATCGTTGATTGAGGACAAGGAGGAGGGTGCTTTGCCCATTTTTATGAAAGGAAAAAATCTCACGGATATTCTTATGAAGGACATCCTCTATTTTCATCCCTTCGATCTCACTCATCTTTTTATTATAAAATATCGTATTGCCCTCAGAATCAATAACATGTACACCTGCATCAATCGAATCAAGGACTTTTCCAAATATCAACTCATTATTACCTTCGTTCATCGTTTCTTCCTCCTCTTCTACCTCTTTTCATCATATATAGTGCAAGAAAATTTTGCAATCAATCAATTGGAAAAGCAAAATATTTTTGCGTAATAATATGATAAAGATCGCGGTTAACCCCGTTTTTCAACTTGGCACACAACTTGCAATAAAATTGTGATAGATAAAAAAAGAAGGAGTGCAACCTATGACAAACAAATCTCAAAATATAATCGAACAAACGAATAAGTATGGTGCTAGAAACTATCACCCGCTTCCGATTGTGGTTTCTAAAGCTGAAGGAGTGTGGGTAGAGGATCCTGAAGGCAATAAATATATGGATATGTTAAGTGCATATTCAGCTGTTAACCAGGGACATCGCCATCCAGAAATTATTAAGGCTTTAAAAGAGCAAGCAGATCGGGTGACGTTAACATCGCGGGCTTTTCATAACGACCAGCTTGGTCCCTGGTACGAAATGGTTTGCAAATTAACAAATAAGGATATGGCACTCCCAATGAATACAGGAGCGGAGGCGGTTGAAACAGCTGTCAAAGCTGCGAGACGATGGGCTTATGATGTAAAAGGGGTTGCAGACAATCAAGCAGAAATAATTGCTTGTATCGGAAACTTCCACGGTCGAACAATGACGGCCGTCTCCTTATCTTCCGATGAGGAATATAAGCGCGGCTTTGGTCCAATGCTGCCAGGTGTTAAATTAATTCCTTATGGAGATTATGAAGCCTTGAAAAACGCGATTACGCCTAATACGGCAGCCTTTTTAGTCGAACCTATTCAAGGGGAGGCAGGAATCGTCATCCCACCGGAAGGATTTTTACAAAACGCGTATAAGCTCTGTAAGGATAACAATGTCCTCTTTATTGCGGATGAAATTCAAGCTGGCTTAGCACGATCCGGTAAAATGTTTGCATGTGACTGGGAGGACGTTGTTCCAGACATGTATATCTTAGGTAAAGCACTAGGTGGTGGCGTATTCCCAATTTCATGTGTGGTTGCCAACGAAGAAATACTTGGAGTATTTAATCCAGGGTCTCATGGTTCAACCTTCGGAGGAAACCCAATGGCATGTGCAGTTTCCATTGCATCTCTCAATGTTTTAGTGAATGAGAAGCTAGCAGAACGTTCATTTGAATTAGGAGAGTATTTTAAAAATAAACTGAAGGAAATTGACAATCCGATTATCAAAGAAGTTCGTGGAAGAGGGCTGTTTATTGGAGTCGAGCTTCATGAAGAAGCGAGAGGATATTGTGAGAAATTAAAGGACGAAGGACTATTATGTAAAGAAACCCATGATACGGTTATTCGTTTTGCACCTCCACTCGTCATTAAGCAAGAAGAATTAGATTGGGCCATCGAACGAATTAAAAAAGTATTAAGCTAAACAAGTCTATTTTCTTTTAGGATCTTTTAATGTTCATTGTTGATTTTTTGTTTTTCAACAGGTGTCCCCGCTTAACTGGAGAAATTCCGTTTATCTTGGGAAATTAATGGTTATTAGGTGAAATAGGCGGAGTTTTTTCGCTTAATGCTCTAAAAATATTAAACTTAAGAAGAATGTATAGCTTAACCGGAAAAATTTCTCTTATTAATAGAGAACTAGGTGAATTTTTTGATTTAGCCGGAATTTTTACGCCTATGTTTCCAAGTAATAAATTCAATATCAACTATACCGAAAATTAGTCTTCTTGATGCCAATTGTCTAAAATCTGATCCTTGCATTAATATGCAAGGATTTTTTGCGCCAATAAAATTTGCAGATGGCTTCAAAGAACATAATTTTTGCAATGGAAAATAAGATAACTGATAATAGGAGTGAATAAAGAAAGGAGCCGATATTGCATGAAGAATTTTACATACTATAACCCAACCAAATTGATTTTTGGAAAAGGTCAGCTTGAGCAATTAAAAACAGAGCTTCCACAGTACGGAAAAAAAGTACTCCTCGTTTATGGCGGTGGAAGCATCAAAAGAAATGGGCTATATGATGAAGTAGTAAGTCTCCTTAACGACATGGATGTTACGTTATTTGAACTCTCTGGAGTTGAACCAAACCCACGGATTTCGACTGCTCGTAAAGGTGTGGATATTTGTAAATCAGAAGGGATCGAATTTATTTTAGCTGTTGGTGGCGGGAGTGTTATTGACTGCGCGAAGTTAATTGCAGCTGGAGCAAAGTATGATGGAGATGCCTGGGATTTAGTAACGAAAAAGGCGAGCGCGAAGGAAGCTCTTCCATTTGGAACGGTGTTAACACTAGCAGCTACAGGATCTGAGATGAATTCTGGCTCTGTTATCACGAACTGGGAAACAAAAGAGAAATATGGTTGGGGTAGTCCAGCGACTTTCCCTAGATTTTCTATATTAGATCCGGTAAATACTTTTACTGTTCCAAGAGATCAGACTGTCTATGGAATTGTTGATATGATGTCACACGTCTTTGAACATTATTTCCATTTAGAAGAAAACACGCTCATGCAGGATAGAATGTGTGAATCCTTACTTTTAACAGTGATGGAAACAGCTCCGAAATTGATTAATGACCTTGAAAACTATGAGCATCGTGCGACCATTCTTTACAACGGCACGATGGCGCTAAATGGAATGCTTTCTATGGGTTATCAAGGAGATTGGGCGACTCATAATATTGAGCATGCTGTATCTGCTGTGTACGATATTCCGCATGGTGGAGGTTTAGCGATTTTATTCCCGAACTGGATGAAGCATAATTTACAAGTAAAGCCAGAACGATTTAAGCAATTGGCGATTCGTGTATTTGGTGTCGATCCAACTGGTAAGACGGCTGAAGAAGCAGGTCTTGAAGGAATTGAAAAGCTACGCCAATTCTGGAATAGTATTGGGGCACCATCTCGATTAGCAGATTATGATATTGATGATAGTCAATTAGAAGTCATGGCAGACAAAGCAATGATTAACGGGGAATTTGGTCGCTTTAAGAAGTTAAATCATGAAGATGTGTTAGCTATTTATCGCGCATCATTATAAAAAAGTATTTCATATATTAATAAGGAAAGAACGTGTCTTGTTGGCACGTTTTTTCCTATAAATTAGGCAAAAATGGGACAATCTTAATAAAGATAGTTATTTTAGATGGGAACTTCTTGATAACCGTCCCCAGTTTCGTTAAAGTATACATGAATACAAGAATACATAAAAGATGGAGGACAACTATGGCACATGTGAATTTTGACTATACAAAAGCGCTAAGCTTTTTTGGAGAACATGAAATTACTTATTTACGCGATTTAGTCAAGGTTGCTCATCATTCTTTACACGAGAAGAGTGGAGCAGGCAATGACTTTTTAGGATGGATTGACTTACCGGTTGATTACGATAAGGAAGAATTTTCTCGTATTCAAAAATCAGCTGAAAAAATTAAAGGTGATTCTGATGTATTACTTGTCATTGGGATCGGCGGTTCATATTTAGGAGCACGTGCGGCGATTGATATGCTTCAGCATAGCTTTTACAATGTACTTGGGAAAGAAGACAGAAAAACTCCGCAAATTATCTTTGTTGGAAACAGCATTAGCTCTACATATATGAAAGATGTTATGGATTTACTAAAGGGGAAAGATTTCTCTATTAACGTCATTTCAAAGTCAGGTACGACAACAGAACCAGCGATTGCATTCCGTATTTTCCGTAAACTTCTTGAGGAAAAGTATGGTGTTGAAGAAGCTCGCAAGCGTATCTACGCAACAACGGACGAAGCACGTGGCGCTTTAAAAACACTTGCTACTGAGGAAGGCTACGAATCATTTGTGATTCCAGATGATGTTGGTGGACGCTATTCTGTTTTAACAGCGGTTGGATTACTTCCGATTGCCGTGAGTGGTGCTGATATTGAAGCAATGATGAAGGGGGCTGCTGATGCTCGTGAGGAATACAGTTCTTCAGAGCTAGAGGAGAACCAAGCTTATCAGTATGCTGCCGTTCGTAATGTCCTGTATAACAAAGGAAAAACAATTGAAATGCTGATCAATTATGAGCCATCTCTACAGTATTTCTCTGAATGGTGGAAGCAATTGTTTGGAGAAAGTGAAGGAAAAGATCAAAAGGGTATTTTCCCGTCTTCTGCAAACTTCTCAACAGACTTACACTCTTTAGGGCAATATGTTCAAGAAGGTCGTAGAGACTTATTCGAAACGATTATCAAGGTTGAGCAGCCACGTCATGAGTTAACAATTGAAGAAGCTGATAGCGATTTAGACGGATTGAACTATCTAGCAGGTAAAACTGTCGATTTCGTTAACAACAAGGCGTTTGAAGGAACTTTACTTGCTCACACTGATGGTGGCGTTCCAAACTTAGTTGTATCCGTTCCAAAGCTTGATGAATACACATTTGGTTATCTTGCATACTTCTTTGAAAAAGCTTGTGCAATGAGCGGCTATTTATTAGGGGTAAATCCATTTGACCAACCTGGTGTAGAAGCTTACAAAGTAAATATGTTTGCATTACTTGGCAAACCAGGCTTTGAAGAAAAGAAAGCAGAACTAGAAAAAAGACTATAAGAAATGTGAAAGGGATCTCAAGTGAGGTCCCTTTTGGGTTTAAAGAAATCCCCCTTGGAGAAACTAAGAAAAAGTTTGAAGGGGGATTTTTTATGATTGAAATGCCTTCGAAGGTAGAAGGAAAAGAATATCGTCTATTTGATTTGGAACAATCGCTAAAGCCAATCGGCTATGTGATTGGAGGGAATTGGGATTATGACCATGGCTATTTTGATTACAAAATTGATGACGAGGATGGCTACATGTTTTATCGTGTACCGTTTCATGCGGTAGACGGGCAACTTGATACACCCGGATGTACGGTAGCGATAGATCGCCCCTTTCTGCTGGCTCATGAATACGAAGCTGATGTAGATCAAGATGCGAATGCTAGTACTTTCAATGCCTCTTTTAACCAATTTCAAGGGCCTGAAGACGAGGATGCCACTGTTCCAGATAAATATTTGGAGACAGGAAAGGCTTTGACAGCAGAATTAGAAAGTATTTTACTTTAGCGTATCAACCACTAGGAGCATATCATTATCTTTAATTTTAAAAGGATGGGGCGGATTGACGATTGTGTCTGCTCCTCTTTTTATGCCAAATAAAAGGGCTCCTTCATCGAGAAGTGTTTTGCTTGTTTCAATAAAGGTTTTTTCAGCGTAGGATGTAGCTGACCTGAAGACGAACCGTGTTCCGTCAAATTGTTCAAGAAGAAAGATTAGCGCATCGACAGTTCCGGTTGAATGAAGACAATTGGTCATAACCGAACCAGAAATAATATTGGATTGAATCACTTCATCTGCACCAGCTCTTTTTGCATTGGCCACTTGCTCTTCTGTTAAAATTTCTACCACACAGATGACATCAGGATTTAACCCTTTGATGGCCAACAATGCAATAATGGTGTTCATATCAGCATGAAGTTCATCGAGGTTTTGATCGGCTGTAATCATTACCTTTTTCGCATGATAAATGTTTGCTTTTATTAAAATCTCATCTGTGTTTGCACGACCTTTTATAAAATGAACGTGATAATCTGAAAAAGGGTTGGTCTCCAATGTTTGATCAATCAGGATGATGGAGCTTTCTTCTTTATCTGTAAGTAGTTTGTCGATAATCGCTCTTGCTCTTTCGTTCCAGCCAACAATAATATAATGATCGGTCCCTTTAAACATGACTTTCCCTTCTAACAAATTATTTTGCCTTTTAACAGTGGTTGTAGCGAGTGTTACGAAATAAGATGAAACAAATCCAGCTCCCGATAAAACTAAAACCATTCCCGTTATTTTTCCAAGTATGGTTGTGGGCACAAAATCGCCGTACCCTACTGTAGAAACGGTCATGATCGCCCACCAAATCCCCTCGAAAAGATTAGGGAATGTTTCAGGTTCAATGATATAAGCTAAAAAGCCGAAGCCGACGATAAAAACTAAGGCGATAATGAAGATTCGTAAAAAGAAGGGCATTCGTATGAAATGTGCAAAAAAAGGGTGCTGCAACTTCTTCACCTCAAGGAACATGACTTACTCATCATTTTGACCTATTTTTTAAGTCCATAAACGCAAAAAAACCTGCAGGGGTTAGTCACCTGCAGGTTTTTGGTTAATCCTTATTACTCAGCTTTTGCTGCTTGAACGTCTAATGAAATTTTAACTTTATCGCCAACTAGTACGCCACCAGTTTCAAGTGCTGCGTTCCAAGTTAGACCAAACTCGCTACGGTTGATTGCGCCTTCTACTCCAAAACCAACCTTTTCATTACCCCATGGATCTTTACCAGTACCACCGTAAGTAACAGTGAAAGTTTGTGGCTTAGTTACATCTTTGATTGTTAAATCACCAGTCACATCATATTCGCCTTCATCAGTCTTAGTGATAGAAGTAGACTTGAAAGTCATTGCTGGGTAGTTTTCAACATCAAAGAAATCTTCACCACGAAGATGTGCATCACGGTCAGCGTTACGTGTATCAACGCTTCCTGTATTGATTGTGAATTCAATTGTAGCAGAAGTTAAGTCAGTTGGATCTGCTTCGATTGAAGCATCAAATTCATTGAAAGAACCTTTCACGTTTGCGAACATCATATGTTTTACTGAAAAATCTACGCTGCTGTGAGCTGCGTCTAAAGCCCATTTTCCCTTTGTCATCTTAAAATCTCTCCCTTTGTTTTGTCTCAATTTAATTTATCTCAAATTCGAGATATTGTAACTTAAGACAAATTATATAACCCTATCTTGATATTGTCAATTTAAAAATAGAAATATTTTGGTTTCATGAATTGGTATAAAATAGCACATTCTAAATGAAGAATAGACTTTTTTTAGAAAGGAAAGAGCTAAATGAACCAACCGTTAGGCTATTTAAAAGAAATCTTATCAAATTATACGGATCGCTCTGATATTGGAAAAGAAATTTACGCGATTATTAGAGAGGATGATTTTACATCAGAGGAATCCTTCGTAAGCAGACTATCCAATGAGCAAATTGATTTCCTAAATAAGATTCTTCCAGATGAAATTAGCCATGCACAGGAGGAAGATGACGGGGAACGAGTGATGCAATTAAATGAGGTTCATGAACGACTGTATTAGGTTCACCTCTTTTTGAATTCCGGAATTTATAGAAAAGAAAATTTAAGTGTTTGTGGCAGCCAAAAGGGACAATGAAATTAATCATTGTCCCTTTCTTCTACATATGGATCGTGTTCAGAAGCGGGTAAATCTCCAAATGCCGTCATGGTTCCTTGTTCATCGAGCATTTCTTCATAGCGTTTATGCTGAGAGTTCGGATAAACCGTTACATTTTTTCCTTCTATATCAACACCAACAAAGTTTTCGTAATCCTCTACATAGCCATGATTTTCTTCTGCTTCATTCCCAACATCATTATAATGGCCCTCCACGTTGACGAAATCAGAAGGAGTCTCTGAGGTTCCCCAGCTTTGAACCTCCTGCCAGGCATCCTCGGCATCAAAAGAGACAGATTCATGTTGTTCGTCCATATCAAATTTTCCGAATGGAGGCATTAATACACCTTCTTCAAGTGGACGCTCATGAGAAGTAATCTGATCAGGCGTATGCTCGATACAATAGGTCGTTGTTGGTAAAGCCTCTAATCGTTGAAGGGCAATTTCTTTTCCACATACCTCGCATTTTCCGTATGTACCGTTTTCGATTGCGTTCAGTGCCTTCTTAATATTTGCTAGTTCATTTCGGTAATGTTCGCTTAGGGCAATGTCCTTTTCTCTTTCATATAATTCCGTCCCTTCATCGCCTGGGTGATTATCGTAGCTTGAAAGCTCACCAACTGATTCATGAGCATGACCTGAGGTTAAATTTAGATGTTCATTCATTTCATAACGCTGCTCTAACTCGCTTTTTTGACTCTCCAGTTCTGATTTAAACGCTGAAATTTGATTTTGAGATAGCATAGCAAGCAATCCTTTCAAGACTAATCTTATTGTTTATATAGTATTAGGAATTATTGCAGAGTTCATGCAAAAGAATAATGACACATTTAATCCGTGAAAAAAGGTGAAAAATGTTGAATTTTAGGAGTTTTGTCAGATTTTCTGACAAAGAAAATTGAAGTTATAAAAAAAGTTTATGAGCTTAAATATTGAATATTTATAAATAAAAATGTATAAATACTAGTTTTATAGAATTGATTTGAAGATTAATCCGCACAATATATATTATGTCGAAATTAGAGGATTCTATTACAAATATTTCTTTATCACTACAATTTAATTAATAATTAAGTAAATTTATTATTTTGGAAAAATTAAATAAATTTTCTAATGAAAGTGCTGTTTCGATTGACGAAATAATAAAAATTCATAAATACCCTTATAGTTTATTAAAAATTACAATTACTTTAATTTTTCCCTATATTGCAAAAATTTAAACCTGATAGTATACTTTTGCTAATAAATCACCAAATGGGCTTGTAATTATAATATTTTGTGAAAAAAATGAATACTTTGACCTATGCGTATAATAATTTTTTATTACTAGATTAACAGGTTTTAATCATAGCTAATGAAGTTGAGGTGCAGTGGATGACGCAAAACACATTGTTAGATGTAAAAGGATTGAAAACGTATTTCTACTTAGAAGGAAAAAAAGTGGCTAAAGCTGTTGATGGGGTAGACTTTACCGTCAATCCAGGAGAAACCGTTGCTTTAGTAGGTGAGTCAGGGAGTGGAAAAAGTATCACTTCTCTTTCAATTATGAAACTGGTAGGTAAACCAGGAAAAATTGAAGAAGGACAAATTCTTTTTAATGGCAAGGATCTTGTTTCTCTATCTGACAAACAAATGACGACTGTTCGCGGTAGAGAAATCGGGATGATCTTCCAGGAACCGATGACCGCATTGAATCCAGTTTTTACGATCGGAAATCAAATTAAAGAAACATTAATACGTCATAAGAAAATTTCAAAGCAAGAGGCCGAAAGAAAAGCGATCGAGCTTTTAAAGCTAGTTGGATTTCCTCGAGCGGAAGAAACGATGAAGGAATACCCTCATCAGCTTTCTGGAGGGATGAGACAAAGAGCGATGATTGCAATTGCGATATCTTGTGATCCGAAGCTGTTGATTGCAGACGAACCGACTACTGCTCTTGATGTTACGATTCAAGCGCAAATTTTGGATCTGATGGATGAAATGAAGAAGAAATTTAATATGGCTGTCCTACTTATTACACACGATTTAGGTGTAGTTGCTGAGTACGCAGAGAAAGTCATGGTTATGTATGGCGGACAAATCGTTGAACAAACAACGGTTGAGAATTTGTTCTTAAATCCAAAGCATCCGTATACAAGTGGATTGCTTGAAAGTTTGCCAAGCCTAGATAAAGATGTTGAACGACTTGGGGCAATCAAGGGAATGGTTCCAGCCGCACATGAATTTCCTTCAGGTTGTCGCTTTTCAGATCGCTGTCCACATGTCATGGATAAATGTCGTGTGGCTAATCCAGAATTAGTAACTGTTGAGCCAGGTCATAATGTCCGATGCTATCTGTATGAATAAGGGGGCTAACAAGTGTCACTTCTAGAAAAAGAGTTAGAAAAAAAGGTAGATCAAGATTATATATTAGAAGCTAAAAACATTAAAAAGTATTTTCCGATCAAGGGTGGCGTCTTCAAGCGTGAAGTAGGTCAAGTAAAGGCTGTAGATGACGTATCACTAAGCATTCTTAGAGGAGAAACACTAGGAGTCGTGGGTGAATCTGGTTCAGGGAAATCCACATTAGGGCGTGTAATCTTGCGTTTATTAGATCCGACTGAAGGACAAATCTTTTTCGATAATGAAGAAATTTCGAAGATGAGCAACCGTCAGTTACGTCCATTTAGACGTGATATGCAAATTGTCTTCCAGGATCCGTTTGCTTCTCTTAATCCAAAGATGAATGTGCAAGAATTAATTGAAGAGCCACTTTTAGTCCAAACGGATATGTCAAAAAGTGAGCGTAAGGAGAAGGCAATCAGTCTTCTAGAAAAAGTAGGCTTGAGACCTGATTCCCGATTAAAGTATCCACATGAATTTTCTGGTGGTCAACGACAACGGATTAGTATTGCAAGAGCATTGGCGCTTAATCCCAAGTTTGTTATTTGCGATGAGCCTGTCTCTGCTTTAGACGTGTCTATTCAAGCGCAGGTTCTAAACTTAATGGCTGATTTGCAAGATGAATTTAATCTAACCTATTTATTTATTGCTCACGATTTAAGTGTCGTTAAGCATATTAGTGACCGGGTAGCTGTCATGTATCTTGGTAGAATTGCAGAAATTGCTCCTAAGAAAAACATCTATGAAACTCCACTCCATCCGTATACGGAAGCATTACTATCAGCAGTTCCTTCAACAGATATTACTGCCAAGAGGGAAAAAATCATCCTAAAAGGAGACCTGCCTAGTCCGTCTAATCCACCTTCTGGTTGTGCTTTCCGAACTCGTTGTCCGAAAGCTCATGAACGCTGCTCACTTGAAAGACCAGAATTGATCAATGTAAGTGAAGGACATTTTGTGGCTTGCCACTTATATGATAATTAATTTCTTTAAGTCTTTACATATAAGGAGGTGGTGTGCCTAGAAATCCGCTGCGAGTTATTTAATTCTTCCAAAATTTAAAAGGGGTGAACGAATTTGAAGTTTAAGAAAAGTTGGTTATTATTACTAAGCTTTGTTCTTATGCTAGGAATCCTTGCTGCGTGTTCAGGAGGAGATGATGCAGGAACTGAGCCAGAAGGTGAAGGTACTGAAACAGAACAACCGGCTGAAGGTCCACAAAAAGGTGGTACGGTTGTTGGTGCGATGGATACACCACCATCAGGTCAATTCAACCCGATTTTCTATGAAGAAGCTTATGAAGCAAACATCCTAAGCTTTATCTATGAAGGGTTACTTTCACAAGATGAAAATCTTAACTTTACTCCAGGTCTAGCAAAAGAATGGTCATTTAATGATGATCAAACAGAATTAACATTTAAGTTAGAAGAAAACGTAAAATGGCAAGATGGTGAGCCATTTACAGCTGATGACGTTGTATTTACTTACAAATTGTTAGCAAGCCCTGGATACATTGAAGCAGGTGGAATTCGTTCTTACTTTGCTGGTAATCTAGTAGGCTATGAAGAGTATAGCACTGGTGCTTCTCAAGATTTCCAAGGGGTTGTCAAAGTTGACGACTACACTGTTACATTCAAATTTGCTCAACCAAACGTAAAGGCACTTTCTGATGCTTCATTCTCGATTATTCCAGAGCACATCTTTAAGGACATTTCAATCGCTGATATGCCTGCTGCTCCTGAATCTCGTGAAGCTGGAAAGATTGTCGGTACTGGTCCATTCAAATTCACAGAAATGGTTCAAGGGGAACAATACGTTCTTGAAAAGAATGCTGATTACTGGAAAGGCGAGCCTTACTTAGATAGCGTCGTTTGGAAGGTTGTAGACCAAGCGGTTATCCTGGGCTTACTTGAAACTGGTGAAATCGACTTTGTTGCAGATCCAAATGGATTCCAAGCAGCAGACTATGAAACAGTTGCTGCAATGCCAAACGTTGAAATCATTGAGCAACCGGACTTCGGTTACCAAATCATGGGTATGATGGTAAACCATCGTGCTGCTGGAGACAAGACACTTGATCCTTCTAAGTGGACTGTTAATGAAGACTTAAAAGATCAAAAAGTACGTCAAGCGATTGCTTATGCGATTGACCGTCAAGCGATCATCGATGGTCTTTTATATGGAAGAGGTATCGTTCAGAACTCTCCAATTGCAACACAATTTGATGCTTATGATGATACGAACCCACCACAATACGAATATAGCGCAGACGAAGCTAAGAAACTTTTAGATGAAGCTGGCTATAAAGATGTAGATGGTGATGGATTCCGTGAAAATCCAGATGGTGAAGAATGGGTATTAAGTCTTAACTATCCATTGGGTAACCAAATTCGTGAGCGTTCAGCTCCAATCGTTGAAGAATATCTTGAGGCTGTAGGTATCAACATCGACCTTCGCCAACCGAAGGAAGCAGCAGCTTACTTTGAAGATCTAGAAAACAATGCTCAAGACTGGGATTTATACCTAGTTGGTTGGTCATTAGATAGTACAGATCCAGATCCAACAGGTCTTTGGGATGCACCAGCTGCATACAACTATTCTCGTTGGAATAACACTGAAGCTGATGCACTGTTAAAAGAAGCTAATACTCCACCAGAAGCATTTGATAAAGCATATCGCAATGAAAAACTAAGCGAATGGCAAGTGAAGTTTGGTGAAGATTTACCGGCATTAATTCTTTATGCAGCAAACAGCTTATGGGCACATAACACTCGCCTACATGGTGTAGATGTATTACCTTACTCATTCTTAAATGATACGCATCTATGGTATGTAACAGAAGAGTAATAGAGTCTTAACAATAAGGAAAAGAGCGTTCGGTATGACCGCTGCGCTCTTTTCCTTTTAAAAAAGAACTCTGGGACAAGCTTTATTACATCACATCAAAAGAATGGAGGAGGGGGAACATTGATTCAATATCTTATTCGGCGAATTCTTGTTTTTATTCCAATGCTATTTGCTTTAACTGTCATTGTTTTTGCCCTAATGCAAGCTGCACCTGGTGATCCCTTTTCGCAAAAAATGGATCCGAATATTGATCGTGCAGTCTATGAAAAGCAAAGAGAAGCATTAGGATTAAATGATCCGATCCATGAACAATATTTACGATGGGTTGGAAATGCAATCAAAGGTGATTTTGGTGATTCGTTGATCTATAAAGGAAGAACTGTTGCGGATTTAATTGCTGAAAGATTTTCGAATACCATAAATTTAGGAATTATGACTCTGTTAATAACGATTATTGTTTCTATTCCAATCGGAATTTATTCTGCAAGGCATCCATATACACCGCTTGATTATGGTGCTACAACATTTGGTTTCTTAGGACTTGCTACTCCAAATTTCTTTTTTGGATTGCTGGCGATCTATGTTTTATCCATCCAACTAGGTTGGCTTCCGTCCCATGGTACAGTCTCAAAGCCAGGAATAGAAGGCTTTGAATTATTTATTGACAAAATCAGGCATCTTATTTTACCAAGTTTAACTCTTGGTTTAGCAGGTACTGCCTCTTATATGCGATACATGCGATCTGAAGTTCTGGACGTGCTTGGAAGTGATTACATTAGGACAGCTAGAGCAAAGGGAATGACAGAAAATACCGTACTTTATAAGCATACACTCCGTAATGCATTAATTCCGATCATAACATTGCTAGGGTTTGAGGTTGGGATATTATTAGGTGGAGCAGTTATCACAGAAGGCGTTTTCCAATTTCCTGGACTTGGGACCTTATTCATCACATCTATAGGAAATCGTGATTATCCGGTTATTATGGCAATTAATTTGATGCTTGGTTTCTTTGTACTATTAGGAAACCTTTTAGCTGACATTTTCTATAGTATTGTTGACCCAAGAATCCGCTACGATTGAGGTGAAATAAATGGAACTTAATCCACAAACAAATACTGGACCAGGAATAGAAATAAAGAACGCAGAAAAAGGCATGAGTCCCACTAAAATAGCGATGAAGCGATTCATGAAAAATAAGCTTGCTGTCGCAAGTGTATTTATTCTGTTACTCATTGTTTTAGTCGTTATCTTAGCGCCGTTCTTAACTGAACACAATCCAACAAAGACAAATCTAACATTAATTGAGCGTCCTCCCAGTGAGGATCATCCACTTGGTAACGATAGCTCTGGCCGTGATAACCTTGCGCGTCTCATATATGGAGGTCGCATTTCATTAATCGTAGGATTTAGTGCGATGGTGTTTACTTTAGTAATTGGTGTTGTACTAGGATCCATATCTGGTTATTATGGTGGAAAAATTGATTCTATTATCATGAGAGCCTGTGATTTAGTACTCATGCTCCCATTTTTAGTACTTTGCTTAACGATCGTAGCAATATTGGAAGAAGTTAATGTTACCATTCTCGTCAGTATCATTGCGTTAACCTCGTGGCCGAGCTTAACGAGGATCATCCGAGGGACATTTCTTACCTTACGGGAACAGGAGTTCATTCTTGGAGCAAAAGCAATTGGGGTCAGCGATTTGAGAATAATCTTTAAGCATTTTATTCCAAATGCGATTGGACCAATCCTTGTAAATGCTACGCTAATGATGGCAACCTATATTATTGCTGAATCTGCATTAAGCTTCATTGGCTTTGGAATTCCACAGCCAACACCAACATGGGGTAATATGCTTTCTGAGGCACAAAGCTTACGGATATTAAGGAACAGTCCTGAGGCGTGGATTCCTCCAGGTTTGGCGATACTGATAACAGTACTTTGCATCAACTTTGTCGGTGATGGTCTACGTGATGCCTTTGATCCGAAAAGTAATAGACGTTAAAACAAATAACCTACTGGGGGATCAGTAGGTTTATTTTTATGTCCTTTTAGACAAGGTTTGACCATTCCGTATATGAGCCGCTTCCGTTACACCCAGGACAATCGAATGGATTGGATAAATACACAAACTCATTTGCTGGGTAAATTAAGAATCCACGTCCGTAACACTCTGGGCATTTGTTTTCTTCTTTCATTTGCGAAACATGTTTTTCGTAACGAGTGTTCTTCCATTCGTTAAATGCATTTAGTAACCCCATTTTATTCACCTCAACTTTTTCCTTATTTTTTGACTAAACTTCAATTTATATACATTATTTTTCTTCTTATTGGACAAGAAAAGATTTTTAATAACGGCTTGTACTATAACACTGATTTTGATTTTAAATCTTATTTTCATTATATGATATTTTACAAAATCGGTTCGTATTTTATTTGATTATTTGGTATATTCTAAAAAGTTATTGATAAAAGATATAAACGGTGTTTTAATAGGATTATGTAGTACTTATCTGATATGTGATCACTGAAAAGGACAAAATCAAAAGGGGGGAGAGCATGAATGTAGAAAAAATTTCGGTAAAAAAAGTGTCGGAATCTGTTGTAGAACAAATCGAAAAAATGATTGAGCATGGATCCTTTCAATCAGGGGAAAAGCTGCCATCCGTACGGGAAATGTGTGAAATGTTTGGAGTAGGTAGGTCGGCAATCCGTGATGCCATTATTACCTTAAAAGGGAAAGGAACGGTCGACATACGACAAGGCGAAGGGACTTATGTTTGTCGATTTGATTCAAGTAAGATTTTTAATAACCATTTGATCATTCCTGAATCAAGTGATGTCCGTGCTTTATTCCAAGTGCGAAAAATATTAGAACCGGGAATCGCCGAAATGGCAGCATCAAACAGAACAGACGAACAACTAGCAGAAATTGAAGCAATATTATCCAACAAAACCACAAATGGCTGGGAAGAAGACTACAACTTTCATATGACCATTGCTAAAGCTTCTAGAAATCAAATTATTTATCAACTCATACAATTCATTTCAACCACTACGAAAAAACACATGAATGACTTTCATCAATTTATTCAAGAAGACCCAAAGCTTGTAGAGAAAATAAATGAACAACACAAAGAAATTTTTCTGGCCTTAAAAGAAACCACCCCAGAGCTTGCCAAGAACAAAATGACCGAGCACCTAGAGTATGTGGAAACTATTTTACAAAAGAGCTTATGGAAGCCAACTTCACAGAAAAGGGAGGAGCCATTTTGATAACCTCAGACTTGAAAGAAGAATTACGTACAGTTGTCCCAATAGAACGTATAAAGGACAATCAAGAAATCGAGAACAGCTTCGGAAACTCCGGGAAGATTATTGTTGCTCCAGCGACAGAAGAGGAAATTTCCGAAGTATTAAAGTATGCAAATGCGCACGGTAAGAAAATTTCTGTAATCGCTGGAGGTACTAAAAGGGGATTCGGCGGGGTAAATGAGACCGAAGATATTTTGCTTTCGCTATCTAACTACACAGGGATCGTTGAGCACACGGTCGGAGACATGACTTTAACCGTTAAAGCAGGAACCTCATTTAAGGAAATTCAGGATTACCTAGCTGGATACAATCAGAAAATCTCTTTAGACCCATCATGGTCAGAGGCTGCCACGATCGGTGGAGTGATTGCAGCAAACGATAGCGGTCCGAAACGTCTTGGCTACGGTTCTGCTCGTGATGTTGTCATTGGACTTCGTGTTGTGTATCCAGATGGCACCGTAATTCGTTCTGGTGGTAAGGTTGTAAAAAATGTTGCTGGTTATGACATGAATAAGCTTTTTATCGGATCGATGGGAACCATTGGGGTTATTTCGGAAGTCACTGTGAAGCTGCGACCAGTGCCTAAATATGAAAGTCTTGTGCTGTTGACTTTTCCAGATGGTGATCTTCTTGAGATAAAATCATTTGTTGTTAATTTTCTTGATTCTGTTATGGAACCGATTACATTGGAGATTTTGAATCCATCAATAGCAGAAAAACTTGGGAGACAAAAGAGATATACATTAGCCATAAGTTTTGAAGATGTAGAGAGTTCGGTCCATTATCAAGAGGAGTTTGTAAAAAGAATAAAACCAGCGAATGCCGACATCATTGTCGTTGAGAAAGATAATGCGAGCGAGTTTTGGGAGAAATTCTATCATCTATCCCCACGTGGAACTGAGCCAGGTCATGATACGGAAGCGACCGTGAAAGTTGGTGTTGTAAATCTTGATGTATTGAAGATTATTCAAAAGGCGGAGCAATTAAGCGATGCTTATAATTTGCGTATTGAAGCCCATGGTGGTTTGGGGCATGGTCTGTGTCAGGTTCATTTATATGGTGCTAGCGAGGATGTAGAAGGAGCTATTAAAGAACTCCGTATCTACGCTACTAGTTTAGGAGGATATGCAACCATTAAGCATCTCCCTTTAGTTTTGCGGCAAAAGATTAGTGTATGGGGAGAGAGACCGTCTTATTTCTTTCTCTTTGAAGGAATCAAAAAGAAAATCGATCCAAACAAAATTTTAAACCCGAATCGGTTCATAGGAGGGATATAAATTGAGTCTAAGAGAAATGGACGTGAAAGCAACTCCATCCTGTCAAACGAACAGCCTGAGTAATTATTTCTGGAAGGACGCACCTGATGAGAATAAATGGGCTGATTGTGTCCACTGTGGCATGTGTTTAGAAGCCTGTCCAACCTATGAACAAACTGGGCAGGAACAGCATTCTCCACGGGGGCGTGTTCATTTAATCAAGTCGGTGGCAGAAGGCAAGCTTGTTGTGGATGAAGATTTTGCTGACCCCGTTTTTGTTTGTCTAGACTGTCGTGCCTGTACGACGGCTTGTCCAGCGGATGTTGATGTCGGTGGCCTAATTGAAGAAGCGCGCGGACAGGTTCGCCAAGCGATGCCGTTAACTGGCTGGAAGGGAACTGTAAGTAAGACCATTTTAGAGGGAGTGTTTCCACATCAAAATCGTCTGCATTCATTGGGAAGTCTCCTCAAATTTTATCAAAAGAGTGGGTTGCAAAAGGTTGTCCGTAAAACGGGCTTAATTAATGTGATGCCGAAGCATTTAGTGGAAATGGAATCGATTATGCCAGAAATCGGAACTCCGGTTCAAAAGAAATATAAAAAGCAAGATGTGATCAAGGCGAAGGGTGAGACAAAGCATGAGGTTGCGATGCTGACTGGTTGTATCATGGATGTAATGTTCAGCGATATAAATGAGTCAACGATCAATGTGTTAACGCGAAATGGAAATGATGTCAAAATCCCGAAAAACCAAACATGCTGTGGCGCCCTTCATGTCCATGCCGGTGATCGGGAAACGGGCCGGAAGCTTGCTAAACAAAATATTGAGGCATTCAAGGATGCAGACACCGTTATTGTAAATGCGGCAGGTTGTGGATGTATGTTAAAAGAATATCCTGAATTATTCCGTGAGGAACCAGAATGGCATGAAAAGGCGGAGGAATTTTCGAAGAAGGTCGAGGATATTTCTAAATACCTTTATGATACAGGCTATGAAAAGCCTAAGGCTGAATTAAACACACGTATTACCTATCACGATGCTTGTCACTTAGCCCACGGGCAAGGTGTACGTGAAGAGCCGCGAGATTTACTGATTAATATTCCTGGTGTTGAGATGGTCCATATGCCAAATGCAGACAGATGCTGTGGAAGCGCAGGTGTATATAACATTACGAATCCTGAAATGGCTGGAGCTGTATTAGAAAGTAAGATGTCAAATGTGCCAGATGATGTGGAAATGATCTCGATGGGGAACCCAGGCTGTATGCTACAAATGGCTGTCGGCGTCGAAAAATTTGGACGTAATCAAAAGGTTGTCCATACAGTCCAGTTGCTCGATTGGGCTTACCAAAAAGAAGACGAGAAAGAGAGGGGGAAATGATGGCAAAGAAAGGTTTGCAAACATCTGATAAAGATATTATCAATCTGGCAAAAATCGTTGGCGAAAAAGCGATTCTCTATAAACAACCAGACCTTGTTGCCTATGATTGTGATGGTTTTACGATTCATAAGCATTTGCCTAAATGCGTTGTCTTTCCGAATAGTACTGAAGAAGTGGCTGAGATTGTGAAATATTGCGATGCTAATCAACTGCCATTTCTCGCACGTGGTGCAGGTACTGGACTAAGCGGAGGCGCGATTCCGTTAAATGGTGAGGTCATTATTAGCTTGGTAAAAATGAAACGCCTCATAAGCGTTGATCTAGAGAATCGGCGTGCTGTTGTGGAACCCGGTTTTGTTAATTTGAAACTAACAAACTCGATCGCGAATAAAGGCTATTATTATGCACCAGACCCATCAAGCCAGTATGCCTGTACAATTGGGGGAAATGTGGCAGAAAATGCTGGAGGAGCTCACTGTCTAAAATACGGTGTAACGACGAATCATATTTTAGGCCTTGAGGTTGTCATGCCAAATGGAGAGATTGTTGAAATCTCAACGAATGGTGTTGCAGACACTCCAGGCTATGATTTGTTGGGGCTGCTGACTGGGTCGGAAGGGACATTAGGGATTGTTACGAAAATTACCGTTCGCATATTAAAAAATCCAGAAGCGAAGCAAACGGTCCTAGCTTACTTTGATAAGGTCGCCGACGGAAGTCAAGCAGTATCAGATATTATTTCTTCGGGAATTGTTCCTGCTGCGCTAGAAATGATGGATAAAACAGCGATTGAAGGAGTCGAGGCAGCAGCATTTCCAGTTGGTCATCCCAAGGATATTGAAGCACTTCTATTGATTGAAGTGGACGGAATATCTGCTGGCATTGAGGAACAAATCAATCAAATTCTAGAAGTTTGTAAGAAGAGAAATGTTCGTGAGGTAAAGGTGGCTGGGAGTGAGGAAGAACGTGGTAGATGGTGGGCAAATCGGAAAACAGGCTTTGGAGCGATGGGTGCAATCTCTCCTGATTATCTCGTTCAAGATGGCGTGATTCCAAGGAGTAAGCTACCAGAGGTTCTCGCAAGAATTAATCAAATTAGTGAGGAATCCGGGCTCCGTATTTCAAACATCTTCCATGCAGGTGACGGCAATTTGCATCCACTTGTTCTCTTTGATGCAAGAATACCTGGGGAAACGGAAAAAGCATTAGAAGCGGGAAGTGCATGTCTGCAGGTGTGTGCAGATGTAGGCGGTACAATTACTGGTGAACATGGGGTTGGAATTGAAAAAAGAGAAGAAATGCGTTTTGTTTTTACGGACCGAGAGATCTTAGCTCAGACCGATATTCGAGAAGTCTTCAATCCGAAAAATTTACTAAACGCAGGAAAGCTCTTTCCATCTCCAGGGCGATGTGCCGAAGTGAAAAAAGAATTAAAGGAAGCGCTGAAGACCTCGTGAAAAAGGGCTGGGAGCGGTATGAAAGATTTTTTCATATCGCTCTGGTTAAATTTTTTGAAAATTATTGAAAGTAACCGTTTTCCATGCTATTATTTTTTTAGATAAATTATGAAACGCTGTTGCGTAATAACAAACATAAATCAAGGAGGAATTTGTCATGACTCAATACGTGAAAATTGGAAATCTGCAGGTCGCCCAAGAACTGGCTGATTTCATCAATTCTGAGGCACTTCCTGAAAGTCAAGTTGATCAAGAACAGTTTTGGTTAGGCTTTGAAAAATTAGTTGCAGATTTAGCGCCAAAAAATAAAGCACTTTTAGCAAAACGTGATGAGATTCAAGAGAAAATTCATGCTTGGCATAAAGAAAACACAGTCTTTGATTTTGAACAATATAAAAGCTTTCTTGAGGAAATTGGTTATCTAGAGCCAGTAGTGGAGGACTATAGGGTTACGACGGACAATGTGGATGATGAAATCGCTGTTCAAGCAGGTCCACAGCTTGTTGTACCTGTCGATAATGCTCGTTACGCGCTAAATGCTGCCAATGCTCGTTGGGGAAGCCTATATGATGCATTGTACGGTACAGATGCTATTAGTGAAGAAGATGGGGCAACTCGTGCAGGAAGCTACAATCCAATTCGAGGAGAAAAGGTCATTCAATTCGCAAGAGAATTTTTGGACCAAGCGGCACCACTGCAAGCTGGTTCACATAAGGATTCTGAGAAGTACGCAATTGTTGACGGAAAGTTAGTCGTCGTATTGGGTGACGGCACAACGACTGGACTCGAAGACGATTCTAAACTTGTCGGATACCAAGGAGATGCAACAACTCCATCTGCAGTTTTATTAAAAAATAATGATTTACATTTTGAAATCCAAATTGACCCAACTTCTCCAATTGGAAAAACAGATAAAGCGGGCGTGAAGGACGTATTATTAGAGGCTGCATTATCCACGATTATGGATTTTGAAGATTCTGTTGCAGCAGTGGATGCTGAGGATAAAACACATGTGTATCGGAACTGGCTTGGCCTAATGAAGGGAAATTTAACGGCAACCTTCAAAAAGGGTGATAAGACCCTTACACGTTCAATGAACCCAGACCGCCAATACACATCTCCAACTGGTGAAGAAATGACGCTTAAGGGCCGCTCCCTTATGTTTACTCGTAACGTAGGACACTTGATGACAACGAATGCGATATTAACTGCAGAAGGTGAAGAGATCCCAGAAGGTATTATGGATACTGTATTTTCGAGTTTAATAGGGAAGCATACGTTACTCGGAAATGGCCAATTCCAAAATAGTGAAAAAGGCTCTATCTATATTGTAAAGCCAAAAATGCATGGTTCAGAAGAGGTTGCTTTTGCTAATGAATTATTCAACCGCATTGAAGATTTATTAGGTCTTGAACGGAACACGTTGAAAATTGGTGTTATGGATGAGGAACGTAGAACAACAATTAATCTTAAAAATGCGATCAGCAAGGTAAAGGAAAGAATCGTCTTCATTAACACTGGTTTCTTAGACCGTACTGGTGATGAGATGCACACATCGATGGAAGCTGGTCCAATGATTCGTAAAAATGATATGAAAACAACAAAATGGTTACAGGGCTATGAAAAGTCCAATGTGAATGTTGGATTATCGGTAGGTTTCCAAGGGCATGCCCAAATTGGTAAAGGAATGTGGGCAATTCCGGACTTAATGGCTGAAATGCTTACGCAAAAAATTGGTCATCCACAATCGGGAGCAAACACAGCTTGGGTACCATCTCCAACAGCTGCAACATTGCACGCACTTCACTATCACCAAGTGAATGTAAAAGAAGTGCAAGCAGAGCTATTAAAGGATGCTGCATCTACCGATTTAAGAGATGATATTTTACAAATCCCAGTGGCTGAAAATCCTATATGGAGCTCTGAAGAAATTCAACAGGAGCTTGATAATAACGCTCAAGGTATCCTTGGTTATGTTGTTCGTTGGGTTGAACAAGGGGTTGGCTGCTCGAAGGTACCGGATATTAATAACATCGGACTAATGGAAGATAGAGCGACACTTCGTATTTCCAGTCAACATATGGCAAACTGGCTACACCATGGAATCGTAACTGAAGATCAAGTATTGGAAACGTTGAAACGCATGGCAAAAGTAGTTGATGAACAAAATGCTTCAGATGCGAACTATCGCCCGATGGCTCGAGACTATGATAATTCAGTTGCCTTCCAAGCGGCTTGTGATTTAGTTTTTAAAGGATACGACCAGCCAAGCGGATATACTGAACCAATTTTACATCGCCGTCGTGCAGAGTTTAAAGCAAAGGTAGCGGTTGAGAATTAAACATAAATCATCTAGAGGCATTCTATCTATCGTTAGAATGCCTCCTTGTTCATATTTAAATAATTTTCGAGAGGAGCAAAAACGATGAAATTTACGCGCTTTACTTTTGAGGATAAGAAATATACAGGTGTTGTTCACAATGAAATGATAAGAGAAATAAAGGGAAATATTTTTACAGAATGGGAGTATACAGGACAAAACTTTGCGGTAGACGAAGTGAAGTTTCTTGCTCCGCTTGTTCCTAATCAAATTATTGGGATTGGTGCAAATTTTGTTGCAAAAAAGGAAGATTTGCCTGATGAGCTACCGGAGATTCCAGTCTTTTTCTTTAAACCGACTTCTTCCGTTATTGGACCAGAGGATGAAATTGTCATCCCGCAAGGCTGTTCTGAGGTGAAGTTTGAGTCAGAATTAGCGGTCGTGATTGGAAGAGAGGCAAAAGATATTTCTGAATCAGAAGTGTTTGATTATGTCTTCGGTTATACGGTTGGGAACGATGTGACAGCACCAGCCTTTTTCCATGAAGCCGGCCATTGGACAATTGGAAAGTCTTTTGATACGTTTACACCATTAGGTCCGGTCGTTGAAACAGAACTCAATCCAAAAGATGTCCGTGTAAAGGCTGTACTGAACGGTTCAGAAAAACAAAATAGTGGAATGGATCTTATGATTATTTCAATTGAAAAAATGATTTCCTATCTTTCTAAGGTTATGACTCTTGTGCCTGGGGATGTCATTTTAACAGGAAGTCCAGTAGGGGCGGAATTTGTTGGGGAACATGATGTGATTGAATGTACGATCGAAGAAATCGGAACATTAAGAAATAAATTCACAGTACCTTCAAGGGAGCTCCAACGTTAATACGTGGAGGTGAGTAAGATGGAACGGGATAACATGGTTAAATCTGTAGGGCGAGCATTGGATATTATAACCCTTGTCAGCGCGAAAAAAGGTGGACTGGGTGTAACGGAAATTGCCAAACATATTGATATCAATAAGAGCTCGGTTTACCGCATCTTAGCGACATTAGCCCAGTACGGCTATATTGAACAGGATACAGATACAGGTCGTTACAAGCTTGGCTATAAATTTCTTGATATTAGCTCAAAATTACTTGAATCGATCGACTTAAGGTCGGAAGCAAGACCTTATTTGCTTGAACTAGAGAGAGAGACTAATGAGGTCATTCATCTTGTTGTTTGGGACCAAGGTGAGGTCGTCTATATTGAAAAGCTCGAAGGCAATGAAACGTTACGGATGCATTCTAAGGTTGGAAAAAGAGCACCGATGCACTGTACGTCAGTTGGAAAAGCGATACTCGCCCACCTACCGATTAATGTCGTTCTTGAAATCATCGAACGTAAAGGCTTGCCGATGCATACCGATAAGACGATTACGGATAAAGATGAATTTCTCCAAGAGTTAATCAAAGTGAAGCAAAGAGGCTACGCTCTTGATTTAGAGGAGAACGAATACGGCATTACGTGCATCGCAGTTCCGATTTTTGATCATCTAGGGAAAGTAGTTGCTTCGGTTAGTATTTCAGGACCAACAATGAGAATGACAGATGAGAGATTAGAACAGCTAAAGGTTCAAATGATCGCAGCGGGAAGAGAAATTTCTGCGAGACTTGGGTATGTAAATATTGTTTAAATTTGAATTTGCTTAGTATCTTATCGTTATATGATGGATTGCTACAGGTGTGAAGGTAGCGACCGTTATTTTAACCGAAAAGATATTTTAAGCAAATTTTTTTTATTTTAACTAATCCTATAAAGTTATTGAAATTATCAGAAAAGTATGTATAATTCTATTTAGGTTTACTTATGTTATATAACAAAATATTTATTGTTATATAACATTGTTGCCTATTATGCAACGAAGAGTAATATTGTTTCTTATTATCAGAGGTTTTTTTCGAAAAATTTGTTGTTTTTGGAATAAGATTCTAGTTGTATCAGTAGACTGATTCCTACCGTAACAAAACAACAAACGATGCGAAAAGAGCCGAATCAAAAATGAAAGGGGAATGTTAATGAGTACGGGAATGTTATCTGTATTATCGCTCTTACCAATCATCGTAGTTGCCATCTTTCTCGTTGGTTTAAGATGGCCCGCAAGTAAGGCAATGCCAATCTCCTATTTAGTTGCAATCGCTCTTGCCCTCTTTGTTTGGAAGGTACCTGGTGCAAATGTAGCAGCTGCCTCACTTCATGGTTTGTTCACTGCTGGAACGCTTTTATACATTATTTTTGGAGCTATATTATTACTTAACACTTTGCAAGAAAGTGGAGGAATCAAAACGATTCGCCAAGGATTTACGGATATATCTCCAGACCGACGAATCCAGGTCATCATTGTTGCATGGCTTTTCGGTTCATTTATAGAAGGCTCGGCTGGTTTTGGTACACCCGCTGCGGTAGCAGTACCACTTATGGTTGGTTTAGGATTTCCAGCCATGGCAGCAGTTGTAGCCGGGATGATCATTCAAAGTACACCTGTTTCGTTTGGAGCTGTGGGCACCCCAATGTTAGTAGGAGTCCAAACAGGTCTTTCAGCAGATACAAGTATTACGAGTGATTTTCTAGCGTTAACTGTCGACATTGCCGAGAAAGTTTCCATTCTTCATATGATTGCAGGTACATTGGTTCCACTGTTCGTAGTTGCCTTTATGACGAAATTTTTTGGGAAAAATAAGTCGTTTACAGAAGGGCTAAAAATTTGGAAGTTCGCACTCTTTTCCGCATTCGCCATGACGATTCCATATGTAATTGTGGCGAACACATTAGGACCTGAATTTCCGTCAATGATTGGTGGCTTGGTTGGTTTAGCAATTGTTATTTTTGCTGCGAAAAAAGGGTTATTTATGCCGAAGGAAGATGAAGTTTGGGATTTCGAGGAAAAATCCAAATGGGATCCTGAATGGAGCGGAAAGTTAGAAATAAAAGATATAGCTCATAAAAGCGGCAGCATGAGTATGGTTAAAGCGTGGACTCCTTATGTTTTAGTTGGACTGTTCTTAATCTTAACTCGTTTGCAATCGCTTCCATTTTTGGAGTGGTCACAAGCATGGACACTAAAATGGGAAGATATTTTTGGGTCAGGCATAACGTCTAGTTTTCAACCACTTTATTCGCCAGGTGCTATATTTATCTTAGTCTCTGTTATTACTTACTTTTTGCACGGGATGAATGGAGCTGCGTATAAAAGAGCGTGGGGTGCGTCTGGAAAGACAATGATTGCTGCCTCAACAGCGCTTATTTTCACAGTCCCAATGGTACAAGTGTTTTTAAATACTGGTGGTGGAGAGGCCGGATATGAACGGATGCCAATTGAGTTGGCTAACGGAGTTGCAGCACTCGTAGGGGATGCCTGGCCGATCTTTGCTACTTTTATCGGTGGAATTGGTGCCTTCATTGCTGGTAGTAACACAGTAAGTAATATGATGTTTGCCCTATTCCAATACGATGTAGGTTCACAAATTGGGGTTGACCCGACGTGGGTGGTGGCACTTCAAGCGGTAGGTGGCGCAGCTGGAAACATGATTTGCGTGCATAACGTAGTTGCTGCCGCAGCGGTCGTTGGCCTAGTAGGGAAGGAAGGAACCGTTATTCGAAAAACGCTCCTACCGTTTCTCTATTATGCCCTATTACTTGGTGCATTGGGTTACTCAATTGTTTGGACTGCAGAAAAAGGATTATTTAACATTGGTTCGATCATTGCCGTGTTAATCGCGATAGGAGCCATTTATGTTATTGCAACAAATAATAAGAGAGCGAAACTTTTGCTTTCAAATGACTCTGGTATAAATACTCCTAAATAATTTTGAAATAAGCCTAAAGGGAAACCTTTAGGTCTATTTTTTTTGGGGGGATTTTAGGATCAGTTCTTAGAAAAAGAAAAAAGCATAACAAGACATGGAGGATTTAATGAAATGCCTTGTTATACCTTTTGGAATTGAGTTGTTGATATTTCATGATGTATAGGTCAAGAAGTTGGCTTAAGGCAATCGTCTTTTGACTCGCCAAACCTTCTTCTATTCCTGTCCGAATCATTTCTTTTCGAAGTGTTTCGATGACATTAACTAAATTGCCTTCTTTAACGGGTATCGACATGACTAAAACTCCTTATAAGCTTGAGCGGTTATGATCAAATTTACCACATAATAGACAAGAAATAATCCCTCTACCATTTATCGATAATAAAGGGATTGATTACATATTAATACAGATTTTAACAGACATCAGTGATATTTACTACTCTTAAAGGTGAATTAGAAAAAAATTATAACCATTTTCGTAAGAATTGTAGTACTTGATGACAAAGGATGGAGTAGATTGAGGGTTGCCGATATGTTACAATACTTTTGGGTATAATATATAGGAAAGTTTATGCATCTCTCGTACGGTAAGAGATACATTAAGGAGTGAAAAAATGTTTTCTAACATTGGAATTCCAGGTTTGATATTAATTCTAGTTCTTGCTCTTATTATTTTTGGCCCCAAAAAGCTACCTGAAATTGGTCGCGCGGTCGGTCAGTCTCTAAAAGAGTTTAAAAACTCAACAAAAGGGATTATTGAGGACGATAAAATAGAAGAAGATAAGACAAAGAAATAATCGAACATCTAAAGTAAATAATCAAAAGTCCGATTCATAAAAGAATTGGATTTTTTTTATCTGAAAAACTACCAAAATTTCTCGTCAAATTTCGACTTTCTTCTATTTATATGTCCGATTCTGGCTTAAAGGAAACATCATTGTTGAAGACATGCTTTTAATAGTATTCTACTATGTTTAAAAGGGTTGCTGAAAAATACAAAATTAAATACAAAACATTTTCTAGTTCATTTTCATTATTTTTCGAAAATGAGGTTTTGTGAAACCTTTTTGGGGGGTAATACGTCTATTCAGTATGTAAAATTATCTAACCGGTCACCCTCTTGACAATTCCTTAAAAAGGAGTATATTAGTATCTTGTGTTCATGCTAATTTTAAAGAACAACATAAAAATAATTTAATTGATTTCACAACATGTCCAATATTTTTTAATAATTTGTCTTAGCTTTTCATATATTGTTCATATTTAACAGTTATGCTAGATAATAGCTTGAATGGTTCCAATCGTATCTTTCATTTATTTTGTAAAGAAGTATAATAGGTTACTAGAAGGCAGGTGCAACAAATCATGAAAAACACTTTACAAAAACGATTTAATGTATCTCAAAAATATATTGGTTTCTTTATTTTAGCTGTCGTATTACTTTGGCTAAAATCTTATATTATGCAGTTAACACAATTTGACTTAGGCATCGAAAATTCTCTGCAAAAGTTTTTATTGTTTCTAAATCCGCTAGGTTCTTCTTTATTGTTTTTAGGATTTGCCTTCTTCTTTAAAGGAAGAAGAAAATATATTGCTTTAATGGTAATTGATTTTATCTTATCGTTCCTTTTATTTGCGAACGTGGTGTATTACCGATTCTTTAATGACTTTATTACACTGCCAACTTTATTCCAAACACAAAACTTTGGTGATGTAAGTGGAAGTGTCGTAACATTATTAAAGCCATATGACTTTTTATTTTTTATCGATAATGTGATTCTTATTGCATTACTTGCATTTAAAGTTGTTAAGATTGAAATTAAAGATATGGGCCGTCGCAAAATTGCTGCTGTTTTATGTTTAGCATTAGGATTCTCAAGCTTGAACTTAGCATTGGCAGAATCCGATCGTCCAGAGCTTTTAACTAGAGGGTTTGACCGTAATTACATTGTGAAATATTTAGGAATGTACAACTACACGATTTATGATGCTGTTCAAAGTACAAAGGCATCTGCACAAAGGGTTATGGCTGATAGTAGTGATGTTACAGAAGTTGTGAACTTTACAAAATCAAACTATGCACAGCCCAATCCGAAATATTTTGGAATCGGTGAAGGGATGAATGTCATTTATCTTCATCTTGAATCGATTCAAACGTTCTTGATGGATTATCAGTTAAATGGTGAAGAGGTAACTCCATTCTTAAACTCGTTAATAAGAGATCAAAATACGATGTACTTTGATAACTTCTATCATCAAACTGCACAAGGTAAAACATCTGATGCAGAATTTATGATTGAAAACTCATTGTATGGCTTATCACAAGGATCAGCCTTTACAACAAAAGGAGTCAATACGTACCAAGCAGCTCCTGCAATTTTGGGACAAAAAGGGTACACTTCAGCAGTCTTCCACGGAAACTCAGGAAGCTTCTGGAACAGAAATGAAATTTATAAATCATTCGGTTATGATAAATTCTTCGACATTAGCTATTATGATACTGAAGAAGAACAAATGGCGGAATATGGTTTGATGGATAAACCATTCTTTGCACAATCAGCCGAGTTATTAAAAACTGTACCACAGCCGTTCTATACGAAGTTTATTACTGTATCAAATCACTATCCATATGCGATGAATCAGGATGAAACAACGATTGCACCGCATACAACAGGTGATAAATCAGTCGATAATTACTTCCAGACTGCACGATACGCAGACGAAGCGTTACAGCAATTCTTTGAAGAATTAAAAGCAGCTGGACTATATGATAACTCGATTATTATCATGTACGGTGACCACTATGGTATTTCACAAAACCATGATAAGGCGATGGAAAAAGTACTTGGTAAAGAGCTTTCAACATTTGACAGCGCATCTGGTTTACAACGTGTACCGTTATATATCCGTGTACCAGGCATGGAGGGCGGCGTAAACCATGAATATGGTGGTCAAATCGATGTATTACCAACACTAATGCATTTATTAGGGATTGATACTAAAGAATATATCCAATTTGGTACAGACTTATTATCTGAGGAACATGACTCACTTGTTCCATTCCGAAATGGTGACTTTGTCAGCCCAACCATTACTTCTGTTGGTGGTAAGTTCTATGATTCCAATACTGGTGAACTCATTACCGAGGAACAAGAAGCTGAAGCACTAAAGTTCCAAGAAATCGTTGAGTACAAATTACATCTTTCTGACAATGTTGTGAATGGTGATTTATTACGTTTCTATGAACCGACTGGCTTCACACCAATCGATCGCTCTAAGTATGAATACAATATAACAGATGATAAAAAGTCATCTGAAGAATAATGATAAAGGGCCAATCAGAGAACGAAACTCTCTGATTGGCCCTTTTTTTGTTGATTTCACACCAGTAGATAAACCGCCCCATTTAATTAGCTTTCGTTGGCGATTTTCGACAAAATCCCCTAAAATCTTCGTTTTGTCATATCATGGAATCCTAAGTTAAAATTACCATTTCGCTCCAAATGAACTAGTTCATTTTAGGTTATTAGTACCAGATACTAATGAATTGAAACATAATTGTAATATTATTAACATCATTCTGTTACGATAGACTGATATAGTACTAGATGAGAAAAATGTTTTTTTAACATGAATTTTGTCACTTAAATGAATAAATACGAGAATTATAATTTTATAGACTAATGGCTAGTACATATTTAAATGAACTTGTCGAAACCAAGAAGGTCGGAGGAAATAGAACGATGAAAAAGAAACTTATAGCTCTGAATACATCAATCATCCTAGGCGTAGGGAGTTTTATTGCAATCCCTTCAGTCAGTGCAAACTACTCTACACAAATTCAACAAGTCCAAAAAGATATCGATGCAACTGAAAGCAAATTAGCTGCAGTAGAAGATAAGATTAAAAAAATGGATGAAGCCATTAATGATAACAATGCGTTAATTACAAAAACAGAATCTGAAATAACTACAACACAGGCAGAAATTAAAAAGCTTGAAGAAGAAATTGCTGTGTTAAATGATACTATTGCGAAAAGAACAGAAATTTTAGCAAAACGTGCTCAATCTTTCCAAGAGTCTGGTGGTAAAGTGAGCTATATTGAAGTACTTCTTGGTTCAGAAGATTTTAGTGATTTTATCGATCGTGTATTTGCAGTTTCTCAAATTGCAAGTGCTGACAGTGATCTTATAAAACAACATGAGCTAGATAAAGCAGCAGTTGTTGAAAAACAAGCTGCAGTAGACAAAAAGCTTAACGAGTTAACTGAGAAAAAAGAAGAGCTTGAAGGTATGAAAGCTCAAATGCTAGAACAAAAGCAACAAAACGATGAGCTGAAAAAATCTTTAGAAGAAGCGCAAAAAGGAAATAATGCGAAGCTAAACGAATTAGAAGCTCAATTTGAAGCTGAACAAGAAGCACAAAGAGCAGCATATAGCTCAAACGATTCTAGTAATGAATCTACTCAATCAAGTGGTGGTAAGGTTGCTTATACTCCACCAGCAAACGATGGTAGTCTTAGCACTATTTTAAATGCTGGATACAAATATATCGGTAATTCTGTTTACGTATTTGGTGGCGGAAGATCTGCATATGATGTAGCAAACGGAAGATTCGATTGCTCTGGTTTCGTTAGCTGGGCATTTAGACAAGCTGGTATCAATATCGGTTCTAGTACAAGTGCATTAAGAGGTCAAGGTACAAAGGTTTCTTATAGCGAAGCTCGTCCAGGAGATTTAGTTTTCTTTGACACATACAAGAAAGATGGCCATGTTGGTATCTACCTTGGTGGAGGGAAATTCATCGGTTCTCAATCTTCTACAGGTGTTGCGATTGCAAACATGAACTCTGGTTACTATAAATCACATTTCAGTGGACATGTGAGACGTGTTGCTAACTTTTAATTAGATAAATAAAGGCTTATCTCTATTATAGGGATAAGCCTTTTTGTTTTGCTTTTTTTGAAATAGTTCCAAACACAATTGTACTGATCTTCTTAAAACGTTCATATTCTCTATGAGGTTTTCATAAAATGGACAAGGGAAGATGTCCAATAGGGAGGAAACAAAATGAGGGATATCCGGTTAAACTTAAAGGCCCCATCTGTCTAGATGAAAAAAACAATATTGATTTATTTCTTTTTACTAATGGGGGCCATCGTTCAAGGGATGGCCATGTCGATCTTTTTGTTTCCTCATTCCATCCCTTCCGGGGGGGCAGCTGGACTTGCCATCCTCGTGAATCATTGGTTTCAGTTACCTCTTGGCTTTTCTTTATGGCTAGCAAATGTCGTGTTTTTGGTTTTTGCCTTGAAGTATTTTGGCTATACGTGGACGTTTCGGACCATACTTGCGGTTGCGACAACATCTACAACCGTTAGTCTCTTTTCAATAAAATATCTAATCGTTCCACATGTGAACATTATATTAGATATTGTGGCAGGTGCGATTCTTTTTGGAGTCGGTGTAGGAATCCTTATCCGAGCAGGCGCATCCAGTGGGGGCATGGTCATTCCAGCTTTAATGATTGCCACCTATAAAAATTGGAGCCCAGGAAAAGTCATGATGGCGATAAATCTATGCATTTTCTTATTAACGTCGATTGTGATCGATTATAAGATTGTCATTTATGCGATCATCTGCCAATTCATTTCGACGAATATTATTGATTTCATTTATGAGCTAAAGTTTAATCCCAGCAGTTTTTTAACGCCAAGTTGGAGAAAAAAATAAACGTCTTTAAAACTCGAATGAGATGCACTCATTGTTTAAAACAGTTACTTGATTCATTTGATTAATATGGCCATGTTGATAATAAGATGATAAGGCCCTAATCCAAGAACCATGGCCAAAAGCTAGAATATTAGTTGCCTCCTTGTATTTTTCAAGGAATAAAATAATTCGTTTTTCGAGATTTAGTAAACTTTCTCCGAGCACCAATTCACGTGGATTCTCACTCCACAAACGACCGTATTGCAGAATGAGTTCTTCCTTTGTGCGCCCCTCAAAAGGACCAAAGTCTAACTCATCTAAAAGGGGTTCGCTTTTGGTATCAAAGCCGTATACTTGTGCTGTTTGTCTTGTTCGAGTTAATGTACTAGATAATACGTGCTCAAATGATTTGCCTTCTAATAACTGAAGATTGTGGTGAATTTTTTCCTGAACATCTTCAGATATAGGAAGGATTGGGATATCGCGTTTCCCCTGAAGCTTAGCTTGGAGATTCCATTTAGTAGGGAGATGTCTTATAAGAGTAATTTCCATTCCTGTTCCTCCAGAAAAAATGTTTCGCTTCTTAAGCCTTGGCGCTGGGCCTCTAAAATAAGGGCATCTGTAAGTTTGACATTGCCCAGATTCACATTTGCTCCGACTTCATTTATGAAAAACATTTGATGCTTTGGTGTAGGTGCTTCAAAAATAATTTTTCGGCAATCCAAGCCTTTTATAAGTTCTTGGATCAGGTCTGATTTAATGGTTCCGTTTTGATCGTAAATCCCTGCTGTACCAGAATCTCTTCCTTCAGTAATCACATATTTACAGCCTGCATCGAGCAAAAGCTCAATCTCCGCTCTCCACTCCGAAATCGGCATCTCCTGAGTCGAATCCTTAGAACCAACCTCGGCTATTACGTAAAAATAGTCCTTCGCTCTTGAAATGATTTGAAGCCTTTCCTCAAGTGAAATATCCAAGGTTCCGTTGGATACCTCTAGCCACTCGACCCCTAATTGTTTCAACCAAGCAAAGTACTCAGGCAGTTTCTGTTGGAGATAGCATTTTTCAAATAATGTTCCTCCACAATACGGTTTAATTCCATACGCCTGATATAGGGAAATTTTTTGGCTTATATTAGGTGTTACATAGGCTGAGCCAATGCCTAATTTGGCAATATCAATGAATGGATGATAATCCTTAAGTATATGCTCTAATTCCCCTATTGGGGTACCAAAATCAACAATCGAGGTCAAACCATAGCTTCTATTTCCAGTTGTTCTTTTCGGTAATTCTAAAAAATCCATAAGGAACGCTCCTCCTCCAAGGTCATAGGTACTAATTTTAAAATAGCCTATTCAAAAATTGGGTGAATGTGTATTTATTTGGCTGTTCCATTGAAATTAAACAACAGGTGTGGACAACAAAATTGAATAATCTCCCGCACGGATTCAAACAATAATATAGGTTGAAGTATAGCTATAGGGGGTTCGATCCATGGCAAAGCAAAAGCATAAAGGGATGACGATTTTCGCTATTGGTTCTATCCCGCTCATTCTCGTATTGGGGAATTCCATGCTTATTCCTATCTTGCCGAAAATGAAAACAGAACTAGATATTTCGCAATTTAAAGTAAGCCTCATAATCTCTGTGTTTTCTATCGCCGCGGCAATCGCCATTCCCATTTTAGGGTACTTATCGGATCGGTTTTCACGAAAGGCAGTCATCATTCCTGCCCTTATTTTGTATGGAAGTGGCGGTCTTTTAGCTGGGGCTGCAGCGGCGTGGTTTTCTAATTCTTATATGTGGATTATGGCCGGGAGAATTATGCAAGGACTTGGGGCTGCAGGAACAGCACCGATTGCCATGGCTTTAACAGGAGACTTGTTTAAAGGGGCAGAGCAGAGTAAAGTGTTAGGCTTAGTCGAAGCCTCAAATGGATTTGGGAAGGTAATCAGTCCCTTAATCGGCTCACTTTTTGCCCTTTTATTTTGGTATGCGGCATTTTTTGCCTTTCCCATTTTTTGTTTACTGTCTGTTTTATTAACGATCTTTTTTATAAAGGAGAAAAAAACGAAAAAAGAACCTCCGCCTGTCGGTCAATATGTAAAAGGATTAGTATCCGTTTTTAAAACGGAGGGCCGTTGGTTATTTGTTGCGTATTTAACAGGGGCGACGTGCTTGTTCACTTTGTTTGGTATCTTGTTCTACATTTCCGATATTCTTGAAAAAGATTATCAAATTGATGGGGTACTAAAGGGTGGGATCTTGGCGATACCTTTATTATTTATGACCACTACCTCCTATATAACGGGGAGTAAAATCGGTAAAAAAATGCCATTAATGAAGAAGCTTATCGTTTTAGGATTAATATTGATGACCATTTCATTTTCGAGTCTTGTCTTATTCAAAAGTTTAGTGCCATTTTTCGCGGTGCTTGCAATTAGTAGTGTAGGAACAGGCCTTGTGCTCCCGTGTATCAATAGTTTCATTACAGGCTCCGTACCAACAGATAGACGTGGGTTTGTCACGTCGTTGTATGGCTCTGTTCGCTTTCTCGGAGTTGCTGTTGGACCACCTGTTTATAGTACGTTGATGGACTGGTCTCGAACGGGGCTGTTTTTAACGACGGCAGGATTAACATTATTCGTTGCTTTATTGTCGCTTATCTTTATTAAAGTGAGTAAAAAGGAACCAGCCAAAGAAAAAAATAGCGACACCTTATTTGAAAAACTACAGTTTACTTGAGAAATGGCCATAGTATTCACGATTGGTATGAAAAAATTAAATAGCCTTTCTTAAAAGGAGAAGACAAATATGCAGATTTATTTTTCACCAGAGGTTATTACCCCTGAATTTCAAGTACTGAATATCGTTGATTCATCAAATAAGGCAGTAGGGAATGTAGCGTTGCTTTTTGATGAAAAGAAGCTGTATGTTTATGGGATTTTAGAAGAAGAGGGGGTTAGCTTAGACTTCAAGGATTTAGTTAAACCTTATTTAAAAGGATTAGCGAAAGCGAAAGAAGGAATTGATATTTTTTCTTGTTTATACGTAGGCTGTAAGAAAATCGAATTGAAGGATGAAGAGGAAGAATAGTCCATTTTAGCTCCAATACATTTGTAACAAGGCGCATGACCAATTCATAAATTAGGGTATGAATTGAATGTTTGGAGCGAGCGCTAAATGAGTATTGGAATTATAGTTATGGGACTATTAGTAGGATTTATGGTTGGCTTAACAGGTGTTGGAGGAGCAGCATTATTAACACCAATTTTAGTTCTGCTAGGGATAAGTCCATCGATTGCAGTTGGTACAGATTTGGCTTATAACGCGATCACAAAATTTTTTGGCTCCATGCAACATTGGCGGCAAAAGACCATTAATTTAAAACTGGTTAAGTATCTTGCCATCGGAAGCATTCCAAGTGCGATTTGTGCTGTTGGCGTACTTCATCTATTTAATGCTTTTTTTCATAATCAAGAAGACGTCATCAAGCATGCGCTAGGTTATGTTCTCATAATCGTGGCGCTCACCACTCTGATCAAAACCTTTATGAAGGAAAGATTCCAATGGAATCGATGGCAAGTAAAGCCGTTGGAGGATAAAAAAGCTCTTACGATTGGTATTGGTGCTGTTCTTGGTTTTATTGTAGGTCTTACATCGATTGGGTCAGGGTCGTTGTTTGCCCTCCTGATGCTTTTGATGTATAAATTAACTCCGTCTGAACTAGTTGGGACGGACATCGCTCATGCCTTTCTATTAGTCACGGTTGCTGGTCTTCTCCATGCTGGTATTGGAAATGTGGATTATGCATTAATGATTAATCTCCTTGTAGGCTCTATTCCTGGTGTTACGATTGGAAGTAGTCTCTCTTCCAAGTTTCCCGCAAAACCCCTCCGAACGATTTTGGCTATTATGATTTTCCTCAGTGGTATTACGCTTTTATAACTTATGTAGAGCATCTGGTAAAAGGGGAACTTTGCTTTCCTCTTATTTTTTTGCGTTTCTTGGAAGTATCACCTAAAAAATCATCGAAAGTCCTTCTCTATTCCTTCGTTTTCCACTAGAATGAAACAAGAGTGTTTTTAAAAGATAATAGAGTTTGTGGGGGATGGAGTATGAAGAAGGATATCTTGGAAACGATTGTTTCGTGTATGGCAACACATCAAGAAATGTCTAACATCCAGAAAGTGCAAACTGAACATCGCATCAAGCTAGTGGAGTTTTGGGGAATAAAAGAAGGAAGTAGAGTTCTTGAAATCGGTTGTGGTCAAGGGGATACAACGGCAGTCCTTGCCTATTTTGTTGGCGAAACGGGATTTGTACAAGGAATTGATGTGGCCTCCGGTGATTACGGTGCTCCGATTACCCTTGGAGATTCTCTAGACTTCTTAAAGAAATCAAAGTTAGGAAAACAAATAAAGATTGATTTAGAAACGGATGTTTTGTCTATAGATTTTGATTACCCGGAGAATTCCTTTGATTATATTGTTTTTTCTCATTGTTCCTGGTATTTATCTTCCTTTGAGGAGCTTCAACGTATTATGGAAAAAGCAAAAAGATGGGGAAAACAGCTCTGTTTTGCTGAATGGGATGCAAGAGTCCATACGATTGAACAGTATCCTCATCTTTTATCGATCCAAATTCAGGCTCAGTATGAGGCGTTTAAGCAAGATAGTGAGTCGAATGTACGGACGCTTTTTACACCGGATGATCTTAAAAAGATTGTTGAGTGTGCTGGTTGGAATGTTCTTAATGAGGAAATAATCGATTCATCTGAGCTGCAAGATGGCGTATGGGAAATTGATAAAGTCGTTTCGGACATAGAGTTCGAGCTCGAAAAGACGAAGGATATGCCTGTGAAAATGAAAGAGCTTGTTCAATCGGAAGTGAAGCTGTTACAAGCGTTTGTGGAATCTCATGAAGTAGTAAAGCCACTTTCGGTGTATTCCTTTACGGCGAGTTGAGGATGTTCTAGGTCACAAATCATATTTTTTATCTGGGCAGATTCTGATAAACTATCCTAAGTAGGTAAATTGCAAATTAAAGGAGATTTACATGGAAAATTGGTTAATGGATATTATGAGCGAATACGGGTATATAGGGATTCTTCTTCTCATTGCCCTTGAAAATATTTTTCCACCTATCCCTTCAGAGGTGATTTTAACTTTTGGTGGATTTTTAACAACGACTACCGATATGACGATTATCGGAGTTGTTATTGCTTCAACAATAGGTTCTATCATTGGGGCAATCGTTCTATATTTTCTAGGACGTCAGCTTGATGTGGAAAGACTTGAAAAAATTGTGGACAAGTGGGGCCGTGTCCTTAGAGTTACAAAGGACGATATACATAAAGCGGATGCGTGGTTTGATAAATATGGACCGTGGACGGTGTTCTTCTGCCGTTTTATTCCATTAATTCGTAGCTTGATTTCGATTCCTGCGGGGATGTCGAATATGAATTTTTGGGTATTCCTATTGTTTACTTCGGTTGGTACGATGATTTGGAATATTGTCCTTGTATGCTTAGGGGCAAAATTGGGAGATTCATGGGACCTTATCGTTGAAAAAATGGATGTCTACTCCAATGTGGTCTATGCTTTAATCGTCGTTGCCTTTGTTGCAGTGGTTGTATGGTTCATTAGGAGAAAAAGTTGAACTACCCCTACCTAAAATCTATTTAGATTTTTGAGGAAGGGGATTCCTAAAAAGGCTACTAAAGAATTTAGTAGACCATCGCCCGTTCAACTAGGCAATGGGTTTTCTACTTTTCACCTTTGACAAACCTTTTACCTCCAAGTCTGAAAGAGCCCCTTGAGGAAAGAGTTGATTCAGCGAGTCAATCTTGTCGCAGGCAAAAAGTTCTATCCGATAGAACGCGTGTTTACGAACATCGGATAGGCATGCTGAAACCCACTTCCACTGCGCCCAGTGATGTAGACCTGCTATCTTCTCTGGTAACAGGGAATGCAACACTGGTGGAAGCGTTTCTTTGAAACCCATTGCACGTCGTGCAATCACATAAGAAGCAGCTTGATGAATCGAAATTCCCAATCGCTTCATGTATTTGATTTTGCCAATTTGGGAGGTGTAGGCTGGGTTCACATCAAACACGGCTACCCCCATTTTCTCTGCCCGATTTTTAATGGCAGAAATCATTTTATTGTACGCAAATTGACTCATCGCTTTATTGGCTTTTCTATTGCCGTATGGATGAGAAACTTTGGATTGGGTGGTATTTAATTTTTCCAAAGCAATTGGTTTATTTAACTTCATCGCTAAATCAACAATAACTACTGCTTTGTTTTCAATGATTTTTGTGATTTGTTCAGATGTTTTTCCTTCCAAATCGAAAGAAAACACACCTGATTTAATCAGTTGACCTTTTGCATTAATATTGGACCATGCAATGTGGTCTACATTTAAATCCAGACCTAATAAGCCGTCTGCCCGACTAAAATTTTTATGAGGGTTTTCTGGAACATCCACTATACACTTAAAATTATAGTAGTCCCCATGATCTTCAATAGACCATGCAATGGGTTTGCCGTATTTCTTTTTGTTTTTGCAGTTCAACTGTGTTTCAATTGCATCGTTTACCTGTTCTTGACCATACGGAAATACAAGATTGTCAATCTCTATCTTAGTACTATCCTGGGTTATAAATTGTAGTTTTTGCTTCTCAGGAATATAACAAAAAACGAAATTGCCGACCTTGGCATCTTTTCGTCCACTAATGGTCATTTGATGATAGCGAGCTTGTTCCCAATCTTTTCTCCATTGTTGATGATCGTTTTGATAGTTTTCTATGGTATGTTGTGCTTTAAATAATTTTTTCGTGCCAAAAACTACACTGTTATTATTATTTTTCAAACTTTTTACCTGTTTTTGTAACCTATCTAATCTGAATTCCAATCGACCTAACTTATTTCTAAAATGAGCGATTTGAACATCTAAGTAGTCATGTTCAAATTGGTAAGCATGATAGTATATGTCAGATCTAAATTTAAATTTCACCACAAAAAAATGTCCAACTTGTTGTTCTCTGGAGGTTTGATTAAATTTTGGACTTCCGTTTACAAAAGTTTGTTTGATTTTTAAAAGAGTCGTAAAATGGTGTCTGGTTGATTTTATTTTCTTTTTAACTGAAGTCAGTTGAACTTCTTTGTTTTCTATATACATTTTTCGAAGTTCATTTTGAGATTTGATTAGGGCATTTGCTTCTTGCACAGCACTCCCTGCATAATGATCATTCAATTGAAAACGAGCTTTTACGGTAAGATGCAGAGATTTTTTTCTCCTCGATTCATTCGAACGTTTTTCTAATACTTGTGTTTGAAATGCAAAGTGTTTAGAACGACTGAACAAAAGAAGGGTATGAGAAATAGAGTCGTTATATTTTTCAGGTAACGTATTTTTGTATACACGATTAGAAAAATAGGTTTTCCTCATTTCTCAACCACCCCTAAAGGAACATTTGTTCTCAATTTTATTTTATCAAATTCTCAAAACGTTGTCCTTTAGTTTTCGTTTAATTCCGAAATTAGACACAAAAAGCGATTCATCTCCTCCCTACGTTGTTGAGGAAGGAGTCTTCTCGCTAGAGTTGATAAAAAAAGCGAGGAGCTACACGATATGTGCTAGCTACCTCGCTTTTTGTGTATTGATGATTAAAGTTTAGAAGAACTCATTAATTTATCAGCTGATGATGCGATTAGGTCTAAGGAGTTGTTAAACTCGGCAAGGCTTGCTGTATGCTCTTCAACCATTGTCACAATCTCGTGAATGGAAGAGTTATTTCCATTTATTGCAGCATTCACTTTTTCTAAATACTCAATAATGCTCACAGAAGACTCCTTACTTTGATCGGCCATTCTTCGGATTTCATTCGCAACGACGGAAAATCCTTTTCCATATTCTCCAGCTCTAGCTGCTTCAATCGCCGCATTCAGACCTAAGATTTTTGATTGGTTCGCAATTTCCTGAACCGATTTGATTACCTGGTAGGCGTCTTCGATCATTTTTGAAATACTTTCTGAGTCAGAAGAGATCGCTTGAATCTTTTCTGAAATCGTATGAGAGACATTCGATAATTGTTCAGAGGTAGCTGACATTTCCTCTGATGCGACAGACAGCTCTGAAGCAATATTACGCAAATTTTCGATTTTTTCGGTTGAAGTTGTTGTAATAAGTAAACCAACTACTTCACGGTTATCGATGATTGGATTCCAAGTAACAATAAATGGAAGTCCGAAATCGTTATCAGTACCAAATTCAGCTTTGTTTACTTTCCCTGTTCTTAAGGACTCCTCTAAAAGGGGATTAGGGGGCATGGAATCTAGACGAGTTCCAGCTGGAATATTCGTGGTATCAAAGCTAGCTCTCACCTGTACAAGAATTTGTTTTGTATCGGTTACTAAAATGGATGTCGGTTCGGAAAAAGACCTTTGAATCGTTTCTGCACTATCTAGAATTCCTTGCAATTTCTGTGACATTAGTCCACCGTTCTTTCAGTATTTTTTATGTAAATTATACTATATGAATGATAGACAGAAGAATACATTTTTTTAACACTTTATGGAAATGAAAAAGGCTGACTTTGTGTCAGCCACTTTCATAGGTATCATTATAATTTAGAAGAACTCATTAATTTATCAGCGGATGATGCGATTAGGTCTAAGGAGTTGTTAAACTCAGCAAGACTTGCTGTATGCTCTTCGACCATCGTCACGATCTCGTGAATGGAAGAGTTATTCCCGTTAATAGCAGCATTCACTTTTTCCAAATACTCAATAATGCTCACAGAAGATTCCTTACTTTGATCGGCCATTCTTCGGATTTCATTCGCAACAACGGAAAATCCTTTTCCATATTCTCCTGCTCTTGCTGCTTCAATCGCCGCATTCAAACCTAAGATTTTTGATTGGTTCGCAATTTCCTGAACCGATTTGATTACCTGGTACGCGTCTTCGATCATTTTTGAAATACTTTCTGAGTCAGAAGAGATTGCTTGAATCTTTTCTGAAATCGTATGAGAGACATTCGATAATTGTTCAGAGGTAGCGGCCATTTCTTCAGAAGCGACAGATAACTCTGAAGCAACACTACGCAATGTATCAATTTTTTCAGTAGATGTAGTAATGATAAGCAAGCCAACTACTTCGTGATTATCCATAATAGGGTTAAAGGTAACGATACAAGAGATACCTACACCTTGGTCAGCCCCAAACTCTACACGATTAACATTGCCATTTTTTAATGAATCTGTGATTAGTGCGTTCTCCATCTTTGCAACTGGGAGTCCAATTGGAATATTCGTTGTATCAAACTCTGCCTTCACTTGGGCAACAATTTTTTCAGTATCCGTTACAGTAATTGTAGTTGGTTCTGCGAAAGATCTTTGAATCGTTTCTAAATTATCTAGAATCCCTTGTAATTTCTGTGACATAAGCCTAATATACCCCTATCGTTTTTTAGTAAATTATACTACAAAAATTACAAATATAGGGTTAATTCTAATAAAAATGATGCGATTTCAATATTGTGGAGAAACTAATAGGGAGGTAGAAATCGTGAAGAAAGGGTTGTCTAAGAAAATGAAAGGTGAAGCGCTAAGATTCATTTTGGTTGGTATCGTGAATACCATTCACTATTATCTATGGTATTTACTATTTTCAGAAGCTTTGAACCTACATTATATAATCGGACACTGGACGGCATTTCTCGTCAGTATGATTGGTTCTTTTTATCTAAATACATATTTTACATACAAGACAAAGCCAAGTTGGAAAAAATTCTTCCAGTTTCCGATCACTTATGTGGTGAACATAGCAATCTCTACAGCGGCACTGTATGTCCTAAGAGAATGGGTTCACCTTGATAATAAGGTGGCTCCACTCATCGCAACTGGTATTGCGATTCCGTTTACATTTGTTATATCAAGGAGGATATTGAAGGGAGAGACGTAAAGTCATGTGGAGTTTTTTATGTACGAGCCCCTAATGAAAAGATGAATTCATTCAATATCAAAATGTTCTTCGATAAACTCTTTTTCTTCTTCGGAAGATAAAATACCAGTTGCCTTCCCAATCGTTCCGTTCTGTAAATCCCAAATTTTATTATGATCATGGTCGACCTGGGAGAAGTCATTGTTGCTCCAACGATTAAGAATATCTAAATAAATACTCGCATTCTCGTAATCTTCCTTATTTTGCTCAACGATTGTTATCAACCGATTTACCCGTTCGGCAGTTAGCGGAATGAATCCCCATTTTTCATCAGCTCGGACTTTTTGATGGGACATGCCATGAATAGCATCTTTTATGGCTTCTTCACTCATCTCCATCGGGAATTCTTCTTCTACCGGCTCCGCATCCGTTTCAATTATCTCGATGACTTTTTCCCCATCTTCCACGTTTTGTGAAGTAGTTTCCTTGATTTGTACCGATTCTTTGGTTAAAGACTTATATGTAAAAAATGCGGCTACTCCAATTACGATCACAATAGCAATGAACCCAACCGTTATGAATATGATCTTTTTCATATAATCAGTCCTCCTTTGGCGAAGTTCTATAACCGATAGTGGATTTGAAAATTGCATTGTTCCTACTAGCAATCTAGAAATTCAGCGGAAATTTTTCCACAATTTAACTGTTGTTGATAGTATTATCCCCTACTGAATATATGCTTTCAAGCAAAACGCTATACTGGCATGAGGGGAAAATAGGAAGGAAGCATTGAACAGCTAATTTTCTAATTATTGATATTTATAAAATGATTAGAACTTCTTTTTAAATCATTGTCGTATCTTTTTGTATGTTATAAAATGAGCAAATCACAAAAATGTTCCTTGTATAATATCAGTTGAACGGTCTGATAGTTTCTACCCGGCAGCCATAATTGCTGGACTACAGGGAAGTATGAATAATTAAGAATGAAACATGCAGACTATTCCCATGGATACTAGTTATGATGAATGACAGTATCGAGTAAATAGGATACTCGCCACTCTTACTTTTTTCATGCTTCAGCCTGTTGCTGGGGAAGAAAAAGGACTTCTTATGCGAGGAATTCTATTTGAAGGAGTGGTTTACATGTTTTTTTTATTGAATATTTTAGGGATTTTAATCGTCTTTGGTCTCGTATTCCTTTGTTCTCCTAATAAGAGAAAGATTAAATGGCGTCCAATTATAAGTTTAATCGTAGTGGAACTACTTATTACTTGGTTTATGCTTGGAACTAAAATTGGAATATGGGTCATTAATCAAATTGCCTCATTTTTTACTTTTCTTATTTCCAGTGCAAACGAGGGTATAGCTTTTGCCTTCCCATCTATAATGGCTAATCCAACGGTGGATTTCTTTTTCAGTGCCTTAATGCCGATTATTTTTATCATTACCTTTTTCGATATCTTAAGTTACTTTGGTATTCTAACTTGGATTATCGATAAAGTTGGTTGGGTTATTTCAAAAGTTTCAGGATTGCCTAAGTTAGAAAGCTTCTTTTCACTGCAAATGATGTTCCTCGGAAATACTGAGGCGTTGGCCGTTATTCGCCAGCAACTTTCTATATTAAAAGAAAACCGTCTACTCACATTCGGAATCATGAGCATGAGTAGTATTAGTGGTTCTATTATTGGGGCTTATCTAAGCATGGTTCCTGGAGAGTATGTATTTGCAGCTATTCCATTGAACTGTTTAAATGCTTTGCTCCTTGCAAGTGTATTAAATCCTATTGATGTTACGAAAGAAGAAGATATTGTATATGTTCCATCTAAAGAGGAACGAAAGGATTTCTTCTCTACGATTTCTAATAGTATGCTTGTTGGGATGAATATGATTATCGTTATTTTAGCGATGGTTGTCGGTTATGTAGCTTTAACTGCTTGTTTAAATGGAATTTTAGGATTTTTTATCGATGGATTAACGGTGCAAAAAATATTCTCAATTATTTTCAGTCCTTTTGCATTCCTGCTTGGACTGTCTGGCCAAGATGCGTTGTACGTTGCTCAACTTATGGGAATTAAACTAGCTACAAATGAATTTGTAGCAATGATGGATCTAAAAGAACAGATTCCTTCCTTGGCACCACATACGGTAGCTGTTGCTACAACTTTCTTAACGTCATTTGCTAATTTTAGTACAGTCGGAATGATTTACGGGGCAATCAGTTCCATAATGGGAGAAGAAAAGTCTCGTATCATTGGGAAAAATGTTTGGAGACTATTAGTTAGTGGAATTGCGGTTTCGTTGTTGAGTGCAATGTTTGTAGGATTGTTTGTTTGGTAAAATCTGTTTCGTAAAGATTGTGTGTATCTTCAAAAGCAACAAAATTAGATCCTTGCTAAAATAGGAAAAACCCTTGCGACTGTGCGCAAGGGTTTTCAATTATGGAGAATAGGGGGCTCGAACCCCTGACCTTTTGGCTGCCAGCCAAACGCTCTCCCAGCTGAGCTAATCCCCCAAATGAAGTTTTACAAGGCTAATTATATAGGGGATACCTGCAAAAAATCAAGAGGGAAATACATAATATTCTGTTTTCGCAACCGTGCTTTTACAAACTTTCAATTTCTACACTGCGAACGCCTTCGAGTTTAGAAACGGTATAGTAGACATCAGTCGTTAATCGTTTTTGATTCACGGTTACCCTTAGTTGAACAAGATGGTCATCGTTCTCTAAGTCCTTGATTCTTATATTTTTAATTGAAATCTTTTCTTCATTTAGAGCAGTTATAATCGTAACAATTTTATCCTTGTCCTTGATGTGAAGCTGCAATTTAATCTCTTTTTCTCTTAATTTTCTAGGTCCGATTAAACTTACGATATAAGGGACGATTTCCACGCTTATGATTAAGAAAGCAACCCCTGCAGCAGCTTCGAAATAAAATCCTGCTCCAACAGCAATTCCGATTCCAGCTGCTCCCCAAATTAAGGCAGCTGTTGTTAATCCAGAAATGCTATCATTTCCTCTTCGCAAAATCACTCCGGCTCCAAGAAAACCGATTCCAGAAATAATTTGAGCGGCAAGTCGTAAAGGATCCATTGTTATATTAATATCGGGTCTTGTTGGGACCATATAAGCTGATTCAATTGAGACAATGGTTAATAAGCAACTTACTATGGAAATAACTAAACAAGTTTTTAATCCAACGGGCTTTCTTTTTAATTCTCTTTCCAATCCAATGATAAGGCCAAGGAAGGCAGTTATCCCAAGTTTTATGAGCATTTCGATTTCTAGATCAGTCATAGCATCATACACACCTTTATGTAAAAGTAATTAGAGCAATCTTACCTTATTTTTGAAAAAAATCTAGTAGTCATTCATGAAATTCTGTTTGCAAATATTCTTGTTAAAATCCTAATTCCGATTTTAACGTAGAAGTAGTTATTTGGTGCATCGTACTTAGCTTGCTAGCTCTTTTCTCATTGTTTAAGGGTGCAGACATCACTTAAAACAAGATTAATTCATTGATTTTTTGCTCAAAAAGCAACAAAATTTGAGAAAAGAGCCTTAATGAAAAAAAGGTTGTAAAATGATTTAAGTATGTATTTTAAATAGGAGTTGAAAGCAATGGGTCCTAAAATGAACCCTTACCTGGCACTGGCAATTGGCGTATTATCCGTGTCAACATCTGCAATTTTTGTAAAAATGTCGTCAGCTCCTTCTGGTGTTATCGCGTTTTACAGATTGTTTTTTGCCGTAATTATTATGTTACCAATGTTTTTATTAAAGTATGTTAAGGAGCTTCGTCTTATTACGAGACGAGATTGGATCTTCTCGATCGTTGGTGGTGTCTTCTTAGCATTCCATTTCATTCTTTGGTTTGAATCACTAAATTACACCTCTGTTGCAAGCTCCACTGTATTGGTTACATTGCAGCCTTTGTTTGCTTTTGTGGGAACTTATTTCTTTTTTAATGAAAAATTTTCAGTAAAAGCTATACTCTGCGGAATCATGGCTATAGTGGGAAGCTTTATTATTAGTTGGGGAGATTTTCGGATTAGTGGTTCAGCTTTATTTGGAGATATCCTTGCATTAATCGCTTGTGCGCTAATTACAGCATATTTAATGTTTGGACAAACTGTTAGGAAAAGAGTCACTCTTATTACTTATACATTTGTTGTATATAGTGTAAGTAGCCTAACACTTTTAGTCTATGTTTTGGTAAAAAAAGAACCATTGGCTCCTTACCCTACTTCTGATTGGATCTATTTTCTCTTGTTAGCGATTGTCCCAACTCTATTCGGACATTCATTATTCAACTGGTCAGTCAAATGGTTGAGTGCTTCTGTTATTTCAATGGCGATCTTATTAGAGCCAATAGGGGCAACTATACTTGCTTACTATCTTTTAAATGAAACACTTTCCCAATCACAAGTGGTGGGAGGGCTCATCGTGATGGGGGCGTTAACGATTTTTCTATTGGAAGGAAAAATCTTTAAGGGTAAAGTAAAACTAGAGAATTAGAATGAAAACTATCTTTTAAGGAATGGTGATGAATGGACATGGGATGGGATGAAGCATTTGAGGAATTTCCTGTACTAGATACAGAGAGATTTCGATTGCGTAAGATTGAATTAACGGATGCCTCCAATATGTATAGTTATTTTTCACAGGATAGAGTGACGGAATTTTATGATCTAGAAACTTTTTCGTCTAAACAACAAGCTGTAGAACTAATTGAAAGTCTACTATTCCGTTATCAGTCTCGAAAACAAATTAGATGGGGTATCGCCAGGAAGAAAAATAATGAACTCATAGGCACATGTGGATTTCATGCTTTAGAAAAGGATCATTTTAAAGCGGAGATAGGCTATGAGCTTCATCCAGATTATTGGGGGAGCGGTGTGATGGCAGAAGTCATTGCGAAAGTAGTGAACTATGGCTTTAATGAAATGGGCTTAAATCGCATCGAGGCCTTTTACGATCCTTTAAACCATGCCTCAAGAAGAGTGCTTGAGAAAAATGGTTTTGAATTTGAAGGGATTCTGAGGAAAAGATTTTTCGAAAAAGGAAAATTTGTGGATGCCGCTATATCAGCACTATTGAAAGAAATTAAATAAGAGAATCACATGGACTTGATTCTCTTATTACTGGGAACGACTATAGGATATAAGTAAGTCCAGAAAAGATAAATGCAAAGGTAAATGTAAAAATAAAGGTTCCACCGTGAACTTTCTCATCAGAATTGGCGATTTTAATTCCTTCTATATAGGAAAATACGAATAAGTATACTGCCATGATAAATGATAGATATAAAGCTGCATTTCCTAACACTACTATTCCCACCCTCTCGTAAATAGCTCTGATATACAAATTTATATGATATTTTCATGGCATTATGACAGTTAAAGATTTTAGAATTAAGAAGCTAAGTAAAAAAACTTAAAAAAACATAAAAATTATATTGAAATCATTTTTCAGCCGTGTTATATTATTTCTTGTCCTTAACAAGCAACAAACTTTTAAAGAAAGTTATTTTAAAAAAGTTATTGACTTGAACTTCGGATATATGTTATATTAACAAAGTCGCTCCTGAGCGATAAGAAAGATGTTTTTTCTAAGTGAAAAAATAAAGGAATGATATTTTCGTTAACGCGAAAGTAAGGAATGATATTTTCACTTTCCTGAAAAATCCTAATTGTACTTTGAAAACTAAACAAATCATACGTCAACGTTAGTTTTATTTTTAATGAAAAATATTTTCGCTAACGCGAAAAATTTTAGAGCTAATTCTTACTCTTTATTGGAGAGTTTGATCCTGGCTCAGGACGAACGCTGGCGGCGTGCCTAATACATGCAAGTCGAGCGAACAAAGAGGAGCTTGCTCCTCGATGTTAGCGGCGGACGGGTGAGTAACACGTGGGCAACCTGCCTGTAAGACTGGGATAACTTCGGGAAACCGGAGCTAATACCGGATAATGCTTTTGAACTCATGTTCGAAAGCTGAAAGATGGTTTCGGCTATCACTTACAGATGGGCCCGCGGCGCATTAGTTAGTTGGTGAGGTAACGGCTCACCAAGGCAACGATGCGTAGCCGACCTGAGAGGG
>NZ_SUND01000019.1 GCF_005280205.1 Bacillus yapensis | reverse complement strand
TCATTATATATATTCTTACTCATAATAATCCTCCGCCCATATTCATTAAATCTATTGAAACACAAAAACCCCGGATAGGGGGCACTTTTTTATCAGTGTCCGATATCCGGGGTATAGTTCAATGGGGAAAGGTCCTCAAATTTTACTATATGATGCTTCGATGGTATCTCATAAAGGACTTCGCGATTTCGTAACTGGTGTTGCAGATGAATTAAATATTCCTTATCAGTTTGATACAGTAGCTGGTGGTGGAACAGATGCAGGTTCGATTCACCTTTCAAACCATGGTGTTCCTTCATTAGCAATCGGAATCGCAACACGTTATATTCATTCTCATGCTGCAATGCTTCATCGTGATGACTATGAAAATGCAGTGAAATTACTGGTTGAAGTAATTAAGCGACTAGATCAGGATGCAGTGAATAAGATTACGTTCGAATAACAAGGAATGCAAATTTGTAGAGATAGTGTGCTAAATAACAAAATGTTTAGCACACTATTTTTTTGCCAACTTAATGATGATCAGTGATATTAGCATAAATTTAAATCACATGTGAAGAAACGCTCTTAATCAGACAATAGTGAATTTTCGCTATTGACCAAATCATTTATATCACCTAAAATACTCCTAATCAACTAAATTAAAAATGCGATGAAGAGAAGAGTAATTTAGATTAATTATTTCCAGAGAGCTCCTGTTTGGTGAAAAGGAGTAGTAATGATCTTAATGAAAAAAGGCTTGGAGCTTTGCACGGATCTAGGATGGGAGTCTTAGTGATACTGTGACGGGATCTCACGTTAAAGGGATAGGGTATATGCATATTGATTTTCCGTACCCGAAGAGGTTGATATGGTAACATATCGACAAACTGAGGTGGTACCACGAAGCAGATAGCTCTCGTCCTCAAGATGAATAATCTTGGGGGTGGGAGCTTTTTTGTTTGATCAAATGTTACAGATCCCAATAGTATTTCGATTTAGGGATGTGTTGACTAAAGAGCCGTAGAAAGGCTTGTTAATTAGGAGGGCGAATATGGAATCAAAAGACATGAAAGCAATACAAAGAGTTTTAGATAAAATTGGTGTAGAAGATTTGATGAACATATTATGTAAGGAAATTCCTCTTTCTGACTTAAATACTCTCTTACTTGAAGTGTTTAGACAAAAGACGAATGATATTACAGCAGTTGATTTGCTAAAAAAATATTCCATGAACCGATTTGTTCAGCCTTCTGAAATTGATCCTATCTGGATGAAACAATTAGAGGTAGAACTATTGAAGATTAGCAAAAGTTCTTTGTACACGCCTATACAAATATCGCCTGTTTCTCCACTAGGCTCTTGTTCGGTAATAGCGACAGCTAATCAAAATAAAGTAATATCGGCGTTAAGAGGAACTGAAGTAGTATCTGATGCCACCAATGTTTTAGCCCTACATGTATGTGATTTACTGAAAAAAGGGAAGTTGAAGAACGATTCGGATTTCATAAGATTTAGTACGTCACATAGACATGTACGTGCTCAAAAGTTTGAACAACAAGGCCTTGTTCCTCATTTTAATATTTTCTGTATGGTTACGTCAGGAAAAGATAAGGGATCCTATTCTTTTGAACAACAGGCTCTTTTCGAACATATCAGGGTATATCGAGATATCTTCAAGACAGTATTTAATACTGATATTACAGTAAGTCTAAACGCTTCCAGGGGATATGCTGATAGCAAAGGCTTAATTCAAAGACTGAGTGATTACATGAATAAACAATTACCAGAAGTTAGTTTAGTTAAAAATTCAATAGAAAGGGATAATCTGTACTATCAAGGCCTACAGTTCACAATTACTGCTAAATTAAATGGGCGGGAAATTAATATCGGGGATGGAGGTATTGTTGATTGGTCCCAGCAATTATTAGGCAATAAGAAAGAGAGAATGTTCATTAGTGGAATTGGCTTAGATTTGATCTATTATATCTTAGTAAACGAGGGCCATTAAACTAAAGAGGCGATAATTCAAGAGAGATTATCAACACTAGCGAGAAGACTCCTTCCTCAACGACGTAGGGAGGAGATGAATCGCTTTTTGTGTCTATTTTCAAAATTAAATAAAAACAAAGGGACAAGGTTTTGAATTTTTGGTAAAATAAAAGTAAGAACAAATGTTCCTTTTGGAGGTGGTTGAGAAATGAGGAAAACTTATTTTTCTACTCGTGTATACAAAAATACGTTACCTGAAAAATGTACGAATTCTATTTCTCATGCCCATCTTTTGTTTAGCCGTGCCAAACAATTCTCATTCCAAATACAAGTGTTAGAAAAACGGTCTAGTGAATCGAGAAGGAAAAAATCTTTGCACCTTGCTGTAAAGGAACGGTTTCAATTGAATGATCATTATGCAGGTAGTGCTGTTCAAGAAGCAAACGCCTTGATCAAATCGCAAAAGGAACTTCAAAAAATGTATATCGAAAATAAAGAAGTTCAAATCACTTCGGTTAAAAAGAAAATAAAATCAACCAAACGCCATTTAACGACTCTTTTAAAAATCAAACAATCTTTTGTAAACGGAAATCCAAAATTCAATCAAACCTCCAGAGAACAACAATTTGGCCATTTTTTTGTGGTGAAATTCTATGAGAAAACAGACATTTACTATCACGCATATCAATTTGAACATGACTATTTAGATGTTCAAATCGCTCATTTTAGAAATAAATTAGGTCGATTGAAATTCAGATTAGATAGATTGCAAAAGGAGCTCGAAAGCTTAAAACATAACACTAAAAGTGTAGTCTTTGGCACGAAAAAATTATTCAAGGCTCAACACACAATAGAAAACTATCAAAACGATCATCAACAATGGCGAAAAGATTGGGAACAAGCTCGCTATCATCAAATGACGATTAGTGGACGAAAAGATGCCAAAGTCGGCAATTTCGTGTTTTGTTATATTCCAGAGACGCGAGAACTTCATTTCACAACCCCGGATGGGACTAAGATAAAGATTGAAAACCTTGTATTTCCATATGGTCAAGAACAGGTTGACCACGCAATTGAAACACAGATCAGCTGCAAAAACAAAAAGAAATACGGCAAACCCATTGCATGGTCTGTGGAAGACCATGGGGACTATTATATTTTCAAATGCATAGTCGATGTGCCAGAGAAACCTCATAAAAATCATAGTCGTGCAGACGGCTTATTAGGTCTGGATTTAAATGTAGACCATATCGCCTGGTCCAATATCAATGCAAAAGGTCAACTGATAAAATCAGGTGTGTTTTCTTTCAATTTGGAAACGAAAACGTCTGAACAAATTACAAAAGTGATTGAAAACAAAGCAGTCGTTATTGCTGATTTAGCGATGAAGTTAAATAAACCAATTGCTTTGGAAAAATTAAATACCACCCAATCCAAAATATCTCATCCATACGGCAATAGAAAAGCCAATAAAGCGATGAGTCAATTTGCGTACAATAAAATGATTTCTGCCATTAAAAATCGGGCAGAGAAAATGGGGGTAGCCGTGTTTGATGTGAATCCCACTTATACCTCCCAAATTGGCAAAATTAAATACATGAAGCGTTTGGGAATCTCGATTCACCAAGCCGCTTCTTATGTGATTGCACGACGTGCAATGGGATTCAAAGAAACACTTCCACCAGTGTTGCATTCCCTGTTACCGGAGAAGATAGCAGGTCTACATCACTGGGCGCAGTGGAAGTGGGTTTCATTATGCCTATCCGATGTTCGTAAACACGCGTTCTATCGGATAGAACTTTTTGCCTGCGACAAGATTGACTCGCTGAATCAACTCTTTCCTCAAGGGGCTCTTTCAGACTTGGAGGTAAAAGGTTTGTCAAAGGTGAAAAGTAGAAAACCCATTGCCTAGTTGAACGGGTGATGGTCTACTAAATTCTTTAGTAGCCTTTTTAGGAATCCCCTTCCTCAAAAATCCATTTGGATTTTAGGTAGGGGTAGTTCAACGTTATGGAGCACGTAGATGGGAAAAATCTTCTTCCTGGCACTTTAAATGTGAAACAGATGTATAGTCTAGGTCAAATGACTGGTCATATGCACAATGTTGCCAACGACGGGACAAACAAAAATGATAGAAATCCAAAATTCATTCCTCCGAGTGTTGAACAACGCTTAGACTATTGGAAATCGTTTTATAAAACAATTGATGAAAACGATATGTTTGTAGAGTTGTTAGAAATCCAAATCAAAGCAACTAAACATTTTAGTTTAGAACTGATCAGCTCCTGTGAAACAGGTTGGGCACACCGTGATTTATGGGTTGATAATATTCTATTTACTGGTGATCAATTATCTTCAATTCTTGATTTCGATCGATTTGCTTTTGATTATCCTGAATTAGATATTGCAAGAGCAATAATGTCAGGGGCATTTAATGGAAGTACTTTTAATTCAAATAGTGCCAAGGCTTTTTTGGACGGGTATAGAACAATAAGAAAACTAGAAAAAGGGGTGTTTGCTCGATCTCTTTATGCATTGTGGTATTTAGAAAGTACTTGGTGGATAAACCCTAACCTCAGTCTGGATAGATACCAAGTAGTACAATTCCAAAATGAGATGACTTGGTTAGGAAAAAATCTTTCTGAGTTAAGAGCGATGTATGGATCTTGGTAAAGAATTTTTCTGGGATCTAGGGAATTTCTAATTAATCTAAAGGAGCGGCATAATCTAAGAAGGTTTAAATTTTTTTTTGAACAAATGAGGCAGAATAGATGAAAGCGCCCCTTCTAAAAAGAAGCGCTTTCTCATTCCTATCTTAGTACGCCAAAGGGAAGAAATGCATGAACTCCTTTTGAAGTATTTACTATTTGAGTAATTCGTAAGTCTACGACCAAGGTACTGATGTCCAAAATCTACCGATTAAACCCATGTTCATTAGAGGAACCTAGAAAAAGATTCAATGATGTTGATGCCTAAACAATTTGGGCAATTCTTAATCGGTCCTGTCTATATTAGGAATGCGAAACTAAGTCAAACCCTAGATTAAGCTCAAACAGAAGCTTATGCATATGTTAACCCTCTCCCAATTGAATGCTCCCAATGAACTCTAGTTCAGCTACATCTTTAGAATCTACGGTTCCGTTCAAAATTTCTTTAACATCATTTAAAGTATCTTGAAGGCTTACAGATTGGCCCAACTTTTTTGTAAAAGGCTCGGCAACATAAAAAGACTGAGTTAAATATGCTTCAAGTCTCTCACCTCTTTGATAGGTTTGTAACTCAGAAGTCGGAATTCTTTCAATCCCACTAACATTCACTAATGCTCGGAGTTCCCGATAGCGGCGAAGAAGTTTTTGGGCTTTTTGTTGAATTGTGAAGTGTTCTTGATCTAAATGTGCTCCTTCGAGTACAGATGATGTAGAACTTAGAGGATTAACAGCTGGATAGCGGTGTCTTGCAACAAGATCTGCATCGAATTGCCATAAGGTTTCAAGTGGTCCGAAAGGTAAATCTTCATCGACAACTTCACCTGTCAAATCCACGAGGAAAGTTGTAACAGAGTGAATTCCAATACCTTGAAGATTTTCCTGCAATTGTTGAATGCCACCTGTTATCACATGGGTTCTGTCTGCAACGAATATAATATCGTTGTCTCCACCAATATTCGCTATACGCTCATAAGTTTCTTCAATTGTGTTTGTAATGATTTCTACATTTTCAACGAGATCATTTAAACCTTGGTGATCACCTTGAGGCATTAAAAGAATTGTTTTGTAGGGTTCATTCTTAAAGCGATAGAGTAATTCTGCTAATACAACGAGTTGCCCCATTCCAGGGCGTGCAACCAGACCGACAGTACCTCCTTTTGCGATAGGAGCAAATAAATCTAAAGTTTTAATTTTAGTTTCTATCATTTCCATTTTCTCCCCTCTAATAATTAATTCATCCAAACTACAATCGGCTAAGGAAGCAAGTGCAACTAAAGTTCTAACCTCAGCTCTGCCAACAGGTATTTTTCCTGTGCAAAGGTTAGAAACGGTGGCTGGTCGCAACCCGACTTGCCGAGCTGCGCTTGTTAGATTTGGTACTTTCCTGCGTAATAAACTTACATTTAATCTTAAGTCATCTGTTTTTTCCATAACTTCCCTCCTTTACTTTATATAGTAAAATAAATTACGTTGAATCGCAACATAAAATTACTTTTGAATTTAATTTTTATTACTTTTTGGAGTAAAAATGAGAAGGTGCTAGTCAAGAGGAGCGTTAATGAAAGGAGGGATCAACAATTTCTTCTTTACAAGTTAATGTATAACAATCAAGTTTAGCTAAAGAAACAGGCTCAGATTTTTCTATTTCTTTGCAGGAAGTGCTGCTATTATTGTTGAAATTATTACCCTAAAGTGTTGAATTTGAGGAGTGGTTAATAGTCATGCTGCGTATATTAACATTTTAATTGAGTGGGCTAAAGGCCATCTGAATTCTAAAGAACAATGTTTTCTGAGCTTGCAAGTAATAGACTACTTCTTCTAGTAGGAGTAAGGATTTTTTCAATACGTGGACTCATAACTATCAGGATAAAAGAGGTGAGTAATATGAAAAATGATTATGGTTTAACTTTGAGAATTTGTGCTGTAGTTTTCATTATTATTTTAGGAATCACAAGCCCATTGTGGTCAAAAGCTGTATTAAATATTGATCTAGAAAGCAAGTCATTTACGGAATTAGTAGTCATCTTTACTTCTATGGCTATTGTTATTTTCTTCATTGTAGGAAGACCGATTCATCAGATTACAAATGTATTAAAGAAATAACGTGTGAGAATTGTACTTAATCAAACGTGTTCCTATAGTCCAAGAAGGTAACGTAGTTTTTATAGAAGAACACAAGTTCGAGATGATTGACTGATTTCAAAGTCATAAAGGAGGTGAGGGTGTGATTACAACACTAATAAAACAGATTCCTTTAATAAGTAACTTCAAAGAAGTTATTGAAATCAATAAAGGGTTTTCCTCAGATGAAAAATTTCTAATACATATGCAAGATGGTAATACTAAGCTACTACTTCGGATGTTTAATTTAGAAGAAATGGAATTAAAGAAGACAGAATTCGCCATTATGGGAAGGATGCAGGAATATCATGTTACTTGTTCACAGCCGATTTCAATTGGTGAGATAGGAAATCGTGGGTACATGATCACATCATACATAGAGGGTAAGGATGCTGAGGATGAAATCTCAAAATACTCAGCCCAAGAACAATATAATATTGGCATTGAGGCGGGAAAAGAACTAAGAAAAATGCATCAAATGTCTGCTCCAGCCCATATATCTTCGTGGTATTCAAGGAAAGTTGAAAAGCATAAGAATTATATAGATGCTTACTTAGCATGTGAGGTAAAGGTGAAGAATGACGATAAGATAATAGATTTCATTGATGAGAATATTCAATACATGAAATCGCGTCCGAACCTTTTTCAACATGATGATTTTTGCCTTGGAAACATTATTGTGAATGATAAAAAATTTGCTGGAGTTATAGACTTTAATAGGTATGATTGGGGAGATCCAATTCATGAATTTTTAAAGATAGGAATTTTTAGCCGAGCAGTAAGCATTCCTTTTTCAATAGGACAAATTAGAGGCTATTTTAATAATAGAGAACCTGATGAAGATTTTTGGAGGTTGTATTCACTTTACCTAGCAATGTGCGTTTTTTCTACAGTTGTATGGACTCTAAAAACAGTTCCAAACAACATAGATGAGATGTTAGAAAAAGTCTACATGTATTTAGAAGATCATGATTACTTCAGTAGATTAAAACCTAAGTGGTATCAATAGAAGGTACATATGTGAGTGATTGTACTTAAAGGTAGCGAAAGTCCATGAAGGATTATCGCTTATTTTTGTTGAAGTTATTAAACTAATGAAACGGGTCAGCTGTTATAGTTATCAATCATATTTGGAAAACGGTATTTGATGATGTAAGCAAAACCGAAAACTATATTTTGACGAGCTTTTAGTAAGGAGGTGATTGGATGTCAAATTCTTTGAAAAGACCTAAAATTAAGATGTTGAAAACGAAGAGTGAGTGGGTCTGGGATATTATAGGGTATTCAATCTATTTAGGCTCGTTACTCTTTTTAATCTACAATTGGAGCGCGCTTCCTGATGAAGTTCCAGCTCATTATAACGCTTTGGGTGAGGTTGATCGTTGGGGTTCGAAAATGGAACTTTCTTATATTGCCGATGATAGGCGCATTTTTGGCTCTTTTAATGCAATTGTTTGAAAAATTCCCTGAATCACATAATTACCCACAGCGGTTCAATAAAGAGAATGCTAAAGAGTTCTACTTGTTAAGCCGAAAACTAGTGAATCAATTAAAAAATATTTGTTTAATTATCTTTTCTTTCATTATTTTTGAAACAGTTTCGATTGCCTTAGATTGGGGAAACGGGTTTGGAGGATGGTTTCTACCGATCGCATTATTAAGTGCGTTCATCCCGATTGTATTAGGAATAATTAAGCAAAAAAAGATTCAATAAATACTATATTAGCGCAATAACATTTTCGTATACTTCGATAGACTTCATGTAAGGATAAACAAACATTTATATCGAATAGGTGAATATTCGAGAATTAAAAAATTTATGGAGGCAATTTTTAAAAATGAAAATATCAAAAGAGGTATTCGAAAAGTCAAGTTTGTGGCTCAAACGGAATGCTCGTCCACTAGAGGTAGCAAGATGGGAATATCATTTCGAAGGAGGTTCAAAAGAAAAAGTCATTGAATATTTATCTGCTTTTCAAAACGAGGATGGGGGCTTTGGCCATGGAATTGAACCAGATTTTTGGTCGCCATATTCATCACCGATGGCTACATGGGCAGCAGGACAAATTTTAATGGAAATACATGCAGACAAAGAGGACGAAGTAGTTAAGTCCATGATTTCATATCTGGTCAATACTAATCAACCTGAAACAGGCATGTGGCCATCCTCGTTACCTGAAAATAATCAATTTCCACATGCACCATGGTGGCATTGGACAGAGGCTGTGCAGGAAAATTGGATGTTTAATCCTGGTGCAGAGCTAGCTGGATTTCTTGTGCATTGGTCTACAGAAAATAGCGAAGCTTCTAAAATAGGGTGGGCGTCTATAGAAAATGCCATCAATCGACTAATGAATGTATCTGAAATGGATAAACATGAACTAAACAATTATCAACAGTTGCTTAAAGTAATGACTTTACATGAATCTGCGTTTAATAGTAAAGTACCATTTTCGTTGATGGATATTTCAAATAAAATTGCAGAACTCATCAAGCTCTGTGTTGAGAGGGATGTGTCTGTGTGGTCCACTGGTTACAAACCACTACCATTGGATTTTATTAAAAATCCGAACCATTCTCTTTCTAGAGAATTTGGTGATTTAATGGAACAGAACTTGAACTTTTATGTTGAGAGTTTATCTGAAGAGGGAACTTGGGATATTTCATGGGATTGGGGAAGCTATCCAGAAGAATTTGCAATTGCACGAAGACAATGGAAAGGTATCCTTACTGTAGATAGATATAAAATACTTAAAGCATTTGGGCTTTTACAATAATTCATATGTTCATTAATGTGAAGCTTTAATAATAAGAAAACTCTTAGATACATAGTCATATCTAAGAGTTTTTCAATGAGGAGAACTTTAATGAATCTCTCCGATATAGTTAGATTCTGGTCGATAAATGGTATTTCCATCTGCCTGTTCCAGTACATGCGCAGTCCATCCAATGATACGGCTAGCTGTAAATGTCGGTGTAAAAAGTTCAGGATTCAAATTCAATGCTTTCATAATCGCAGCCGCGTAAAATTCTACATTTGTGTAAAGGGAGCGACCTGATTTAAATTCTTCTAACAAGGTAATGGCGATGTTCTCTACATTCATCGCTAAATCCAACCAATCATCTTGGCCCCCTAACTCTTTTAACTTAGCCTTTAGAGCAATAGCACGTGGGTCGTGAGTCTTATAAACTCGGTGACCAAATCCCATTAATTTTTCTCCTCTGTCCAGCTTTTCTCTAATGACTTTTTCAGCATTATTAGCAAGAGAAATTTCATCTAATAATTCGATGACTCCTGATGGAGCACCACCGTGAAGTGGGCCTTTCATGGTTCCGATTGCCGAAGTAACAGCTGAAACGATGTCAGATTCAGTTGATGCTGTCACACGGGCTGAAAAGGTTGAGGCATTCATGCCGTGTTCTAATGTTAAGATCAGATAAGTTTCCAAGGCTTGCGCATGTGCAAACTGGGGGACTTCTCCTGTTAGCATATATAAATAATTCTCTACATGAGATAGATCAGATCGAGGAGAAACATCTGCCACGCCTTCTAATGTTCTTTTGCGAAATGCAATGATGGTGGGGATTATGGCGGTCAATTTTATAGCTTGAGAGATCGTCGGTGGAAAATGATATTCCCCGTATCCACTTTCAGCTGAAATCGCAGTTCGGAGCACACTCATTAAATCCATCGAACTTGGTAATAAGGTAATAATCGTTTTCATTTCTTCCGATAAAACTCGATTTTTTCTAAGCTCTTCCTTCAACCACAAAAGTTCTTCCTTATTCGGCATATGCCCGTACCAAAGTAAATAAGCAACTTCTTCAAAAGTATAATTCCCTGCAATTTCCTTTGCATCATAACCACGATAAATGAGATGCCCATTTTCCCCATCAATATGAGAGATTCTTGTTTCAGCAGCAACAATTCCTTTTAGTCCTTTATGCTCCATAATAAATTTCCCCTTTCCCTCTTTTATATTATTTTATAAAATAATCATTATTAAGAAAATTAAATAATTTCAAACGAAATGATTAAGATATTTAATAAGGAGGGGACAAATGGATTTTCAATGGTTAAATACGTTCGTCATGGCGGCTCAATGTGAAAATTTTCGCAGAGCAGCAGAACTACTCTACATTTCTCAGCCGTCGGTAACCGTTCATATAAAACTGTTAGAACAAAGTTTAGGAGTGCAATTGTTTCAGCGAGAAGGGAAAAAGATTAAGCTAACGGAAGCGGGACGGAGATACTATGATCATGCAGAAAAATTACTAGAGTTATATAGGACTGGATTAGAAGATTTGAACTCTTTTAGTCAAGGATATAGTACAAAACTTTCACTTGGGATTTCTCCCTTAATAGCAGACACAATTTTACCATTCGTTATTAAAAGCTATACGGATAAACATCCTGAAGTGGAAATCTCCATTAAGGTGCTTGACTCCATTGATATTGAGGAAGCTGTACTAAAAGAGGATGTAGATTTAGGGCTTTCATGCCTAAATAGTCAGCATTCAAAATTAGCCTCTGAACTATTATATAAAGATCGGATTTTGTTTATTGCTCCTCATGATGGGAGGGATGCTGAAATGGCACCTCCATTAGACGAGGAAGAGCTTTTTTCTCATTATTATTTATTCACTCATAACCACCCTGGTTATTGGGACGAATTGTGTACGACGATTAAAAACAAATATCCAAAAATAAAAATGATGAAGGTATCACAGACTCATATCACAAAAAGATTCATTGTTGAGGGATTAGGAGTATCGTTTTTGCCAGAATCCACAGTAAGGAGAGAATTGTTGGAAGGAAGATTGTTAGAGGTACATGACCACTCTTTCAACTTACCAGAGGCCAATACATATGCCATCATGAAGTACAAGCACTCTCAACAAAAGGAATTTCTCGAATTTCTCTCAAATTATCGAATATAAGTAAAATCGGTGGGAAAATTCCCACCGATAATATTATTTCAATCCCGTTTCTAGGGTTTCAAGCATTTCTTTTCGTTCTTCCTCGGAGGCATTGTTCCAAATGATTTCAAAAAGAACTCCAAGGCCAGGAAGCATTTTTTCTTCACCGTTTTGAATCGCGTCAACGATTGTATCTCTTAATTCATCCTGTGAATTTCCTGAAACATTGTGAATGATTGCATTACGCAAATTTAAGTTCATATGTACACACTCCCTCATTTTAATGTACTTCTTTAGTTATGGTTTCTTCTTTTACAAAGAATATGTATGATAATGGCAAGAACCTTTGAAGATTCACATATGTGCGCTATAATGAGGAAACTGAACAGTCTAAGGTAAAAGGAGATACAATCGCTTTGAAATATATTCAATCCGCTCAAAATCCACAATTTAAACAGTGGAAAAAACTTTTAACAAAAAAGGAACGAGATAAGACAGGAACCTTTTTAGTAGAAGGATTTCATCTTGTAGAAGAGGCGCTCAAAGCTAATGTGATACTTGAAATCATTATTAGCGAAGGAATCGAAATTCCACAACGAATGGATTACGGTTCAACTTCGATTACGACGGTATCTGCAGATATCTTTCGTGAACTAAGCGATACAGAAACACCTCAAGGCGTTCTGGCGGTTTGTGAGGCGCCAAAAAAAGATGCACAACCTGAGGGAAAACAATTTTTACTCATTGATGCAGTCCAAGATCCAGGAAACCTAGGAACGATGATCCGTACAGCCGATGCGGCTGGTATCGATGCTGTTATTGTCGGAAATGGAAGTGTCGATACTTATAATCCGAAGGTAATCCGCTCTGCTCAGGGAAGTCATTTTCATCTTCCAGTAGTGAGAGGAAACCTAACGGAATGGATAGAGAAGTTAAAGGACCGGAATATTGAGGTTTTTGGAACTTCTTTAGAAAATGGACATATATATACGGAAACGAAAGCAGCAGGCTCTTTTGCTTTACTTGTTGGAAATGAAGGAAACGGTGTGAATACGAATTTACTAGCAATGACTTCACGGAATTTGTATATTCCGATCTATGGGAAAAGTGAGTCGTTAAATGTGGCTGTTGCAGCAGGGATTCTTTTATATTATTTGAAAGGTTGAATCCTTAGCTTGTATGTACTATAATTAACAGCGATATTATTTTTACATATAATAAAAAACATTGACGGAGAAAAGTATCTTACCAGATCTATTTAGGGAGAAAATGCCTTAGACTGAAAGCATTTTTATAGAAAAAGTAAGTGAAGTTCACCTCCAGAGTTGGCATCGGGACCGGAGAAAATTCAGTATGAATTTTCGATGTAAAGATGCATCGGTTTAAAAAACCGTTATCCGAATGAAGTGAGCCATATTTATATGGCTAATTAGGGTGGTACCGCGAATGATAAACCTCGTCCCTTTCCATAGGGGATAGAGGTTTTTTTGTATTGTTTGGGAAACGCTCATCTTTATTTGCGAAACTTAATTACCTAATGAATATAAAGGAGGATTTACGATGCAAGAAAGACTAAAAGAGCTTCAACAGGAAGCTTTAGAAGCAATTCAAAAAGCAACAGACTTAAAAGCATTAAATGAAATTCGTGTTTCTTACTTAGGAAAGAAAGGCCCGATTACTGAAGTATTAAAAGGAATGGGTAAGCTTTCAGCAGAAGAACGTCCAAAAATGGGTGCTCTTGCGAATGAAGTAAGAGATATCATCTCAGCGAACATTGAAGAAAAGCAACAAGGATTAGAGGCAGCGGCAGTAGAAGCACAGCTTGCTTCAGAAACAATTGATGTGACGCTTCCTGGAAGACCTATTCAAACAGGAAATCATCATCCATTAACTCGTATTGTGGAAGAAATTGAAGACTTGTTTATCGGGATGGGCTATACAGTTGCAGAAGGTCCAGAAGTTGAACAAGACTATTACAACTTTGAAGCATTGAACCTACCAAAGAGTCACCCGGCTCGTGATGCGCAAGATTCTTTCTATATTACAGACGAGGTATTGCTTCGTACACAAACATCACCAGTTCAAGCAAGAACTATGGAGAAGCATGATGGAAAAGGTCCAGTAAAGATTATTTGCCCTGGTAAAGTTTACAGACGTGATAGTGACGACGCTACTCACTCTCACCAATTCATGCAAATTGAAGGTCTAGTCGTAGCTGAAAACATTCGCATGAGTGACTTAAAAGGTACGCTTGAATTATTTGCGAAGAAATTATTTGGCGAAGACAGAGAAATCCGTTTGCGTCCAAGCTTTTTCCCATTCACTGAGCCTTCCGTAGAGGTTGACGTTTCATGCTTTAAGTGTGGCGGACACGGATGTAATATCTGTAAGCAAACAGGCTGGATTGAAGTATTAGGTTCAGGAATGGTTCATCCGAATGTTCTTGAGATGTCTGGCTTTGATTCGAAGAAATACTCTGGATTTGCATTTGGTATGGGTGTTGAACGTATTGCGATGTTGAAATACGGAATTGATGATATCCGCCATTTCTATACAAATGATGTTCGTTTCTTAAAGCAATTTCAGGTGAAGGAATAAAGGAGGATATAGACATGTTCGTTTCTTATAAATGGCTACAAGAATATGTAGATTTATCAGGCATTACACCTGATGAACTAGCAGAAAAAATTACACGCAGCGGAATTGAAGTTGAAGGTGTAGAAGTGTTGAATGAAGGACTTAAAGGTGTCGTTATAGGCCATGTCCTTGAACGTGAACAACATCCGAATGCTGATAAATTAAATAAATGTTTAGTTGATATTGGGGAAGAGAACCCAGTTCAAATTATTTGTGGTGCTCCAAATGTTGATAAGGGGCAGAAGGTTGCAGTTGCTACAGTAGGAGCAGTTCTTCCTGGAAACTTCAAAATCAAGAAAGCAAAGCTTCGTGGAGAAGAATCAAACGGAATGATCTGTTCCCTTTCTGAATTAGGCATTGAAGGGAAATTGATCGCGAAAGAATTCTCCGAAGGAATTTTTGTTTTTCCGAATGACGTAACAGTTGGAGAAGATGCGCTTGAAAAATTACAGCGTGATGATCAAATTCTAGAGCTTGGTTTAACAGCAAATCGTGGAGACTGTCTAAGCATGCTGGGAGTAGCTTATGAAGTAGGAGCTATTTTAAACAGAGAAGTGAAGCTTCCTAATCCAGCGGTAAGGACAATTTCTGAAAAGGCTACAGATTATGTTCAAATCAAGGTAGAAGCTAAGGAAGATAATCCATTATACGTTGCGAAAGTAATCAAAAACGTTACTGTTGCTCCATCTCCATTATGGATGCAAGGAAGATTAATGGCAGCTGGCATTCGTCCGCACAACAATGTTGTCGACATTACCAACTATATTCTTCTTGAGTATGGTCAACCACTTCATGCATTCGATTACGATCGTCTTGGTTCAAAAGAAATCTTAGTGCGTCGTGCGAAAGATGGGGAGAAAATTGTTACCCTTGATGATGCTGAAAGAACGTTAACAGCAGACCACCTTGTCATCACTAACGGTAGTGAACCAGTTGCTCTTGCTGGGGTAATGGGTGGAGCTAATTCAGAAGTGAAGGCAGATACAACAACAGTATTACTTGAATCAGCTTATTTCGCTGGTCCAACAGTTAGAAAAGCATCAAAGGATCATGGTTTAAGAAGTGAAGCAAGCTCTCGCTTCGAAAAGGGCGTAGACCCAAATCGTGTTCGTGCAGCAGCAGAAAGAGCAGTTGAGCTGTTAGCACTATACGCTGGTGGAGAGGTACTAGATGGTGAAGCAGTAGTTGATACACTTAATGTAGAACCAGTTGTTATCTCTATCACTTTAGAAAAAATTAATCGAGTTCTTGGAACAGATATTTCTATTGAAGAGGTTGCAGGCATTTTTACACGCCTTCAATTTGAAACAACTGTCGATAATGAAACGATCACAGTAACAGTGCCAACTCGCCGTGGTGATATCACAATTGAAGAGGATTTAATTGAAGAAGTGGCTCGTTTGTACGGCTATGATAATATTCCATCAACATTGCCAATGGGTTCTTCAACACCAGGTTATTTAACAACTTATCAACAAAAAAGACGTACGGTTCGTCATTATTTAGAGGGAGCAGGACTGTACCAAGCTGTTACTTATTCCTTAACAAGTGAAGCGAAAGCAACTCAATATGCGCTTGAAACACGTGAGCCAATTAAGCTTGCTATGCCAATGAGTGAAGATCGTAGTCAGCTTCGTTTAAGTATCATTCCTCAGTTGTTGGAGGTTGTAAAATATAATGTTGCTCGTCAAAATGACAGTGTGGCAGTATATGAAACAGGTCCTGTTTTCTTATCAAATGGAACAGATGCCCTTCCGGATGAGCGCGAGCACTTAGCTGGTGCGATTACTGGTTTACGTGAGCAGCATCAATGGCAGGGAGAAAAGAAGGAAGTAGACTTCTTTGTCCTAAAAGGAATTTTAGAAGGCTTATTTGCGAAGCTAGGACTTGAGCAAAAGGTTGAATATCTCCAAGCAGTTGTAGAGGGCATGCACCCAGGAAGAACAGCTGAATTATTTTTAGCAGGACAAAAAATCGGGTTCATTGGTCAAGTACATCCTACGGTTCAAAAAGAGCTTGATTTGAAAGAAACGTATGTATTTGAATTAAGCCTAGAAACTGTATTTGCAGAGGAAGTTGCACCATTACAATATGAATCCATCCCTCGTTTCCCATCAATCACAAGAGATATCGCGCTTGTTGTTGAAAAGGAAAAAGTAGCGGGTGAAATAGAAAGCATTATCGTTGAAGCTGGTGGAAAGCTATTGAAGGATGTTCATGTGTTTGACCTATACGAAGGTGAGCATATGGAGCCAGGTAAAAAATCAATTGCCTTCTCACTAAAATATTTCGATCCAGAAAAAACACTAACAGATGAAGAAGTAACAAAGGTTCACGAAAAAGTATTAACGGCAGTGAAGGAAAAATCTGGAGCTGTTTTAAGAGGCTAGGCTAAATAAAACGAGTATAGCGTGGATGCTATACTCGTTTTTTCTTCATTCCTAAATCACTATTAGTCATTTTTACTTTTTGGCTCTGTTATTGTTGATTTTTTGATATTCGATAGGTGTACCCACTTAACCGGAAAAATTCCGTTTATTTTGAAAGATTAACGCTTATTAGGTGAAATAGGCGAAGATTTTCCGTTAAAGGGCCTAAAAAGCCTTAAAATCTTGAAAAATGTAAAGCTTAACCGGAAAAATCCCGCTTATTTATAGAGAAATAGATTGAATTTCTTGATTTAGCCGGGATTTTTCCGCCTATTTTTCAATCTTATAAATTCCAAACCGACCTTTAACAGAGCCTATTTTTTAAGCAAATTTAATGCCTTTTGGGTATTGGCAAAGTGTAGCTTCACAAACTGAGGCAACACGGCCTGTCCCTTTGCTTTTATTAGTCGAGCTGCTGCCTTGTCGACTCCGGGACCTGCGCCTTTAGGAATCGTAAAACCAGCCTGTTTAGATAGATTTTCAAAATGCTGAACAAAAGCATATCGTGCTAAGATGGAAGCGGCTGCCACAGCAAGATGAAGTCCCTCTGCCTTCGTGCTAAAATAAACATTCTCTGTATGGATCACCTTTTGTCCCTTTAGGTGTTGATAGTATATATCCTTTTTGGCGAATTCATCAATGAGAATTCCTTCGGGCTTTTCTGGTGCCATTTTCGATAAGACGTGTCCAATGGCTTGGTTATGGAGCAATGCTTTCATTTTTCCTTGAGACATTCCTTTTTGCTGCAGTTGGTTGTATTTTTCATTATGTAAGGTTAGCAAACTATGAGGAACAATATCCTTGATTTGCTTGGCGATTTCGATGATTTTATCATCCTTCAAATTTTTCGAATCCTTTACGCCTAGTTCTTTTAATAGCGGGATTTGCTTTTTATCCACATAAGCTGCAACCACCGTGATTGGACCAAAATAATCACCGGTGCCCACCTCATCCGAGCCAATGACCGACCAGGTTTCGAAGTTTGGAGGCAAAACAGTGGACGACTTAGGTGTAGGAGCAGCTTTCGTGGATGCTTTCTGCTCAGATTTCCCCCATTTTTCTGCTTCGCTTGCACTCCCGCTTCCTTGAAAAAGAACCTTCCCAGACTTATAAGCCGTGATGGTACAGTTGGCTGTCTTGGCACTAAATACGCTCCCGGGAGGAAATTTATCTGCAAATTGTGTTTCATAGTGGTGCTTCAATTTTTCTATATCAGGCATGCTTAATTTTAAAACAACTTGACTCATTTTACACAACTCCTTTTTATAAAAGTACAGGAATTCCCATAAATCGCTTTCTTTAGACATACTTAGACTTTTCACTAATAATAGGTTCATGTTATCATAGTGAATAGGATTCAATGAATGGGGGGCATTTCGCTTGTCAGATGCACAGAAATCACGCACAACTGTTGATATTTTTGGACAGCAATACATAATCGTTGGGACGGAAAATCCGCACCATGTTAAACTAGTAGCTTCAATGGTTGATGAGAAAATGCGTGAAATAAGCTCCAAGAATCCCTCTCTCGATTCAAGTAAATTAGCCGTTTTAACAGCTGTGAATGCAGTCAATGATTATATTAAAATGAAAGATCAGCTTGAGCGACTCGAACGAGAATTAATAAGAGAAAAGGACTGAAAAAGTCATGCTAAGTCTCGCGATTTTAATTATATTAATAATTGGTTTTTTAATAGGTTTAAAAAGAGGGTTTATTCTTCAGTTTATCCACCTAATTGGATTTATTGTCGCCTTTATTGTGGCTTATGTATACTATGCTGATTTAGCCCCTAAGCTTACCCTATGGATTCCATATCCAAGCTTCAGCCATTCAGCGTTCCAATTGCTGTTAGATAATGGCCATTTAGAAACGGCCTATTACAATGCGATTGCGTTTGTAGGGATCTTTTTAGTGACTAAAATAGCCATGCAAATCATTGGCAGTATGCTAGACTTTGTCGCAAACCTTCCGATTTTAAAAACGGTGAATGTTTGGGCAGGTGGGCTATTAGGTTTCATGGAAGTATATCTTGTTCTATTTATTATGTTATACATAGCAGCTCTTTTACCAATCGGTTCCATACAGGATGCGCTCGGAGATTCAATGCTAGCGAATATCATGGTTGAGCATACTCCTTATTTTTCGAGCCAGATTAAGGAGTTATGGATAGATCATATAGGTTCATAACCTTTAGATTTGAAGTAACTGATAGCTAATAATTTATCTAGACTCTGAAACTTCTCTGTGATAGAGAAGTTTTTTTTCGAAGAAGTCACAATTCAAAACCTTTTTCAATGTAGTACGTATAGAGAATAAGGTAACAATAATTGTATCGGATTGAATGGGGCTTGTAAAACGATCGTGAATGGGAAGAGGTGTATTTGGGATGGTAGATAAAAAGGATGTTATTCGTTTACTTGAAACGATTGCTACATATTTAGAATTAAAAGGGGAAAATCCCTTCAAGGTATCAGCATTTCGGAAAGCAGCGGCAGCTCTTGAAGTCGATGAACGTTCATTAACGCAAATAGCTGATTTTACTCAGCTTCAAGGAGTTGGAAAGGGAACGGCAGCTGTCATCGAGGAGTTTATCCAAACGGGACAATCAAGTGTTTTAAAAGAACTCCAAGAAGAAGTGCCAACTGGATTAATTCTTCTTCTCCAAATCCCTGGATTAGGTGGGAAAAAGATTGCGAAGCTTCATAAGGACCTTGGGATTGAAAGTGTCGATGATTTAAAAAAGGCGTGTCTCGAAGGAAAAGTAAGTGCTCTTGCTGGGTTTGGGAAGAAAACAGAAGAGAAGCTTCTAGCTTCCATTGAGAGTGTCGGAAATCAACCTGACCGTCTTCCGCTTGCATATATGCTTCCAATTGCTAGCCAAATTGAAGAGAGCTTAAGCGGAATGGACTTTGTTCAACAATTCTCGAGAGCTGGCAGTATCCGTAGAGTACGAGAAACGGTAAAGGATTTAGATTTTATCATCGCGACAACCGAACCGCTAAAAGTAAAGGAACAGCTACTAGGACTTGAAAAAATTAAAGAAGTGATTGCAGCTGGAGATACAAAGGTTTCGGTCATTCTTGAATATAGTTATGATGTATCTGTGGATTTTCGTCTCGTAAAGCCAAAAGAGTTTGCAACGACCCTTCACCATTTTACCGGCTCAAAGGATCATAATGTGAAAATGAGACAGCTGGCAAAAGAACGTGGCGAAAAGATTAGTGAGTATGGTGTTGAGAATGTGGAGACAGGTGAAATTCTGACCTTCACCTCTGAACAGGAGTTTTATCAGCATTTTGGACTGCCTCTTTTCCCGCCAGAGATGCGTGAAGACGGCAGTGAGGTTGAAAATTATTCGCTTGAACAAGAGATCATTTCCCTTGAACATATCCAAGGGGATTTGCATATGCATTCCACATGGAGTGATGGAGCTCATACGATTGAGCAGATGGTAGAGGCATGTCGGAAGCTAGGCTACAAGTATATGGCGATTACCGACCACTCCCAATTTTTAAAAGTAGCCAATGGTTTAACCGTAGAACGATTAAGAAAACAACGGGAAGAAATAAGACTATTAAATGAAAAATATGATGATATTACAATTCTAGCTGGCGTAGAAATGGACATTCTTCCAGATGGTTCGTTAGACTATGAGGATGACTTCTTAGAGGAAATGGATCTAGTGATTGCATCCATTCATTCAGGATTCTCCCAACCGAGAGAAAAAATAATGGAACGTCTAACAAATGCCTTGAAGAATAAGCATGTTGATATTATTGCTCATCCAACAGGAAGAAAAATTGGCATACGCGAAGGCTACGATGTTGATATCGATTTATTAATTGAGCTTGCGAAAGAAACAAATACAGCGCTTGAATTGAATTCCAATCCGAATCGCTTGGATTTAAATGCAGAGAATATCCGAAAGGCCGCAGAAGCTGGCGTAAAGATTGTCATTAACACGGATGCCCATAGAATGGAGACACTCCCTCAAATGGAAATCGGTGTGTCACAAGGGAAAAAAGGCTGGGTTAAGCGTTCAAGCGTTTTAAATGCATCAGGCTTAGACGAATTACTCAGCTTCTTGCAAAAAAAATAATTGGTGTGCACAAATTTGTGCGTTAGAGAAAAGGAGGTTCCTCTCCATGCAACAAAGAGTTCTAAAGGTATTAGAATTTGACAAAATCAAGGAGCAGGTGCTCGAGCACGCTTCATCTTCATTGGGAAGCACATTAGTTCAAGAGCTTATGCCTTCCACAAACCTTGAGGAAGTTGTAAAAAGACAGGAAGAAACAGATGAAGCTTCGAATATTTTACGATTAAAAGGAAATGTTCCACTAGGTGGGATTTTTGATATTCGCCAACATATCAAACGGGCAGAAATTGGCGGTATGCTGAGTCCACACGAACTTATGCAAATCTCAAGTACGATTCATGCGAGCCGCATGATTAGAAAATTTGTGGAAGATTTGATTGAAGAAGAGATTCAGCTCCCACATCTATCAGAATTGACAAATAAAATCGTCGTTTTAGCGGAATTAGAAGAAGCCATCCGAAATGCGGTTGATGATAATGGGGCAGTACTTGATAGTGCGAGTGAAGTATTACGTTCGCTCCGAAATCAATTGCGTGCAAAAGAAGGAAGAGTAAGAGAACGTCTTGAAAGTATGATTCGCTCTTCCAATGCACAAAAAATGCTATCAGATGCTATTGTGACGATTCGTAATGACCGATTCGTTATTCCGGTTAAGCAAGAATACAGAGGGCATTATGGTGGAATTATTCACGATCAAAGCTCCTCAGGACAAACATTGTTTATTGAACCACAATCGATTGTTCAGTTAAACAACGAACTTCAGGAAATCCGGGTAAAAGAACAGCAGGAAATTGAGCGAATTCTAATTGAATTGTCGGGTCTAGTGGCTGGATATACGAATGAACTAAGAACGATCGTTTATGTGCTCGCACAGGTAGATTTTATGTTTGCCAAGGCTCGTTATGGTAAGAAGATTAAAGCATCTAAACCAAAGATGAATGATGAAGGAAGAATTTCGCTAGTAAAAGCAAGGCATCCATTAATTCCAACGAATGTTGTCGTGGCGAATGATATTTATCTTGGTAAAGACTTTTCAACGATTGTCATTACTGGACCAAATACAGGTGGTAAAACAGTGACATTAAAAACGGTTGGACTTTGTACGTTAATGGCTCAAGCCGGCCTACAAATTCCTGCGTTAGATGGGTCAGAAATGGCGGTATTTGGCTCTGTTTTTGCTGATATTGGGGATGAACAATCGATTGAGCAAAGCTTAAGTACATTCTCTTCTCATATGGTCAACATCGTGGACATCTTAAATGAAGTAGACTTCCAGAGCTTAGTCCTGTTCGACGAGTTAGGTGCAGGGACGGATCCACAAGAAGGGGCTGCCCTTGCAATTTCGATTTTAGATGAGGTTTATAAAACAGGGGCACGTGTCATTGCTACTACCCACTATCCTGAACTAAAAGCGTATGGATATAACCGAGAAGGGGTTATCAATGCGAGTGTCGAATTTGATGTTGAGACGCTTAGCCCAACCTATAAGCTTTTAATTGGAGTTCCGGGACGAAGCAACGCCTTTGAAATCTCCAAACGATTAGGGTTAAAGGAAAGCGTCATCGAAACAGCAAGGTCTCATGTGAGTGCCGATACGAATCAAGTCGAAAGCATGATTGCTGCGTTAGAAGAAAATAGACGTCAAGCAGAAAGAGAACGCGAAGAAGCGCATAGCTTAATGCGAGACGCTGAAAAGCTCCATGCGGACCTTCAGAAACAAATGGCTGAGTATTATAATCGCAAGGAAACCTTAGATGAAAAAGCGAAGGAAAAGGCTCAGCAGATTGTCGAAAAGGCTAAAGCAGAAGCTGAAGAAATCATTCGTGATTTAAGAAAAATGCAATTTGAGAAACATGCAGAAGTTAAAGAACATGAATTGATTGAAGCAAAACGACGTTTAGAAGAAGCTGTGCCAAAAACGAAGCAATCGAAAAAAGCAGCTGCGACAGCAAATAAGAAGCATAACTTCAAACCTGGAGATGAGGTTAAAGTATTAAGCTTTGGTCAAAACGGTCAATTGATTAAGCGATCTTCTGAAACGGAGTGGCATGTTCAAATTGGTATTTTAAAAATGAAGGTTGAAGAAAAGGACCTACAGTTTATTAAAAGTGAAAAAGTAAAAGAGACAAAACCTCTCGCTACAATTAAAGGCAAAGATTTTCACGTGAATCTTGAACTCGACCTAAGAGGTGAGCGGTTTGAAGACGCTTTGGTGAGGGTAGAAAAGTACATTGATGATGCCTTACTCGCTGGTTATCCTCGGGTCTCGATTATTCATGGAAAAGGAACCGGCGCCTTGAGACAAGGTGTTCAGGAATATTTACGTAATCATCGCTCTGTCAAAAAAATCCGCTTCGGTGATGCTGGCGAAGGTGGAACTGGTGTCACAGTAGTAGAATTTAAATAATGGGGAGAGTTTAAACATGAGTTTTTGGGAGAATGCTTTTGTCCAGACAGCTGGATATTTCAGTATTGTGATTCTATGTTTAGTCGTCTTTTTAGCGGTTTTTGAGCTGGTAACGAAGTATCGGAACTGGGAACAGATTAAAAATGGCAATATCTCGGTAGCTATGGCTACGGGAGGGAAAATCTTTGGAATCGTGAACGTATTCCGTCATTCTATCTCTCAACATGATAGTTTGTTTACGATGATTGGTTGGGGAGTATTTGGATTTTTCTTATTGTTATTGGGCTACTTTATTTTTGAATTTTTTACACCAAAGTTCAAAATTGATGTAGAGATTGAGAACGATAATCGGGCAGTAGGTTTCATTTCGATGATGATATCCATAAGTTTATCTTACGTAATCGGTGCTAGCATTGCATAAGGAGCGAGTACAAGTTGGAGAAATTAGCTAAAATCTTATTTGTTGTATGTGCCATCTTCTTTGTTGTTGGCGTGATTTACTTACTATAGGGTAACCGTTTCTAAGTATATTTTTACTTGCTAATCAGGAATTATTATAGAGTTAAAAGTGCCAAACCTTACGTTGTATAGTGCAGGGTTTGGCACTTTTTTTGAGATTAGACATTTCCCCTAGGACAAATGTGAATTGTCACAATATGTATACTATATTATAATTGAGAAAGAACAATTCGAATGTTCTAAATTTTAAAAGAAAAGGGGGCCCGAATATGTCAGAGCTGAAGCCTTGGCTCAAGCACTATCCAGAAGAAATTCCACACACCTTGTCCTACACCGATGAACCCGTCCAAAACTATTTGAAAAATACAGCTGAAGAATTCCCCAGCAAGATTGCTATTCATTTTATGGGTAAGGAAATAAGCTATAAGGAAGTTTACGAACAGTCGCTCAAGTTTGCAGCATATCTACAGGATTTGGGGATAGAAAAAGGGGATCGAGTAGCGATTATGCTGCCGAACTGTCCGCAAGCTGTCATTAGTTATTATGGAATATTGTTTGCAGGTGGAATAGTCGTTCAAACCAATCCACTGTATGTAGAACGAGAACTTCAATATCAAATGCAAGACTCGGGAACAAAGATCATTGTGTCTCTAGATATTCTTTATCCACGCATTATGAAGGTGATGCCACAAACGGATTTAGAACACGTTATTGTAACCGCTATCAAAAACTATCTTCCATTCCCGAAAAATTTAATCTATCCATTTATCCAGAAAAAGCAATATGGTTTTTCAGTTGAGGTTAAACATGAAGGGAATCAACATCTTTTTACTGAAATACTAAAACAACCGGAAAAGACATTGAAAGAGCTTGAATTTGATTTTGAAGAAGACCTAGCATTACTCCAATATACCGGAGGAACAACTGGTTTTCCGAAAGGTGTCATGCTAACTCATAAAAATCTTGTTTCTAATGCAGCGATGTGTGAGGCTTGGCTGTATAAGTGTAAAAAAGGGGAAGAAGTGGTCCTCGGATTCCTGCCATTTTTCCATGTGTATGGAATGACAACCGTCCTAATCCTTTCAGTCATGCAAGGAAACAAAATGGTTCTTCTTCCGAAGTTTGATATGGAGACTGCTCTTAAAACCATTCAAAAGCAACGCCCGACATTGTTTCCTGGGGCACCAACAATGTATATTGGCTTGTTAAATCATCCTGACTTACACAAATATGATCTCTCTTCCATTGATTCTTGTATTTCTGGCTCCGCTCCATTACCAGTGGAGGTTCAACAGAAATTTGAAGAGGTGACTGGAGGAAAGTTAGTAGAGGGTTATGGATTAACCGAGTCTTCACCTGTTACCCATGCAAACTTTCTATGGGATCGTCCACGTGTGAAAGGCAGTATTGGAGTACCTTGGCCAGACACAGATGCGGGGATATTTTCCTTAGAAACCGGCGAACGTTTACCAGCAGGTGAAATGGGAGAAATATGTGTGAATGGACCTCAAGTGATGAAGGGCTATTGGAATCGTCCTGAAGAAACTGCTCAAACCCTCCGAGATGGTTGGCTTTTAACAGGAGATTTAGGGTATATGGATGAAGATGGATATTTCTATGTTGTGGACCGGAAAAAGGATATGATCATTGCGGGTGGTTATAATATTTATCCTCGTGAAATAGAAGAAGTGTTATATGAGCATCCAGATATTGTCGAAGTGGTGGTTGCTGGTGTACCTGATCCGTATCGGGGAGAAACGGTCAAAGCATATGTTGTTTTAAAAGAAGGAGCAACTGTAACAGAGAAAGAGCTGAATGAATTTGCTCGTAAATCACTCGCAGCTTATAAAGCTCCAAGAATATATGAGTTTAGAAAAGAATTGCCAAAGACAGCTGTTGGAAAAATTTTAAGAAGAACTTTGGTGGATGAAGAAAAGAAAAAACTAGAACAAGAAGAGAAAAAAGCTTAAATCCAATTATTTTTTTTGAACTGTAAGGCTTGTACACAAATTTTTTCAGAAGGATTCATATTTTCTTGACATTCAATTAATTGGCTACTATCATAAAATTATGAATGACCATTCATTCATAATTTTATTTTTTATTTCTGGAATTATTTTAGTAAAATGGAATAGTACGTTTAACATAGATGTTTGCTTAGAGGTTTTTTGGAAGGAGTAAGTTGATTGAAAAAAGACAGACCAAAGTATATGCAAATTATTGATGCGGCCGTGATTGTGATTGCTGAAAATGGCTACCACCAAGCACAGGTATCAAAAATAGCCAAACAGGCAGGAGTTGCAGACGGAACCATTTATTTATATTTCAAGAATAAAGAGGATATTCTCATCTCTCTTTTTCAAGAAAAAATGGGTAATTTTGTAGAAAAAATTGAAGAAAAGATAGCAGGAAAACAAGTTGCGGCAGAGAAGTTATTAAAGATGGTCGAAACCCACTTTAAAATCCTTTCAGAAGATCCACAACTAGCTATCGTGACTCAATTAGAATTAAGACAATCCAATAAGGAACTTCGTTTAAGAATTAATAATGTACTTAAAGGGTACTTAAAGGTGATTGACCAAATTTTAATCGAGGGTATGGAAAGTGGAGAATTTGCTAGTGATTTAAATGTTCGACTAGCTCGACAAATGATTTTCGGTACGATGGATGAAACAGCGACAACTTGGGTCATGAGTGATTTAAAATATGACTTACAGGCATTAGCAGCTCCGGTTCATAAATTGCTCTTACATGGATGTAGCACGAAATAAAAAGGAGGAATTTAAGTGGAATACTTAAATTGGTCTTACGAAGATAGAATTGCAACGATTACCATTAATCGCCCACCAGCAAATGCTTTATCTTCAGGCTTAATCAAGGAACTTACGGGTGTTCTTGATGAAATTGAGCCGAACAACGAAATACGCGTTGTTCTCATTCATGGAGAAGGGAGATTCTTCTCAGCTGGAGCCGATATTAAAGAATTCACAGAGGTTCAGACAGGCGATGCTTTTGCAAATTTAGGTCGGAACGGTCAAGACTTATTTGAGCGAATTGAAAATTTTCCGAAGCCTGTTATCGCAGCTATTCACGGAGCTGCACTAGGTGGCGGATTAGAGCTTGCAATGGCATGCCACTTTAGACTTGTAACTGAAAAGGCGAAGCTAGGATTGCCTGAATTACAGCTAGGGCTTATTCCAGGATTTGCAGGTACCCAGAGACTACCACGTTATGTGGGTGTTGCAAGAGCGGCAGAAATGTTATTTACCAGTGACCCCATTTTAGGTACTGAAGCCGTACAGTATGGACTTGCTAATCATGCTTATCCAGAAGAAGAATTATTGGATAATGCCTATGCAATGGCGAAAAAGATTGCGAAGAAGAGCCCTGCTGCTCTCAAGGCTGCTATTGAGCTATTAAACTATGGAAAAACAAGAGAGTTTCATAGTGGCGTAGAAAAAGAAGCCCAACTATTTGGTGAGGTTTTTGCCTCTAAGGATGCAAAGGAAGGGATCTCAGCTTTTATTGAAAAAAGAGAACCGCAATTTAAAGGGAGATAATCCCTTTAAATTTTCCGAAAATTGATAGCGTTAACATTCATTTGAGTTTAGGAGCTTGTATCTAGCAAGTCTCTTTAACATATTTTCGGGTTCTGCATTGCATTTGTAATGAGTACCCTTAGCAAAAGATTGATTTTGAAAAATATTAGGAGGGAAAAAACATGAACATCTTTGTATTAATGAAAAGAACATTTGATACGGAAGAGAAGATCTCAATTTCTGGCGGAAAGATTAACGAGGATGGTGCAGAGTTCATCATCAATCCTTACGATGAATATGCAATTGAAGAGGCGATACAAGTTCGCGATGCCCAAGGTGGAGAAGTTACCGTTATTACAGTAGGAAGCGAAGAAGCAGAAAAGCAACTTCGTACAGCACTTGCAATGGGAGCAGATAAGGCAGTCTTAATCAATACAGAAGATGACCTTGAATATAGTGACCAATTTACAACTGCAAAAATTTTAGCTGAATATTTAAAGGATAAAGACGCTGATTTAATTATTGGAGGAAACGTAGCTATCGACGGTGGTTCTGGTCAAGTTGGTCCACGTGTTGCTGAGCTATTGAATATTCCATATGTAACGACCATTACGAATCTAGAAATCAATGGTTCAACAGTAACTGTTGTTCGTGATGTTGAAGGTGACTCTGAAGTAATTGAAACTAGCTTGCCTTTACTTGTTACAGCTCAACAAGGTTTGAATGAACCACGCTATCCATCTTTACCAGGAATCATGAAGGCGAAAAAGAAACCGCTTGATGAATTAGAGCTAGACGATCTAGATCTAGAAGAAGATGACGTGGAAGCCAAAACAAAAACAATTGAAATTTACCTACCAGCTCAAAAACAAGCAGGAAAAGTGCTTGAAGGAGAGTTAGCTGATCAAGTAAAAGAATTAGTAAGCCTGCTTCACAATGAAGCAAAAGTAGTTTAAGACTGGGAGAAAACTTGAAAATATCACACAGGGGGAATCGAAATGGCTAGAAAAGTATTAGTGTTAGGTGAAGTCCGTGATGGACAATTACGTAACGTATCATACGAAGCAGTCGGTGCAGCAAAAACAATTGCTGAAGGTGGAGAAGTAGTTGGGGTACTACTTGGCGCTTCTGTCAGTAGCTTAGCTGTAGAATTAATTCAAAATGGTGCTGATCGCGTTGTAGTCGTTGAAAATGATAAATTAGCCCAATATACATCTGATGGCTATGCGCAAGGTGTACTTGCGGTAATTGAATCCGAACAGCCAGAAGGGTTAGTAATTGGACACACTTCTCTTGGAAAGGATTTGTCTCCAAGGATTGCAGGTAAATTAAGCTCTGGATTAATTTCTGATGTAACATCCATTGAAGTTGAAGGTGGCAATATCGTCTTTACTCGTCCAATCTATTCAGGTAAAGCTTTTGAGAAAAAGATTGTGACCGATGGATTAATTTTCGCGACTGTTCGTCCGAACAATATTGCTCCGTTAGAAAAAGATGAGTCTAGAACAGGCGATGTATCAACACTTTCTGTTGATATTAAAGACTTGCGTACGATTATTAAAGAAGTGGTACGTAAGGCAACTGAAGGGGTTGACCTTTCAGAAGCAAAAGTGGTTGTAGCAGGTGGTCGTGGTGTTAAGAGCGAGGACGGCTTTGAGCCATTGAAAGAACTTGCTCAAGTACTTGGTGGAGCAGTTGGCGCTTCCCGTGGAGCTTGTGACGCTGAGTATTGTGACTATTCTTTACAGATTGGTCAAACAGGTAAAGTTGTAACGCCTGACCTTTACATTGCTTGCGGAATTTCTGGAGCAATTCAGCACTTAGCTGGTATGTCAAATTCCAAAGTCATTGTAGCGATTAATAAAGATCCAGAAGCGAATATCTTTAACGTAGCTGATTACGGCATCGTGGGTGATCTTTTTGAAGTCGTACCAATGCTAACAGAAGAGTTTAAGAAATTGAAAGTAAATGCATAAAAAGAGAATGTAAATTGGACGGGCGGCAAAATCCGCTCGTTCTTTATTTTTGAGACCTTTCATATTGTGAATAGAAGCCTTTTTTCAGGGAAAATTAGTTTCGAACAAATTATTAGCATCGCGTAATAATCGATGTTATACTGACCTTAGTATTTAATTACAATATTGGGCTATATAGGATTCAAGCTTATTTTCCTATCCATAGCTAGTTTATTTTAGGAGGCAAAACAATGGCGATTACAAATGTTACTGACCAAACTTTCGATACGGAAACTGGTTCTGGCGTAGTTTTAGCTGATTTCTGGGCACCATGGTGTGGCCCTTGTAAAATGATTGCTCCAGTACTTGAAGAATTGGATGCAGAAATTGGAGATAAGTTAAAAATCGTCAAGCTTGATGTAGATGATAACCAAGAAACAGCAGCTAAATTTGGTGTTATGAGTATCCCTACATTGCTTGTATTCAAAGATGGAGAAGTAGTTGACAAAGTAGTAGGCTTCCAACCAAAAGAAGCATTAGCTGAGCGCTTAAACTCACATCTATAAAATGTATGAAAAATCTCCTGACAAGATGTTGTCAGGAGATTTTTTTGTTATAGTTAACATAAATAGAGTCGTGTAGGTGGGGAAATCAAGATGAATGACACAATTAAAAATAAATTAGCACTACTCCCTGATCAGCCTGGATGCTACTTGATGAAGGACCGACAAGGAACGATTATTTATGTAGGAAAAGCGAAGGTATTGAAGAATCGTGTGCGTTCCTACTTTACGGGTTCCCATGATGGAAAAACACAAAGACTCGTAAGTGAAATCGAAGACTTCGAATATATCGTCACTTCTTCCAATATTGAAGCATTGCTATTAGAACTTAATCTGATTAAAAAGCATGACCCGAAATACAATGTCATGCTGAAGGATGATAAAACGTATCCTTTTATAAAATTGACGGCAGAACGGCATCCGCGTCTCATCACAACACGAAAAGTGAAAAAGGATAAAGGAAAGTATTTCGGTCCCTATCCAAACGTTGGTGCAGCCAATGAAACAAAAAAATTATTAGACCGTATTTATCCTTTAAGAAAATGCTCAACTCTTCCTGACCGAGTATGTCTTTATTACCATTTGGGACAATGTTTGGCTCCATGTGTGAATGAAGTCCCAGAAGCGACCTATCAGGAAATGGTTGAGGAAATTACAAAATTCTTAAACGGTGGCTATAAAGAGATCAAAAATGAGCTGACAGAAAAAATGCTGAAGGCTTCTGAAGAGTTGGATTTTGAAAGAGCGAAAGAGTTTCGCGACCAGATTGCACATATCGAGTCAACGATGGAAAAGCAAAAGATGACGTCTACTGACTTCACAGATCGAGATGTATTTGCTTATGCTGTGGACAAAGGCTGGATGTGTGTACAGGTCTTTTTCGTGAGACAAGGAAAACTGATTGAACGAGATGTCTCAATGTTTCCGATTTATAGTGAGCCGGAAGAGGAGTTTTTAACATTTCTCGGCCGCTTTTACGATCAAGCAAGCCATTTTAAGCCAAAAGAAATCCTTTTACCAGAGAAAGTCGATGAGCAACTTGCTAATGCACTTCTAAACGTTAAAATCATTCAACCAAAGAGGGGCCAAAAAAAGGATTTGCTCCTGCTTGCGAAAAAAAATGCGACGATTGCCCTAAAGGAAAAATTCTCATTAGTTGAACGAGATGAACAAAGAACGATTAAGGCTGTGGAACAGTTAGGAGCTCAACTGGGTATTGCCACGCCTCATCGCATTGAGGCATTTGATAATTCGAATATTCAAGGGACTGACCCTGTATCTGCAATGGTTGTGTTTATTGATGGAAAGCCATCAAAGCGCGACTATCGAAAATATAAAATTAAGACGGTGACAGGACCAGATGATTATGATTCGATGCGTGAAGTTGTTCGTAGACGATATTCAAGAGCGTTAAAGGAAGCTCTTCCCCTCCCAGATCTCATTATGATTGATGGGGGAAAAGGACATGTAGAGGCTGTTCGAGATGTTCTTGAAAATGAATTAGGTCTTGATATTCCTCTTTCAGGTTTAGTGAAGGATGATAAGCATCGCACATCTCAGCTATTATTTGGAAATCCTCTTGAAATGATTCCACTGGCAAGAAATAGTCAGGAATTTTACCTGCTTCAAAGGATTCAGGATGAAGTCCATCGCTTTGCCATTACATTCCATCGTCAATTGCGAGGGAAGACTGCTTTTCAATCGATTTTGGATGACATTCCAGGAATCGGTGAAAAGCGAAAGAAACAGCTATTAAAAGCTTTTGGCTCGGTCAAAAAAATGAAAGAGGCGTCTCTTCAAGAATTCCGAGACTTAGGAATTCCACCGAATACAGCCGAGTTATTGTTTAGAAAATTGCAAGAATAACATTGTTTTCAAAAAATGGCTATGCTATAATGAGAACAATTTCATAACGCTATCACTTTACTTAATTAAAGTGAAGATAGAGGTGCGGACATTAAGAGTAAAAGCTCGGAGAAAGATGAGTTTCTGTGAGGGGCTTTGAAAGGGATGGACCGCCGAAGTGAAGAAAGACTCATATCTTTCTAAGCTGGTTCTGTATTGAATAAATGCAGGATTGTCAAGATGTTATGTCTTGGAGAGCTATCTTTTGGTGCGAACGTACAATTTCTTTTTTTACGTTATATTACGCAGCAATGAGATAGAATCTCATTGCTTTTTTTATTGTCTTCTTTTGGAGAGAAAGTACTATTCTCAATGAGAAAAAAGCTTTCATAAGTGCAAAATGATTTTTTCTTTATGTGAAAAGTCACTTTTTGTAAAGACTATGAGAAAAGCAAAAAAGATTCTAGGGGAGAAGAAAGAAGGGACAAAAGTGGGATTAATCGTACAAAAATTTGGTGGTACTTCAGTAGGAAGTCCAGAACGAATCATGAATGTCGCAACTCGTGTCATTGAAGAAAAGAACAGAGGCAACAACGTAGTGGTAGTCGTTTCTGCAATGGGAAAAACTACGGACCAGCTTGTTTCTTTAGCACAAGAGATATCAAAGCAACCTAGTAAAAGGGAAATGGATATGCTTCTTACGACAGGAGAGCAAATTACGATTTCCTTATTAGCAATGGCTTTACATACTAAGGGGTATGATGCGGTTTCGTTTACGGGTTGGCAAGCAGGTATAGAAACGGAGCCCGTTTTTGGAAATGCACGCATTCTAAATATTGATACAAACAGAGTCAATAAAGAACTTGAAGAAGGGAAAATCGTTGTAGTAGCCGGCTTCCAAGGGTCAACAATCGATGGTGAAATTGTTACGCTTGGTCGTGGGGGATCAGATACAACGGCAGTTGCTCTAGCAGCAGCACTAAAAGCGGATAAATGTGATATTTATACAGATGTAACAGGCGTATTCACAACCGATCCTCGATATATAAAGGATGCGAGAAAATTATCAAGCATTTCATATGACGAGATGCTTGAATTAGCTAATTTAGGGGCTGGCGTACTTCATCCACGAGCTGTTGAATTTGCAAAAAATTATCAAGTCCCGCTAGAGGTTCGCTCAAGTATGGAAAAGGAATCAGGAACGATTATTGAGGAGGAAGGCAGAATGGAAGAAAATTTAGTTGTTAGAGGAGTTGCTTTTGAAGATGAAATCACGAAAGTAACCGTATTAGGACTTTCGAATACATTAAAGAGCCTGTCTACGATTTTTACAACGTTGGCAAAACATCATATTAATGTGGATATTATCATTCAAAGTACAACAAATAAAAATACAACTGATGTATCTTTTTCCATTCAATCCCAGGACATTAAGGATACGCTACAGGTCTTTGTTGACCATAAAGAGGTACTCCAATACGAAAATATTCAGTTTGAGGAAGATTTAGCAAAAGTTTCTATTGTCGGCTCAGGCATGGTTTCAAATCCAGGAGTAGCTGCTACGATGTTTGAAGTATTAGCAGCGAATGATATCGAAGTGAAAATGGTTAGTACATCTGAGATCAAGGTCTCAACTGTAGTTGAAGAAAAAAATATGCTCAAGGCTGTAGAAGCCCTGCATCAAGCTTTTGAATTAGCTCGTACAGCTGTGAAGCAATAGAGCAAAAAAATAGCCAAAATGCGTTTGTACGCTTTTTGGCTTATTTTGTACATATAGTATTAATCAACCGGGTCCTTACGATCCCACTTGATCGTGAAGATGATTTTTTTCGCGCGTTTTTTCGGATGCTCATAGCACTCTGCGATAACGTCTTTCTGGAATTCGATTTGTTGGGCAAGGAATCCTGCTTCGAGCTGGAAAGTTGATGTATCTTTTTTCTTCGATCCTTCCGAAGTTAGGATGCTTGTCAGTTCAACTTCTAGTTCATTTTTTGCTTCGTTCAAAATTGTCAAATGGCCCCAACCTGCTTTTTGGAAAAAATCAATAATCTCGTTCATTGATTGTAGTGGGAATTTTCGTGCTAGGTCTTTTCCAGCCCAATAAAGAATGGCTGAGGTTTCTTTACCTAGAATATTTGGCAAAAGTATTTCGCGTATTAGTTCATATCCAAACACTGGAACAGAGTCAGACTCTGTTTGAATGACGATTTCAGAAGTATTTATTTCGGTCAACGTTCTTCCCCTCTTTCTATGATTCTATTATATACAATTTATTCGATTTTACGCGTAAAAAATAAAAAAAGAATAGTTATACAATTAGTAATAATTGCTATTTTAATATATAGAAAAAAAGGGGACAAACAAAGTAATTTTCATTGTTTATAATATCAAAAGATTTTGTTTATATAGGAAATTTTGTGTATCCGTTTTCTTGACGCTCTCCATAGTAGGGAGTAAAATGAACATGTCACACAATTGTAAAAAATGTCGAACTATTTTTTACATAGTGAGTATGATTGAATTTCCTATCAAAGGGGAATAGGGAAGAAACGAAAAGCTTCGTGGCTTAAATTCAAAAAGGGGGTAAATTCATGGCGAGTAATCGAGAGTTTTTTAATCGCAGGTTGCATTCACTGCTTGGTGTTATTCCAGTTGGGCTTTTCCTTGTACAACATCTAGTGGTCAATCATTTTGCTACTGGAGGAGAGGAATCCTTTAACAAAGCTGCACATTTTATGGAATCTTTACCTTTTAGAACTTTCTTAGAAATTTTTGTTATTTTCTTACCATTGTTGTTTCATGCAATTTATGGAATTTATATTGCCTTCACAGCAAAAAATAATGTGAGCCGATATAGTTTTTTCCGCAACTGGATGTTCTTACTCCAACGCGTAACTGGCGTAATTACACTCATCTTTCTTGCGTGGCATGTATGGGAAACGAGAATTGCGGCCGCTTTCGGAGCTGATGTTAACTTCGATATGATGGAAAGTATTCTATCAAATCCATTCATGGTTGCATTCTACGTAATTGGAGTCGTATCTGCGATTTTCCATTTTGCGAATGGACTATGGTCCTTTGCTGTGAGCTGGGGAATTACTGTTTCTCCAAGATCACAATTAATTTCCACATATGTAACGTTGGTAATTTTTATTGCCCTATCAATTGTAGGGATTCGTGCAATATTCGCGTTCGTTTAATAGATTGCTAGAGATATAAGTTAGGAGTGATACGCGTGGCTAAAGGAAAAGTTATTGTAGTCGGTGGTGGATTGGCTGGCTTAATGGCAACGATCAAAGCTGCTGAGACAGGAACATCAGTAGAATTATTTTCATTAGTACCAGTGAAACGTTCTCACTCTGTTTGTGCCCAAGGTGGTATTAATGGAGCGGTAAATACAAAAGGTGAAGGAGACTCACCTTATATTCATTTTGACGATACCATTTATGGTGGAGACTTTTTAGCAAACCAAGCGCCTGTTAAAGCGATGTGTGAAGCTGCGCCTGGAATTATCCATTTATTTGACCGTATGGGTGTAATGTTCAACCGTACTCCAGAAGGATTGCTAGATTTCAGACGTTTTGGAGGTACACAGCATCACCGTACTGCATTCGCAGGAGCGACAACAGGACAACAGCTTCTTTATGCATTAGATGAGCAGGTTCGTCGTCATGAGGTTGCTGGACTAGTATCCAAATTTGAAGGCTGGGAGTTCTTGGGAGTAATTGTTGATGATGAAGGAATTTGCCGTGGAATCATGGCGCAAAACCTAACATCAATGGAAATTAAATCATTCCCTGCTGATGCGGTTATTCTAGCATCTGGTGGCCCTGGAATTATCTTTGGTAAATCTACTAACTCTGTTATTAACACTGGTTCTGCTGCATCTATCGTGTATCAGCAAGGCGCTTATTATGCAAATGGTGAGTTTATTCAAATTCACCCTACAGCGATTCCTGGGGATGACAAACTTCGTCTAATGAGTGAATCTGCTCGTGGAGAAGGTGGACGTGTTTGGACTTATAAAGATGGTAAGCCTTGGTATTTCTTAGAGGAAAAATATCCTGCGTACGGAAACTTAGTTCCTCGTGATATTGCTACTCGTGAAATTTTTGATGTGTGTGTAAATCAAAAATTAGGAATTAATGGAGAAAACATGGTGTACCTGGATCTTTCTCATAAAGATCCTAAAGAGCTTGATATTAAGCTTGGTGGAATTATTGAAATTTATGAGAAGTTTACTGGTGAAGACCCTCGTAAATTACCAATGAAAATCTTCCCGGCTGTTCACTATTCAATGGGTGGTCTATGGGTTGATTACGATCAAATGACGAATATTCCTGGCTTATTTGCAGCAGGTGAATGTGATTATTCGCAGCACGGTGCAAACCGTCTTGGAGCAAACTCATTACTATCTGCCATTTATGGTGGTATGGTTGCTGGTCCAAATGCTGTGAAATATATTAATGGTCTTGAAAAGAGTGTTGATTCTCTTTCTTCTTCTCTATTTGATCAGCATGTTCAACAAGAACAAGAGAAATGGAACAACATCATGTCCATGGATGGAACTGAAAATGCTTATGTTCTTCATAAAGAGCTAGGCGAATGGATGACAGATAATGTTACTGTTGTTCGTTACAATGATAAATTATTGAAAACAGACGAGAAATTACAAGAGCTACTTGAGCGTTATGAAAATATTAATATTAATGACACAGCAAAATGGAGCAACCAAGGGGCTGCGTTCACTCGTCAGCTACAAAACATGCTTCAGTTGGCTCGTGTTATTACAATCGGTGCTTACAATCGTAATGAAAGCCGTGGAGCTCATTATAAGCCAGACTTCCCTGAGAGAAATGATGAGGAATTCCTAAAGACAACAATGGCAAAATTTGTAGATGAGAAACAAGCACCTGCATTCCACTACGAAGATGTAGACACTTCCTTAATCGCACCGCGTAAGCGTGATTATTCTAAGAAAAAGGAGGAGAACTAAACTATGTCTGAAACTAGAACTGTTCGATTTATTATTTCAAGACAAGATTCACCTGAAGCTGAACCATATCAGGAAGAATTTGAAGTACCTTATCGTCCGAATATGAACGTAATTTCTGCATTGATGGAGATTCGTCGTAATCCAGTTAATGCAAAAGGACAAGAAAGTTCTCCAATTACTTGGGATATGAACTGTCTGGAAGAAGTATGTGGAGCTTGTTCCATGGTTATCAACGGAAAACCGCGTCAATCTTGTTCGGCGATTGTTGACCAACTTGAGCAACCAATTCGCTTAGAGCCAATGCGTACATTCCCTGTCATTAGGGACTTACAAGTGGATAGAAGCCGTATGTTCGATTCCTTGAAAAAGGTAAAGGCATGGATTCCGATCGATGGTACATACGATCTAGGTCCTGGACCTCGTATGCCTGAGAAAAAACGCCAATGGGCTTATGAGCTATCAAAATGTATGACTTGCGGTGTTTGTCTAGAAGCTTGTCCAAACGTAAATAGCAATTCCAACTTTATCGGTCCTGCACCGCTTTCTCAGGTTCGCCTATTTAACTCTCATCCTACTGGAGAGATGCATAAAGCTGAACGCTTAGATGCTATTATGGGAGACGGTGGACTTGCTAACTGTGGAAACTCACAAAACTGCGTTCAATCTTGTCCAAAAGGTATACCATTGACAACATCAATCGCAGCATTAAATAGAGACACTGCAATTCAATCATTCAAGAACTTCTTCGGAAGCGATCAAGTGTAAGTATAATATGGAAAGCTGTCCCGATTGGCTGTTTCAAGGCCTTTCGGGGCAGCTTTTTTGCATTTGTCGGACAGAATAGAGATGTTATAGAGGAATGTGGCGTACAATCGGAATTTGTCTGACAGAATAGAGCTATTTTAGAGAAATGTGGCGTACAAATAGGATTTGTCTGACAGAACAGGGCCTTTTGAGAGAAATGTGGCGTACAAATAGGATTTGTCTGACAGAATAGAGCCTTTTGAGAGAAATGTGGCGTACAAATAGGATTTGTCTGACAGAATAGAGCCTTTTGAGGGGAATGTGGCGTACAATCGGAATTTGTCTGACAGAATAGAACCTTTTGATAGAGATGTGTCGTACAAAACTTATTTGCTATACAGAAGGGCGTAATTTTCAAAATATCCTGTAGTACACGATTATCAGCGCTAAAATTACCTCTTTCAGAAAGCAACCCTGCACAATGTAATTCTCCTCATTGCACCCAACCATTCTAAAGTATTCCCAATTATCCGAAAATGATTTATAATGAATGAATAGTCATTCATACAAACTAGGAGGGATTTAGATGAGCAGAATTAGCTATATAGACGATTTAGTCGCGTGGCAGAAGGATTTTGATTTTTATTATCCAGTAAAAGTAAGATTTTCCGAGACGGATATGTTTGGACATTTAAACAATACGGTCCCTTTTACATATTATGAAGAAGCGCGGATTGAATTTTTTAAGAGCAAAGGATTCATGGCTGATTGGTTGAATGAAAAAAGCGAGGCTATAATTGTTGTGGCAGACCTGCAATGTGATTTTCTTAAACAAGTATTTTTCGACGAAAGATTAAGGATATATGTGAAGGCGAATAGTGTTGGAACTTCCTCAGTCGATATTCACTATATGGGAAAAAATGAAAACGGAGATATTTGTTTTGTGGGCCGTGGTACGATTGTTCAGATTTCTAGAAAGACAGGTAAGAGTCTTCCATGGACAGAAAGTATGAAGGAAGAATTTGAACTGAAAGAGGGAGCTATCTAATAAACTCCGCATTCGCACATTTTTTTATAAAACACGAACTCCTTTAAAGGATTGTAGTCACTCCCGTTGATTAATTCACATATGATATCGTGACTAAATATATACCCACCCCGCTGTTCATAGCTGGCGAAGGCAAGGAGGGTTACAATACTTGAAGGAGAATGAATATACTCACAAGCCATTACTCACCAAACGTGAAAGAGAAGTATTTGAGTTATTAGTACAAGATAAAACTACGAAAGAAATCGCTAGTGAACTGTTTATCAGCGAAAAAACGGTTCGGAATCATATTTCGAATGCCATGCAGAAACTCGGCGTTAAGGGGCGTTCACAAGCCGTTGTAGAGCTCCTTCGAATGGGAGAGCTAGAACTTTAAATGAAAACCGGCTATCCAATTTGGGTGCCGGTTTACACATTTTCGACAGTATCCGACGACCTACTTCTATTTCTTCTTGAAATTTCAAGAAAAAAGGTAGAAAATAAAAGAAAATTATATGCTTGGTACGGATTCGGAATAGGGGAGTGGTAGTGGGATGGAGCAAGAGAAAACGAAAGAGCCTAAAGATTTATCGATTGTTGCAGACATAGAAAAGGATTTGCGATACATATCAGGAATTGTGAAACAAAAGGGAAGAGAAATCCTTAGTAATTATACAATTACGCCTCCTCAGTTTGTCGCCTTGCAGTGGCTTTTTGAAGAAGGAGACATGACAATTGGTGAATTATCGAATAAAATGTATTTAGCCTTTAGCACAACAACTGACCTTGTCGACCGAATGGAACGCAACGAATTAGTGAAGCGTGTAAAGGACCCGAAGGATCGACGTGTCGTCAGGATTCATCTTTTAGCAGAAGGGGAAAGAATTATTGACGAAGTAATTAAAAAACGTCAAGTTTACCTTCAGGAAGTGCTAAAAAATCACTCTGATGAAGAGGTTATCACGCTAAAGGACAACTTAATGCGATTACATCAAGATATGCGAGAATGAGGCGAGATTTTTGGAACAACCAATTGGGATTATTGATTCTGGTGTAGGTGGTCTAACGGTAGCAAAGGAAATCATGAGACAGCTACCGTATGAACAGATTGTATATTTAGGCGATACAGCTAGATGTCCATATGGCCCCCGCTCCGGTGAAGAAGTAAAAAAGTTTACATGGCAGCTTACAGATTTTTTATTAGATAAAAATATTAAAATGCTCGTTATTGCTTGTAACACGGCTACCGCTGTGGCTCTGGAGGAAATTAAAAGAACCTTACCAATTCCGGTTATTGGTGTGATTTATCCAGGAGCGATAACGGCTCTAAAGGTAACGAAGAATTATCAAATTGGTGTGATTGGAACCATTGGAACAATTAAGAGTAATGCTTACGAAATTGCCTTAAAATCGATTAATGGAAAAACAAAAGTGACCAGCTTGGCTTGTCCGAAATTTGTTCCATTAGTAGAGAGTGGTGATTATGATGGTCCAGTCGCAAGAAAGGTTGTGGCGGAAACGCTCATTCCGCTACAAAATAAAGGATTAGATACCCTAATATTAGGCTGTACCCATTACCCGCTTTTAGAACCGATCATTAAAGCGACGATGGGAACAGGTATTAATGTGATTAGTTCAGGGGAAGAAACGGCAAGAGAAGTAAGTAGTATCTTAAATTATAAAGGTTTGCTTACGAACAATAGTGAGATTCCAGAACATGAATATTTCACAACAGGTTCAAGTCGTATTTTTTCAAAAATCGCTTCGAGCTGGCTAGGGAAAGATATCACCAATGTACAAAAAATCAAAATTGGAAGTAAAAGTCTCCGTTAAGGAGGCTTATTTTTTTGATTGTGTTAACAACATTTTATATTTGTCCATTTTTTTTATCAGTTGCGGTCTAATTTGAAAATAGGGCTCGTATATATGTTAGTACAAACTGTCTTTGGAGGGATATGCATGTCCATTAACAAGAGAACTACTATATTCACATCAGTGATTATTTCATCCGTTCTGTTATCTGGCTGTGGATTGCTAGGAAGTGAAAAGAAAGAGGAAATAGATCCGCCTAAAACGGTAACGTATACTGATGACGGAACAGTTACAGAGGGAAGTGTTGCTGAAGAAGGTGTGGATCAAGAAGTAGCAGAAGAAACGATTGGAACAGAGCTTTATTTGTTTGATAAAAATGGTTATGTGGTACCTCAGACGTTGGAGCTGCCCAAAACCGAATCAGTCGCAAAACAAGCGATTGAATATTTAGTTCAAGATGGGCCAGTTACAGAACTATTGCCAAATGGATTTGCAGCGGTTTTACCGGCTGACACAGAAGTAAATATTAATGTGAAAGACAAGACAGCGATTGTCAATTTTTCGAATGAGTTTAAAAATTACAAACCAGAGGACGAACTGAAGATATTACAGGCAGTCACTTGGACATTAACTCAATTTGATTCGATTGAGAATGTGAAGCTCCAATTAAATGGTCATGATTTAAATGAAATGCCAGTAGCTGGTACACCAATTGGTGCATCAATTAGTCGTGTAAATGGAATCAATATTGATACTTCAGATGTTGTGGATATTACAAATACAGAAGCGGCAACAGTCTATTATGTAGCTGGAGATGAGGGAGCATACTACTATGTCCCTGTCACGCGTCGCGTTGAGGAAAATGATATTGAAGGCCTTGTAGCAGAATTGGTCAAAGGTCCGAGCTATAATTCACCTTTAATTAATGATTTTGCTCCTGATGTTGCTCTATTAGATGAGCCAAAGATTGAAGATGGAAAAGTGACATTGAATTTCAATGAATCCATTTACGGTAGCTTTGAAGAAAAAATCATTTCTGAGCATGTCTTGAACTCACTTGTTCTTTCTCTAACTGAACAGAAGGGCATTGAAAGTGTTGAAGTGATGGTAAATGGAAAAGCAGATCTTGTCAGAGAGAACGGGGAAAAGCTAGCCGAACCAGTTACTCGACCTGAAAATGTCAATACAGGTAGTTTTTAAAAAATCTTTTTTGATATACTATATAAAGGACGAAAGTAAGAGGTTGGCTAAATGGGGCCACCTCTTCTTTCATTGAAGTTCTTTCAATATAAGGGAACTTAATTCAAATACGTTAATGCAGAAATTATACTTAAATCATTGTAAAATAGACTCTAGTGTATGGAGAAGGAGGAAATAACAAATGCGTCATGACGAAAGAGAATCCTTTCAATTGCGACCAATCCAAATTGATACGGATTATTTAATACATCCAGAAGGCTCTGTACTCATTACAGTAGGGAATACGAAAGTAATTTGTACAGCAACGATTGAAGAGAAGGTACCTCCTTTTATGAGAGGACAAGGGAAAGGCTGGGTTACTGCAGAATATTCGATGCTTCCTCGTGCCACAGGACAACGAAATATTCGGGAATCAGCTAAAGGGAAAATTACAGGGCGTACGATGGAAATTCAACGTTTAATCGGCCGAGCACTTCGGGCAGTTGTTGATTTAGAGGCTCTTGGCGAAAGAACAGTATGGGTAGATTGTGATGTCATCCAAGCAGATGGAGGTACAAGAACTGCTTCCATTACAGGTGCTTTTGTAGCGATGACGCAAGCATTACATAAGGTTTATAAGGACCGTAAGCTTTCCAAATATCCGGTCAAGGATTTCCTTGCGGCAACAAGTGTTGGAATTTTAGAAGACAATGAAGTTGTACTAGATTTAAATTACATAGAAGATTCACAAGCAAATGTTGATATGAATATCGTTATGACAGGTAATGGTGAGTTCGTAGAGGTGCAAGGAACAGGAGAAGAAGCTACTTTTTCCTATGATCAATTGCAGCAGTTGTTAAAAGCAGCGCAGGAAGGGATTTCTGAACTATTTGAACATCAACGTATGGCGATTGGTGAAGAAGCAGCGGCAAAAATTGAGGAGAAAAAATCTAAATGAAAACTGTAATTATCGCGACAAAAAATAGAGGCAAGGTGAAAGAATTCGAAAGAATGTTCCTTCCACTAGGCTATGAAGTAAAAACATTATTAGATTTTGATGATTTCGAGGATATTGAAGAGACAGGTAAGACATTTGAAGAAAATGCACTTCTGAAAGCAGAAGCTGTATGTAAAATAACTGGGCAGGTCGTCATCTCTGATGATTCCGGGTTAATTGTTGATGCTTTGAACGGAGCTCCAGGAATCTATTCAGCACGTTATGCAGGTCTTGAAAAAAGTGATGAGGCCAATATGGATAAGGTTTTAAAAGAACTTGAAGAGGTTCCCGATGAAGAAAGAACTGCGCGTTTTTACTGTGCATTAGCTGTTGCATTTCCAGATGGAGAATCCCTTACTGTACATGGTACATGCGAAGGGATGATTTTAAGGGAGAGAAGAGGAAATCATGGCTTCGGCTACGATCCAATCTTTTTCGTGAAGGAACTTGGAAAAGCAATGGCGGAGCTCGAGCCTGAAGTAAAGAGCCAAATCAGTCATCGTGCTAAGGCTCTAAAAAATCTTGAAAGCATATTGAATTCAAGTAAATTTAGTTTGTAGAAGGTGCGATTTTTATGGCAAAGGTGCTAGTTGTAAGTGATAGTCATGGCCAACGGGCAGAACTTGAGGAGTTAAAAAAACGCCATGGACAAGAAGTCGAGCTCATGATTCACTGTGGTGATTCAGAGCTTGAAAAAAACGATGAGGAAATACAGGGATATACTGTGGTGAAGGGAAACTGTGACTTTACAGGAGATTTTGAAAATGAAATCTTTGTGGAATCTAATGGTCTTCGCTTTTTCGTCACTCACGGACATCTTTTTGGTGTGAAGTCTTCGTTGATGAAGTTACTTTATCGTGCAGATGAGGTCAGTGCCCAGGTCGTTTGTTTTGGACATTCTCACCTATTGGGAGCGGAATTAGTTCGAGGAAAGCTGTTCCTTAACCCAGGTAGTCTTCGCTTACCAAGAGGAAGACAAGAACGGACTTATGTACTCTTAGACATCCAAGGGAATAAAGTTGAACTAGAAGTTCATGATTTCGACCGTGGTGAAATGGTGGAATTGCGACAAACGTTTAATCTCGGATGATTGTGTGAAATAATCAAGGGGGTAAGCACCCCTTTGATTTTCACAGCAAAAAAATGAATTTTTCTATTGACTTTTAAATGTTAGCCTAATATAATAAAAAATGTCCTCGAAAAACAAGTGAGACAAAAAAGAATACTTATATTTGTCCCAGTAGCTCAGCCGGATAGAGCATACGCCTTCTAAGCGTACGGTCGGGAGTTCGAATCTCTCCTGGGACGCCATTTATACACACCATATACATACCCGTTAAGTTGACGAAACTTAACGGTTTTTTTTATGCCATTTTTATTATTTTCGATGTTATAAATAGGTACTTCCATTTTGAGACAAATCTAAACTTAGTATAAAATTAAAATAGTATAGACGATTTTAGAATGGGAAGAAGGGCGAGGAATGGCATACTGTAATGTTTCCAACGCAGAGATTTATTATGAAGAGGTTGGAGAGGGGATACCAATACTATTGATACATGGCTTTGCACCCGATCACAGACTAATGAGTGGGTGTATGGAGCCAGTGTTTACTGAAAGAAATGGCTTTAGACGTATTTACATAGATCTTCCGGGAATGGGATTAACAAAAAATTATAATGAAATCAGCAGTTCTGACGAAATGTTAAATGCCGTATTGGAATTTATTGAAGCTGTCCTGCAAAATCAAAAATTCTTAATTGCTGGGGAATAATATGGTGGTTATATAGCCAGAGGAATAATTGAAAAACGTAAGGAACAAATTTTAGGAGCGGCTTTCATTTGCCCGGTTATTATTCCTAATAAAGAAGAAAGAACAGTCGATGAACATAAAATTATGAGATCGGACGAACAATTTATTGCAAGTCTTACTAATGACGAATTAGAAGATTTCAAGGCAAATCAAGTTATTCTTGATGAGTATAATTGGGTAAGATACAACGAGGAAGTTTTAAATGGGTGTAAAATTGCAGATGAGAATTTATTAATAAAGGTAATGGCTAAATATGAATTTTCCTTTAAGGTGGATCAAGTTGAATTTGAAAAACCTAGTGTGTTCCTTTTAGGGAGACAGGATTCTGTTGTTGGTTTCAAAGATGCACTAGAAATAATAGATAAATATCCAAGAGGTACATTTACTGTATTGGATACCGCGGGTCATAATTTGCAAATTGAACAACCAGAAATTTTTAATTCGCTGCTACACGAATGGTTAGACCGAATTGAATCATCCCTTTAAAACATCAGAGATTGGTAAAGGAAAGGGAAATTTACCGTGAGGCTGCTTTTGGGCAGCTTTTTTTTCATTTTTGAACTTGTCCATCCTCGAAATTGTTAAAGCGCTTTCTTCGGTGTTAGGAAAGCTAACATTAAATCCGTGTTTCTTCTATTAATATATCTATGAAAAATTGGGCTCTTAATTCTAAAAAAATAATCGTCAAAAAATTATAAAAATTTTTCTTTTCGTAACGATTGACGTACCAATATTGTAAGCGGATTCAAATTAAAAGATTTATTTAAATAATCGCACAATTCTTAAAAATACTGTTGACGAAGGGAGAAAATCCGAGTAAGATAGTCCTCAAATATAAGATCTTGGATAAGGAACTGAAAGCGCGATAAATTTTTGGAATCTTTAATTATATCTTTTTTTTACTCAGAATTTCAGTCGTTTAAAGCGGTTTAATATTAAAGTAAAGAGGTGAGTTTCGTGCCAGAGCAATGGATATTCCTAAATGATCAATACGTCACGAAAGAAAATGCCAAGGTTTCTGTCTACGACCATGGCTTCCTCTACGGTGACGGTGTATTTGAGGGAATTCGAGTATATAGCGGGAATATTTTTCGCATGAAGGAGCATATGGAACGCTTATATAACTCTGCGAAATCAATTCTCTTAAATATTCCATATACAGAAGAAGAACTAACGAAGATCATTGCTAATACTGTTGAAAAAAATAATGTAGAAGATGCTTATATCAGAGTTGTTGTTTCTAGAGGGATCGGTGACCTGGGATTGGATCCATACAAATGTCCGAAAGCGAGCGTTGTGGTCATAGTCGAACCATTGTCCATTTTTCCGAAAGAATTATACGAATCTGGCCTAGAAATCGTTACTGTAGCTACGAGAAGAAATCGGCCAGATGTGTTGAGCCCGAAGGTCAAATCCTTGAACTACTTAAACAATGTACTTGTGAAAATTGAGGCTCATCTAGCAAATGTAAGTGAAGCTCTAATGTTAAATGACCAAGGCTATGTAGCAGAAGGCTCTGCTGACAACGTCTTTATTTTAAAAAATGGTTGTTTCTATACACCACCAGGATATGTTGGTGCTTTAGATGGAATTACAAGAAATGCGGTTATCGATATTGCTCAAGAACTTGGCTACGAAGTAAAAGAAGAACCGTTCACTCGACATGATGTTTATACCGCAGATGAGGTGTTTTTAACTGGCACAGCAGCAGAAGTAATTGCGGTGGTAAAAGTGGATGGTAGAACGATAGGGGATGGAGTTCCTGGCGTCCACACGAAAAAACTTTTAGCAAAATTCCGCGAACGGGTTGTTCTCGAAGGTGTGAAGGTTTACACCGAAAGGACGCCAAACGTAAGCTAAGGATTACTTCATAATGTAAAGCGACGAAGAGGATAAGTAGTTTTATTGATAGTTGATTAACAGAGAGCCGGAGGTGCTGAGAACCGGTAGTCACTACATAAAATGAACTCACCTCAGAGTGCTGTCTTGAAAGAATGATCGAGTAGAGACAGTCGAGTGGTAGACACTCGTTATCAAAAAGGTCAGAGTGTTGGCCATAAGTGCACGCAAGCTATTGCGTGAACAAGGGTGGTACCGTGGAAAAGCTATAAAGCCTTTTCATCCCTTTCGCCTTATTTTTTTAGGCATACGAGGGATGGGAGGGTTTTTTATATTGTTTAAATCTTGGTTTAAAAAATTTTGAATGGATAAGAGGAGGGCAAGGAATGTTACAGGAAACTGCCTTTACAAACATAAAGGCTGAAAACAAACCGATGAGTGGTTCGGAGCTTTTGCTGCAAGCTTTAGAAAAGGAGAATGTTGAAGTAATTTTTGGGTATCCAGGTGGGGCAGTCTTACCTATTTATGACAAAATCTACGATTCTAAAATTTTGCATGTTCTACCGCGTCATGAACAAGGAGGAATTCATGCTGCTGAAGGCTATGCACGAATTTCTGGAAAACCAGGTGTCGTGATTGTAACATCAGGGCCCGGTGCAACGAATATTGTCACTGGATTAACAGATGCGATGATAGACTCTCTTCCGCTCGTTGTCTTTACTGGGCAAGTTGCAACTGGTGTGATTGGAACAGATGCTTTCCAAGAAGCGGATGTTTTAGGAATCACAACTCCGATTACTAAATATAACTATCAGGTTCGAAATGTTGAGGATATCCCTCATGTGATTAAAGAAGCTTTTTATATAGCAACTTCAGGTAGACCGGGTCCTGTTCTCATCGATATTCCCAAGGATATTGCCATCGGGACTGCAGAAGTTCCGGAGGAAAAGGAAATTCAGTTACCCGGCTATCAACCAACGTTAAAACCAAATTATTTGCAAATTCGCAAGCTAACTGAAGCGGTAAGCAGAGCGAAAAAGCCAGTCATTTTAGCAGGTGCAGGAGTATTACATGCCAATGCTGCTGCTGATTTGAAAGCATATGTTGAGCAACAGAAAATTCCGGTTGTTCATACTCTGCTTGGACTCGGTGGATTTCCTGCAGAACATGAGATGTTCCTAGGAATGGGTGGAATGCATGGCTGTTATGCCGCTAATATGGCCCTCTATGAGGCTGACCTTCTTATCAATATCGGTGCTCGATTTGATGACCGGTTAACAGGGAACTTAAGCTGCTTTGCTCCGAATGCAACGGTTGCTCATGTCGATATTGACCCAGCTGAAATCGGCAAAAATGTTCCGACTGAAATCCCAGTAGTAGCTGATGCGAAAGAAGCGTTGGTTCAACTAATTGCTCAAGAAGGAAAACCGCCTTCCAATGAAGAATGGCTGCAAACATTGACAAGCTGGAAGGAAGAATATCCTTACTTCTATGAAAATGATCATGCACTTAAGCCACAAAAGGTTTTAGAAATGCTTTATGAAAAAACAAACGGTGAAGCGATTGTCGTAACCGATGTAGGGCAGCATCAAATGTGGGCAGCTCAATTTTATAAGTTCTCTAAGGCAAATCGTTGGGTAACATCAGGCGGATTAGGAACGATGGGATTCGGATTGCCGGCTAGTATTGGTGCCTCTCTAGCAGATAAAGATGCTTGTGTTTTAGCGGTGCTTGGAGATGGTGGCTTTCAAATGACTACACAGGAGTTAGCTGTGATTCGAGAATTCAATCTACCGGTAAAGATTGTCATTATGAATAATGGATCGCTCGGAATGGTGCGGCAGTGGCAGGAACTCTTTTACGAAGAACGCTATTCACACAGCAAAAATCCAATCCAGCCATCCTTCGTGAAGCTTGCGGATGCTTACGATATCAAAGGGTATGTGATTGAAACTGAGGAAGAAGCAGAGAAAATTTTTACAGAAGTACTAAGCAACAAAGACCCGGTGTTGCTTGATATCCGTATTGATCCGAAAGAAAACGTGTATCCAATGATTGCACCAGGAAAAGGCTTGAATGAAATGGTAGGTGTGAAAAAGCAATGAAAAGGATTATTACATTAACCGTAAACAATCGGCCAGGGGTGTTAAATCGAATTACGAACCTCTTTTCGAAAAGAAATTACAACATTGAAAGCATTACGGTTGGTCATTCAGAAGTTGAAGGAGTTTCGCGCATTACCTGTGTCGTCAATGTGGAAAATGACAGTGTCATTGAACAAATTACGAAGCAATTAAACAAGCAAATTGATGTTCTCAAGGTGTCAGACCTTAGTGACCAAGCGATTGTTTCGAGAGAACTGGCTTTAATTAAAGTTCTTTCCACACCTAATACCCGGAGTGAACTGAATGCATTAATCGAACCATTTAGAGCTTCTGTAGTTGATATTGGCAAGGATACTCTTGTTATTCAAATTACTGGAGAATCCGATAAAATTGAAGCTTTTATCGAACTCATTAAGCCTTATGGCATTAAAGAATTAGCAAGAACAGGCACAACAGCCTTCTTAAGAGGAACTCAACGCGGTAATAATCCAGTAAAAAATATATCAATCGTTTAAAAAACAAACATATAGAGAGGGAGATTACAAATGGCAAAAATGTATTATAACGGAGATGCGAACGAGCAATATTTAAATGGAAAAAAGGTAGCTGTTATTGGATATGGTTCACAAGGGCATGCCCATGCACTGAATATGAGAGACAGTGGCGTAAATGTTGTTGTTGGATTACGCCAAGGAAAGTCTTGGGATAAAGCAGTAGAAGATGGATTGGAAGTTTACTCTGTTGGAGAAGCAACGGCACAAGCAGATGTGGTCATGATTCTTTTACCAGATGAATTACAACCGAAAGTATACAAAGAAGAAATCGAACCGAATCTGACAAGCCAAGCGTTAATGTTTGCTCATGGTTTCAATATTCATTTCCATCAAATCGTTCCACCGAAAACTTGTGATGTTCTATTAGTTGCTCCAAAAGGACCAGGACATCTCGTAAGAAGAACATACCAGGAAGATGCTGGTGTACCTGCATTGTTTGCCATCTATCAAGATGTTTCTGGAGAGGCTAGAGAATTGGCCCTTGCATACGCAAGAGCAATCGGAGCGTTAAGAGCTGGAGCACTTGAAACAACGTTCAAAGAAGAAACAGAAACGGATCTTTTTGGTGAACAAGCTGTACTTTGCGGAGGTACGACAGCCCTCGTTAAAGCAGGATTTGAAACACTTGTAGAAGCTGGTTATCAACCAGAATTAGCGTATTTTGAAACATTACATGAGTTAAAGCTAATCGTAGACTTAATGTATGAAGGCGGCTTAGCTGGAATGCGCTATTCGATTTCTGATACAGCACAATGGGGAGATTTTGTCACAGGACCTCGTATAGTAACAGATGAAGTGAAGAAAGAGATGAAAGCAGTTCTAAAGGATATCCAAGATGGACAATTTGCAAAGAGTTGGATTCTTGAAAACCAAGCGAACCGTCCAGTATTCAATGCCATCAATGAAAGTGAAAATGAGCATTTAATCGAGAAGGTCGGTAAAGAGCTTCGTGCAATGATGCCGTTCGTTAACAAAAATCGTAAAAAGGAAGTTGTATCAAAATAAATTTTATGGAGGGGTAATGGTGAAAAAACGAATCGCTATTTTACCAGGAGACGGTATTGGAAAAGAGGTTACTAGAGGTGCGGTTGACGTCCTCCAAGCAATTGGAGAACGATTTGGACACCGGTTTTCCTTCTCCTATGGGAAAATTGGTGGTGGCGCAGTAGATGAGATGGGTACACCATTGCCAGATGAAACAATTGAGCTATGCAAAAATAGCGATGCGGTTCTATTAGGAGCAGTTGGTGGTCCGAAGTGGGATCAAATACCTGTCCATCTACGTCCAGAAAGAGGTTTACTAAAAATTCGTAAAGAGCTCGACCTTTATGCAAATTTACGTCCAACAATCTATTATTCTAGTCTTGCGGACGCATCACCATTGAAAAAAGAAGTGATTGAGGATGTCGATCTATTAATGGTGCGAGAGCTAACAGGTGGCCTTTATTTTGGAAAGCCAAGTGAGCGTTCTACCCAGGATGGTCGTGATGTCGTAGTTGATACGTTGTTTTATCAAAAAGAGGAAATGACTCGAGTGATCAAGCTTGCATTTGAGTTAGCCAAAAATCGTGGTGGCAAAGTCACGTCTGTTGATAAGGCCAATGTATTGGAATCTAGTCGAATGTGGAGAGAAGTTGCAGAGGAAGTGGCGAAGGATTTCCCAGAAGTAACCCTTGAACATATGCTTGTAGACAATGCAGCGATGCAGATGGTTCGAAATCCAAAGCAATTCGATGTTGTTGTGACAGAGAATATGTTTGGAGATATCTTGAGTGATGAGGCATCTGTTTTAACAGGCTCTCTCGGAATGTTGCCATCTGCTAGTATTTCGGAAAAAGGTCCGTATCTGTATGAACCGATTCATGGATCGGCACCAGACATCGAAGGGCAAAATATTGCGAATCCCCTTGCTACCATTCTTTCGGTCGCGATGATGCTACGACTTTCCTTCGGATTAGAGACTGAGGCACAAGCGGTGGAGTCATCCGTTAATGAAGTATTAAATAACGGCTACCGTACTAGAGATATTGCATCACCAGGGAAAAAGCTAGTCTCGACAACTGAAATGGTTGAAGAAGTAAAGGCAACAATTCTTGAAAATGAAGCCACTCAAAGCATTATGAGTTGTTACGTCTGATTCTAGAACTTTACTCAAACACTGAAACACGACCCTAGAGGTCGTGTTTGACTATAAAGTAATATTAGGAGGGGATAAAGATGGGGAAATCAATCGTAGATAAGATTTGGGCAAATCATGTAGTCCATAGAGAAGAAGGAAAACCGGATTTGCTCTATATCGATTTACATCTTGTTCACGAAGTTACCTCACCGCAGGCCTTTTCAGGCTTAAGGATGAAAAATCGGAAGGTTCGTAGGCCAGATAAAACGTTTGCTACAATGGACCACAATGTTCCGACGATTAATCGTAAGCAAATCGATGACCAAGTCGCTTTAAATCAAATGACAACCCTTGAGAAAAATTGTCTTGAATTCGGAATAGAACTTGCGGGCATTGATAGTCCAGAGCAAGGAATTGTCCACGTGATTGGTCCTGAGTTAGGTCTGACACAGCCAGGAAAAACGATTGTTTGTGGAGATAGCCATACTTCTACTCACGGTGCCTTTGGGGCATTAGCTTTTGGAATCGGAACGAGTGAGGTTGAACATGTTTTGGCGACACAAACATTGTGGCAATCAAAGCCAAAAACATTGAAACTTGAAATCAATGGAGAGTTGGCAAAGGGTGTTACGGCAAAGGATGTTATTTTGTACGTTCTTGCTACTTATGGGATTAGATTTGGTACAGGTTATGTCATCGAGTATTGCGGTGATGTCATCAAAAACCTTTCGATGGAAGAGAGAATGACGATTTGTAATATGTCGATTGAAGGTGGAGCTCGAGCAGGTTTAGTAAGTCCTGATGAGACAACCTTTGAATACTTACGAGGACGCAAACATGTTCCAAAAGGAGAAGGTTTTGACCAAGTTGTCCAGCAATGGAAAGAGTTAGCCTCGGATTCAGATGCTGAATATGACAAGGTTATCGTCGTTGACGGAAGTGATATTGCTCCGATGGTCAGCTGGGGAACAAATCCTTCGATGACAGCAAAGGTAGATGCAAGCATCCCTCGTCAAAATGATTATCAGACCGAACTAGAGAAAGATTCTCTGGTGAGAGCTCTCTCATATATGGGATTAGCAGAAGGTCAAAGAATTGAAGATATTAAGATTCAACATGTGTTTATCGGTTCCTGTACAAATTCGAGAATTGAGGATATTCGAGCGGCAGCCGAGGTTGTAAAAGGGCAAAAAGTACATCCTGAGGTGAGAGCGTTAGTTGTGCCAGGCTCTCAACAGGTTAAGAAAATTGCTGAAGCAGAAGGCTTAGATAAAATTTTTGTGGATGCAGGGTTTGAATGGCGCGATGCAGGTTGTAGCATGTGCTTAAGCATGAATGCTGACGTGGTCCCAAGTGGCGAACATTGCGCTTCTACCTCGAACCGGAATTTTGAAGGACGTCAAGGTGCAGGTGCAAGAACGCATCTCGTGAGTCCGCAAATGGCTGCCGCTGCAGCATTAAATGGTCATTTCGTTGATATCCGCAAGGCTACAGTAGGGGCAGTATAAGGGAGGGATTACAATGAGTGGATTCAAAGAATTTGAAGGAAAAGCGGTAGCGCTTGATCGAGCCAATGTAGATACGGATCAAATCATTCCGAAGCAATTTTTAAAGAGAATTGAAAAAACAGGTTTTGGTAGATTTTTATTTTACGACTGGCGTTATAAAGCTGAAGGAGTACTTAATGAAGAGTTCGAACTAAACCAGCCGGAAAATCAAGGGGCAACAATTCTAATTGCAAATGAAAACTTTGGTTGCGGTTCTTCAAGAGAACATGCACCATGGGCTCTCCTTGATTATGGTTTTAAGGCAGTCATCGCTCCTTCTTTTGCCGATATTTTTCATCAAAACTGTTTGAAAAATGGGATCGTTCCTATTGTTCTAACAGAAGAGGAAGTCGGATTCTTACTAGCAAAAGGGAAGGAAAAATCCTTTACTCTTTCCATCAATTTAGAAGAACAGAGTGTTACCGACCATGAAGGTTTTTCAACACAGTTCCCGATCTCACAGTATTGGAAAACGATGCTTGTGAATGGATGGGATGAAATTGAAATCACTCTTCAGCTCGACGATGAAATTTCAGCCTTTGAGCAACAACGGGAAGCTGCTTTACAAAACTAATGATACTTACATTTTATATAGAAGCAGACGGCTAGTTTTAACCGCTTGCTTCTATTTTGTTTTTTTTGCTTGTACATGCTAAACTTACCTCAATAAATTTTAAGGCGGTACATTTATGAAGAAAAAGGGACGAAAGAGAATAGATGGCAATGTTATTCTGTTTCCAAACCTTGAAAAGAGGTTACTAGATCGAGGGCTAGAGCAGCTTCAAGAGAAAAATTTTTCAGAGGCTATTCAGCTGTTTGAAGAGGCGAAAGCTCTCGCCCCTGAGGATTCGGATATTTATGTTGGTCTTGTTTTAGCCTACTATGAAGCAGGAGCTTTGCAAAATGCTAAGCAACTTGCTAAGGAAATGCTGAAGGAAGATATCGGCGACTATTTTCAAACGGTTGATTTGTATTTAATGATTCTTGTTCAACTCCATGAATATGATGAAATTATCACAACCATTGAGGTACTAGAGGAAGAACGGGAAATTCCGCTCGATAAGCAAGAGCATTTTTCGAAATTACTAGCCTTTAGTAAACGAATGGCAGATGCCAGGACTTTTTCAGAGTATGAGGAAGAAAACGAGGATTTATTAGATTTTGAGGAGCCTGTGAATTTTTCCTTAGAGGGAGACCCAAATAAACAGGTTTTGGCGATTGCGGAGCTTGCACATAAAAATGTGAGACCATACATAGAAGAAGTAAAGGATTACTTAAAAAGTAAGGATGGTCATCCTTTTCTTAAAACGATGCTATTAAATATTTTACAAGAGCAAGAATATGAGAAAGAGATTCATATTGAGAAATTCGATTCGGAGAAAATGGTAATCCCAACAGCTATTGTTCCCATTCGAGAGAGCGAGCAGTTTCTTGAAATCAAACAGGTACTAAATCCGATTGAGGATAAGGACCCGATTTTGTTTCAACAGATGCTGAGTCTCTTGGAAAGACACCTGTTTTTAATTTCTCCATTTGAATTAGAACCTAAGGACCCACGTGTGTGGGCAGCTTCTTATCATCTCATTGGCTTAGAATTTAATGGAGTGGAAATGCTGATAGATGATATGGCGATTCAATATAAGGTAGAGCTAGCTGAAATGGAAAAGGCTTGTTCCTTCATAAGAAAATTAGAAAAAATTTCTTATCCGATAATCTAGCTTCTGTAGTTGAAACGGACAAATCGTATGTTATAATGTAGTGGTTGTAATGTGTAATTTTTGTATTTACATATTAATTGGATATGGATTTCACGATACATATTCATCATTTAATCAGTAAATGAAAATGATAATAGATTTTTGGAGGGAATTTTAGTATGTCTGCAAAATGGGAAAAACAAGAAGGGAACCAAGGGGTTCTTACATTTGAAGTAGATGCAGAAAAGTTTAACGAAGGTTTAGACGCTGCATTCAAAAAAGTAGTACAAAAGGTTAGCGTACCAGGCTTCCGTAAAGGAAAAATGCCTCGTGCAATGTTTGAAAAGCGTTTCGGAGTAGAATCTTTATACCAAGATGCTATCGATATTTTACTTCCTGAAGCATATACAAAGGCAATCGACGAAGCTGGAATTGAGCCAGTAGATCGCCCTGAAATCGATGTAGAGCAAGTTGAACAAGGCAAAAGCTTAATTTTTAAAGCAACTGTAACTGTTAAGCCTGAAGTAAAGCTTGGAGAATACAAAGGCCTAGAAGTTGAAAAGGTTGATACTGAAGTAACAGCTGAAGATGTAGAAGCAGAATTAAAATCTCTTCAAGAGCGTCATGCTGAGCTTGTTGTTAAAGAGAACGAAAAAGCTGTAGATGGCGACACAGTTGTTATGGATTTTGAAGGTTTCGTTGATGGAGAAGCTTTCGAAGGTGGACAAGCTGATAACTATTCATTAGTTCTAGGTTCAGGTCAATTCATTCCTGGCTTCGAAGAGCAATTAGTTGGTACTGCTGCTGGAGAAGAAAAGGAAGTTGAAGTAACATTCCCTGAAGATTACCATGCTGCTGAGCTTGCTGGTAAGAAAGCAGTATTCAAAGTAAAGCTTCATGAAGTAAAAGGTAAAGTACTTCCTGAGCTTGATGATGAATTTGCTAAAGATGCAGATGATGAAGTTGAAACTTTAGATGCATTAAAAGAAAAAATCAAAACACGTTTAGAAGACAACAAGAAGCATGAAGCTGAACATAGTGTTCGTGATGCAGTTGTTGAAAAAGCAGCAGAAAATGCTGAAATCGACGTACCAGAAGTATTGGTAGAAAATGAAGTGGATCGTATGTTACAAGAATTCGAACAACGTATCCAAATGCAAGGTTTAAATCTTGACCTTTACTACCAGTTCTCAGGACAAGATGAAGCTGCTCTTCGTGCTCAAATGAAGGAAGAAGCTGCTACACGTGTACGTATCAACTTAACTCTTGAAGCAGTTGCAAAAGCAGAAAACATCGAAGTAACTCCTGAAGAAGTTGATGAAGAGCTTAATAAAATGGCTGAAATGTACAACATGACTGTTGAAAACATTACAACTGCACTTGGAAGCCTAGATGGACTTAGAGCGGACATTCAAGTTCGTAAAGCCGTTAACTTCCTTGTTGAAAACAGCAAAACAATCTAATTCATAAGAAAAATTTTAATAAACAAGGCGCGATTTTATCGTGCCTTGTTTTATACAATAATCTTCATACATATACTATTTAGTAAGACTTAATCAAGAGATGAACGAAAAAGTCAGGTAATTGCAAAAATATCTTTAGCAAAAACTACCGACTTAAGTTACTCAATTTTGGTTAAGCTTAACTGTACACGAGTAAATTCCACATCACGCAAGAAAAGTTAAATCGATCTCAAACCTTCAAGGGTTATTGTTTCCTGTCCTTACATAAAATGTGGTACAATGCAATACATAACTACGAAATATTTGAAGCTTGACCTAGGGTTTTTGGAGGATTTTTTTGCTCCTTATACTCACGTAAAATGGAATTGAGTAAAGATAGTTTAGATAGAAGACAGATTAGATCTGCAGGGCCTGAGATGGTTTAGAAGTTTTTCAAGGGGTGAAGAAATTGTTTAAATTTAATGATGAAAAAGGACAATTAAAGTGTTCCTTCTGTGGCAAGACGCAGGATCAGGTTCGAAAGCTTGTAGCTGGACCAGGTGTATATATATGTGATGAATGTATTGAACTTTGCACAGAGATTGTGGAAGAAGAGCTTGGTACTGAAGAGGAAGTTGAGTTTAAGGATGTACCGAAGCCGAAAGAAATCCGTGATATTTTAGACGAATACGTAATTGGTCAGGACCAAGCTAAGAAGAATTTAGCTGTAGCTGTTTATAACCACTACAAACGTATCAACTCTAACAGTAAAATTGATGATGTGGAGTTATCAAAAAGTAATATTGCGATGATTGGTCCAACAGGTAGTGGTAAGACATTACTTGCGCAGACTCTTGCTCGTATTTTAAATGTTCCTTTTGCAATTGCAGATGCAACATCACTTACAGAGGCTGGTTATGTTGGTGAAGATGTTGAAAACATTTTATTAAAACTGATTCAAGCAGCTGATTATGATGTTGAAAAAGCGGAAAAAGGCATTATTTATATCGATGAGATCGATAAGGTTGCTCGTAAGTCAGAGAACCCGTCTATTACAAGAGACGTATCTGGTGAAGGTGTGCAGCAAGCATTATTGAAAATTCTTGAAGGTACGGTTGCGAGCGTTCCTCCACAAGGTGGAAGAAAGCATCCTCACCAAGAATTCATTCAAATTGATACAACGAATATATTGTTTATCTGCGGTGGAGCATTTGATGGCATTGAACCGATTATTAAGCGTCGCCTTGGCCAAAAGGTAATTGGATTTGGTTCAGATGTGAAAAAGCATGAGATTGAAGATAAGGACTTATTATCAAAGGTTTTACCTGAGGACTTATTAAGATTTGGTCTTATTCCTGAGTTTATTGGTCGTTTACCGGTCATTGCGAGTCTAACTCCTCTTGATGAAGACGCACTAATTGAGATCTTAACAAAGCCTAAAAATGCATTGGTGAAACAATATCAAAAAATGCTTGAGCTTGATAATGTGGAGCTTGACTTTGAAGAAGACGCTCTTAAGGAAATTGCGAAAAAAGCAATTGAACGTAAGACAGGAGCTCGTGGACTTCGCTCTATCATTGAAGCAATCATGCTTGATGTGATGTACGATTTACCATCTCGTGATGATATTACAAAATGTATTATTACGAAGGAAACTGTTACTGACAATAGCGCGCCTAAGCTTTTATTAAACGATGGCACTTTAATTGAAAAAGAAACAAAAACATCTGCGTAAGCAATGTTTTGACTAGGAAAACTGTCCCGTTAGGTCATTTATTAGATGATCTTGTGGGGCAGTTTTTTGTTTTGTTGCGAGTTCTTCTATTTGTCGGTCAGGTCGAGGTGTAATCCTCTTGGACCTGGCGTACAAAGTGGAAATGTCGGTCAGGTTTCCTCAATCTCCTCCTCAACCTGGCGTTAAAGAATTTTCCGTTACCATCTCACTCCACTACCACTTCCCAGGCGCATAACTCCGCCGTATTTTCCCAGAAATTGATGATAAGTGCCCGAACTCCATTCTAGTTGGACTATGCAAAGTAATCGTCTAATAGAAAGACGTAACTTATTTCTCTCCACCTTAAATGAAGGAAGTTTTCTCAAAAAATCTTGTTTATTCCAAACTTGAGAAGGAGATACTAGCAAGTATACAAACAAGCTAGAGATACAGGAGGGAAAACCAATGAGTTGGACAGCGATAGCCTTATTTATCCAGCTTTTTTTCGGGATTGTCATAGGGCTTTATTTTTGGAATTTACTAAGGAATCAGCGTACCCAAAAAGTATCGATAGATAGGGAATCGAGAAAAGAAATGGACCAATTAAGAAAAATGAGGTCCATTTCTTTGACTGAACCGCTCTCAGAACGGGTTCGCCCATCTACCTTCTCAGACATCGTTGGACAAGAGGACGGCATTAAGGCATTAAAGGCAGCGTTGTGTGGACCTAATCCGCAGCACGTCATTATTTATGGACCGCCTGGTGTTGGAAAAACAGCTGCTGCTCGATTAGTTTTAGAAGAAGCAAAAAAGAATCCGAAATCTCCGTTTAAAAATTCTTCTGTGTTCGTCGAATTAGATGCAACAACTGCTCGATTTGATGAAAGAGGAATTGCTGACCCGCTAATCGGCTCCGTTCATGATCCGATTTATCAAGGGGCAGGTGCCATGGGTCAGGCTGGAATTCCACAGCCAAAACAGGGTGCTGTAACGAATGCGCATGGCGGGGTATTGTTTATTGATGAAATCGGTGAATTGCATCCGATCCAAATGAATAAGCTCTTAAAGGTATTAGAGGATCGAAAGGTATTTCTAGAAAGTGCTTATTATAATGAAGAAAACAACCAAATACCTACTCATATTCATGATATTTTTAAAAATGGTTTGCCTGCGGATTTTCGTCTTATTGGCGCCACAACTAGGACACCAAGCGAAATTCCTCCTGCGATCCGGTCAAGATGTATGGAAGTCTTTTTCCGTGAACTAACAGAAGAAGAAATCGAAAAGGTCGGAAGAAAAGCAGCAGAAAAAGTAAGATTGAAAATAAGTGAAACAGGCTTGGCCACGCTTGCGAACTATGCGCGAAATGGTCGTGAAGCAGTTAATTTAATTCAAACCTCTGCTGGAATTGCAATTCAAGAGGATCGGGATTTTATCAAGGACGAAGATATTGAATGGGTCGTTTATTCAAGTCAGCTGACACCTCGTATGGAAAGAAAAATAATGAACTTTTCCTCTATAGGCTTAGTTAATGGGCTAGCTGTGTACGGACCGAATACAGGATCTTTATTAGAAATCGAAGTTATGGCTATCCCGGCTAAAATAAAGGGTTCGATTAATATTACCGGAATTGTTGAAGAGGAAAGCATTGGAGATAGAAGTAAGTCGATTAAGAGAAAGAGTATGGCAAGAGGATCGATTGAAAATGTAATCACGGTTCTTCGTTCAATGGGTGTACCGGCTGATGAATTTGATATCCACGTGAATTTTCCTGGTGGAGTACCAATTGATGGGCCATCTGCAGGGATTGCGATGGCGACGGGCATCTATTCTGCAATTTACAAACGGCCAATTGACCATACTGTGGCGATGACTGGTGAAATAAGTATTCACGGCAATGTGAAACCAATTGGCGGAGTCTATCCAAAAATCAAGGCGGCGAAAAAGGCTGGTGCAACGACGGTCATTATTCCAAAAGAAAACCTCCAATCTATTTTGAATGAAATTGACGGAATAAATATTGTACCGGTTACTCACTTATCAGAAGTATTTGATGTTGCCCTATTAAAAGAAAACCCAACACAACAAGCGATTACAGCATCAATCGAACTGAAGAAAAAAGAAAGTATTTAGGTTAAATAAAAACTTCGGTTGCATTAGAAAACCGAGGTTTTTATTTGTCTTCGGTATAATAGGGCAATTAGAAAACAGATAATAAAAATACTTCATGTGCCTTAAAATAGACTATTGGTAGCAAATACGATAGAATTGTACAATGAATTATCCTTAAATTTTGAAGATACATATGCATTTGGAGGTGCTAGAGAATGGCGAAAAAGAAAGACATTATCGTCCCCCTCCTGCCGCTTCGTGGCTTACTCGTATATCCTACAATGGTCTTGCATCTTGATGTGGGCCGGGATAAATCTGTGCAAGCTTTAGAAAAGGCAATGGTTGATGACAGTCTCATTTTTTTAACTACTCAAAAAGATATATCCATAGATGAACCTCTTGAAGAGGATTTATACACAATGGGGACCTTAACAAAGGTCAAACAAATGCTCAAGCTTCCAAACGGGACGATTCGTGTTTTAGTTGAAGGGTTAAAAAGAGCCGAAATCATCAAGTTTTTTGATGAAAAGGATCATTATGCAGTTAGCCTGAAAACGTACGTTGATGGGGCAGAAAAAGATGTTGAAGATGAAGCATTCATGAGAACGCTCCTTGAATATTTTGAGCAATACATAAAAATGTCGAAAAAGATTTCGGCTGAAACCTATTCTAGCTTAGTGGATATCGAAGAACCGGGAAGATTAGCAGATATCATTGCCTCTCATCTTCCATTGAAGCTGAAGGAAAAGCAGGAAATCCTTGAAACGATTAATGTAAAAGAAAGAGTTAATCGTTTAATCGAAATCATTCATAACGAAAAAGAAGTGCTCAATTTAGAAAAGAAAATTGGCCAACGAGTTAAGAAATCGATGGAAAGAACGCAAAAGGAATACTATTTGCGTGAACAAATGAAGGCAATCCAGAAAGAGCTTGGCGATAAAGAAGGCAAGACTGGTGAAATCGCTGAATTAACGGAGAAAATTGAGAAGGCGAATATGACGGAGAACGTCAAAAAAGTTGCTTTGAAGGAATTAGACCGTTATGAAAAGGTTCCATCGACTTCTGCTGAAAGCTCGGTTATTCGTAATTATCTTGATTGGCTCATAAGCTTGCCTTGGACAAATGCGACAGATGATGACCTCGATATTAACAAAGCAGAAAAAATATTGAATGAGGACCATTATGGTCTTGAAAAGGTAAAAGAACGGGTCCTAGAATATTTAGCTGTACAACAGATGACGAATTCGCTAAAGGGACCAATTTTATGCTTAGCTGGACCTCCTGGAGTAGGTAAAACAAGTCTTGCGCGTTCCATTGCTCGTTCCCTGAATCGTAATTTTGTCCGCATTTCCCTCGGTGGTGTACGGGATGAATCAGAAATTCGTGGCCATAGAAGAACCTATGTAGGTGCGATGCCTGGACGAATTATTCAAGGAATGAAAAAAGCTGGTACGATAAATCCTGTTTTCTTATTGGATGAAATCGATAAAATGTCCAGTGATTTTAGAGGCGACCCTTCTGCAGCAATGTTAGAGGTTTTAGACCCAGAACAAAACCATAACTTTAGCGATCACTATATTGAAGAAACATATGATTTGTCTAAAGTCATGTTCGTTGCGACGGCGAATGATTTATCATCGATCCCAGGCCCTTTAAGAGACCGTATGGAAATCATCACCATTGCCGGATACACTGAGTTGGAAAAGATTCATATTGCCAAGGATCACTTGCTACCGAAGCAAATTAAAGATCATGGCATGACAAAATCTCAGTTGCAAGTTCGTGAAGACGGTATTCAGAAAATTGTCCGTTACTATACAAGAGAAGCAGGCGTACGAAGCTTGGAACGCCAATTAGCTGCTATTTGTAGAAAAACGGCGCGAATTATAGTTTCTAACGAAAAGAAAAAAGTAATCGTATCAGAGAAAAACGTGGAAGAGTTTTTAGGAAAAACGATTTTCCGTTATGGTCAGGCTGAATTAGAAGACCAAGTTGGAGTAGCAACAGGTCTTGCTTATACAACAGTCGGTGGAGATACATTACAAATTGAGGTTTCCTTATCCCCAGGAAAAGGGAAGCTTATTTTAACAGGAAAATTAGGCGATGTAATGAAGGAATCTGCTCAAGCGGCGTTTAGTTATATCCGCTCGAAAGCAAAAGAACTCGGAATTGACCCTGATTTTCATGAGAAACATGATATTCATATTCACGTTCCTGAAGGAGCGGTGCCAAAGGATGGCCCATCAGCCGGGATTACAATGGCGACCGCACTTGTATCAGCGTTAACTGGAAAGCCAATTCGAAAAGAAGTTGGTATGACAGGTGAAATTACGCTAAGAGGACGTGTCCTTCCAATCGGTGGATTGAAGGAAAAAACATTAAGTGCCCATCGTGCGGGACTTACGAAAATTATTTTACCGAAAGACAATGAAAAAGACATAGAAGATATTCCAGAAAGTGTGCGCAATGATCTCGTGTTTGTACCTGTTACTCATGTGGATGAAGTGTTAAAGCATGCTTTGAGTGGTGGTGCAGAGTAATGAAAGTAGTTAGTTCAGAGATTGTAATTAGTGCAGTGAAACCAGATCAATATCCGGAAACCGACTTACCAGAGTTTGCTTTGGCAGGACGTTCGAATGTTGGGAAATCCTCTTTTATTAATAAAATGCTGAATCGAAAAGGTTTGGCAAGGATTTCATCGAAGCCAGGAAAGACGCAAACGTTAAATTTCTATTTGATTAATGAGATTTTACATTTTGTCGATGTCCCTGGTTATGGGTATGCAAAGGTTTCGAAAAAGGAAAGAGAAGCTTGGGGCAAGATGATTGAGACATATTTAACGAAGAGAGAGCAGTTAAAAGCGGTCATCATGATTGTTGATTTAAGACATCCCCCAACGCAAGATGATGTGATGATGTATGACTTCTTGAAGCATTACGGTATTCCGTGTATTGTAATTGCAACAAAGGCAGACAAAATTTCAAAATCACAATGGCAGAAACACTTTAAAGTGACAAAAGAAACTTTAGAATTACACCCGAATGACCATATCATCCTCTTTTCTTCCGAAACAGGACATGGAAAAGACGAAGCTTGGTCAGTGATTAAGAGTTATATGTAAGGAAAAAAGCTTAGCAGAGTGATACTGCTAAGCTTTTTTATGTAGGTCTATCATTTGTCCAGGACGAACAGCACTATTTCTTCTTAATAAACAACAAATAGGCTCCAAAAACAACCAGTATAATTGGCCAAAATTCCCACACGGCGGCTGTTCCGTTTTCAATTAATCCTAACCATCCGGTAATTTTGTCATAAAAAAGCAATACAATTGATAATACTAAGAATAAAATTCCTTGAATGAGCCCGTCGCCAACCTTTTGATAGCGGAGAAGGAAGCCTAATGCAATTATGAGAATGAAAGCTCCAATCGAATTTGGCCAGATTGAGAATCTCTCAATAACGTGAAAATGTAGGCCAAATCCAGCTAAAATAACGCCGGGTAAAATTGCTTCGTGGTCCTTTGCCATATATCCTTGAAATAAAAAGGCAATTCCAACGATGAGTAGGATGGTTGGCCAAGTATCAAATCCTTGAAACAGAGTAATTTGTGATTGCTGTAAATAAAAAAAGATCCCGAATCCTAAAAGGATAATCCCTGGGAAAATACGTTGATTTTTCATTGTTTCACTTCCAATATTGTTTACTTGAATAGGCAAGCTATTTTTGTTATGGTACTAGAGGACGAACTTTGTCGTAAACTTGCGAATCCTCTTGTAGGATAATTTTAATATTTTGGTGTTTACGCATTATATAATATCACAGCTATTCACCATATGTTCACATTTATAAAATCTTTCTGCATTATTTCATGTTATAATTATTATTAAGTAATTGTGATTATCAAGTGGGGGTGCGAAAAAAGCATGCATATACTAACTGTCGGTCTAAATTACAAAACTGCCCCTGTAGAAATTCGTGAAAAACTCACGTTTGACCCTTCTGTTCTTGCGGAAGCAATGCAGAAATTGAGCGTGAAAAAGAGCATACTCGAAAACGTTATTGTCTCAACATGTAATCGTACGGAGATCTATGCTGTTGTCGACCAGCTCCATACTGGCCGTTATTATATAAAAGAATTTCTGTCAGAGTGGTTTGATATTCCTCAACAAGAATTTTCACCATACTTATTTGCTTATGAACAAGATGGGGCATTAGACCATCTGTTTAATGTTGCCTGTGGCTTAGATTCTATGGTACTAGGTGAAACACAAATTCTAGGTCAGGTCCGAACAAGCTTTTTTCAGGCACAAGAAATTAAAAGTACGGGTACGGTATTTAATCACTTATTTAAACAAGTCATTACACTTGCGAAACGTGCTCACTCTGAAACAGAGATTGGTGCAAATGCAGTTTCCATTAGCTATGCAGCTGTAGAATTAGCAAAAAAGATTTTCGGTTCATTAGAAGATAAGCATGTTCTTATTGTTGGTGCTGGTAAAATGGGTGAACTAGCGATTCAGAACCTCTATGGCAACGGCGTTAGCAAGGTGACGGTTATTAATAGAACTTTTGAAAAAGCACAAAGCTTAGCGGAGCGTTTTTCCGGACAAGCAAAATCTTTGAATGAGCTTCAATGCGCCCTTTTAGAAGCCGATATTTTAATTAGCTCAACAGGTGCAAAGGATTTTGTCATTACAAAAGATATGATGGAAGACGTAGAAAAGATGCGTAAAGGCAAGCCATTGTTTATGGTGGATATCGCCGTTCCTCGTGATCTTGATCCAAAGCTTGCAGAGCTTGAAGGTGTTTTCTTGTACGATATTGATGATTTAGAAGGTATTGTCGAAGCTAATCTACAAGAACGTCAACATGAAGCAAATAAAGTTATGTTGTTGATTGAAGCTGAAATTGTAGAGTTTAAACAATGGTTAAATACGCTTGGTGTTGTCCCTGTCATCGCTGCTTTAAGAGAAAAAGCACAAGGAATTCAAGCTGAAACGATGAACAGCATTGAACGTAAGCTACCACACTTATCTGAACGGGATATAAAAGTACTAAATAAGCATACGAAGAGCATTATCAACCAGATTTTGAAGGATCCAATCCTGCAGGTAAAAGAATTATCTGGATGTAAAGATGCCGATGAATCATTAGCGTTATTTATGAAAATCTTCAACATTGAAGAACTTGTAAAAGAACAGCAGGAATCGAAAGAAGTAGGCGATTTTAAGAAAGCTGTTGTTGCTACACCACAGGCTTCCTTTCAATCATAAAAAGGGGTCCTAACTATGATTGAAGAATATATGACTCGGCTTCATGAACTTACGATTATTGTGTATGCATTGAGCATTTTATTATATTTCATTGATTTTCTTTACAGTAACCGGAAAGCAAACAAAGTTGCCTTCTGGTTACTTGCGTTTGTATGGATTTTACAGACGATATTTTTAGTGCTTTTCATGATGGATACAGGTAGATTCCCTGTACTCACGATTTTCGAAGGACTATATTTCTATGTCTGGGTCCTAGTTTCATTATCACTAGGGATCAATCGATTAATGAAGGTCGATTTTATTGTGTTTTTTACGAATGTCGTCGGCTTTGCGATTATGGTTATCCATACCTTTGCCCCAATTCAATATGAATCCGAGGTTATGGTTGGACAACTTGCATCGGAGCTTCTTTTTATACATATTACGATGGCGATTCTATCTTATGGCGCTTTCTCTATCTCTTCTGTATTCTCATTATTGTATGTTATACAGTACGATTTATTGAAAAGGAAGAAGTGGGGAAAAAAGCTGATCCGTATCGCGGATTTGGCAAAGCTTGAGCATATGTCTCATGTATTAAATGTGATTGGTGTGCCGATGCTTTTATTGGCACTTATTCTAGGGTTACAATGGGCATATATGAAGCTCCCAGATGTTGTTTGGTACGATGCAAAAGTAATCGGTTCCTTTATTGTCCTCACGGTCTATAGCGTTTATTTGTATTTACGTGTTGGGAAAGGAATTCAAGGGAAGAACTTGGCCCTATGGAATTTAGCGTCATTTCTAATCGTCTTAATTAATTTTTTTCTATCAGGACAATTATCGTCCTTCCATATTTGGAATTCATAGACTTAATAGCAGGAGGCTCTCATGAGAAAATTTATTGTTGGTTCTAGACGAAGTAAGCTGGCTTTAACCCAAACCAATTGGGTAATTGAGCAACTCAAGAAAATCGACCCTTCTTATGATTTTGAAGTGAAAGAAATCGTGACAAAAGGGGATAGAATCCTTGATGTGACCCTTTCAAAAGTTGGTGGAAAAGGTCTTTTTGTTAAAGAGATTGAACAAGCGATGTTAGATGGAGAAATCGATCTTGCTATCCATAGTATGAAAGACATGCCAGCAGTACTTCCTGAAGGTTTAACGATTGGGGCTATACCTGTAAGGGAAGACCATCGCGATGTATTAATTTCAAAGGGACATATTCCATTGAAAGACCTTAAGGAAGGTGCCGTTATTGGAACGAGCAGTCTGCGCCGCGCAGCACAGCTTCTTGCAGTTCGTCCTGATTTGGAAATTAAATGGATTCGTGGAAATATTGATACTCGTTTAGAAAAGCTAAACACAGAAGATTATGATGCCATTATCTTAGCAGCAGCTGGTCTTTCTCGCATGGGCTGGGCAAGTGATGTGATTACAGAATTCCTTGAACCAGAGGTATGTCTTCCTGCTGTCGGACAAGGCGCTTTATCAATTGAGTGTCGAGCAAACGATACAGAACTACTTGGCCTTTTAGAAAAATTTACTTGCACGAAAACGGATCAAACGGTAAGAGCAGAGCGTGCTTTCCTTAATAAAATGGAGGGCGGCTGTCAGGTGCCGATTGCAGGTTATGCTTATATCGATGAAAACGAGAAAATCGTGTTCACAGGATTGGTTGCATCTCCAGATGGAAAAACGATTTACAAAGAACGTCTAGAAGGAACAAATCCTGAAGAATTAGGAAATGCAGCTGCTAAGTATTTGACAGATAAAGGAGCCAAGGCCCTTATTGATCAGGTGAAGAAGGAGCTAGAGGGAGAATGAGCTCCGCCACTTTACGTGGAAAAAAGGTTCTTGTTCCAAGAGGGAAGAAGAACGCTAAATCCTTTTCGGCTATTGTAGATGAGCTTGGGGGAGTGCCAGTTGAAATCCCCCTTCTTGCCTTCCGTGCGGTCGAAAATCAACAGATACCTAGCTTACATACATATGACTGGCTTATTTTCACGAGTAATGTAACGGTAGAAACGTTTTTTTCATTAATAGGAACAGAAGATATAAAGCTTCCAAAGATAGCTGTTATTGGAGAAAAGACGGAACAATCGTTGTTAAGACGCAAAGTCCAAGTGGACTTTAAGCCTCAAGAATATGTGGCTGAAAGCTTTGTTCAAGAGTTTTCACGAGTAGTGAAAAAAGGAGACAAGCTATTACTTCCAAAAGGCAATTTAGCTAGAGATTTGATTGCCCAATTTTTCAGAGATAAAGGTCATATTGTGGATGAGTTTGTGATTTATGAAACTTATTTTCCTGAAGATAGTAAGGAAAAACTAGTTCAATTGCTAAAGAAGAAGGAATTAGATGTTCTTCCTTTTACGAGTCCATCTACCATAGATCATTTTATGAACGTTGTGAAAGAATTTGCTCTTCTAGATAGTTTGCAAGATTGTATTGTAGCAGTGATTGGCCCAGTATCAAAACGTAGGTGTGAGGAGCGCGGCTTGACCGTCCATGTCATGCCAGAAATCTATACATCCTATGAAATGCTTAAAGCAGTTGGAGCTTATCTAGAAATACATAATATTTAGGAGGAATTGATTATGAGTTTATCATTTAGTCGTCATCGTCGTTTAAGACAATCTGCAGCGATGCGTTCTCTTGTTCGTGAAAATCATCTTCATGTAGAAGATTTAATCTATCCACTTTTCATAGTAGAAGGAAACAATGTTCGTAATGAGATTTCTTCTATGCCAGATGTGTACCAGTTATCTCTAGATAACTTATTAGCAGAAATCGAAGAGGTTGTTTCTTTAGGAATTAAATCTGTTCTATTATTTGGGGTTCCAGATGAAAAGGACGAATGCGGAACAGGAGCTTTCCATGATCACGGGATAGTTCAGGAAGCTACTCGTTTAATCAAACAGCATTACCCAGAATTAATCGTGGTTGCTGATACTTGTCTTTGTGAATATACAAGCCACGGCCATTGCGGAATGGTTGAAAATGGGAAAGTATTAAATGACCCATCATTAAAATTATTGGTAGATACAGCAGTCAGTCAAGCAAAAGCAGGAGCGGACATCATTGCCCCTTCTAATATGATGGATGGCTTTGTTGCGGCCATTCGTGCTGGCCTAGATGAAGCTGGTTTTGAAGAAGTACCGATCATGTCTTATGCTGTAAAATATTCTTCTGCTTTCTATGGTCCTTTTAGAGAGGCAGCAGAAAGTACACCACAATTTGGTGACAGAAAAACGTATCAAATGGATCCTGCGAACCGCTTAGAAGCATTTAGAGAAGCAGAATCAGATGTTGCTGAAGGTGCAGACTTCTTAATCGTCAAGCCAGGAATGCCATACTTGGATATCGTTCGCGATGTGAAAAATAATTTTACAATACCTGTAGTAATTTATAATGTAAGTGGTGAGTACTCCATGGTCAAAGCAGCTGCCCAAAATGGCTGGATAGATGAAAAAGGCGTCGTCATGGAAATGCTATTAGGCATGAAACGCGCTGGTGCTGACATCATCATTACATACCATGCGAAAGATGTCGCGAAATGGTTAAGAGAAGCTTAATTTAAAAGTTTTTTAAAATAGTAAATGCAATGGAAATGAGGGAATAAGATGCGCTCTTATGAAAAATCGATTGCCGCTTTTAAAGAAGCAAAAAAGTTAATGCCAGGTGGAGTAAATAGTCCAGTCCGTGCGTTTAAATCAGTCCAAATGGACCCGATTTTTATGGAACGAGGAAAAGGTTCAAAGATTTATGATATTGATGGCAATGAATATATTGACTACGTCCTTTCATGGGGTCCACTTATCCTTGGTCATACAAATGATCAAGTGGTGGAAGCTCTTAAAAAAGTGGCGGAAATGGGTACAAGTTTTGGTGCTCCAACTGTAAAGGAAAATGAATTAGCAAAGCTCGTTCAAGAAAGAGTTCCTTCAATTGAAATCGTCCGTATGGTTTCTTCAGGTACAGAAGCGACAATGAGCGCGCTTCGTCTTGCACGTGGATATACAAAGCGAAATAAGATTTTAAAATTCGAAGGTTGCTATCACGGACATGGTGACTCTCTGTTAATTAAAGCAGGCTCAGGTGTAGCGACTTTAGGCTTACCTGATAGTCCTGGGGTTCCAGAAGGTGTTGCTCGTAACACCATTACCGTTCCTTATAATGATTTAGAAGGCGTCAAGCTTGCTTTTGAACAATTCGGCGATGATATCGCAGGGGTAATCGTAGAACCTGTAGCTGGAAACATGGGTGTTGTTCCACCACTTCCAGGATTCTTAGAAGGTCTTCGTGAAATTACGAAGCAATATGGCTCTCTTCTTATCTTTGATGAAGTTATGACAGGCTTCCGTGTTGGTTATAATTGTGCACAAGGTTACTTTGGTATTACGCCAGATCTAACTTGTCTTGGAAAAGTAATCGGTGGTGGTCTGCCAGTTGGTGCATATGGTGGTCGTGCAGAAATCATGGAGCAAATTGCCCCAAGTGGTCCGATCTATCAGGCGGGAACGCTATCTGGTAATCCGCTTGCAATGACGGCTGGTTATGAAACGCTAAGTCAGTTAACTCCAGAATCTTACGATGAGTTCATTCGTAAAGGGGATATGTTAGAGGCTGGTCTGAAAAAGGCTGCTGAAAAATATGATATCCCAATTACCGTGAATCGCGCAGGTTCAATGATTGGCTTCTTCTTTACAAACGAGCATGTCATCAATTATGAAACAGCAAAATCTTCTAATTTAGACTACTTTGGTGCCTATTACCGTGAGATGGCGAACCAAGGTGTGTTCTTACCACCATCTCAATTTGAAGGATTATTCTTATCCACTGCTCACAGTGATGAGGATATTGAAAAAACAATTGCAGCTGCTGAAATTGCATTTTCAAAGCTGAAATAGATTTTTATAAAAAGCTGGGATGAATCACTTTTGTGATTTGCCCGGCTTTTTTTGTCTTTGGATGTAAGCTTATTTTCAAAATGGTTTCTTGGAATAAGAAGTAATTCAAAGAAGGTTGGAGCGGAAGGTATGAGACCTATGCTGTAGATTTATAAACAAAGTTTGATTGTTTAATACATAGTTCGATTATTTAAAATAAATATTGAGCAATAATCATCATAATCTCACCTCTATAAATATCTGAGAGTGGATATGATATTTTTATCAGATAATCATGTTAATCTTACTATTAAGATTGTAAAAAATGTTCTTACACTAACGGAGCAGTTTAGTTGAAGAAAGAATTTTTAACTTGTTCCATAATCTGGAAATATAGAGGAGTAGGAGTAATCTCAGTAGCTCGAAATTGTGAAAGAATAGTTCGCATACTGGAATTTTGATTTGGACTACGACCAAAGTCGTATACCGATTTAGTTCATAGCCTGATGTAATATTCTAACCAACACTTTATAATAATTAATGAATAAAGGTTTGTTAAATATTACGATTCAAAGAGGAGTAATTTTAAATGGAAAATAAGGGATTCAAAATTTTGATTCATGCTAGTACTTGGTTTGCACCTATACTAGTTCCCATTATCACCTATTTTATTATTTCAGATCGAGAAGTTAAAAGCTTATCCTTACAGGCTTTGGTTTTTCATATTGTGATAGGTATTTTAATCTCGGTGTCTGCTTTTTTTTCTTGGATATTAATCGGGATTCCATTCCTCATTATTTTTGGACTCATTGCTATAATAGCTCCGATTGTTGGAATTGTTAAAGCATTTAATGGGCGTCCTTTTCGATATCCTATTATTGGATCATGGTTTTGATTAAATCTAAACGAATCTAATCGTTTTAATGATGATGCATTGCTTCAATAACGATCTTCCATAAACGGGCGCGATTGTGGAAGATCATTAGTCTAATTCCTCGGTAAAAATGCAGAGGAATTAGACTTTTTTTATCTCTCAAAATCCTTAACATTGTAAATCTGCGGTTTTCTTGACATTCCTCCAATGGTAAACGTGTTGGCAACAAGTGGTAAATCTTGTGATAATCGGCGGTAAAAAACTTGGCAGAAGTGGTACATTCCTATGGCCGTAATCAGTTGCTCCCAAATTTTTTCTAATAGCGATAATATCCGATCAATACGGGCCATTTCTCTTATAAATAGCAAAGAGTGCGATATTGGCTATTTTCGCACTCTTAATATATAAGATTAAAATTAGATATACAGATACTGTAATATAACAAAAAGGTCATCAATAATTATAGAATACTTTCCAACTGAACTTTTTCCCAGTAATTAATATGATTACTAATGTTTCTTAATCTACTATATAGTATTTCTTCTAAGTTTATTTCTTCCTCATCAATATCATTTAAATAATTATTTGATAAAAATAATGCAGTCTCTCTCGGCACCCCCATTTCAATTAATTTTCTTGTAATAACCCTATAAGACCCCATTTCCAAATAAGACAAAAAACTACTTTCAGGTAAGAAAATGTTGTAAAGCGGTTTTAATAACGCTGGAAGTTTGTATGTAATCGTATTTTGAAGTAAGGAAATAGTTTTTTCAATTTTACTTGAATCATTATGATATTCAGTATCCAAAATTTCCGATAAAGAAGTCTCTTTTATCCACTTTTCAGCATTAATACAAAGAGAAAAAATTAATCCTTCATTTTGTATTCCTAAATGCTTTTTGTAGTAGAACGGAACCTTATCTTTCATGTATAAGATTAAATAATACAGATTATTAGAAATACTTCTTTCAATTGGCGAGCTTGGTAAATAAGGTCTATTTTTTTCATTATACAATTTATCCAACTCAATAGGATCCCAATATCGATTAAGAATACAAATATCCTTTGGGACTGACAAACTTTCTACTGCTGCTTTGATTTTCACTAATTGGTTTTCAGGAATACTTATCCCTACTTCTTCCAATCTCTTTTTAGCATCTAACCCATACTTCAACAAATTATATCTTATATATGGCAACAGATAGGAACTGTCTATATCATCATTGGAAGGAGTATTATTCACTAAACAATCTATAAGAATATCTCTATTAATATTAAAATTATCTTCATATCCAGCCCTTAATTCCTTATCCAACGACTCAAAAAGTGACTCCTGCTCATTAGTCTCAATCTCAAACGAGTTTTCATCGAGGACAAAAGTTCTTCCTATTAAGTCTTTCATTAATCTACCTGCTCTACCACGCAGATTTGCAAATTCATAATTAGATAATTTGGGAGGATTTTCCCGTCTTTTATCAATAAATAAATTTGGATTTCTTATTATTACATTTTGTGCTGGTAAATTTACTCCTTGCATTAAAGTAGTAGTACAGACAACATTTTTTATTAATTTATTTGTAATTGCACTCTCAAGAACTTTTCTAATATGATGTGGTAACCTTCCATGATGATATGCTACCTCATACTTTAAAGTTTCAACTAAATCGTATTTGGGATGAACCGTCCTTTTTACATAATCAATTAATTCAGAAACTTTATCACAACTAGTCGCACTTCCAGATTCTTCTTTAATTGCAAGGGCTGTTTTCCTCGCCTGAACTGCATTAGGTGAAAAAATGATGTTTATTGATTCTTCTCCCAGACCTTTTATTATTGACTTTAAGTATCTATGAAAGTTTTCTGTATACCGCTGTTTACCTATTCCATTTATGTATTCCGGATTATTTATTGATAAGACGTTCGGTTTTTCAATTACATCTGAATATTGCTTTAAATAAAATTTATTTCCTTTCTTGCTAACAGAATATGTTAAGCTCACTACTGGTGACTGTTTTGTTTCTTGCTCTATTGCGTCTTCTCCAAAGATATCTTTTGCTAATTCTTCAATTTTTTTTATTCTAGGACCTGATATTAAAATTTTGTCAGGTAATGAATTATTTCTAAATTCTATTAAGGTATCAAACAGTGTTTTAGATCGATCATCGTCTTCTGATGACACTCTTTCAATATTTTGAATCTCGTCCACAATCAGAAATCTTAAATTTGGAAATGGGTTTTCCATGTATGCAAAAGCACCTATTGCCCTTTCTTGAGTAAGTACATATATTCTATTTTCTAACCTCTCATTCTCATCGAAAGAATTATAAATTTTGTAATCCTTTATGCTAAATTTATTTAAAACTTTTCTAAAATCAGAAGAAACCTGAGATACTAAACTCAAATTAGGGACAATATATACAACTGTACCTTTTTTGAAAAGTAACTTTTCTATTACTTTTAATAAAATTACAAATGACTTACCGGCAGAAGTAGGTGCTGATATTCCAATAATTCTGAATTTATCAATTTTATCCCATACTTCCTTTTGAAATTTTGTTAGAGTAAATTTATTCCCCATAATTTCAACTTCGAAGTTCCTTCTATTAATCGAGACGGACAATTCTGATATAAAACTACTAAAACGTAAGTGTTTGTTATTTATAGTATCATAGTCTTCGTCTACCATTATTGCTGTTGGAGACAAACCAATCCTTGAAAGTGCTAGAACTAAGAATTCATTCAGCCCACTCCAATTTTCATGCTTATATTTAAAAAGTAAAGTACACAACAATGTTACAATTTTTTGAGACTTTTCATCTGAGTTCATAGATAGTTCATCGATTAAACCGATTATTTCTGGTAATTCATTATCTTCCAAAGTAATTTTACGATTATTAATGAATTGAAGCTTCTTCGCTACAAACTCTAGATCATATTTGAGTAATTTTGTTACTAAACTTCTATCATATTGGTTCATTCTGTAGTCACCTAACAATTGTATCACCTCATTGATTAACGAATTTGATCTTGGAATTCTTTTACTAAATCATCTAGTTCCCAAACTGGAAATAAAATATAATTAATTCTTTCTAATAAACTTTCTTCAATCGTTTCAAATAATTTACTTTCTATTTTTTTACATTGATTTAAAATTATTTTTTCAAATTGAGCTTTTATCTCAGCTTCACTAGTTAGTTTCAATTTAGATGTCTCGTTATATCCAATAACACAAACCAAATGAACTTCGGTGTTTTTGAGTATCCCCCTCTTATATGCCCTAGCGACCTTTTCTAGTGATTCGTCCAGAAAATCATTGTAAATATATAGTCCAATCTCTTTTCTATGATTTTCAAAGGTTGATAAAATACTGGTGATGGAGGTTTCAAATGCGGCCTTAAATCTATAAGCTTTTGTATAAATTTTTGACTCTCCAAGAATTAAAATATTTTTATCATTTTCTTTTTTATAATGGATCGCATCAGCACCAAATCTTTCATGACCAGTTGACGTTGTAATAGGCATTTTCCTTATCAGAGGTACAGCCTTAAAATAATGTTGAATAAAATTAAATAAAATAAGTTCACCAATTTGACCCTGCAAATTTAATTTCCGGTCATCTCTATCGCGAAAATAGCTTAAAGACAACTTCCGAAGTTTTGAATTTGCATTTTGTATAGAACGATTTTCATCATTCATCATTTCATCAATTATTTTTTGGGCTTTGGTATTTGAATAAACCCATTCACAAATTGTATTTACAAGTTCCTCTAAAAATTCCTCCCTATATTCTTGTAAATCAACATAATTAATGCATGTTCCATAGTGTCTTTTATTAGGCTTTAAATTAAAAGTCTGGTTTATAAAGTAAATATGATTCATTAAGGAGTCTGTATGAGTAAGTAGGTTAGTTATCATTTCATCAGTAATTTCAGTAAATTCAGACATAAAATAATATCCCTTCTATTTCTAAATATTATAAAAGTTGCATTAACCACGTAAAGCTTTATATTGACATAGACTTTCAGCTAGAATAATTCTTTGAGTATTTACTTATAATACAAATTTTACCACAAACAAATGAGTGCGATAATGGTAATTTTCGCACTCTTTCCTTCTTTATTCCCAAAAAACTATATCTGTTGAGTTCTACTCTCGTTAATTGAATTGCTTTGTAAAGAGCAATAACAAAAACCCTAGAAACATTGTTACATCAATGTTTTTAGGGTTTTTTATTTGTTTTCAGCTTTGTAGAATTATATATTCTTCCCCATCTATTTGGGGGAGGTTTTGGGGGACTTATTTAAAATTGTGGGCAGACGCTTATCTTATTCAGAAAATGGGGAGACGTTGAAATGGCTTCCGTTACACCAATTTCAAATATTAAAACGCATAAGAAAAAGGCTATCAATGTGCGCGTGCATGGATAGCCTTTATTTAATAAGAACATCATTAACAGTTTATTTTTTCATTTTATTACATTTATTAATGTTTAAGTGCTTTTTCACTTAACTAAGATTATTTTCCGCAAACGAGCCATTTAATTGAGCAAAGCAAACGGGTGGGTAATTAAACAAAGATGTATTAATTAATGGTAAAATAAAAGGGCAAATTTAAAAATTCAGAAAATAAATAGGGGGATTGAAACGTGAAATCGGTAAAGATTCATCATTATGATGCATTTAGTCAAGTAGCCAATAAAGGGAATCCTGCAGGAGTTGTTTTAAATGGAGATGAACTAACAGAAGTGGAAATGCAAGAAATCGCTTTTAAAGTAGGTTTTAATGAAACTGCTTTTCCGGTTAAATCTGAAGTTGCTGACCTTAGAATTCGTTATTTTACACCGGGTCATGAAATTAACCTCTGCGGACACGCAACAATGGCAACTATTTATGCGTTAAAAACAAGAGGTTTGTTAGGTGAAAAAACGGATTTTACAATTGAAACAAAGGCAGGAATTTTACCGATAAAGATTAATTTGACTGCAGATAATGAAATATACATAACTATGAAACAAACTTCGCCACAATTTGAAGAATTTAAGGGTTCAAAAGAAGATTTGGCTAACTCAATTGGATTGACAAAAGAGGATATTGATGATGATTTACCAATTCTATACGGCAGTACAGGTACTTGGACATTATTGATTCCAATAAATAAACTCGATGCATTTCAAAAAATGAAACCTGATAATAAATTATTCCCTGCTATATTAAAAGAAATGCCCAAAACATCTATTCATCCATTTTGTTTGGAAACATATGATTCCAACGCTCATATGCATGCACGTCATTTCTCTTCACCTTATTCTGGTACAATAGAGGACCCAGTGACTGGAACTGCTTCGGGGGTAATGGGAGCATTTTATGCTAAATACATTAATAGTCATTTTGAAGAATCTCTAAATCTTATAGTAGAGCAAGGTCACGAAATTGAAAAAGATGGCAGGGTTATGGTGCAGGTTTCTAAAAATAAAGATTGTTACGATATAGAGATTACCGGAAATGCTGTTTACGTTAAAGATTTTGAAGTGGAATACAATTAATTGATATCAGCTGGCTAAATGTTTAATAAGCATGGGCCAGCGTATAGGATTAGTAATAGTATCGATCCTTAAAAGGGCGCATTTCTCTAATACAGAATGCGTCTAGTTTCATTTAAGGGCCAGATTGTTGAGGATAATAGTTAAAAGTTTATAGAAACTTGTGAAGAACCGTACTTAAAGTATTGGTACAGGTAAGTTTAAAAAGGAGCATTTATAGTTGGAAATGAATTTAAAAAGCCCTTCATGATAACATGCAAGGGCAGTCATTCTAGTAATATCGTTAGATCAGATTGATTGAAGTGTAGGGCGGATTATAATTTCATTAACTCCAGCATCAGCGGGCTCATTTATAGCAAATGCAATTGCTCTAGCCACACTGTAAGGAGAAATGCTAGGATAATCTTGATATTCTTCAAGAACTCCTGTTGCTGTCATACCCGGTGAGATGTTCGTTGAACGGATATTAGAGTTAGGAGACTCCTCTTGACGAAGACCTTCAGTTATAGCACGCACGGCAAATTTGGTCGCACTGTAAACAGTTGTACTTGGAATTACTTTGTGTCCCATTAGAGAAGATATATTGATAATATGTCCAGATTGCTGGTTTCTCATCGTTGGTAAAACCGATGCAATGCTATACAGCACACCTTTAATGTTCACATCAATCGTTTGATCCCAATCATAGATTTTAAGTTCATTTAAAGGAGAATTCGGCATGATTCCAGCACTATTAATAAGGACATCAATACGACCATACTGTTCCACAGCAAAATGGGCGAGTTTTTGCATATCGTCCACCGAAGTCACGTTGGCTTGCATATAAACAGCCTCCCCACCTTCCTTTTTTATTTCGTTTACGATTATTTTGAGTAGTTCTTCTCTTCTGGCAGCTAATACTACTTTTGCACAGTTTTTGGCTAAAAACTTAGCAGTTGCTTCTCCAATTCCACTCGATGCTCCTGTTATAATGATTACCTTAGATTTCAAATTTTCCAATTGTTAACGCTCCTTTAGGTAATTTCAATGTTTATTCCAAAATTTAAAACAAATTTTATTCAACACGTGTTGTACATAATGCGGCCGTTGATTATTATTATAGAGATAGGAAAAGGAATTACAATCGCTAATCATCACTCGTTTGTTCAATATACAACAAACGTTTGAATTGTGTTCATTAAAAACGGAGGTGAATGAAAGATGGCTATTGGAAATAAAACAGATAGACGAATTCTTAGAACAAAAGAAGCCATAAACAGGGCGTTTCTTGAAGTTTTTTCTGAGAAGGAATTTGATCGGATTACCATAAATGATATTTCTGAACGGGCAAATGTAAATCGAGGAACCATATATCTTCACTATACTGATAAATATGACCTACTCAATAGGTGTATAGAAGATCATTTGGACAAAATGATTTCTTCTTGTACTTTAACTAAGTTTATACAGGAAAAAGTAGATGAGAATGAGGCTAAAGAGGCTTTGAAATCTTTATTTAATTATATACAGGAGAATTTTCTATTCTTTTCTTCAATGCTTTCTAGTCAAAAAACTTCAATATTCAGGGAAGGTATACAAAAAAACCTTACTTCTAGTATTCAAGAAAAGATCGATATGCAGGGTATTAATCAAGGGATGGACAAGGAAATAATTATAGAGTTTACTGCAACGGCTTTTGTAGGAACTTTAGAATGGTGGATTATAAACCAAAAGCCGCATCCACCCGAATATATGGCAGATCAAGTTTGGACATTGTTCAAAAGGAATAACATAACCTCCTAAATTTAATAATAGGCCAAATAGTTTTATTTAATTAACGAGTAGTGTTTGTTGTCCTATGATCTTCAATAAAACCAGCTAATAGTAATTATATATTATCTTCAGCAATAGGGCGCAATTCCAGAATAAGAAATTCGCTTTTTTTTTTATGTAAAGGCCATTTTTTTGAATAAAAGAAGGGATTTTTTGTTTGTAAATTGAATTATTCGAATGGAAAAAGCTCAAATGGAAGAAGGAATAATTATATGGATTCAAAAGTTCCCATACCTGTCCAAAAAATTCTAAGTGAGTATATGTCATTATTTCATGAGCGAATTCCTAATACACTTGAAGGATTATATTTATACGGTTCAGTTGCCCTAAACGCTTATATTAGTGGCTCTAGTGATATTGACTTTGTTGGAATTGTAAATCGCCAACTAACTAAAGCAGAGGTAAAAGTATTATCTAATATCCATAGAGAATTAGAAGATAAACACAAAAAGACAGGGATGGACGGATGCTACCTACTTTGGGAAGACATGGGCAAGAAGCAAACTGAAATAAAAAAATGTTTATGCGTAAACCAAGGCAAGGTAGGTTGGAGCAATCATGTTACTAATCCGATTACTTGGTGGATTTTGAAAGACAAAGGAGTCAACATAATTGGACCTAAGATAACTTCATTTCATTTTGATGTTGATGAAAGTGATCTAGTGGATTATGTGTTAAACAATATGAACACCTATTGGTTAAATCGAATAATAAGAAATGAAAGATTCAAAGGAATAGCGCTTCTAGTGCCTAACAAATTTGTGGATTGGGAATTACAATGGTCTATTACTGGGATGTTGCGTCAATTCTATACACTTAAAGAACATGATGTCATTTCAAAAGTAGATGCGGGTAAATATGCAATCAGTTATATGCCAAAAAGATGGCATGATATCATTCTAGAAGCGATTAGTATTCGAGAAGGTGTAAACGTTCGTTACTGTTATTCTAAGAAACAACGGGTTAATGATACTATACAGTGTATGAAATACATACTTGATTATTGTAATGATGTGTATAAAAGTCAGGTTGAATAAAGACTAGACCAGCTAATTATCATGTGAATGCTTATTCAAGAAAAGGGCGCGTTTGTTGAATAAAATGTGAAATGATGTAGTCACCACTTTTGGTGGCTTTTTTTATATGCAAATTTATCATAAAAGACTTTGCCTACTCATAAATTGTTAATGACATGGTGATTAATGGGAGGATACGAAAGGAGGAGTCGCTTTGTCTGAAGGAAATGAGTCATTCTTACGTTTTTCCTTGGAAGAATCGGTATGGTTTCAAAAAGGACAGGAAGTAGCGGAGTTAATCACAATTTCGCTTGACCCAAATATAACCATTCATGAAAATGATCAGTACGTAACGATCGAAGGGGCATTGCAATTAACAGGAGAGTACAAACGCCACTCCGTAGAAGTGGAAGAAGAAGAATTCCCTGCATCACCTAAATTTATTCAGCAGGTAGAGGAAAGAGGAGAAGGGATCACAGAATTTTCCCATCGGTTCCCAGTGGATATTACGATTCCACAACACCGGATTGCTAGTATCTATGATCTTGATGTTGAAATTGAATCCTTTGATTATGCATTTCCTGAACGAAGCTGTATGAAGCTAACTGCGGATTTAACGATTACCGGCTTAAAAGGCGATGAACAGAAGGAAGAATTAGAGGTCGAAGAAGAAGTGCAAGTGCACGAGTTTGCCTTCCGTGGACCTGAGCTGAACCAATCGGAAAGTCTAGAAGAAGAGGTACAGGAATTTGAAGAACCGGTTTCTCCGACTGCACAACTATTTAAACCGTTTGAGGTTGAAGCACGAAAAACTTCTGAAGAGCCTGAAGATGAGGCTGCGCCAATTGAAATTGAGCAAGAGAGTATTCCAACTCTTCAAGTCTATCAAGCAGAAAAGCCAGACTATCCAGATATATCTTTCTCAGCTCAAAGAAGTGAATATGGATCGAATGCTGAGGCTAATTTGAACCAGCCTGAGACGGTGGAAGAAGCGGAGATAGAATACGAGGAGCCATCCTTCGAAGAAGAATCTCCTGCAGAAGAGGAAGTTGAAAGTAAGAAAAAGAAAAAGAAGAAATCGAAAAAGCAAGGTATCTCAATAACTGAATTCTTGGCTCGTAAAGAGAATGAGGAGGATGTAGCAAAGCTAAGGGTCTGCATTGTTCAAAATGGAGATACGCTTGATTTATTAGCTGAGCGATATGATATTTCTGTTCAACAACTGTTGAAGGTGAATCATTTAGAGGTTAATCAAGATGTTTATGAGGGGCAGGTTCTCTATATTCCAGCTACAGTTGCTCACAATTAACGTAGCTAAGGGACCTTAATATACACATGATGAAAACAGGCTGGGTGGGGAGGAAAAACCTGCTCGGCTATTTTATTATGTACAGGGAAGAAGTGGTTTCGGGTGAGTAAAAGGAATCAATTGAAGGAAGTTTCTCCGATTTTGAAACATTTTGGGGTAACCCCTCATTTTGTGGAAGATTTTGGGAAGGTGAGTAGAATTTATGGGGACAAAGGTGTCTTTGCATTGAAAAAAATTCCTCCGACACACGGTACCAATTTTATTAAAAACGTACAGTACCTTTATCAAAGGGGCTACAATCGAATTGTTCCTATTTACCCGACGTTAGATGGACGATATGCCATTATTCACCAAAATCATTTGTATTATTTAATGCCGTGGCTACCGAATGAAGTAAAGGAAGATCAGGATGAGCGGCATAAGCAAATGTTCAGGGAATTAGCTAGGCTTCATACCTTATCAGTCCGAGAGGTCTCAATAAATAAAGAAGAGAAACAGGAGCATTATGAGGCTACCATTCACGAATGGGAAACGGAAAATGAATTTGTTGAAGGGTTCTTAGAGCATTGTGAAAATCAGTGGTATATGTCTCCGTTCGAGCTGCTCTTTTGTCTTTATTATAATGATATTAGTCAGGCCCTTCGCTATTCAACCAATCAATTTAAAGAATGGTTTGAGAAAACAAAGGATGACAACAAAGCACGGGTTGTCATTTCCCATGGAAAGTTATCGACAGAGCATTTTATTTTTGATGACAGGGGATATGGCTATTTTGCTAACTTCGAGGATAGCAGACAAGGTTCTCCAATGCATGATTTGTTGCCATTTTTATCAAGAGCCTTGAAGACCTACCCAAAGAATAGTGAGGATTGTGTAGATTGGCTCTACACATACTTTAAGTATTTTCCTTTAAAAGAAGACGAATTGCATCTGCTCTTAAGCTATTTTGCACAACCAGGTCCTTTTATAAGAATTGTAGAAGATTATTATAAATCCACAAACAAGAATGAGCGAAAGTTTGTTCAAAGATTGCAAAGACAATATTGGCAGTTGAAAAATATTGAATATATTGTCATGCGCATCGATGAAATTGAAAGGCAGAAGAAATTAGCACAAGAGGCAGCACAGGCTGAAGCAGAGGGACAGGATGGAGCCCAAGATTAATATAAAACGGGCTCCTAAATCAAGTCCATTTTGAAAGCAAAAGCAATTAATATAAGGGCGATTAAAAATAGTACATCAAACGCAGTTGGGAACAGGAGTGTTCGAACTCCTTGAAAAATACAAAATGGAATAATAAACTGCCCAAGCACCCCTCGCGACTTTCGCAGCCAAGGCGGAAGCGAATACGGATTATATCTTCTCCTCATCATTTTCCCTCCATTTCTACTAGTAAAAGAGCCTTAATTTAATTTATGTCCACAGTTTCTGGATTGTGTCTAAAACTTTTCCTGAATGGAACAATGATCAGAAACATGTATATAATATAAAAAAATCGGATATCCTTATTGACGTTACCCTTCGTTTTTAGGTAGTATAATGAATATATAAATAAGGAATAGGCTTTGATAGGGAAGAGTACTATGGACACTGACTTTTAGAGAGGAAAACCATTAGCTGAAAGGTTTTCTAAGTAATTCCAAAGGAAGTCGCCCTTGAGCATCTTTTATGAAAGAACTTTCGAGTAGTAAAAGACGGGAAAACCGTTATCGATTTAAGTGCCAATCAAGTATTCTATTTTGGTTGGAAAAAAGGTGGTACCGCGAAGCAACTCCATTCGTCCTTTTCTAAGGCGAATGGAGTTTTTTATTTGTATAAGGTTAGTAATCAGGAAAGGAAGATAGACTATGGAATCTAATGAATTAGCAATGCCTACAAAGTATGATCCCAATTCCATTGAAAAGGGTCGCTACGATTGGTGGTTAAAGGGGAAATTTTTCGAAGCGCAAAGTGACGAAAAGAAAGAGCCCTACACAATCGTAATTCCGCCTCCAAACGTAACTGGGAAGCTTCACTTAGGACATGCATGGGATACAACGCTTCAAGATATTTTAACTCGTATGAAACGAATGCAGGGCTATGATGTATTATGGTTACCTGGAATGGACCATGCCGGAATTGCTACACAAGCGAAGGTTGAAGAAAAGCTTCGTAACGAAGGAAAAAGTCGTTATGACTTAGGTCGCGAAAAGTTTGTTGAAGAAACTTGGAAATGGAAAGAAGAGTATGCGGAACATATCCGTCAGCAGTGGTCTAAGCTCGGTCTAGGTCTAGATTATAGCCGCGAAAGATTCACTCTTGATGAAGGTTTGTCAAAGGCTGTTCGTGAAGTATTTGTTTCTTTATATAGAAAAGAGCTTATTTACCGCGGTGAGTATATCATCAACTGGGATCCTTCTACAAAAACGGCTTTATCCGATATTGAGGTTATTTATAAGGATGTTCAAGGTGCTTTCTATCATATGAAATATCCGCTAGCAGACGGATCAGGTCATATTGAAGTAGCAACGACTCGTCCTGAAACAATGCTTGGTGATACGGCTGTTGCAGTTCATCCAGAGGATGACCGTTACAAGCATCTAATTGGGAAAACCGTTATTTTACCAATCGTTGGCCGTGAAATTCCAATTGTCGGCGATGATTATGTGGATATGGAATTTGGTTCAGGTGCTGTTAAGATTACGCCAGCTCACGATCCGAACGACTTTGAAATTGGAAACCGTCACAATTTAGAACGTATCCTAGTGATGAACGAGGACGGTACAATGAATGACCGTGCTGGTAAATACAAAGGAATGGATCGTTTTGAGTGCCGTAAGCAAATTGTGAAGGACCTTCAAGAAGAAGGCATCCTCTTTAAAATTGAAGAGCATATGCATTCAGTTGGGCATTCAGAGCGAAGTGGAGCAGTAGTTGAACCGTATTTATCTACTCAATGGTTCGTTAAAATGCAACCACTTGCTGATGAGGCAATTGCTCTTCAAGAAAAAGAAGAGAAAGTTAATTTTGTCCCAGACCGATTTGAAAAAACATATCTACGCTGGATGGAGAATATTCGTGATTGGTGTATCTCCCGTCAGTTATGGTGGGGACACCGCATTCCTGCTTGGTACCATAAAGAAACAGGTGAAGTTTATGTTGATCATGAACCTCCAGCAGATATTGAAAACTGGGAGCAGGATACAGATGTATTGGATACTTGGTTTAGTTCAGCTTTATGGCCGTTTTCAACAATGGGCTGGCCAGATACGGAAGCAGCTGATTTTAAACGCTTCTACCCAACTGCGGCACTTGTAACTGGTTACGATATTATTTTCTTCTGGGTATCGAGAATGATTTTCCAAGGGCTTGAATTCACAGGAGAGCGTCCATTCAACGATGTTTTAATTCACGGCTTAGTAAGAGATGAGCAAGGACGTAAAATGAGTAAATCTCTTGGTAATGGTGTGGACCCAATGGATGTTATTGATAAGTATGGTGCAGATTCTTTACGCTATTTCTTATCAACTGGAAGCTCACCAGGACAGGATTTACGTTTTAGCATCGAAAAAGTTGAAGCAACTTGGAATTTTGCCAATAAGATTTGGAATGCTTCTCGCTTTGCCCTTATGAATATGGAAGGCTTAACTTACGATGAAATCGACTTGAGTGGCGAAAAATCTGTTGCAGACAAATGGATTCTTACACGTTTAAACGAAACGATCGATACCGTAACAAGATTGTCAGACCGTTATGAGTTTGGTGAAGTTGGTCGTGTTCTCTATAACTTCATTTGGGATGACTTCTGTGATTGGTACATCGAAATGGCTAAATTACCATTGTACTCAGATGATGAAGCAGCGAAAAAGACGACTCGTTCGATCTTAGCTTATGTTCTTGATAATACAATGCGTTTACTTCATCCATTCATGCCATTCATTACAGAAGAAATTTGGCAAAACCTCCCTCATCAAGGAGAGTCCATTACTGTTGCTAAATGGCCTGAAGTGAATGCAGAGCTTTCCGACAGTGAAGCATCAGCTGAAATGAAGCTATTAGTGGAAATGATTCGTTCTGTTCGTAACATTCGTGCAGAGGTAAATACTCCATTAAGCAAAAAGATTAAAATGATTGTTAAGGCGAAAGATGCCGGGATTCTTGATACATTAGAAAAGAACCGTTCCTATATTGAGCGTTTCTGTAATCCAGAAGAGCTTGTATTAGGCATTGAAGTTTCAACTCCTGATAAGGCAATGTCTGCTGTTGTAACAGGAGCAGAAATCATTTTACCACTTGAAGGGCTCATCAATATTGAAGAAGAAATTGCTCGTCTTGAGAAGGAACTTGATAAGTGGAATAAGGAAGTTGAGCGCGTTCAAAAGAAATTAAGCAATGAAGGCTTTGTAAAAAAAGCACCTGAGAAGGTTATCGAAGAAGAACGTGCGAAAGAACAAGATTATCTTGAAAAGAAAACAATTGTAGAACTTCGTATTAAAGAATTAAAAGGTGAATAAGCAAATAGGTTAAGAGAAGACGAATCCATCTAGTAGGATTCGTCTTCCGTGTATAAAAAATTTTTTCAAGGCTGTGGCTGACACAGAAAAAAGGGTGGATACATTGATGTTTCATACATATGAGGAAGCTTTGAATTGGATTCATGCCCGTTTAAGGTTGGGGATAAAACCCGGTTTAAAGAGAATGGAATGGATGATGGAGCGACTTGATCATCCCGAGAAAAAATTGAAAACTGTTCATATTGGCGGTACAAATGGGAAAGGCTCAACCGTCACGTTTTTGCGTTCGATTTTAGAAGAAGCAGGGCTAAGAGTAGGTACCTTTACTTCACCTTATTTTGAGCAGTTCAACGAAAGAATCTCTATCAATGGTTTCCCTATGAGCAATGAGGAGCTAATTAAGTTGACTAACTTGATCAAACCGTTGAGTGAAGAGTTTGAAGAGACGGATCTAGGGGCACCAACTGAATTTGAAGTCATCACAGCGATGTCTTTCTATTATTTTGCCCATATTCAGTCGGTTGATATTGTGTTGTATGAGGTTGGACTTGGAGGCCGGTTTGATTCTACGAATATTATCGAACCGATGTTATCAATTATTACAAGCATTGGGTTAGATCATACGAGTATTTTAGGCGAAACCCATGAGAAGATTGCTTTTGAAAAAGCAGGGATTATTAAGAGAAACGCACCGATTTTAACAGCGGTAAAACAGCCGGAGGCGTACAGCGTGATCGAGGAAAAAGCACTCGAGCAAGACGCACCTATTTATAAGCTTGGGGAACAGTTTTCCATTGAAAATCATGAGTCGATTGAAAAGGGAGAACGTTTTACTGTTCGAACAGCTTTCCAAACGATTGAAAATATCGAAATCTCGATGTATGGACAGCATCAGACAGAGAACGCAGCTCTTGCTGTAATGGCAGCACTTCTTTTAAAAGAGGACTTTGCTATTGATGATGCTCATTTTCTTTCTGGATTGAAAAAGGCGTACTGGCCAGGTCGTTTCGAGATTGTTTCTCACTATCCTCTAATCGTTCTTGACGGCGCACATAACGAAGAAGGAATTACTACTCTTGTAAATGAACTAAGCAGACGATACAAAGATAAGAAAAAGAGAGTGATTTTTGCGGCTCTAGGGGATAAGAAATTGAACAAAATGATCGCAAAACTAGATTCAATTGCGGATTCTATTACTTTTGTTGACTTTGATTATCCTCGAGCAGCGGATGCTGAACAGCTTTTTGCGATTAGTACAGGAACAGACAAAAGGATTCAATCTGATTGGAAACAGGCAATTACGGAAGAATTTCAATTACTAAATAAGGAAGAGATGCTTATAATCACGGGCTCCCTCTACTTCTTATCAGAGGTCAAACCGTTTGTAGAAAAAACTCTATAATTCACCGCTGTGAAATAGTAAAATATGTGACAAAAGTTAGAAAATTTGATAAACTAATAATTGGAAACTATGACTATTTTACTAACTTGTAGAGGAGGGGATTCGATTGATAGAACCACATGTAAAAAGAAATATTTGGCTTTTGTGGCTCTCAGTAGTGCCGGTTGGAATTGGACTTACCTATCATTTCTATCCCCCTGCTACTAACTTACTGAATTTTGATGTTTTGTGTTTTTTATTTTTGACACTCTTTGTTGCAGGTACGCCGTTAATCATCAACAATACACCTATTTTCTACATTCAATGGGTATCACTTACAGTATTCCTCACTTTTGGTCTCTTTGCAGAAGTTATTTTTATGCAATTAGCACTTATCGTAGTCTTGATTCGAATAAGAGTACCTAAGGAGCACATGTATCGGTTACCGTTGAACTGGTTCATGTTTTTTGTTGTATCAGTCGCCAGTGGGCTTATTTATTATGCGATTGGTGGTACACATGGTATCGATCTAATGGATAGCCCGAAAAATCTTTTATTAGCATTTGGTTATGCATTTGTTTATTTCCTCCTAAATCATTTCATCTTAACGTTTTTTGCATATGTTGTACAAAAACGTAAAAGGGATGTTTTCGACCAAGATTTCATTTGGGAGGCTGTGACTACGACTCTTATACTCCCAATTGGCCTTATATTATACATTCTGTATCAAGAGGTAGGATTAATTTCGATTGTTTTTGTGAGTATTCCTTTTGCGAGTTTAGCAGTGATATTAAACCTCTATCATTCTAGTGATAAGGTAAATCATTACCTGCAAAATGCTGCTGAAATCGGTCATGAGCTTGCCGAGCGCTTGAATGTGGAAGAAGTAATAGACTTATATATTCAAAAGCTTACAGGGATGTTCCCTGTTGACTTTGCATACATATTGGATGTTGTGGATGACGAGCTACAATTAATCAGAAGAGTCGAAAAAGACACTGATGAATTTATGGATGTTCTACCGTTGAAAAAGAACGAGGGCATTAGCGGACATGTTTGGCAATCTGGAAAGGCTGTTCTATACCATTCACAAAAAGAATGGAAAGATATTGTAGAAGGGTATATGCCAAAGTCAGTGGAAAGTATTATTTGTGTTCCAATTGTCCGAAGTAATGAAGTAATCGGAATTCTTCTTTTGGCATCCCAACAAAAACGTGCCTATGAAAAAGCTCAGCTAATGATTGTCGATATTCTCAGTTCTTATTTTGCTGTTTCGATTGAAAATGCTAAGCACTATGAACGAACAAGAGAAGATAGTGAACGATGTGCCTTAACGAAGCTTTATAATTATCGCTACATTGAAAGAAAGTTGAATGAAGAATATAACTTGCTAGTAAGCGGTAGAAGAAAGTGTCTGTCCGTTATTATGCTAGATATAGACCATTTTAAATCTGTGAATGATACCTATGGGCATCAAAGCGGAAATGAAATTCTGCAACAGATTGCGAATCGCCTAGCGGGTTATATCGAGGAAGAGACTGGAATCGTGGCTAGATATGGAGGAGAAGAGTTTCTTATCGTGCTGCCTGATGTTGATAAATATGCTGCACTACAAATGGCGGAGATTATTCGACAGATCATTGCGAATCGACCATTTGTTTTAACAGAGCATATTCAAGAAGAGCAAGCGGAAATGACGATTCAGATTACAGCTTCAATAGGAGTTGCCTGTGCCCCAATCGATGCAGAAGATGCCATGTCACTCATTAGGCACGCAGATAGAGCACTTTATGTAGGTGCAAAACAGAACGGAAGAAATAAAGTTGCGGAATATGTGAAATAAGAGCAAGAGGATGTCCCATAATTAGATTGGGATCTCCTCTTTTTGCTGCTGAGTATAAGTTGTAGATTTCCACTCCAGACGGACGCTTTCCGCGGGCGTGGTAGAGCTATAAAGTGCTTTGTACGCCGGAAGTCTCTCCTGGTCTTCTTATAGGAGTTACCACATTACGATTCAATCAATAGTTTTCTAATATGAAAATATGGAATAACAAAAATAGAAATACTCTGATCCAAAAGTTAATTCTGACTTTAACTTTTATTGATATTCATATTCTTCTGTTGTAACTGGCGCATCTCCCCATATTATCGGTAAACCCTCATCTGTGTTCCGGCCGCAGGAATTGTCAAAAGCAGTTAGACTAGTAATAACCCCTTGTTTGTTTGCAGGAATAGTAGATTTTGCATAAATTTTGCTCGTGTTATTGCTATGATCATTAATGTGGCCAATAGTTAGTTGACCATTTACACAAATAGTAGACTCGTGATTTAAATTTACACCGCCAATTGTAGCATCTGAATCAATGTAAATAATAGAGTCTTCCATGCTATTAATATTTCCCATTACTGTCTTACTTCGAATAAATATCTTAGAGTTTTTGAGATCCATAGTTCCTATTGTTGCATTTCCTACTATTTCGATTGTTGAATCAATTAATCCACCACCATTAAAATTTCCGAAAGTACCTGCTCCGCCTACATGTAAATTCACATTGTTTAGTTTGTTCATGTTACCAGCATTCATATTTCCTTTAATAAATAGGGTAGAGTTATTAATATCTTCATTATTCATATTTCCAACTGTCAAATTGCCGGTCACTTTAAATGTTGAATCTTCAAACTCTAGCTGATTTCCATAATTTGCATCCCCATCAACCTGGCATATAATATTAGTAAACTCTTCCCTATACTTACTACAAGTTGATAAATCCCCTGGATCAGGTATTATTTTTCCGATGATAATTTCTTCAACTGGATTCTCAGAGTTATCCTCGTCTTCCTTAAGTATTAATTGAGTATAATCAATTGTTAATGTTGCTTTAATCGTAGTTTCCTTATCTTTCTCTTTACCTGTGCTGAAAATTATGATTTTTAAAACGTTGTCATCGTCATCTACTAAACTATTAATACTAAAAAGAGAGTCTGTTTTTCCTTCAATAGATTTAGAGAGAGTAATTGAGTTTAGAGCATTTGTCATTTTACAAATCGCTAGTTTTTCGTATTGTTCCTGGTAGAGTTTACAATTCTCTTCATCATTTTCATCATTTTCATCATAATTTTTAATTTCATTAATAACAGATGTATTGAGAGCACGTACTGCATGCTCGAAATATATAACGCCCATCTCAGCCAATGCAACTGATTGAGAGTTCTCCTCGATAACACCATTTTGTTTAATACTGTTAGCAGCTTGTCCCATAAAGGAAAAAGCTAGCATCATAAAAATTACGATTATTAACAAAACAGTTATGAGAGCATACCCCTGTTCATTAGTAATTTTCTTCATCTATATCACCACGTTTCAAACGAGATAGTACAGTGTCAATAATAATAGAATTACTATTCTGATCATCTGTACCACTAACTTTAATGGTCAAAGAAACATCTTTTGCATCTGGGTGAATTATAATTGTACTTTCAGTGCCATTATTTTCATCATCAGTTATATTTGCTTTAAAACAGAGTTGTGGATGCTGAAAAACTTCCGTTGTATTTGGGGGAACTGCGGATATACTAATTTTACAGTTTGAGGACTTAACCATGTATGAATTCAATTCTGAATTTGAATCTTCCTCTAAATTTACTTCAAAGTTGCGATGGTATTTTGCCAAACCATTAATTATGATATTTGCCTCCTGTTGCAATTGGTTATTTGTCATGGCTTTGTTGGAATAGTTGAATCCTTGAAAAAAGACACTCCAAATTAAGATTCCGATTGTGACTGTTATACTGAGTGTAAGGAGAAGTTCTATGAGAGTAATCCCAACTTCATTTTTTTTAAACATTTCTCTTACTCCTCTATATTCAAATAATAACCGTAGATTTCACTAATTAAAGTATTATTGTCGTTCAAAATTTTCACGTGTACTCGATGTATTTTTGTTAACTTATCTAAATCTACTGAGACTGAATTTTTCTTTAAATCTTCCTCTAAATCTGAATCCTTCTTTAAAGAAACCTCAACTTTATAATCAGTAGAGGGCTCTTTTTCCTCAAAGATATAATATCGTGTGCCATTATGATCTACAGAGTGTTCATATTCGGGGATGATACTCTTGGATGGATAATCCAAAAAGTACTCAAAATTGACCCTAGTTAACTTTGAAAATTTATTCTGCCACTCTACTAATTCCTTTTTTGCTAGATTAATAGCCTCGGTCTTTTCGAGATTATGTCGATTAAAAAGACCCATCTGTGGGAAGAAATTCATGATCGATACTAAGATAATCGTTAAGATGACAATGGATAATAGAATTTCTATAAGCGTAAAGCCTTTTTCTTCTTGAAAATCCATCAAAAATCCTCCTTAATTACCTTATATAGAACTGAATCAATTATACGACAAATTTTGTGTTCAATATACTAGATTAGTAGTAGTTCATAATAATTAGAATAAGAATTATGAAAACTACTGAAGGCCCTTGAAATTAACTTTTATAGTAATCTTTCAAAATCATTTATTTTATTATACAATATGTAAGAGTCGAGAAATGTAAATAAAGAGAGAAAAATGTAGACATCCAAAGTCATATATGAATGCGGAAATATAGGATTTTTATACCAAAAAGGGGTGAATGAATGGAAGAGCTTATTGTGTCAATAATTTCACTCATTATTTTAGTACCCATTATTTACTTCTTGCCCTTAGGATTATCCCATAAAGGGAAAGGTTTACTTATCTTGATTGCATTTGTTTTTGCAAATCTAGGCCTTATGGTCAAAAGTAGCCTCCCAGTCTGGCAAGCAGGGGGAATCATTCTCTTACTCATCGTTCTCACTGTATACATTTTGGATAGAAAGTTTAGTAAACTTTTATACGCGAATGGCAAGACCGTTGAAGAAGATGTGAAAGAAGATGTACAGATTGAAAATGTTCCAGTTGAATCGGAGAAAAAACTACTGACTGAAGATACGCCAGTAAATCTTGATGAGGATGATCTTCCAGTTGCGAGTGACATTGCATTAGTAGCTGAACTTGAAGAAGAAAAGATTTCAATGGAGATACATACTCCATCTGAGACAGATGAGGACCTACTTTCTAAGGATGAAAATAATCCTACTGAGGAAGCGTTCCAAGTCGATGAACTCATTGAGGATACTATCGAAGAGACTGTAGATATTGATTCGTTGCCACAAGAGGAAATCGAATTTTTATCGAAACGTGAAGAAATTGCTGAAGATTCGGACGGTACCGTCGTTCAGGAGGAAGAACTTCCTGAGGAAGGTTATATGTCTGAAATTGAGCAGTTAATAGACGATGCCGAGGCTGAGGAAGAACATACAGAAGTCTCCAAGACTGAAGTAACTATCGAAGAATCGCTTGCAGAAGAAATCTCTGAAGTAGAGTCTGTGGAATTTGAGTTAGTTGAAGATATCCTCAGTCCTGAAACGGTTGACGAACCATCAGTTGCTGAAGAACAAGTAGAACTGAATGAAGAGTCTATAGCCAAGCAGGAAGAAGAGCTTCCAGAAGAAAGTTACATGTCTGAGATTGAGCAACTGATAGAAGGTGTTGAGCTTGAAGAAAATCAAGTAGTAGTCACTCAGACTGAAGTTGTTGAATCCCATACAGAAGAGCCTGATGAAGTGGAGCAAGAGGAACTTGAGTTAATTGATGAAAAGGTAAGCGAAGCATCGTCTGTTGAAGAGCAGGATGAACTTACTGAAGAGTCTACATACGATTCCGAAACTGATGAGGTAATGGAGGAACTAATCGCTTCAGAATTGAGCGAGGATGTTATTCCAGAGCTTACTTTTGTTGATAAGGAACTTCTGATTGAAACTATAACATCTGAAAATGATGTGAAGCTTGATGTAGAGCAACTATCACGAGAAGATGATGACAATGTACTAGTAGATACAGAAGAGCAGGAATCAGCTCTATTAAATGAATTAAATCTAGCTCAAAGTGAAGCAGCTGTTTCTTTAGACCTTGATACAGACGAACTAGTACTAGAGGACGAGCAAGAACTAGAGGCAAGCACTATTGACGAAGATTTGGTACTAGGTGAAGAACTGCCAGAATCAGATGCTACTTCTGAGCTTGAAAATGATGTAACTGCGTTTGAAGAGGTCCCTCCAACCAAGGCAGAGACACAAAAATCAGTTCTCCAACAACAGCTCTTTCACACAATGGTTTCTCAGCTTCACTTAGCGAGGAAACACATGAAAGCTGACGAATACGAGCAGTATATTAATGACCATCTACATCCAGACTTACCAGCTCAGGATTATTATACATTTGCTAGCTTGCTAATTGAGCATTACATAAGCAAGAAGCAATTAGAAAAATTGCAGGAACTTTTAACTGATTTACGTAGTAAATTCACAAATTATCCAATTTTGGATATGGAAATTCAATTTTTATATGAACAAAATTGCGGAAAAACACGATGAAATTCCTATAACATGTTAAAATGATGTATCAAATGAGTAAATTTTATCTATATATGTCGAATTCGGGTACTTCATGGTAAAATTTATTCAGATATTATAGTTTCGTGAACTTATAGATTAGGTGTGGTGAAAATTTAATGAAGAAAAGTACTCAAATTAGCAGTTTACCAATTATTAGCATCGCAGACGGAAATCAAGTAGGGAAAGTTAAATCTTTAGTAATTAATCCTGATAAAGGTTCAGTTGATTTTTTAACGATTGAACATGAAGATTTTCAGGTTAGTGTAAAAGCAATTCCTTTTAAAAAGGTTGTCGGAATTGGAGAATTTGCTGTCACAGTGGATAGTGAGAGCGCTGTAATTGATTTAAATGAAATACCTATTGCCAATCAATTGGTTAACAAAAAGATTAAGATTACAAACACAAAAGTAATGACGAGAAAAGGTGAATTAATCGGGGAAGTTATTGAATACTTTGTCGATCAAGATACAGGTAATATTCTTGGCATGCAATTAAAGGTTGCAGATAAAGAAGTTGCCCTTTCATCAGATTCAGTCGTTACATTTGGTAAGGATATTATTATTGTGAATGAGGATGCTGCTTCTCACTTCTTAAATTCTGTGGAAGAATTAGATGGAACAGCACCTGAATTAGTTGAAGAACTAACGAGCACAGTAGAAGATGAAGAAGTACGTGCATTAAAAGAAAAGCAAATTGAATTACTTTCTGGAAAGACGTTAACGAAGGATGTCTATGATAAAAATGGAAATGTTCTATTTTATGAAGGCACGATCTTAACTCCAGAACATGTAGAAAGAGCACAACAAGAAGGTCCAAGCATCGTTGTTGAACTTTCTATGAATGTAGAGGCGTAATTAAGGAGGCCGATCAATGTGAGGAATCAGCAAGTGATCAAGCTGTTTCTGGTTTTAACCATGAGCATAACGTACATTATGGGTTTCTCACATTTCGGTGCCTACGCGTATGTTTCTGTCATAAATCATAATGAGCTATTTTCTAAAGGGACTACGATTGGTACTCTCACAATTGACGGGAAATCATCAGAAGAAGCTCTTCAGCTATCAGAAGAACAATTGTCGAAATGGCTCAATGAAACAACGATTACATTGAAATACAAGGAAAAAAGTCAGCCACTAGATGTAAGCATTTTTAATTTTGACCTTGAGAATTCCATTAAACAAGTAAAAATGGGACAGACAAATTTTGTGATGGTTCAATTGGAGCGATTAGAGGATTTCTTATCCTCATTTTCTACATCTTTACCGTTAGAAAATCTTAAGGTTGATGTATTAGAAAGCGATCTATTGGCAACTGCTTCGATGCTAGAAGCAGGAAACTACCAATTTCGCCTTGAAGATTATTTAGCAAATAGCCAAGAAAGTGAAATGGCTACACTCCATGAGTCGTCGATCCAGGTTGATAACGAGGGAGAGCTTGGACTATTTCTAGGTAAGTCTATCGAAATCGGGGCAACCTCACAATTCTCATTACTAAATTACATAGACAATGAAATTGGAAACAGTTCTTCGCAAACTTTAAGCAAGATTGCTACTGCGATCTATGAAGTGGTGTTACCAACCAATTTTACGATCATCGAAAGGCATATTAGTAATGAGCTTCCAACATACGCAACCCTTGGTTTTGAAGCGAAAGCAGATATCGAATTGAATCAAGACCTTATTTTTTCTAATCCCAATGAGTTTAGTTATTTTATAGAGTTTACCGAAGAGGATAATGGCATCATAGTTTCGTTAAGAGGACCTGAGCTATTATATCAATATGTCGTAACCACGGCTGAGAAGGAAAGCTTCAAGCCTAAAATCATTCGCCAATTCAACCCAAAACTTAGTCCTACTGAAATTAAAGTTAAGGTTGAGGGTAAGGAAGGGCAATTAATTAAAGTGTACAAAGAGCAGCGCGATGAACAAGGTACTGTGATAAAAAAAGAACAAGTAGCTGAAGATTTTTATCCACCTATTCATCAGATCGAAGTACAAGGATTAATTGTCAATGAAGAAAGTACTAGCCTCCCTCCTACTACTAATGGGGCTGAACCGGCAACTGAATCTCCTTCGAGCACAAATGAAGCTCCCGAGAATAAGGATTCGAATCTAGATGAGTCTCTATGGGGGAAAGAAAACGAAATACCAAAATAATCACCAAAAAGCGGGGAGCAAAAAATGAAGCAACAAACCCGAAAACGTCTTGGAGATTTACTTGTTGAAGCTGGTCTTATTTCAGAGGATCAGCTTCAATCTACATTATCGGAGAAAAATAATAACCAAAAGCTAGGAGATGCGTTGCTTCAAAGAGGATATATTACCGAGCAACAGCTAATTGAAGTGTTAGAATTTCAGCTGGGAATTCCACTGATTAGCTTATATCGCTATCCCTTTGACACAAAGCTATTCCATTTGATTCCAAAAGAAACGGCGAAGAGAAATCAGTTGATTCCACTAAAGAAAGATGGAGACAAGCTTTTCGTTGCGATGGCTGATCCAATGGACTATTTTGCCATTGACGATTTACGTCTTTCGACGGGATTTCAAATTGAAACAGCGATTGCCACAAAAGACGATATTTTGCGTGCGATTAATAAGTATTACGATATCGATGAAGGCTTCGAGGAGTTAATGGGTGAACTCCCTGTTAATGATGCTGTTAAGGAAGAAAGCATTAGTGCAGATGATTCCCCAGTTGTCCGCTTGGTGAATCAACTACTATCCAATGCCGTTGTAATGAAGGCAAGTGATATTCATATTGATCCGCAGGAAACAAAGGTGGTTATTCGTTACCGAGTTGATGGAGTACTACGAACGGAGCGGACTTTACCGAAGCATTTGCAGAGCTTATTGACAGCTCGTATAAAGATTATGGCGAACTTAGATATAACGGAACACCGCGTTCCACAAGATGGAAGAATGAAAGTGAATTTAGAGTTTCACCCAATTGACCTGCGTGTTTCCACATTGCCAACGGTTTTTGGGGAAAAAATGGTGTTAAGAATTCTCGATTTATCTAGCTCCTTGAACGATATTCATAAACTTGGGTTTAATAAGCTCAATTTAAAAAGATTTTCCGATTTGATTGAAAAACCAAACGGAATTGTTTTAATTACAGGACCGACAGGGTCAGGGAAATCGTCAACTTTGTATGCTGCCTTAAACAAGCTGAATACTGAAGAGGTAAACATTATTACAGTTGAGGATCCAGTTGAGTATCAGTTAGAAGGCATCAATCAAATACAGGTGAATCCGAATATTGGGATGACCTTTGCTGCAGGTCTGCGCTCCATTTTACGACAGGATCCAAATATCATTATGGTTGGAGAAATCCGTGATAAGGAAACGGTCGAAGTTGCCATCCGTGCATCTTTAACAGGTCATTTAGTATTAAGTACGATTCATACGAATGACTCTTTCGGAACAGTTACGCGGCTCCTTGATATGGGTGTCGAGCCTTTTCTCGTAGCTTCTGCCCTAAGTGGAATAGTGGCACAAAGACTAGTTCGGAGAGTTTGTAGAGATTGTGCCGAGGAACAATTCCCAACGAAGCGGGAGCAAGAGATTTTTGCCAAACGGGGCATGCGAATTGAAAAAATCGTCCGTGGGAAAGGTTGCTCATCTTGTAATATGACAGGCTACAAGGGACGTATTGCGGTACAAGAGGTGCTTGTCATGAATGATGAAATGAGAAGAGTGATTATGAACAGAGAGTCGTTTGCGAAACTGAGAGAATTAGCGATTAAAGGCAAAACGATTTTTCTCATTGACGATGGTTTGTTAAAAGTGAAACAAGGCTTGACGACTACAGAAGAAATATTACGAGTGGCAATCCCTGAATAGAGGTGGAGAACATGAAGGACAAAATCGATTATTTGCTAAAATCAGGCTATGAATTAAAGGCATCGGATATTCATTTTACTGTCGGAGTTCCACCTGTGTTAAGGATCAATGGTGAATTGAAGCGTTATGGGAAGGACATCCTTACTCCAGAAGATACAGAGGGCATGGCAAAATCGATGATTCCTGACAATATGTGGGCTCAATTTAAGGAAAAAGGGGAACTGGATTTTTCTTATGGAATTCAGGGAGTCTCCAGATTTCGTGTGAATGCATTTTTTCAGCGTTCTTGTGTGTCCTTAGCTGTGAGAATTGTACCAACAAAGATCCCGACAATTGAAGAGCTAATGCTTCCAAATGTACTTAAAAAAATTGCTGAAAAACCACAGGGGTTAGTATTGGTTACTGGACCTACGGGAAGCGGAAAGTCTACCACTTTGGCATCGCTCATTCAACATATGAATCAAACGATGCGAAAACACATCATTACGTTAGAGGATCCGATTGAGTATTTGCATAAACATGGCCATTCGATTATTGACCAGCGTGAGGTTGGCTTTGATACGAATAATTTTGCTAATGGATTAAGAGCAGCACTACGACAGGACCCTGATGTCATTCTCGTAGGGGAAATGCGTGATTTAGAAACCATTCAAACTGCAATTACTGCGGCAGAAACAGGTCACTTAGTATTTGGAACATTACATACTTCAAGTGCACCGGCAACCATTAATCGTATTATTGATGTCTTTCCGCCTTCTCAACAGTCACAAATAAGAATTCAACTGGCTTCTGTCCTTGTATCAATCGTGTCACAGCGTCTTTTCAAGACGAGGGACAATAAAGGTCGAAGGGTCGCGACAGAGGTTTTGATCAATAATTCAGCGGTAGCTAATTTGATCCGAAATGAGAAAATCTATCAAATTGTCAATGTTATGCAGACTTCAAGAGCTCAAGGCATGCATACGTTAGATGCAAGTATTCGAGAGCTCGTTCATGCAGATATCATTGCAAAGGACTTGGCGGAACCATATTTACAGGAGAATATCGGCTAAGATGGCAAGGTTCAAATATGTTGGTAGAGATCGAAGAGGTAAGAAACAAGGCTTTGTAAATGCCTCTTCTAAACGAGACGCAATGCAAAGGCTCCGGACTGATGGAATAAGAGTTTTAGAGATAACTGAAGTGCAAGAGTCTATTTTGACAAGGGATATCTCGATTGGCTCACCGGTGAAGCTAGAGCATATGGTGATTTACTTAAGACAGTTTTCAACGTTGTTGAAAGCTGGAGTTTCTGTTGTGGAATCGACGAATATTTTGGCAGAGCAAACAGAAAGCAAACCTTTGCGTAAGGCACTAATAGAGATTGAACTAGATTTAAGAGAAGGGAAATCTCTGTCGAGTGCTACAGCGAAGCATAAAAAGATATTTCCATCAATGTTTGTGAACATGGTTCGTGCAGGTGAGGCAGGTGGAAGTATGGATGAAACGCTTGAGCGTCTGGCTGTCCATTTCGAAAAGCAACATCATACAAGAGCAAAAATCAAGTCTGCTCTTGCGTATCCAATTGCCGTGGGTATTGTCGCGATAGCCGTTGTTATTTTTCTATTAGTAACAGTTGTGCCAACCTTTGTCGATATGTTTGCCGAATTTGGCGGTGAACTCCCTGCCATTACGCAATTTGTTTTATCTGCAAGTAGTTTTATGCAGAAATTTTGGTGGTTAGTCGTTTTGCTAGTGTTGGCTTTCGTTTTTGTTATTCTTATCCTGAGAAATAACAAAAACTCGAAATATTATTTGGATTATTTTGTATTGAGAATCCCGTTCTTTGGGAAAATGCTACAAAAAGCTGCTTTGGCAAGGATGACAAGAACATTAAGCTCTTTGTTCAGCAGCTCAGTACCGATTTTACAAGCGATGTCGATTGTCGAAAATGTTGTTGAAAATGAAGTGATTGCAAAAGTCCTTCGCCAGTCACGTGACGCACTTGAAAGCGGACAATCGATGACGGGGCCGATGAGAAAGCACTGGGTATTCCCTCCTCTTATTACTCAAATGATCGCGATTGGAGAAGAAACGGGTGCTCTAGACTCGATGTTAGGAAAAGTAGCTGATTTCTACGAGAGGGAAGTCGAAAATAGTACCGATCGGATAAAAGCATTGATTGAACCGTTGATGATTGTGCTTTTGGCGGGTCTTGTCGGAACGATCGTTACCTCTATTATGGTACCGATGTTTGAAATTTTTAACCAGGTAGGATAGATAAAAAGACAAAGATTTACAAAGTATTATTTTTATTTACAAGTTTCGTAGAGTAAAATTATAATAGTAAATAAGTACTATAAAAAAGGAGATGACAGAATGATTAAGAACTTGAAAAAGAGACTTAAAAATCAGCGTGGTTTGACATTAGTGGAATTATTGGCGGTTATTGTTATTTTGGGGATCGTTTCGGCGATTGCTGTGCCTAGTATTGGTGGAATTATTGAAAAATCAAAAGAGGATGCCCTAAAAGCCGACGCTATACAAGTTTTAAACGCAGCAAAACTTTATGCTTCTTCAACAACAATAAATGCTCCAACTTTATTGACTGATGATGGTGATAAAACATTAGAGCAGTTTTTAGATATTAAATCTGAAACTGATTATTCTATTACAATTACTCCAGAGGACGGGGCATACACATACGCAGCAATTACTATTACCAGAGATGGCAAAACAATCAGTAATGTAACTGAGGAAAACTTACTTTCTGATAATGTGAAAGTTAAGGAAGTTAAATCTGGAAGTTAAGATAAAAAATATTTATAAAGTAGTAGACGGGGGATTGAGACAATGAATACAGCTTATATTCTACCTTTTTTATATGGTCTCTTTCTCGGTTCCTTCTTCAACGTAGTAGGTCTTCGTGTGCCTGAAAAGAAATCTATTGTTACACCACGATCGGCTTGTCCGAACTGTCATCATACGTTAACGGCATTGGAATTAATTCCAGTGCTATCCTATATCATTCAAGGGGGAAAGTGCCGTCAATGTCAGTCGCGCATCTCCCCTATCTATCCCATTATGGAGCTTGTAACAGGTATGCTTTTTGCGCTAGCTCCCTTCGTATTAGGCTGGTCTCTTGAGTTGATTGTCGCTTGGACAATGATCTCTTTATTGGTCATCATCTTTGTTTCAGATATTACGTATATGCTAATCCCTGATAAAATTTTAATCGTGTTTGCGGGGATTTTTTTATTGGAACGTTTCATAGTTCCTCTCACTCCGTGGTGGGATTCGCTCCTGGGAGCTGTCATTGGATTTACCCTATTGCTAGTCATTGCGATTGTTAGTAAAGGCGGCATGGGTGGAGGAGATATTAAACTGTTTGCCTTAATAGGGTTTGTGTTAGGAACAAAGACGATGCTCTTATCATTTTTCCTAGCAACTCTTTTTGGCGGAATAGTTGGCGGTATTGCTCTACTATTTAAGCTAATTGAACGAAAAAAGCCAATCCCATTTGGTCCTTTTATTGCTTTGGGAACTTTGGTAGCCTATTTCTTTTATGAAAAAATTATTCTATTGTATCTTCAATTAATAACAGGTTTATAAGGGGTACATCATATGGGTTTATCACTCTTTTCTCGGAAAAAACGAGTTGCAAATATAATAATAAATGACCATTCCATTCGCTACCTAGAATTAAAGCAAACAAAGCCACTGGTCCCTAGTAAATGGGAAGAGCGGTTGTTGCCGAATGGAATTATTACAAATGGGAAAATCAATGAGTATGAAACTCTATTACATATATTAGAAGAGTGTGTAGAAGATTGGAAGCTAGGGAAGCGCAATGTTCGTTTCTTAATTCCAGAGTCTTTTGTGATCATTCGTAAGGTATCTATTCCTGCAGAAGTGAAGGAAGATGAGCTAAAAGGATACTTGTATTTAGAGCTAGGTACTAGTATTCATTTGCCATTTGATGAACCTGTCTTCGATGCAGTTGTCATCTCAAAGGATAAGGAAAGGCAGGAAGTTTTGATTTTTGCTGCTCAGGAAGAGCCGGTTCTAGAATATAGAGAACTTCTTACTGACGCAAAGTTAACTCCAATCGAAGCAGAGATCTCTCCTTTAGCTTTGTATCGTCTGTACCATCATCTAAATGATGCAAATAAGGGTGAGAATTTGCTTGTTGTCCAATTTGGATTGAACGATGTAAATATTTGTATCTTTGAAAATACGATCCCATTCTTTATGCATCATCTTCCTTTGGAGTTTGATGAGGAGAAGTGGGATAAGAAGCTAACTAGAGATGGGAAATATGAATTAAAGTATGTAGGGGAGCCATCTGATTTGTCTTTTCAACTAGATGATGTCTATAAAGAAATCAACCGCTTAATGGATTTTTATCGATATTCTTTACATCAGGGTAATAAGCAGGTTTCGAAGCTGTTATTGGCAGGTGACCATCTGATGCTTTCTCAGATTGAACAGGATTTAGAAAGACAATTCGCTGTTCCTCTAGAAACCATCTCATCTTTTCAAAATGGACCCAAAGATCTTCCGTACACTTTCAATCTTGCACTAGGGCTTGCCTTAAAAGGGGTGGAATAAATGCTTATCGAGATCAACCTTTTACCTCAACGGGAGGTAAAAAATAAATCCCTTTTATTGCTAACGATCATAGCGGCCGCAATCCTCCTTTTCGGTGGATTTTTTGCTTACTTTCTTAATCGATCCTATGAAAATAAACTGGCTAGCTTGGAACAGCAAATTTCCACAACCGAGCAGTTAGTAGCTGCTGAACAGGAGAAGATTTTATCGTATGAAGCTTCTGACTCATTATCGGAGCTGGAAAGAACTGTTCAGTGGGCACAGGCTTATCCGATAAAAGCAGTCCCAGTTTTGCAAAATATAACGGCTTTGCTTCCTGAGCGCGGCTTTATTCAAACCTTTACTTATGAAGAAACGGGCACAGTTCAGTTTGAAGTGCAATTTGAAACAAGCCGTGAAGCAGCTTATTATTTAAATGCTTTACTCGAATCGGATTGGGTGAGCAATGCAAAATTAAATAGCCTAGATACTGAGACCGAATTTTATGATAAAAAGTTTGGTGAAACGGACGAGGGACCAGATGAAAGTAGACTGACAAATGAAAAATATATTCCTCGCTACCTCGGGCAATATGAAGTTAAATTAAATCGAGAGTTTTTTAAGAAAAATAACTCCTCCGCCACAGAAGGAGGAGATGGTATATGAATCGAAAGGAAAAGTTAATTACAGTCACAACTATTTTCGTGCTAATTCTTTTCTTTATAAGCGTGTTCTACTTTGTCCTATATCCTAAGCTGGAGAAAATCTCATTAAAGGAGAATGAGCTAACAACTCAAGAACAAATTTTATCAACCTTACAAAATAAGATAACAGATACAAATCGAACCACTTTTGATAGTTCTGTTACCCTGCAAAAACTGGTACCGGTTAAGCCGATGTCTCAGCAGCTACTTCTTGATATTGAGAAAGCAGAAGTCGTATCTGGTAGTTTTGTAAAGAATATGGAATTTGAGGATGGTGAGGAACTAGAGGATAACCAGGAATCTGAAGATCTAGAAAGTATAGCAACAGGTCAGGATGTCGAATCAGAAACAGAAGATAGCGGGAAGTCCGTTTCTCTACCGTCAGGTCTTAAAAAGATAACTGTTACGATCAATGTCGAGTCCCCAACTTATTTTGAATTCGAAGAGTTTATTGGCATTCTGGAAAACTCAGAGCGGATTACAATTATCGAATCTATCGATTTTACCGAAGAAGACGAGGAAATAATAGAAGAAGGCCAATCGGATCTGCCTTTGCGATATGAAATTGTATTAGTTGCTTTTTATATGCCAACTCTAGCAGACTTAATCGATAGACTTCCAAAAATGGAGGCACCTGAGCCAGCGGATAAAAAGAATCCTTTAAGTAATTTTGGTGAATATTCTGGTGAGGAACCTTCAAAGTCTGAAGCACCAATTCAAAACGGGAACTCAGTTGAATCTGAGCAGACGGGTGAAGATGTTAATACTTTTATTGAAAACCAGAGCACGGAATCGCAAGAGTACATCGTGCAATCAGGAGATACGTTGACGAAGATTGCTAAGCAATTTTACGCTGATGAGTATAAATCTGGAATCCTTCTTATTCAGGAAGACAACCAAATAAAAGGTGATCAAATTCGTGTTGGGCAAGTTTTAAGGATTCCCTCACGTTAAAAAATTTGACGAAAATCTCTATAACAAGACGACAAAAGTCTTGTTATTTTTTTTGTCCATTATGTTATGTTTGATGCAAACCTGCATTCGACATGGAAGGAGGACACACATTGGACAAGCCAGGAGATTTTAAAACTATCACGATCAAAATAAATGGAAAAGAGAGTCCTATACAAGAAGAGCATAAACAAACTCCTAAAAAAGAGGAGAATGACATACCAGTTTTAGAAAAATCACCTCTACATGCTGTGGAAAAGGCTACGGAGCAAGAAACAGCAGCCGCCCAAGAAGCACAGGAAGAAGATGAATTTGAATGGATTCTTCCGGAAATTGAGGATGATGAGCTAAAGGAATATACCATTGTTACCCAATCAAAAACAAAAAAAGGTAAAGGGTACAAAGGAAGTCCGCTGAAAGGACCTAGAAAAAAAGGTGTCCTTCCCTCCATTATATTAACGATTTTTCTCGCTGTCTTATTAGGCGGAAGTCTTGGAATTTTGATGTTAAAAATGGTCATATCTGATTCGGCGAATGAGCCTAGTGCAGGACCTGTAACGGAGGATACACCGAATGAGGATCAAAGTCAAACTGGACAAGCTTCAATCGATCTCCCTTCAATCACAACCTATATGGTTCAAGCAGGTGTTTTTTCTACACCTGAAAACGCTGAGGCTGAGGCACAATCAATGGCAACAAAGGGTGTTCCGACAAAAGTCATTGAAATCGAAAATAACTCCTATATATACGTAGGGCTTGCGGATAATATAGAGAATGCCAAATCAATAGGAACTCAAGTACAAAGCAAGGGAATTGAGACCTTCTCGAAGGAAGTTGCCTTCGGAGGTCCATCATTATCCGAATTACAGGAATCAGATAAAAATATACTAGAATTATCTCCTTCCCTCTATCAGTCTCTTTTGGAAACAATTACAACCGCCAGTCTTTCAAATTCGATTCCATCCGATAGACTAGATTCCTTAAATGGACAATTAGAAAAATGGAATGGCTTAAAAGCAGCTGAAAACGAACAGGTTAAACAGATAAAAGCAGAGCTTGATGGGGCGAGTGAAAATATCAAAAGCTATGGAGAAAAAAATGATGCCACCCTCCTTATAAATGCTCAACAGCATTTGCTCAATTTCTTAGGAGTTTATAACCAACTGAAGTAACAAATTTCGAGTTCATTCGATTATTTTCTGGGAAATAGTGATGAGTAGATAGTCTGAATTGTAAAAAATAAGGAGCTTATCCATTTGGAAAAGGCTCCTTTTTGGTGTAAACTTATTTATATTGAAACTTAGTAGCGACTTTATACGTCGTATTATTCGATGGGGCTACTTATTTCATGTTTAAGAATGAAAAAATCTACTTACATAAAAGAAATAATTAAATTGTAGAAATTTTTAAATTTATTCAATAGAAAATATCAGAAATATTTGGTACGATTAAGTTGTATCTCCCTTTCTGATACGGTAAGGTTAGGTGATCTGATGCAAACCCTCATTTTAGCCTCTTCTTCTCCACGGCGAAAAGAACTTCTTGAAAGTTTAAAACTAAACTTTGAAATCGCGAGCTCGGATGTTGATGAGTCCTACAATCCAGAAAATACCCCTGAAGAAATAGTAATGGATTTGGCTGAGCGAAAAGCCAAACATGTTTCACAGGCAAACCCTCATGCATTTGTCATTGGTTCTGACACGATTGTCGTTGCAGATGGACAAGTCTTGGGAAAGCCAGGGAATAGCGATGAAGCAGTAGAAATGCTCAAGTTGTTATCTGGTAGGACACACACTGTTTATACAGGTGTGTCGATTATAGAACCAACAAAAAGTACAACATTTTACGAAAAGACCGATGTCGAGTTCTGGAACTTATCAGATGATGATATCAAAAGCTATGTGAGCACCGGAGAACCATTAGATAAGGCAGGCTCTTACGGAATCCAAGGCTTTGGAAGACTTCTTGTAAAGAAGATCAACGGCGATTATTATTCGGTGGTTGGCTTGCCTCTATCTCGAACTATCAGAGAATTAAAAGAGCTTGGATATCCTCTTCCCTTTTAATGTTCTAGAGCGACTAGGACACAAGGAGGAATAAGACTTGCAAGCGGAAACTTTAATGATTAGAGATTTCCCAGAAAACGAACGCCCAAGAGAACGATTTGAACAGAGTGGCTCTGAAAGTCTCTCTAATCATGAATTAATTGCGATTTTACTTAGAACAGGAACGAAGGATGAATCCGTTCTACAACTTTCAAATCGTCTATTGACGAGCTTTGATGGCCTACGTTTATTAAAAGATGCCACCTTAGCTGAAATTACTGCAATAAAAGGAATTGGAAAAGCAAAAGCTATACAAGTATTAGCTGCTGTTGAAATTGGGAGAAGAATTTCTAACCTTGCCTATGATGACCGATATGTCATCCGTTCTCCTGAAGATGGCGCGAACTATGTCATGAATGATATGCGATTTTTATCACAGGAGCATTTTGTTTGTTTATATTTAAACACGAAAAATCAGGTGCTCCACAAACAAACCATTTTTATTGGAAGTTTGAATGCTTCGATCGTACACCCTAGAGAGGTGGTGCGCCCATAAGGGCATTTAGGAAATCTGCTTTAGCAAAGCAGTAGGGAGATATCACAATCTTTACCCTATCATCAGCCAACTTATCCGTAAGGGAAACCGAGCGGGGAGTGTAGCATGT
>NZ_SUND01000018.1 GCF_005280205.1 Bacillus yapensis | reverse complement strand
ACCATCTTTCAGCTTTCGAACATGAGTTCAAAAGCATTATCCGGTATTAGCTCCGGTTTCCCGAAGTTATCCCAGTCTTACAGGCAGGTTGCCCACGTGTTACTCACCCGTCCGCCGCTAATCTGAGGGAGCAAGCTCCCTCAGATCCGCTCGACTTGCATGTATTAGGCACGCCGCCAGCGTTCGTCCTGAGCCAGGATCAAACTCTCCAATAAAGAGTAAGATTAGCTCTTAAATAAAACTTAAAATAAAACTAACGTTGACGTATGATTTGTTTAGTTTTCAAAGTACAATAGTGATTTTTCTCAAAGAGAAAATATCATTCATTTGATTTTCTTTATTGCTTCAGCAGCAACTATATTAGAATAACATTCTGTTGAAACAATGTCAACAACTATTTTTGAAAATCTTTTTTCTTAAATAATGTTGTTGGTTTATCTTGTCATCTGCTCGAGACGACTTTCTTATAGTAACACCTATACAACCGAAGATCAACATGTTTTATGCAGGTAAAATTATACAATTGCACACAAAAAGAAATCGACCTCCACAAAGTATGGAGGTCGACCGAGTTTCTTCTTATATATATTACTATATATTACGCTTTTGAAATGGTTACGATATTTTCTTCACCTTTATCTACATTTCCTTGTTTTTGAATCACTACTTGCTCACCTTCAGCAAGATTTGTGAAAACAACTGGAGTCATAATAGAAGGTACTTTTGTTTTAATAGCCTCAAGATCCACTTTTAATAAAGGTTGTCCCTTTTTAACAGTGTCGTTCTCACTTACAAGAGCTTCAAAACCTTCACCTTTAAGGTTAACTGTATCGATACCTACATGGATTAGGATTTCGCGACCAGAGTCAGATAAAATACCTACAGCGTGTTTTGTTGGGAAGAAGTTAACGATTTTTCCATCAACAGGAGACACAATTGTTCCATCAACCGGTAGAATAGCAAAACCGTCACCCATCATTTTTCCAGAGAATACTGCATCTGGAACTTCAGTAATTGGTTTGATTTCCCCTTTAATCGGAGATACAAAATCATCTGCACCTTGAACTGCAGTTGGTTGTGCTACAGCTTTTTCAGCTACAACACGTGGTCTCTTACCTTCCATAATATCCTTCATTTGACCCTTAATTGTTTCAGAACGAGGACCAAAGATCGCTTGGATACTATTTCCTACTTCAAGAACACCTGATGCACCTAATTTTTTCAAACGAGCCTTATCAACGTTTTTCGCATCATTTACAGAAACACGAAGTCGAGTGATACAAGCATCTAAATGAGAGATATTTTCTTTTCCACCCATCGCTTCAAGAATTTCGTATGGAAGATCAGAAGTTTTGCCTTGTACAGCACCTTCCTCTTCTTCTACTTCATCTTCACGACCAGGAGTCTTTAAGTTAAACTTACGGATTGCAAAACGGAATCCGAAATAGTAAATAACTGCAAATACTAGACCAACCGGAATTACTAACCAAGCATTTGTTTGCGGGTTAATTAGACCGAACAGAATGTAGTCAATTAATCCACCAGAGAATGTCATACCAATTTTTACATTTAAAATGTGCATTGTCATAAATGAAAGACCTGCGAAAATCGCATGAATTCCGAATAGAACAGGAGCTACGAATAAGAATGAGAATTCGATTGGCTCTGTGATACCTGTTAAGAAAGATGTAAGAGCAGCAGATGCCATTAATCCACCGACAAATACTTTTCTTTCTGGACGTGCTTCATGATAAATCGCTAATGCTGCAGCTGGTAAACCGAACATCATGAATGGGAATTTACCAGTCATGAATGTACCTGCATCTAAGTCTTGTACGTTATCAAGAATTTGCGCCATGAAAATACGTTGGTCACCACGAACTGTTTCTCCAGCTGCCGTCACGTATTGTCCAAACTCATACCAGAATGGAGAATAGAAAATGTGGTGCAAGCCGAAAGGAATTAACGCACGTTCAATTACTCCGAAAATAAACGCTGAAACTGTTAAGTTTGCATGAACCATGTTTTGAGAGAAGGCATTCAATCCATCTTGGATTGGAGGCCAGATAATTAACATTAATAGACCTAAAAGAACTGATGCACCTGCAGTAATAATCGGAACGAAACGCTTACCTGCAAAGAAACCTAAATAAGAAGGTAACTCAATTTCGTAAAATTTGTTATAAAGAGCAGAAGCGATAATACCGACGATAATACCACCAAATACGCCTGTTTGAAGCGTTGGAACACCTAAAATGCTAGCGTAGTTTAAACCGTTAACATCTTCTGCTGTAATTCCAAGAGCTGTACCCATTGTTACGTTCATGATTAAGTAACCGATGATAGCCGCTAATCCAGCAACACCATCTCCACCTGCTAATCCAACTGCAACACCAACCGCAAAGAGAACTGGCAAGTTCCCGAAGACGATGTCTCCAGCTTTTTGCATGATAGATGCTACCATTTCAACACCAGAATTATCTAGGAATGGAGCAATTTCTAATAATGTTGGGTTTAGAAGAGCAGCACCCAATGCTAATAGAATCCCCGCAGCTGGTAATAACGCAACCGGTAACATTAAAGCTTTACCGACTTTTTGTAAAACACCAAATGCTTTTTTAAACATAAGGAAAACCTCCTGAAAATATTCTTGAACTCATTAAGCGTTTTCAAAAGAACAACAAAAAAGACATGAGGAAAAATAACTGAATAGAGCTATTTGGGTATAGACTACCCCTAATAGGCTATTTCAATTAATTTTTCACTCATGCCTGATCGAATCAGTAACACGTGAAGTACTTCAAAGAATTCGTTTTCATTTGAAGCAAAAAAATATAGTATAATAACTTTTTATTTAACTTTGTTTTGAAGGCGTTGTAAATGCATCGTTAGATAAACAGCTTCTGCATTGTACACAGGCTTCCTTAATTCTTGTTGCATAACCTTAATGAGTTTCCATGAAAGATTGTAGCATACAGGATATTCTTCTTTCAAGAGTAAAGTTATTTTTTTTGGTTCTTCTACTTTTTCCCCTGTACGAACGCGCTCAATCGTAAATCGAATATGACGAACAAGCCTCATGTAGTCAATACTTTCTTTGTCTAGAATAATTTCTAATCGTTCTTCGATCATATCGACTAGCTTTGTCACAAGCTGGGAATGCTGATTTACCTCAGATAAGCTTTTATTCATAACCGCACTATGAATGTGAAGGGCAACAAATCCTACTTCCCCTTCTGGAAGCTCAATATCCGTTTTTTCTTTTATCAACCTTACAACCTCGCGTGCAATTTCGTATTCAAAAGGATAAAGTGCTTTTGTTTCGATCAAAAAAGGATTTTTCATTTCCATCCCTTTTGAAAGGCGTGTGATCGCAAACATTAAGTGATCGGTCAAAGCAACATGAATATGTTCATTCAACACGGCATTGCTTCTGGTTTTGATTAGCTCAATACAAGAAATGATTACTTCTTGAAGATCAGTGTCCAAAAAAGGAAGAAGCTTCAAATAGTTCTCTTTTTCCTTATTGTCTTTTAGCACGAAAAATTTTTCCGCTAAAGAAGGATCAACAACTTCCCCCTGTTTTCGATTAAAACTAATCCCTTTTCCGATCAAGACTACTTCCCCATAGTCGTCATGATCCCCTATTAAAACATTATTATTAAGCGTTTTCTTTATCTGCAATTGACCCATAATTGTTTTCCTCTTTCGACAACCCTAATATTTTCTTATCATATAAATTCTTTTAGTAGAAGTCAAAAGAAATCGCTGTTCTCATAATGATTGGTAATTATCCAAAAATATCCAAGCATAACTCTTTTTACGCGAAAAGCATCAAAGACAAAAAGAGCCACACCCCTGTGTGACTCTCCAAAAATGACTAGTTTAAGAAAATAAAATAGAGAACAAAGATGGCAAAGAGAACATACATGATTGGATGAATTTCTTTTGCACGACCCTTAGTAATCATGGAGATTGGATAGAAAATGAAACCAATCGCAATCCCTGTTGCAATACTATACGTGAGTGGCATCATTAGTATTGTGAAAAATGCTGGTACTGCCACTTCGAATTTATCCCACTCAATAAATTTAAGCTGAACAGCCATTAACACCCCAACAATGATTAAAGCAGGTGCTGTTACTTGGTTCGTTACAATCGCAAGTAATGGTGAGAAGAATAAAGCTAACAAGAAACAAATTGATGTTACAACTGCTGTAAAACCAGAACGTCCACCTGCTCCAACCCCTGCAGAAGATTCCACATAAGAAGTTGTGCTTGATGTTCCAAGAATCGCACCGATAACTGTACCTGATGAATCAGATGCTAATGCTCTTCCTGCACGTGGTAACTTTCCGTCCTTCATAATTCCAGCTTGAGACGCTACTGCCACAAGGGTACCAGCTGTATCAAAGAAATCAACAAACATGAATGTAAGAATAACAACCAGCATATCTAGAGTAAAGATATCGCCTAAGTGAAGGAATGCTTTTCCAAAAGTCGGCTCAATGCTCGGTACTGAACCTACGATATCACTAAGACCAGTTGGTACTGGAACTTGATTAAAAATCATTCCCACAACTGCTGTAATAATCATTCCGTAGAAAACGCCTGCTTTTACGCCACGAGTTAGTAAAATAACTGTTACAATCAAACCAAAAATCGCTAATAATACAGGACCTGATAAGATATCACCGATTGCTACAGTCGTAGCTTCGCTTGGCACTACAATACCAGCATTAATTAAACCGATAAAAGCAATGAATAATCCGATACCAGCACCAACTGCATTTTTCAAGTTCGCTGGAATCGCGTTAATGATGATTTCGCGAATACCTGTTAATGTTAATAAAACAAGGATTAGACCTGAAACTAATACACCAGCTAAAGCTGTTTCCCATGCAATGCCATAACCAAGAACTACAGTATAGGTGAAAAATGCGTTCAATCCCATACCTGGTGCAAGGGCTACTGGATATTTCGCAATAACACCCATGACCATTGTTCCAAGAGCAGCCGCTAGAGCAGTAGCTGTGAATACAGCCCCCTTGTCCATGCCCGCTCCTTCTAAAACTGTTGGATTAACGAACAAGATGTAAGCCATTGCTAAGAAAGTTGTTACACCCGCAATAATTTCCGTTCTGAAGTTTGTCTTTAATTCTGCGAACTGAAAATAATTCTTCATTCTTTTTTCCCCCTTAAAAATGTTTATCTCTGTCGTACAAAAACATAAAAAACGCTCCCTATTACCAGGAGCGCTCGACAACAAGTTCGTGAAATAAACGAGGAATAAGAATGAAAAAAATAATAGCAAGATCCGTCCGTTTATCACTTACTTCGTAGTCAAGCTATTTACGGTAGCCTGGTAGAAACTTTTGGGCCCTATTCCCAACGTTATACGACGTAATACGATGATATTTAATTTCTCTCTTATTTTAGCAACGACTTATTGGTTCGTCAAGAAAAAAACGAACATTTTTTTACAATGTTCGTTTTAACGTTCGTGTTTTATTGTTTTATTCCCACTCAATCGTAGCAGGTGGCTTACTTGTAATATCATACACGACGCGATTGACATGGCTTACTTCGTTGACGATACGAGTAGAAATGACCTCTAATACGTCCCAAGGGATTCTTGCCCAGTCAGATGTCATACCGTCAATCGATGTTACCGCACGAATTCCGATCGTGTAATCGTACGTACGAGCATCTCCCATTACCCCAACACTGCGAATGTCAGGTAGTACCGTGAAATACTGCCAAATGTCGCGGTCCAATCCAGCATTTTTGATTTCTTCTCGTAAAATCCAATCTGATTCACGAACGATCTCTAGCTTATCCTCAGAAATCTCTCCAAGTACACGAATTCCTAGACCAGGACCTGGGAATGGCTGTCTCCAAACGATCTCATCAGGAATGCCAAGCTCCGTTCCTACTGCACGAACCTCATCCTTGAATAATGTATTTAAAGGCTCGATTAATTGGAACTGCATATCTTCTGGTAATCCACCAACATTATGGTGAGATTTAATGGTTTGTGCAGTTGCTGTACCACTCTCAATAATATCCGTGTAAAGCGTTCCTTGAGCTAAATAGTCAATACCCTTAAGCTTTGTTGCTTCATCATCGAATACATAGATAAATTCATTACCGATAATTTTACGTTTTTGCTCAGGATCACTAACGCCTTTTAACTTGCTTAGGAAACGATCCCTCGCGTCTACTTTGATGACATTCATGTTGAAGCCGTCAGCAAAGGTCTTCATAACACTATCCGCTTCCCCTTTCCGCAAGAGCCCATGGTCAACGAAAATACAAGTTAATTGATCGCCAATTGCTTTATGAATCAGTACCGCAACAACTGATGAATCAACGCCACCACTTAGCGCACAAAGTACTTGTTTATCGCCTACAGTCTGACGAATTTTTTCCATTTCAATCTCAATGAAGTTCTCCATTGACCAATTATTTTCGCATTCACAAACGTTGAAAACGAAATTCTTCAATAACTCATTCCCATATTCAGAATGACGAACTTCTGGATGGAATTGAACAGCGTAAAGATTACGAGATTCATCACTCATCGCAGAAATCGGACAAGACGGACTTGTTGCATCAATCGCGAAGCCTTCTGGTGCTTCAACAACTAAATCGCCATGGCTCATCCACACGATTTGTTCTTGTGGAAGCTGACCAAATAATCTTGTCTCATTTTGAATGTTAAGAGCTGCTTTTCCATACTCACGATGCTTAGCAGGTTCTACTTTTCCTTTAAAATGAGTCGTCATCAGCTGCATGCCGTAGCAAATCCCTAAAATCGGAAGCCCTAATTCAAAAATCGCTTCGTCTGCACGGAATGAATTTTCATCATAAACACTATTTGGGCCACCAGAAAAAATGATCCCTTTCGCATTCATGTTCTTAATTTCTTCAGCTGTAATCGTATGCGGATGAAGCTCACTATAAACCCCAAACTCACGAATTCTTCTCGTAATTAATTGATTATATTGACTCCCAAAATCCAAAACAACAATCTTTTCTTGACCTTGTAAACCCTCGCTCGTCATTGCTTTCACCTCGTCAAAGTAGTGGATAAAAATAGTTTGTGTATTAAATACTGGAAATATAAGAAAAGCTTAACTAAACTCCCTAATAACAAAAAAAACTAGAACTCCCCTTCAAAAAAGCTTTGAAGGCAGAATTCTAGTTTCATAGATAGAAAGATAGACTAATCCTGCCTTCATAGTCAGGTCATTTAAGGTGACCCGGTAGAGACTCTCGGTCCGTATTACCGAGGATATATGAAGGTTCATGTATATAAATATCTAAACTTAAATTACTCAATTTAGACATATTGTAACAACATGAAGATCGACAGGTCAAGATGTAGTCTTTTTGATTAAATTTTCCCACAATTCCTTCGTCTGTTCCCAGCTACCTACTTCCAAACTTCCTTTATATAAAAATCGTTCGTAGCTCGCTGTTAAGGTACCCATTTCATTTGAAGAGAAGTACTCGTCGATATATTCGGCGTAATCTCTCAGCGTTTGTGCTTGTTTTCTCTTTAGTCCATAGCGATTTAACTGATTCAATAAAGCAAAGTACGCGTCAGGAAAATCTTCGTCCTTCTTCCTCCATCTGAATCGGAACACAAGGTAATGTGGTAACCATTTGATCCGTGTTTCATACAACAGATAAGCAATTGCCACAATCGTTAAGAACGCCCCTAGAATCCAACCCCAATGCAGATTGACGAAATCCTTTGTTCCTTCCCAAAGCTGTTTCCACGAGAATTCCGTTTCCTTTGGTTGCGTCGTTGCCTCTTTTGCCTCTGGTTTTTCAGGCTTTGGCGCAACTGGTGCCTCAAGCTCATCTTGATTCTCAGTTTCTGTTGAAACATCGTCATAGTTGAATTGAGCGTTATTCGAATAACCCTTTGTCGGTTCAAATGGGACCCAACCTACCTCTGGGAAAAATACTTCTACCCAAGAGTGGGCATTGTTATTCGTAATCACATAAATCCGTTGGTCGTTCTCACTCATCCCGCGAAAGGCTCCTTCTGTATAGCCCTTGACCCATCTCGCCGGAATGCCTAATGAACGCATCAGCACGACCATTGAAGTCGAGAAATTATCACAATACCCTATTTGCGTATCAAACAAAAACTGGTCGACATAATCTTCCGTTCGTCCTGGCACCGCAACATTTTTTTGATCATACTGAAAATCGGCCCGATCGAAGTAATTTTCAACCGCTTTTGCTTTGTCGTACCAATTCGTTTCATTCATTGTAATTTCAACCGCTAAATCTTTTACACGTTGCGGCAGCGACTCTGGTAGTTGCGTGTACTGCGCAAGAAATTCTTCAGTCAGTATTGGATTTGAGGTATCCACCGTATTTTTCATCGCTTGGACGCTAAACCTCGGTGTATCGTACTCAACCCTATACTCTCCCATTCCGGCAGCATCGTTATCCACAAGGTATATTTTTTCTAAATTCTCTTCAATCTCAAACGTACTAGCGGAATTATCTTTCACTGAAGTTAATCCTAATGGGTAAATCAAATGAGGATAACCAACCTGAGGTTTGATAATTCCCGTACGCTTGGTCACTTCCATCTCAGGATCCAAATAATTTGTAAACGGGTACGTATCCTCTTGCGTGAAAGGAGTCCGTAAGCCATTCTCGACTGAAGCAACCCAGCCTTTTCCCGTGTACTCATCCTTTGTTTCAACCTTCCAGTATTGTCGAGTATCGACTTCTGTTTCATAAACGACCGTGTCATCCGCACTAAAAGGACCACCAAGCTCCGTATCATCGGTCCCATAGCCGACCTTGCTCAGTCCACCGGGCCCATCATTCTCCCCTTTTTCTGAATAGGATGTGATGTACGGAACCGGGTCTGGCCAGATTGGGCTTGCCTTTGGTGCAGCATATCCAATTAAGACACTGGCACAAACCATGACTACTAAAGGCATGAGCCATTTTCGTACAAAGCCAGGTTGCTTCTGCCATTTTTCCCGATCCATAATGCGATAAAACGTCAAAATCCCCATTAAGGCGAAGCCAAGGATGATGATTCTCACAATTGCATAAGTCGCATCATAAGGTGTAAAAGTATCTAACACCGTGATATAGACAAGTGTCATGAAAAAGAAGATAAAAATCTGCTTTCGATGAACGAGCCAATACCGCAGCAAATAAGTCATTAACACTAGTAATAAATAGAAAAGAAGACTTCTAAACGAATCTGATAATGCGGTCCAATTCGCACCAAATACTAGCTTCATATTTTCAATTAAATCGCTGGTCAAAATACCAATCCATTTGAATTGAAAAAAAGGCCCAACGTAATACATGAAATTAATCGTATATAATACATACAACAAGCGAATCCCCGAGCGCGCGAGGATATGAACTTGAAAATAGCTTAAAACAAGCGAGAGGACTAAAAATCCAATAAAAACACCGATATTACTTGTATCTGTTAACTGTTTTAACGGCCTCAACCATTCCCACAAAAGAAGGAATCCACATACATATAGCCACAACGTTAACGCGTCAGACTTCATTTTAACCTTTCTCTTCATCCTCTCGTCACCCCCGAAAAGGCTTCTGAAAAGCGGCCGTCATGAACCATAACCACCTGTATTCCTCGTGCTTGCGCTTCTGCTTTCAAGGATAGTTCCTCTGCACTTGCGGCCTCTTTTTCTTCTTTAATAAGGAATATCGTGATGACTCCTTTTTTAGAAGAGTAATAGCCTGCTTTTTCCACCAATCTTTTCGTTAGCTGCGCAGTCACGAGGATCAAGGTCGCATTTTGCCAAGCCGCAAAGCCTTCTCCTTCTAAAACCAAATCGAGCTTAACCGGACATTTATCCTTCACCTTTGCTAGGTGATAAAAAATTTGCTGCTGATGGGTCTCCCCACTCCGAATCGGAATTGCAACCCGGTCTTCGCTTGAAGAAAGAAATCCTACCTGTGCTCCTTTACGTAGAATCGCCCTGACGAGGGAAGCAGAAAAGGAAACGATCGCCTCAAATCGCTTTTCCGGTGCACAATCCATACAGATGAACACATCATGCGACTTACGTTGTTCAAATTCCTTAGTCATAATGTCATTTCTTTTCGCTGTAGCTTTCCAGTTAATCCAGGAAAACCGGTCCCCTGGCTGATATTCTCTAATCCCAATAGCCATTGATGTATCCCGTTGTACCCTCTCTTTTGACGCGGTCATCCCTTGTTCGTAATGATTATCCATCGTTCGATAAATGATATCTTCATAGGAAGGGTACACGACAATTTTGTCGTCCTCCGTTGGAAAATGAAATTGCTTTTCGATTAGACCTAGTGGGTCTCCAAGGCGAATTTCAATCCCACTAAAATGATGCTCCCCACGTGGGAGCTTCTCAATTTCATATTCGAATTCCAGATTTCTACGGAAATGTGGATAGATAAAGGTTTTCGCAATATTTTTTTGCGTTGAGTGACCTAACTCATCACTAATCCGATCTTCCATAATCATATAAAAAAGAGGAAAGGAAGAGGGTCTCTTCAGTTGAATCTTAACCTTTAGCTTTTCACCAGCATTGAATTCCGTTTTGACAAATTCGCGCTGTAGCTCAATGTTTTTTACTTTATAGAGTGCTAGCGCTAAGCTGTATAGGGCAAAAGGCAGGAAGCTATAAAACAAGAACCAGCTTACAAAACCACCTTGGAACATCGCATAGGAAAAGGTCAACAGAATCAAAAAGATGAGTACGACCAGCTTCCATATTGGTTTGATTCGAGCAAAAAAACGTCTCATCTTACTTCACTAACCTTTGAACAGGAACCGGCACCCGATCTAATACGCGAAGCACAACATCTTCTGCGGTAATTCCTTCAAACTTCGCCTCAGATTTTAAAATAATCCGATGAGCAAACACATTCGGTGCTAAATATTTCACGTCATCTGGTAACACATAATCTCTTCCGTACATGTAAGCATAAGCTTGGGCTGCCTTCATGAGAGCGATTGATCCACGGGGACTAGCTCCGAGGTAGACACTCGTGTTTGTTCTCGTCCAGTTGGCAATGTCGACGATATATCGTTTAATCGTGTCATCTACAGTTACCCTTTTGATTGCCTGCTGTAATTCACGAAGCTCCGCTAAGTCAATGACTGCTTCAAGTTCTTCAATTGGCGCAAGTACTTGAGCACGGTTTAAGACTTCCATTTCTTCTTCAATTTCAGGGTAACCCATTTTCATTTTTAAAAGGAAACGGTCAAGCTGAGCTTCTGGTAGAGGATAAGTTCCTTCGTATTCAATTGGGTTTTGTGTTGCCATAACAAAAAACGGCTTTTCTAATTTGTGCGTGACGCCATCAATTGTTACGCTGCTTTCTTCCATTCCTTCTAGTAAGGCTGATTGGGTTTTCGGCGAGGTCCGATTGATTTCGTCTGCTAGGATAATGTTACCCATGATTGGTCCTGGTCTGAATTGGAATTCCATTTCTCTTGGATTGTAGATGGAAACACCTGTTACGTCAGATGGTAGGAGATCTGGGGTAAATTGTATACGGCGGAAATTAGCGTTGACGGATTTCGCAAGTGCTCTGACCATCATGGTTTTTCCGACGCCTGGTACGTCTTCAAGGAGTACGTGTCCTTCTGCTAGTAGTGCGACTAGGCTTAGTTCGGCGACGTTTCGTTTGCCGATCATGACTCTTTCTATATTTTGTAGAATTTTTTCAATCGTTGGATTCATTTTTTCGCTTGCCATGTTTTCCCTCCCGGTTTTTACGTTCGAAGTTTTTTCTCTTTCTTTTTATTTCGATACTTTTCAGCAATATTCCTGTTTATAGGATAAATTTTACAAAATAAGTTTTGTGAGTTGAGTTTTTAGCCTTTCGACTTTCTTTACCCTTGGTTATTGTCCTAATAACATGGATAAGGGGTGGAGATTATGATTGTTGATTTCCGCTACAGGCCACTCGCTTTCCGCGGGCAGTTGTGGAGCCTCCTCGGCGCCTTTTTGCGCCTGCGGGGTCATACCTGACAGCTTTTCCCGCAGGAGTCTCGGGCCTTCCGCTCCAATCAACAATCTGGATTGGGCTAGACTTAAGGACAAAAAGAATGTGGTTTCTTCTGCAAAAATACGCTAACTTTCACAATCTCACTTACTTTTGAATTCATCCTCTTAAAAGCAAAAAATCTCCCTTTCAAATGGACGTTTCACTTTAGGAAAAGTTTCATTTGATATATTGGGAGATTTTTGGAATAGCATCACAGCAACTGTAAGACTTGAATTTTTTTGAGAATAAATTATAATTATGTATGCTCACTTTTGGAGGAATTTACTAATATCAATATGTCCCAGTAGCTCAGTAGGATAGAGCAACAGTTTCCTAAACTGTAGGTCGGGGGTTCGAATCCCTTCTGGGACGCTTGAGAAGTTCTTATAAATAGGGGCTTCTTTTTTGAATCAAAATCCATTATCAAAATCTATTTTTCATCAATCGAGATTTTAATTATCTGGTGAATTAAGCTTAATCTCTTTTTATCACGAGTAAGTATATTTAAAATGTAAAGCCATAAAGCAAGAAAAATCAAAAAAAATGTAAAATACTTTATGAAAATTGTTATATTAGATGAGCTAAAAATGTTATCACTACCATCTAAATAATTGATTACTTTTTGAAAATATGTTTCCCCTAAGCTAGATTTATTCAAAAATGAAGTTACTATACTAACTACTATCCCAAGTAATATTGAACTTGTTTTTTCCAAAATATTATTGGATAGTCTTCTTTCAACAAATGCACTTAGAAGCCGCAGCTTCGTCACATCATTTGAGCAAAAAACCTCTATTTTTTCTTTTATAAGTGCTAAATTATTTATAGTATTTGTACTTGACCCATCAGATAAAATCCTGTAGAAAGTACTTTCTTCAACCTCTATCCCTTCTGCCCATCTATATAGATTAATGCCCTTTATTCCCTTGTACGGTTTTGAAAAATGTATATTTTCCCAATAAACGATCAACTTATTAAAAAATTTAAGAATATCCCAAGTTAAAACAAATGTTATAAATGCACTAATTAAACTAATCGGTATATTAGTTGGTAAATGTAATTTAACTAGCAACCATAACATAATTAAAAAAATGAAAAATATTAGAATCCATTTAAACGCATAAAATGCTATAGCTTTCAGATGCACTTTCCATCTAATTTTGTTCATGTTTATTAATAACTTCAAGTAACTAACTTTTATTCTTCGACGGTATCTTCTAATGTTCCTTCGCATATTAAAAACTGCTCCTTAATCGAATAGATAACTATATGCTCTTGTGTGTAATAAAGTTTCCGTTTGTTAGGGTAATTTCTTTGGTATGGAGAATTATATTAGTCGAACTATAAATATTTATTTTTATTATCGGTAGTTTTTATAAATTTTCCAGTATAAAAAGGAATCATTTACCTTTCTGTCGTATTATGTAGGTGCAGGAATAAATCCCTGTTTTTCTTCGAAACATAGTTACTCTACATATTCCTACCTCTTGAATCAACTTCAATAAGTAATCTTCTAAGAGCTCATTTCAACAAAACGTTACCTTTTCACTTTGTATGAAATTAAAAATAGAGGAGTGTTTCAAAATGAATCTCAAAGAGACTTTGGAGATGCTGAATAAGGTTATTGGCGAGAACGCTGAATTAATCAGAAACGAAGAGTCTACTAAACAATTTTTGATTTTGCCGCTGTTAAGAGGACTTGGATACGATACATACAGCCCCCAAGAAGTTACCCCTGAATTTACTGCCGATTTCCACAAGAAGAACGAAAAAGTCGATTATGCAATTTCTATTAATGGAGATCCAAAGATCTTTGTTGAAGCAAAAACGATGAACAAACCAATAAATAAGAGTGCCCCTCAATTGAGTCGGTATTTTAGTACGTTCCCTAGTGTTAGATTAGGAATTTTAACAAATGGAATTGAATATCATTTTTTTACTGATTTAAAAGATGCAAACATCATGGACTCTAAACCCTTTTTCATTTTTAACATCACCAATTACAACGAAGAAGATTTTAACCATTTGATTAAGTTCTCTAAAAATCTATATGACTACGATAGTATCAAAGCTCTTGCAGAATCCTTAATGTACTATCAATCATTTAAAACAGTTATTAAAGAAATATTTGAAAACCCTAGCGATGACTTTATCAGATTCGTTGTAAAAGAACGTTTCAAATTTAAAGTCACACAACAGTTTATCAATACCTCTCGTCCACTCATTCAAAAAAGTATCCAAGAAGCTTTAACTGATATTATCAGCGAAAAGTTCGACATCTCCATGCAAGAGCAACCCATTCAAGAAGCAGCTCCAACTGTCGAAAAACAACCTGAAGAAAAAAAGGTTTATTACACTCCAGAAGAAATCAATTCATTAGGCACATTTGAGGAATTTGAAGGCGTGAAAGTGGTGCTTCCAAAGGCAGAATCTTATCAGAAAATATTAAAATGCTCTCCTGAAGATTACTCTGTTGAGAAAGGGAACCCTTTAAGTGATTTCTTTGTTTCATCCGTTCTAATGCAAGGAAGTTCTATCGTAGGGTATTTGATTGGACAATACTACAACAATCAAAACGACACTACACTGTACACAGTAAAAGCCAATGAAATAGCCGACTTCTTAAAAAAGAATCCAATTGTTGAAACAACTGGTTTCATCAATGCCCGTTTAGGATATCGTTCAAATAAGACAACAAACGAAAAGATTTTTTACCTAAAAAGCTGTATCCCAAATCTTTCTTTTAAAGATATCCCGAACCTTGTATCTAAAGTGAATGACTTAGATGAGTTCTTTAAGAGCATGCAATGATTCATTGCGAGTAAATAACAATAGCCTTTTTAGTAAGTGATTTTTTCTCCATCTATATGAATATTTATCTCCACCCTAGGTTATCTTAATTAGCCCGAGCAAGTTACCTCCTCCATTTTGCACACCACGACTCTTGCTCGGGAGCCTATTCTGTTTAGATTGCATGATTAATTAGGACCTCTCTGAATCTTATTTAATACTTCGCCGTATATATGAAAAGAGCGAGGAGAATTGGGGTGGTCCGAATGGATGAAAAAGAGGATAAACCATTTAAAGAAGAAACAATCGGGACAAAATTATTTATTATCGTCACGATATCTCTTTTGCTAATTGGTGCTATTGGATTTGCTATAGCCATTTATTACTTTGGCATTTTAGGATTATTTAACCTATTAGGAGTTAGCTACGATTCGTTTGGCTCCCTACTATGGTTCGTTTTACTTTATTTTCTGCTAGGAATTATTTTTGAAATCTTTTTAAAAGGCTTGCATAAGCTTATGATTCTCGCAAATAAATTCAGCAAGTCCCAATTAAAGATGGGGATTTTTATTTTAACTTTTTTGAGCAACTGGGCAGTTATCTCTTTATTGAATAGCCTCATGCACACAATCGAAATCAATACATTGACCCAAATTGTCATCTCCATCATTCTAGCGATAATTGAAGTAACAATTGATGATGATTCAAAAAAGAATTCATCTGATTGATTCTTTCCCCCACAGCTAGCTACTTTATTTTGAATCATTCAAAAGCAGCCTCTCACAACTTTTTAGTAAAAATATGTCACAAACAATATATTTTACAACATATGAAACTGGTTTATAATTGTAACTATACTCAAAAAGGAGGCGTGTAATGTTTGAATAGACACTTTGCGTTCTTTTTGATTTTACTAATCTCGATTTTTTCGTATTATCAATTTGGCGGTCATATCGACGGCTTGAAAGTCTATACTGAACAAGAAAAAATTACGTTTAAGTTCTCCTCAGAAAATAATGAGTTGCCACTTGATGATTCAGACAAACAGACCTCTTATGATACTTTCTCATATATTCCTTTTGTCGCATCCTTAATCATTACGATCGCATATTTAAGTTACATGCTCATAACATTTTTAAGGAACTTAACCTTACTTACTCCTGTTCGTTTTAAATCGAATTATGTAGCTTTACCTCTTTTGAATTATTAATAAAAAAATTCAAAGGAGGACAATAGTTATGTGGATTCGTTTTTTATTAATTGGCTTTTTCTCGTTAACATCCTTAACATTGATTGCTTATCAAGGAATTGAAATCTTCCAAGCTTATATGGAATATTTTAAAGAAAAGTAGTCTTCAGCCCATCCTTTTTAAGGATGGGTTTTTCATTTATAGGGGATGAATATGCACTAGTCTTTTTCAGTTCTAGCAAACATCAATCCGTTGCACATTTTCACTACAAACCCTGCTCCTCATGAAGAATATTAAGAACTAGGTTGGATAATCTAAAAACATCTTAAGCGAAATGAGGATGAAAAATGTATTTTTACAAAGAAGATCTAATAAACATGATCGTTCCCGATAAACCTGATCCAGTAGCAGCAAAAGTTCTTCAAGAAGCGCTTGGAGGGCAATTCGGAGAAATGCGGACACTAATGCAGTTTTCTTTCCAAAGTGCTAATTTCAGAGGAAAAGCTAAAAAGTACCGAGACTTAATTAGAGGTGTATTCATTGAAGAACTTAGTCATGTAGAACTCGTTCAAACAACAATTAACCAGCTTTTAAATGAATCGGGTGGTGACATGCCTGGCAACCAAGCAAGTGATAGTGCACCTTTAAATGATGTGATCGAAAATGGGGTAAATCCTCATCATTACATCATTGGAGCAAAAGCATCTCTCCCTGTTGACGCTGCAGGTAATCCGTGGAATGGCTCCTGGGTATACGACCATGGGAATTTGGCTGCCAATTTACTAAATAACGTTATTTTAGAGTCAACCGGGGTCCTTCAAAAATCAAGAATCTATGAAATGAGTAACAACAAAACCCTTCGCGAAACCATTGCCTTTCTAATTGTGAGAGACAATGCGCATCAAAATGCATTTGCAAAAGCACTTGAGACATTAGGGGTAGATTGGGGAAAGATTTTTCCTATTCCTAACTATGATTTAAATAAGTACCCTGAATGTCGAAAATATGTTGATATGGGATTCCACAATGCGCAATTTAATTTTAGACTCGACGAAACTTTAATTGGGGAAGTATTTACAGGTACAACCCCTAGTCGTAACGGTGGAGAGCTTTCTGTAATCGAACCACCGAAAGGATATCCAGTACCACAAATGCCAGATATGCCAAATGAACACGCACCTGGTCTATATGATTTAAACAATTAAGAGCCTACAATGGCTCTTTTCATTTGGTTAAGAATCACCCCTGATAGTTTCTATTTCTTTATAATCTATGTTCGAATACAAGTTTGTATCAATCCCGCATAATGCACACCGTATAAAACCGCCCAATGATTTAACATTAGGCGGTTCTATAGTGAGCATATTTTTATAGCGGAAACACAAGGGGGATATTTATTGTGCAACCAATTTTTCCATTGTATTTTTCCCGACAATCCCATCCTGAGTAATTCTTTGATCCTTTTGAAAAGCACGTACTGCATCTTCCGTGTTTGCTCCAAAGATACCGTCAATCCCATCAGGACTATAACCTACGCAGTACAGTAATCCTTGGATGATATAGACAAGATTTCCTCGGTCACCTTTTTCCACCGACCTGAAGGCAGCCTTTGTTTTCGGGCCCCAATCCCCATCAACACTCAATCCAGCATTATATTGTTTGTTGAGTTCCGTTTGAATCCCCTTAACAGCCGCAGCTCTTGTTTTAGGGCCAGCAAGTCCGTCTACTGCTAAACCAGTCTTGTAGGTGTTGTTTAACCATTGCTGGAAAGTAGCAATTGGATTTGTAGGTCTAACAACAGATTTAGGCGGCGTTGGCTGTGCTGTTGTTTTTTTCTTGAGCCCAAACGCCTTAACAAGTCCGTCAACATGCCCCTTTGCTACATTATTCAAAAAGGCATCTGATTTTAGTTTGTTTGCATCTGAGGCATTATCAATAAAGCCGTTTTCCGTTAAAATTGCCGGCATCGTCGTTTCTCGTAACACTGCATAGTTTGCACTCTTCTGGCCCCGATCTCTTAGGTCGACAGAGCTTACAATAGCAGGATGAATGATGTCTTGATATCTAACAGACGCACTGCTGGCACCGGTATGAATATAGGTTTCGAAGCCTGTTCCCCCACTCGCATTAATGTGGATAGACATAAAGTAGTCGGCTCCCCAATTATTTGCCATATCTGCACGTCCATTGAGTGATATAAAGATATCTGTATCCCGACTTAATCGTACTTGAACATTCTCATAGTTTGCTAACAGGTCGCGTACTTTCTTAGCAAGTGTTAAGGTCAGGTCTTTCTCCCTTAAGCCATTCCCTACAGCACCTGAATCAGAACCGCCATGACCTGGATCAATAAATAATTTCACCATTGTAAATTCACCTCTGATCATTTTATGCCGTGAAGGAGCAATGGAATGGGCATGTTATTATTTACCAATATTATTCAAAGGTCCCCACTATAGATAAGGCGTTCATGAGAATATACACAATTCACTTCAGGATTATACCCCCCCGGCATAAAAAACAGTTGAATCCCTAGCACAAGAGAATCAACTGGTAAGAAAAAGAGCTTTGGTAAAATACCATACTGAACGATAAGCGCTGACCATCAGTGTTGGAACTTTTAAGGCTCCTACATCCCAAAAACTAGATATATTTCACTCCAAAAAAAGAAGCTGTTAGTATGTGCACCCACATACTAACAGCTTTCTCTTTATCTATTAAGCCACACTCGATTCCTCTTCCACAGAACTTGCTGCTGCTTTGTTTTCTTTGTAGAAATAGAAAGCAAGATATGCAAAGAATGCCATTGGTGCTAAGAATGATAGCTGTAAAGAACCAACGATATCAGAGAAGAATCCTTGAACAACTGGTCCAACCGCTCCACCAAGTATCGCCATAACCACTACTCCACCAGCCGTTTCGCGATATTTATCTTCCACTGTTTCTAGTGTTCTTCCATAAATGGTTGGCCAGCATGGTCCGAATAGAACACTTACAAAGATGGCACCATATACGGCCGTCATGTTTGGAACAAGTGCCGTATACGCTAATACCAATACACCAATGATACTATACAGTGATAATACAAATGTTGGCTTGAATCTAGCCATTAGGATATTCGCGATTAGTCGACCCACGAAAAATGCGATAAAACTGTAAATCATAAAGTTTGAAGCAAAACGTTCATTAATATCTGGGTTTACTTCTAATGCCAGACGAATCGTAAAGGACCAGACAGTCGTTTGTAATGCCATGTAAATAAATTGAGCTAAAATCCCTTTTTTGAATGGATTATTCTTAGACAAATACTTTAATGTCTCTTTCAGGCTAACCTTATTCTTGATCTCTTTCGGAATTTCCGGTTTTGCCTTTGGAAATTTCACGATTAAGAACATTAGAAGCACAACTAACAAAATAACCAAAATGACCTTGTAAGGAATCAATGTACGTTGCAGCATTTCCAAGCTGAATGCTTCCGCTTCTGCTGGAGTCATGCTGGCAAGCTGAGATTCCATGCTTGCACCGTCTGTAAAAACAAAATATTTACCAAGCATGATACCTGTTACGTTCCCAATTGGGTTAAAAAGCTGTGCCATATTGATACGTTTTGTTGCCGATTCTCTTGGCCCAAGCATTGTTGTATACGTATTCGCTGATGTTTCTAAAAAACTTAATCCAATGGCGATTCCAAAAATTGCGACGAGGAACATGGAATACGTTGCCATATGTGATGCCGGAAAGAATAGTGAACATCCAATAATGTATAGTAGCAACCCAATAATAATCGCTACTTTATAACTTGTTTTTTTGATAATCGTTGCCGCTGGGATGGCGATCAGGAAATACCCTCCATAAAATGCACTTTGTACAAATGCAGTTGCTGCATCGCTTAACTCAAATACTGCCTTAAATTGCGTAATTAAAACATCATTTAAACTTGCCGCTGCCCCCCAGAGTGGAAAGAGCATTGTTACTAACACGAACTGCAAAATTGGTACACGGCTTAAATACCCATCAGAGAATTGTGTAATCTTCTTGTTCATGATTGATCCCTTCTTTTCATCATTTTTGTGGCGCTAGTAGTAGTTCATTTACATCGTCAATCTTCGGTAATGATGGTTGTGCACCAAGCTTCGTGACAGTTAGTGCGGATGCAGCAACAGCTAGATTAAGAGATTGTTCAATACTCATTTCGTTTGATAATCCGAATGCAAAGCTTCCGATAAAGGAATCTCCTGCAGCAGTCGTATCCACTGCTTTGACTGTGTGCGCTTTCACGAATTTCATCTCAGAGCTATTTTTAAAAAGGACGCCCTTACTGCCCAATGTGATAATCACATTCTTATATCCTTGCATTAATAAAGTCTCCACTGCCTTTTCTGCAGTCTCAAGGCTACTAACCTCGATATTCGTCAAAAGACTCGCTTCCGTTTCATTTGGTACAAAATAATCCACTTTATCGATATAACTCGATTTAATAGGTTGTGCTGGTGCTGGATTTAAAATAATTGTTTTTCCATGCTTATGAGCAAGTTCAATAGATTTATAGACTGTTTCCATTGGAATCTCTAATTGTAAAACGACAATATCAGAATCGATGATGACGTTTTCAAAAGAGGCAATATCTTTTTCTGTAAGCCTCAAATTCGATCCTGGAATCACAACAATTCGATTATTCCCATTTTGGTCAATGACAATATTTCCGACACCTGTATTTGATTGAGAGTCATATAAAACGGACTGATGATTAATATGTTCAGCTTTTAAAGCATCAATATGTTCTCTACCAAAATCGTCTTCTCCAAGCTTTCCAATCATCGTTACATCGCCACCTAATCTTGCAGCGGCCACTGCCTGGTTGGCCCCTTTTCCTCCAGTGAAGCGGTTAAAAGTGCTTCCGATGATCGTTTCACCTTCTACTGGCACCTTCGGGGTTTGTACAACTAAATCTGTCATAAAGCTTCCAATAACCAATATTTTTTTCATAAGCCATGTCCCCCCTTTACTTTTCTTTTATTAATCCCGCTTCAAACAATTGTTTTCCTAAGCTTCCACCTGTATGGAATAAACCGAAATCTTCTTTTTTGAATCCCTTCATTTGCGATACCGTAATCGCTAATGCATCCCCAACTACTAAGGTAGCTGTTGAGCTATTGGTTGGTGCTAAGTTATGTGGGTCTGCTTCTCCTTGTACTTTTACCTCAAGGGCAACATCACTAGCCTTCGCTAAAGTAGATTGATTGTTTCCTGTAATCGCTATCATACTAGCTCCAATTATTTTGATAGAGCGAAGTGTATCTAATACTTCTCTTGTTTCTCCGCTGTTTGAAATGGCAATTACGACATCCTCTCTTTCAATCATGCCAAGATCTCCATGTACAGCTTCTGTTGCATGAACAAAGAATGCAGGTGTTCCCGTGCTTGCAAATGAAGCAGCCAATTTCTTGCCAATATGACCTGATTTTCCAACACCTAGAAAAATGACTTTCCCGCTACAATGAAAAATCTTCTCTACCGCTTGCACATAGGCATCATCCATACTCCTTTTAACATCAACGATGGAATTGATCTCCGATTCCATTACTCTATTCAACATCTCTGTAATATTCATTTCATTCTCCTCTTCTTTTGTAGTAATCGATTACTATACCAACATGAGTCAATTTCACTATTTTACGTAGGGAACTATGAAAAAATGCTTGTTTCATAGCAAAATTCTAGTAAAATATTCTGTATATTAAGATTTTATAGTAATCGATTACTATAATGGTTAATTTATCGGCTGTCCCGATTCAAACAGCCGTCAACGATTTAATTCAATTCTTTCACCGAATTTCCTTTGATAAATGCACTTTCTACTACGATGTTTTTCAGTTTCTGTTTGTTTTGTAACTGTGACAATAACAGTTCAGCAACTTTTTTCCCCATAAAGCTCGTATCTTGCTCAACGGAAGTTATTTTCGTGCTAAAAAACTCGTGATTTTCCATGACACCAATGGAAACGATGGAAATATCTTCTGGGATTCTTATGCTGTGCTCGTTCAATGCTAGCATCGTTCCCTTTGTCATCAAGTTATTACAACTTACTAACGCAGTCGGTAAATCCTGCTTGTTTTTTAGGAATTGCGAAAGCACTTCATAAGCTTGTATTTCCTCAAAATCCCCGTTAAAAATCCACTTTTCATCAACGGTTAAGCCGTGATTCTCCATTGCCATCTTGAAGCCTTTCAGTCTTTCTTTCCCCGTACTCGTATTAAGCTTACCAGTCATGACACCAATTTTCTCATGACCCTTCTTTATCAAGTACTCCGTAAGATTATAGGCCTCTTTAAAGTTATTCGTCCCAACGAATGGAATAGACAGGTCATCTATTTTTCTATCGACGAGTACAATCGGTACATGTTTCTTTATCAGTTCTGTTAACTTTGATTTTTCACTATCACTTGGTGCTATAGCGACGGCATCAATTTGCTTACTTAATAGAAGGCGAATGATGTCCGTTTCTTTTTCTATGGATTCGTCCGTGCTGCATGTAATTAAGTTATACCCTTCCTCAAAAAGGTAATCATCAATTTCTTTAGCAATGCTGATATAATAGGGATTTTTTATATCTGCCACAACAATCGCAACCAAATTTGATTTTCTAGATCTCAAATTTTTAGCTACTAAGTTCGGCTCATAATTTAATTCTTCTATTGCCTTCAGTACTTTTTGCTTTGTTTCAATATTCACTGGGTAGTTATCATTTAGCACCCTCGAAACAGTTGCAGTTGATACGCCAGTATATCTAGCAATATCTTTCATTGTGACATTTTTTAAATCCACTATTGATCATCCTTTTCCAATCACCTAGGTTTCTATCTCACGCCAACCGTGAGCATGATGTTTGCAAAAGTACGAGTTTCTCCTGTATTGATACCAAGAATGATGTTTTTCGCTTGAGCTGCTTCATAAAACTCATAACGACCTAACTTTTGCAATTCATTAACATCTAGTATATCAAGGAATTCTTTAAATATCTCAGGTTCTGCTCCACTCTCTGGATCCATTACTTCTGCCTTTTCGAAATTCATCGCACTGTTTAACGATTTTAGAACGTCCGTTACAGTCGGTAAATCCGGGCTCAAACCAAGAAAAACCTTCGTTGTACCTTCGTTTGTTGCTGAATTTAGAGGGTAATTCCCATCTGCTATTAAAATTTTGTCTCCATGTCCGCATGAAGCAATTACTTCTAATATTTTTGGATGTATACAATCGATGGTTAACACGATGCTATTCCTCCTCTTAAATGAAAAGCGTGCTTATAGTAATCGTTTACTATTACATAGTAAAACGTTTTCATATGGATGTCAATCACACATTTTAAAATATACTGAAAAAAGTAATCGTTTTCTTTCATGATTCATTGATTATCATTTATACACAGCTCTAGATCAGAAAAAGAGCCCTATACGGACTCCCCTACTTTCCTCCATGCTGTTCTTGCATCTTAAGAAAAATATTCGTAATCACCTTCGAGAAGATGAACAATCCTACATAGAATAAAAATAAAGTAAAATAGTTCCAGCCTTTGAACATTCTAAAGAGATCGTGCATGATGAGAATTGGTTTCATAATAAATGCAAATACAGCTGATAAAAGGATTGAATACAGATAGAAATTCTTGTTCCGGTTGAGCGTCCACTGATAGACGAGCATATAGCAGGCTGGAACTAGTGATGCATCTAATGCAAAGCTAGGAAGGATTGGTAATATCTCATAAGGGTAATCGATAAAGCCCATTCTAATTGCTGCAGAGTTCGTGTAAGCAAACCATATATGATAATTCATTCCATAAAAACCTAGTAGCAACATTTTATCTCGGTCAATTTTCCAAAGTAAGACAATCAATGGAATAACCAATATTAAAACAACAATCCAGAATTTCAGATCATTAAAACTCGAAAATTCCTTCCAGTATTCCGTATTAAGTTTTGAGAGTTCTTCATTTAAAACCCTAACTTTATCTAGTAGTTCTACTTGTTTTTCACTCACCAAACTCACACCTTTTGCTTAGTCTGTACCCCCTATTTTGTCTCTAATGGAAAAGTTTATCCCATAATCTCTCTTTATACCTGAATGTTGATTTCACTGTGTTTGAAAAATAAACGGGAAAATTCCGCTTAAATTAGAAAATACTCATATTTTCTTAAAAATAAAGGAAGTTTTTCCGCTTATATGATCTAAATCTTTGGATTTTGCCTTATTTAGAGCAGTTAATCGGAATATCTCCGCTTAAATCTGCTTCTTAAGCTTTCTCAATATACAATAGTCGGAAATTCTCCGCCTATGAATTCTCATACCTACACGAAATCAACAATAAATAATAACAGGACCATCCCATAAAAAAAGTCAACATCACTGTTGACTTTTTAAGGCACTATTTTATTCATAGAAAGTGGTGAATGACTCAATTGGCAAACGTGATGTACCGAATGCCGGAGCAAGAGCTTTTCCTAGCGCAATCAAGGTAATAGGAAAAACATTTTCTGGTAGCTCAAAGCGTTTCGCGAATTTCACTTTATCAAACCCGCCCATTGTCACCGTATCGTAGCCACGCTCTTTTGCAAGTAACATGAATTGCATCGCAAATGCACCAGCATCATAAGCCGAACTTTGCTTGCGTGTTTCTAATGGCATAGTCGGATAATAGGACAACGTTCTTTCAATCGAAAGGTTCGCAATTTCTTGTGAAACATAGCCTTCCTCCACATTTTGGTTGAAGATTCTCTCGACATTTTTGTGAGCCTCAATATCACCTAAAATCGCAATAACTGCAGATGATTCTTCAATTTGGGCTTGATTGTTTCCAATTGCACGTAGTTCTTTTTGCAACTCTTTATTCTGAATCACAATGACACGCCATGGCTGTAAATTATTTGCTGACGGAGCGCGTGATGCAAGGCTTAATAAGTTTGCAATTTCCTCTTTCGGAATAGTAAAATTCGGATCATAAACTCTAACAGCTTTGCGTTGTTGCACGATGCTCTCAAGATTTGACATAGTTCTTCCCCCTAAACTTACAAAAAAATAGTTTTCTTCGATAACTTATCATCTGAAAGTGAGGGGATCAAGAATATAGTCTCACAGTTCATTTGATGGAATTAAATTAAAACCTTTTCGCGTAAAAAACAGAAACTGCTATATAATTAGAATGAAGCATGAATAAGAGAGGGGACACGAATATGTTTGTTAGACTTTTTCACAAATCAAATCGCCCTACTAAAATTGTTTTACTGGCAAGTACATTGCTTTTATTAGTTTGCGGAATTACAATTCTCGCTCTATAAATAACATGAAAAACCACGAAAAAAATCTTCGTGGTTTTTTTTGACTTTTATCCGTTGATGACCTTCATTCCAGACAATATCGTCTTTGCATCACTATTCAGATATGCAACAGCTTCTTCTTTTAAAAATAACTGGGCATGATCTCTTAGAACAACTTTGATTCCCCGTAAATCAAATTGATACGCGTATGCATTAATAGAATTGATAACGGCTAAATCTGATCTGGAAATGGGCCGTACTCCAGACTTTAATTGCTCCGATAAAAACTTATGGATTTCGCGGGCATTACTCTTTAAATAAAGCTTCTTTGCCTCTAAAACCTCTAGATTTTCTTCGATATATTTACGCGCTCTAACATAATCGAATTCTTCGACACATCGATTAATTTTTTCGATAAGCTCTGTTACAAGCATCCGTTCTTCACATCCTACCTTCATCTGAGTGCTCATAATTCTATTAATTACTATAAACATTGTTGAATAAACTTGTAAATATCAAACGTCGTTTTTTGTCGAAAAAAGAGAGCATAATTTTCGACATTATGGGTAATTTGGCATAGTTTTGTCCATACTAGGTGATGCTATTTAAATTCAACACCTAAGGAGGACAAGAATGGCACATGAACGTGTGAAGAAACCTTTTTATAAAAGATGGTGGTTTTGGCTATTGGCTCTTATTGTCATTATTGCTTTAACACAATGTGGCGATGATGAGACGACTGAACCAGCTACCGAAACGAAAACAGAAGATACAACCGAGAACAATAAAGATGGGGAACAAGAAGAGGCCACACCCGAGGATACCGCTGAAGAGGAGCAGCAAGTGGAAGAAAATAATGATACGAAAATCAAGGCTGGTACTTATAAAATTGGGACCGATCTTCCTCCTGGGGAATACCTTGTATTTGCCGATTCAACTGGATATATCGAGAGTGCTTCTGACAGTACTGGAGAGTTAGATAGCATCTTATTTAATGATAATTTACCGAGTGGGGCTCATTCTTATGTGACCTTGAATGAAGGGGAATATTTCAAATTACAGGGTAGTCATATGTTTCCAGTGGAGTCTGCCCCATCTGTCGTTCCTGAGGATGGCTTATACGAAAATGGCATGTACAAAGTAGGACAGGATATTCCTGCCGGTGAATACAAGGTTATTTTAGACAGTGCGGTAGGAATGGGTTACTTAGAAGTGGCAAAAGACAGCCGCCATCAAATCGATAGCATCGTCACTAATGAAAATGTCCAAGCAGACATGTACATCACCGTTACGGATGGACAATACATCAAGTTACAAGATGTAAAAATTCAAAAATAAAGAAGTCCCAAAGGCATTTGCTTTTGGGACATTCGTTTTTCACCATTAGATTTTAAATTTCGATATTTCCTTTTGTAGTGCTTCAGACACTTCGCTCAGAGACTTAGCAGAAGCAGAAATCTCTTCCATCGAAGCAAGCTGTTCATGAGAGGCAGTTGCAATCGTGTTGGCCCCTTCAGAGCTTTCAGTCGAAATCGTTTGAACCTCTTGAACGGATGCCGAAACTTCTTCAGAGTTCGCTGACATTTGCTCAGAAATAGCAGATACCTCATGAATTTGTTCTGCAACACGAAGTTCAGCTGCTAAGATCTGTTTAAACGCTTCACCCGCTTCATTCACATCGAGCGTACCGGCTTGCACTTCAGCTACTACATTGACCATTGCTTGAATAGAATGCTCTGTATCAGCTTGAATATTGCGGATGATTTCAGAAATTTTTCCTGCCGAGTTCTGTGACTGTTCAGCTAGTTTTCTAACTTCATCTGCCACGACCGCGAACCCTTTTCCATGCTCCCCAGCTCTAGCTGCTTCAATCGCTGCATTGAGCGCTAGTAAGTTCGTTTGGCTTGAAATCTCAGTAATCGCTGTAACAATCGCACCAATCTCTTTGGATCTTTCGCCTAATTGCTTGATTACCGTAGATGTTGATTCCACTGATTCAGAAATCTTATTCATTTGCCCTACGGCTCTCTCAATCTTTTCGTTACCGTTTTTCGCAATTTCAGTAGACTGTTGTGCCATACCCGCTACTTCAGATGAAGATTCGGCAATTCGTTGAACACCAACACTCACTTCATCCATTGCTTGAGCACTATGAGTAGCAACCTCAGCAGAAACTTCTGCTCCCTTCGCCACTTCATTAATAAGATTTACGACATGCTCCGTTGCTGCCGTCGTTTGTTCCGCATTTGCAGATAATTCTTCGGAAGAAGCCGCCACCTGCTCTGCCACATGTTGAACACTCTCAACCAAACCTTTAAGACTTGATGTCATTGCGTTTACCGAATTGCTTAATTGGCCAATTTCGTCCTTGGATCTCGTCGTTAACTCTTCTCCTGTAAAATCACCCTCAGCGATTTTGTCCATTTTTGCCACAACTCTGTGTACAGGCTTAACGATATAATTTGCTAGGATAAATGCTACTACAACACCGATCGCTATCGCAGCAATTGTTAAAATGATAACGATACTGTTAACAGCGATTCCTCGTTTCACCAGTTCGCTGCCACTTTGCGCAACCATTTTTTCCTTCTCGTCGACCCGTTTATTAAATGATTCCATCAATTGTTCGCCGATAGGACCTACTTGATCATTGACAATTTTTAAAGCTAACTCCTTGTCCCCTTTATCATAAGAACCAAAAACACGTTCTTGAATGAGTTTTCCCCAGTTTTTACTGGCAAAAATCATTTGTTCAAGCTCGCTCGAATTATCCAACTTCACAAGCTTTTCTTCAATTTCTTGGCTACTCTTTGTATATTCATCAAAACGTTCCTTCTGTGCTGCGTCGCCGAATAATAAATATGCGCGCGTAGCTGAAATTCTTTCAGCTAGGCTAAAGCTCAATTCAGATTCATATGTAAGCTGTTCTACATCTTTTTGAATCGTTTTTTCAATTTGATTATTCAGACTTTGAATATTAAAAATAACACTGACTCCTAAAATGATAAGCAGTAACAATACTACTCCATAGCCCATTAAGATCTTCGTGCGCAAACTTTGCATGTTTAAGCCTTTTTTACTAAACCCCTTGAATTTAAACCCTTTTAGCTTAAAACCTTTGAATTTAAAACTTTTCAAAGGAAAGTTTTTTGCCCTGGGATTCTTTTTATTTACATCTTTTAAGTTCAAGCGTAAACGTTTCTTCATCAGGCATCCTCCTCTTAGTTAGTCCTATGTTTACTTTATCGGCAAGCTAGTTCTAATTTTTAAATTAGTTTGCTTTTTCACAATAATGAAGCATATGAGTAAATTTTACCGTTTACTAAGAACTATTTCCATAAAATATTTCGCATTCCTTAAATTCGGAATACCTATAAAATTTATAATATTTAAAATTTTATCTTTTGACTTGTATCGCATAAGATAAAAGAAAATGTTTTTTACCCGTATCTTTTTTCTCTCTAATTCCGTTATTAAGGGTGAGAGGTATAAAGGAGTTGAACAGGATGTCATCTAACAGAAAGCCAAAAGAGGAATCGCTTGAAAAATTGGAGGAGTTTTATCACGGCCTGCAGCAATACTGCCGATTCCTTGCTCGAAATCAATGGGATGGAGATGATCTAGCCCAGGAATCGTTTCTTCGGGCTGTTCAGCGTTATCCAGAATCCGATATTAGTCCTGCGTTGCTTAAAAAGATCGCCTACCACTATTGGATTGATACGTTACGCAAGAAGAAGGATGAATGTACCGGAATACCATTTGAATTACTTTCAGCAGAAAAACAAATGTCACCTGATGAATTGATGAATTCTGTTCAGAAGTTAATGGAATTGACGCCGAAGCAGGCAGTAACCTTTTTGCTAAAAGAAGCATTTTCATTTCGTTCGAAGGAGATTGCGGAACTGCTCGATACGACGGAAATGGCTGTAAAGGCAACTTTACACAGGGCAAGAAGACGCCTCGATAAGGAGGACTCTTTTTCCATGGAGGATACTTGGACGGAAGAAAGTGATCATCAACTTCTTTTCCAGCTGATGTATCAGTCGTTGCAGGAAGAGGACCCGAAGGTACTAATCGATCGGTTTACGGAAATTTTCGCAAAAACTCCTGGTACACCTCTCAACATGTACAGCATGGCAGCTTAAAAAGGGAGTAAATAAAATGGCAACTATTCCTTACGTCATTGAACAATCAAGTCGCGGAGAGCGTTCCTATGATATTTATTCGAGGTTATTAAAGGACCGAATTATTATGATTGGTGATGAAATTGACGACCAGCTCGCCAATAGTGTTATTGCTCAGTTATTATTTTTGGAATCGGAGAATCCGGATAAGGATATTTCCATTTATATTAACAGTCCCGGAGGTTCGATTACAGCAGGCTTCGCCATTTTTGATACGATGCAGCTTATTAAGCCTGATATCAGCACGATTTGCATCGGGATGGCAGCATCTTTTGGCGCAATGCTCCTTCTCGCAGGGACAAAAGGAAAACGCTATGCACTACCGAACAGTGAAGTGATGATTCATCAACCACTTGGCGGTGCAAAAGGGCAAGCCACTGAACTCGAAATTTCCGCGAGGAGAATTCTGAAGCTTCGTGAACACATCAATTCGATCGTCGCCGAACGTACGGGTCAGTCGATTGAAAAAGTGGCAAAGGATTCCGATCGGGACTACTTTATGAACGCCCAGGAGGCCTTGGAATACGGGATTATAGATAAAATCATTAGTAAAAAGGATTAACTTTCTCCCTCGATAGGGAGATTTTTTTTGTGAAATGGACGATATCATCATGAGGACACTATTTCTAGGTTTTGCTTAAATTATGTCCTCATGAACTCATCAAAAAAGAAAAAAGCCATCCCAAGTGTGCATATAAACGCCATTGGAACAGCTTCCTAAACTTACCCCGTCATTCCCTAATCCTCAACTCGATTTTGCTCGAATAAAGTTCGAGGTGGAGTAGTCCTTTACTAATTTTTGTAGACTTCGATGGCTTTCTCGAAGCTTAATAGACTCTTCAAGGATTTTTTGAAATCCTTCAATATCCTTATCATTGGCATTGAGAATCGACTTTGTAATATTTTCGGCAATTTGCTGCAAGGTTATCTCGGAACTCATCAACGATCACACCTTTCACTATTGTCTACCTATACTAATTTTAGAAAGGTGTGTTGATTTCCTGCCCTAAACAACCAAAACAAATCTACATTTCTCCCCAGGATCCACAAGGAATGGAAAAAATCCAACCCGTTCAAACAAGAACCGACAGCTTTATTTGCGAATTCCCGTCGTTTCCGCTAATTTTGTATAAAGTTCTGTTTCTTCCTTAACTGCTTTTGTAAAATCTGCAGAGTTTAAATAAGAAGGTTCTAGCTTAATCTTCTCTAATTCTGCGATAAAATCTTCATCCTTCTCCATTTTGGCGACTGCCTCATCCCATTTTTCTACGATCTCATCCGGAACATCTGCAGCAAAGGACAATCCGGTCCACCATTTCACCTTTAAGCTTGTGAACCCTTCCTCTTCCACCGTTGGCACATCAGGGTATAACGGACTGCGCTCCGACGATTGCACAGCAAGAACTTTGATTTTTCCAGACTCCGCTAAGGAATATACTTCTCCTACGTTGTGCACGGCGAGAATGACATGACCTCCTGCTACCTTGGCTGTTGAGTCACTCGCCCCTTCCGATGAAACCATGCTTGTTTGTTTATAATCGACGCCAATAGAATCGAGCCATTCCGCTACACCAAAGGAAGAAAAGCCCGCTGGTCCGACACTGGCCCATGTTAATTCCTCTGGATTTGCCTTGACCCAATCACTGAACTCTTTAAAACTCTCCCACTCGGCATCTGCTTTTACCGCATAAGTTAAAGAGGCTTCCGCAATCCGGGAAACGAATTTATTATCTTTTGACGTGATCGTAGGATTTGATGTCCCTGCTTCATACATTGTTGTCGAAGAGTTATTGTTCACTAAAACCGTGTAGCCATCTGGCTTCGCTTCCTTTAACGCATACTGAGCCCCAACAATTCCGCCACCACCCGTTTTATTCGTGACAACGATCGATTGCCCCCATTCCTTGCTCAAGTACTCAGCCACTGCTCGGGCAGCCAAGTCAACCCCTCCACCTGCCGCAAAGGGAACAACGAGCTCAATTTGTCGTTCCGGATATGAAGCACTGTCCGAGGATCCCGCTTCATTCGAGCAGCCCGCAATCATTATCCCTAATAGAATCAACACTGATAAACAGAACTTTTTCACCTGTATACCCCCAATCTAAGTTGTCAAAATTCCATGTGTTCCCCTGTCTCCTGTTTGATTCTTTTTTTCGTTCGTTTCGTTAAGAAGATAGAGACGATGATTAGGACGGCGGCTAATAGGAGAAGTGTTAACGAAATCGGCCTTTCGAAAAAAATCAGCCAATTGCCAGAAGAGATCTCTAGCGATTGAATAAAGGAGCTTTCCATTTTTGGACCAAGGACGAGACACAAGACAAAAGGAATAATCGGCCATTGATATTTATGAAAAAAATAACCCAATATACCAAAAATAATCGCAACAACGACATCGAACATACTGTTTCTTACCGAGTAGGCACCTAATATACTCACCATTAAAATGATTGGTCCTAATATTCCAAACGGCACTTCCGTCAGCTTTGCCCACAGTCCGATCAAGGGGAGATTTAAGATTAGGAGAATAATATTGCCAATAAACATACTCGCAATAACCGTCCAAACCATTTGGCTATTTTGTTCAAACAGAACCGGTCCTGGCGTTAATCCATAGATCATTAAAGCCGCAAGGAGAATAGCGAGTGGCGGTGAGGCAGGAATTCCTAAGGCTAATAACGGAATGAATCCCCCTGAACTTGTGGCGTTATTTGCCGACTCTGGACCAGCCACGCCTTCAATGGCACCCTTGCCAAATTTCTCTGGATGTTTTGAAATTTTTTTTTCCACATCATAGGAAAGAAACGAAGTAATCGTGGCCGACACTCCTGGTAAAATGCCAAGAAAAAATCCAAGTAGACTTCCTCTTAAAATCGGAAACATACTTTTTTTCATATCGTCTTTATTGGGATAGACATTTTTGATTTTTTCGTGCTTGATACGTACCCGATTTTCTTCGAGGCCTTTTAATACTTCCGTGATGGCAAACAAGCCGATAATGATGCTGATCATTTCAAAGCCACCAAGAAGCGCATCAAATCCGAAATGAAATCTTGGTACTCCACTTGAAATGCCAATTCCCACAAGCGAGATTAAGAACCCAAATAGGCCCATAATAATCGACTTAGCCAGCGAGAAACCGGTCATATTGAATAATATCAATAAGGCAATCAGCATTAACGTAAAATACTCGGGTGGGCCAAACTTCAATGCTTGATCAGCCAGAATCGGTGCAAAAAGGACAAGGCCAATTAATCCAATACTTCCTGCGAGAAAGGAACCGATCGCTGCAACACCAAGGGCCGCTCCCCCCTTCCCCATTTTCGCTAATGGATAGCCATCTAATGTCGTCGGCACAGACGAGGACTCACCGGGAATGTTCATTAATATCGCTGTTGTCGAGCCTCCATACATCGAGCCATAATAAATTCCCGCCATCATCATAATTCCTTGAGTAGGATCGAGAATCGTCGTCATTGGTAAAAGAATCGCAATCGCCGAAGTTGGACCCAGACCTGGGAGCACACCAACAACAGTTCCAAGAAGTGAGCCCAATAGAACAATTAATAGATTGAAAGGGGTCAGAACTTCACTAAAACCGTGTAAAAGGTAGAGGATTGATTCCACTTGTTTGCTTCCCCCTTTTTATAATAGTAGACTGGGAAACGGTGTTTTCAGCAGGACGATGAATAGTAGATAAAGAGCTGTTGTGAGGATGGTCGCTATCACGATAGAAAAAATCCAGCGATAGCTTCCGATAATTTTTATTAAGAAGAGAAATGTAAGGACGGTACTGAAAAAATAACCGATATATTTAATTAAAAGGCTATAGATTAAGAGACTCCCAATCGAGGCGACCATCATAAAGGCTTTTCTACCTTTCGGGAGGACGACTTCATTCTTTTTTCGCTCGAATAAAAGCATGCCTCCCGCAAGGATCAATAGGACACCAATTATTCCCGGAAACGTGTGATCTCCAGTCAAAAGGTTATTGCCATAAGGATACAGTCTAATCGCTTCAAAAATGGACAATCCACCTAAAATAATCGCTACAAACGCACCGATACGGTCAGGAGAAAGAAATTTCGTGCCCATTCAGAGCTCTCCTTTCTTAATGCTCGTTTAGCCAGGGAATGCCAATTCAAGTTGTCTAGCTAGAATCTGTAATTCCTGCTCTACTTCTGTGGATAATGAGATACCTGTTACTGCTTTCTCTTGGTACGACTTGGCTCTCCTCTCCCCTGGATAAAGAATTGATTCTACGCCTTGTATTTTCGGGCTATCCTTGATTTCGGATAGCATCGTTTTTAACACACCTGAAAAAACTTCCATCGGCAGAAATTTTTCAATATCGATTAATAAAAAGAAGTGACCAATATTCGCTGGATCCAATGTCTCCTCCTCGTACATACTTTTAATATGGGGACCAAAAGCAGCTCCTGTTAAAATGCCAGAAAGAATCTCTACTGCTAGGGCCAACCCATAGCCTTTAACACCGCCCGTAGGAAGGACCGCTCCTTCTAAAGCTATCTTCGGATCATTCGTAGGTTCACCATCCGGACCGATTGCCCAGTCACTTGGAATCGAGATGCCTTCTCTCGCTGCAGAAATAATTTTCCCTTTTGCCACGATACTCGCGGACATATCAATGATGACATCAGGCTGACCAGTTACAGGAAAACCAAAAGCGATGGGATTCGTGCCCAAAAATGCTGTTTTACCTCCCCATGGTGGAATTGCAGGCGGAGCATTCGTCGTGGCAATGATGGCCATATTCTCCTGACAAGCTATTTGACAATAATAGGAGGCAGCGCCAAAGTGATTGCTATTTCGGATCCCAATGGCGGCAACACCCGTTTCTTTCGCAATGGGAATCCCTTCCTGTAAAGCGCGATAAGCTACAACCTGACCAAGGCCACTATCTCCATCCACAGTTAATACAGATGACCCTTTTTTCTCAATGGCAATCGTTGGGTTCGCATTGAAACGTCCTTCTTTAATTCGTTTTGAATAGACCGGTAATCGGCTAATGCCATGACTGCCAACCCCCTCCAAGTCAGCTCTGACCAACGCATCGGCTACAACCGCTGCGTCTTCTTCGTTTACCTTTTGCTTTGTTAACACTTTGACGATAAATGATTTTAAATGTTGTGCATCATATATTCCCACTATCACCACTGCCTTTTCTATACTGGTATAAAATTTACCGTCTTACTTACAAATGCTATGCCCATTTTGGATTTCTATTCCACTATCTCTGTTTACGTATATTCGTTTGTTAGAGGGGAAAATCCTTTACTTGATGATCATTTTTGCTTCTATAATGAGGCTTCCAAATTCAATTGAAGCAAAAAGCCCTGCACGCTTAAAAAGCAGAGCAAGGCCTATGATTGTCAGTACGGTAGACTCATATCAGATCAATTATTTAGTTTTAATTGAAAAAAGGTGTGTGTTGAATTTAACATTTTTACATTATATGTATATGAACACATAAAGCAAAAAATGAAAAAAAGGTCTCCTTACTGATCAGAGACCCAATTTAATATAACAGGAATGGAAGGGTTGTGGACTAGCCTTTTTCGACATTAGGAGAAAAATTCTCTTCACTTAACCCACAGTTATAGACTGAAGAGCCCTCCTCCGCCGCCATTTCTTCGACAGTTTGGATTGTTCAAATCACTACCGCAATCAAAATTTTCTTCGACTGTTTCATTTACGGTCCTTTGTGTCACTGGAAAGAAGTTTTCATTTCTAACCACGGTTCTGTTTACATTAATCACTTCGACTGGGTGGATGCGTCGGACTGTGCGTGTTTTTGTTCTTGTATTGACGATTTGTCGAGTCGGACTTACAATTTCTTCTACTCGATCATGATCGCAGCAACGGCCTCTATTATTGTCGCTTGCTCCCATTACATTGTTGTTTCCAGATCGCTTGGAATTTCTTGCGCCCATGACATTGTTATAGTCGTGGTTATCGCTCTCGCCCATGACGTTGTTGTTATACCCCTTGTTATAACCTGCTCCCATTACGTCACCGTTACCTTTGTTATAGCTTGCTCCCATTACATTGTTATTGTTATTTCTATATCCCATTTGGTTCACCCCCTTATCTCGAGATAATATATTTTACGCAAGAGGGGATTGCTTGTCCTAGACCAAGCCACCAGTTCTCTAAAAACGATCGCATAACTACGAAAAGCACCCCGTAGGATGCTTCTATCGTTTTTCTTGATCACCATCGATAGCTTCGTTCTGCTGCTAAAGCGTCTTTTTTCGTTTTATGAACGGTACCAAATGGATGATGGGGAGGAGCATAAATGGAGTAAAGCCTCAATGGCATTCTCCCTGTATTCGTTACATTGTGCCAAGTGCCCGCTGGGATCATAATGGCGGAGTCTTCATGAACTCGAGTAGCAAAGGTTAGATTATTTCTTCTATTCCCCATTTGTACAACACCATCGCCTTGTTCCACACGTAAAAATTGGTCCGTGTCTGGGTGAATTTCTAACCCGATATCCTCACCGGGCCGAATACTCATTAATGTCACCTGCAAATGGTTTCCTGTCCATAAAGCGGTACGATAAGTAGTATTTTGTTTCGTAGCTTCTTCTATATCCACTACATATGGATAAGGTCCATAATCTTTTAACTCAATTCTTCTTGGCGTTAGCTGTCGATTTTCATTTGGCCCATAATAGGTATGACTTCCGTAAGGATACATGGGGATATACGAGTAATAAGGATATTGAGGGTACATTTTAGGAGACTGATACATTACTTCAACACCTTCCTAAATTTGCTAAATTATTCTATGCATTTAGCAAATCCAATGTACCCCTGTTATTTTTCTTGTTTTCTCCGATTATCTATCCTCACGCTTTACCTGTACTAAAGCACCTGTTCCTATAACATTGGAATGGAAAATCCTGTTTTCAAAGAGTAAAATTCTTTGTGATATCTAGTAAAAATCTGCCGTCTTTTTGTTTGGACTTTACCTCGACCAGAATCGTCCCCATTGTTCCTAAGAACGTGCTATCCAACCCTTCAAAAATAACTTGTCTTTCTGTAATTCTTAATTTTTCATTATAATATTTCATATACACGTCTCTTTTACCTACGAATTTATTATATAAAGCCATACTAACTCTTTCCCCACTCTTTATTTTTTTAAAAGTAGGTTCTTTAGCCTCGGATCCATCGAATGTTATTGTAATATTCGCTAACGTCATTCCAGTATTATTATCCACATAAACAGTTGGTAAAGTTTGCACCATATACATATTTTTACTTCCCCCTTTTTATGTAAAAAGCTTATTTCTCTTTACAATTGTAACATTATTTACCAATATGTTCCATTGATACTACTATGAATAAATTAAAAAAGAAGCCTCCAATAAGTTCATAGACTTGGTGAAAGCTTCTTTGGATATTTCAGTTATTATTTATTTTCGCTTAGCAAGTTTCGCTAATGTAGTATCATATTTTTCTATTAAACTTTCGATCCCTTTTATAAAGTCAGGGTCTAGTTCTTTTCCGGCCAGCTCGCCAAAATCTATCTCAGCATGACGATTCTCAGGTGTTATCCTTTTTAATAGTTCCTCTAAAGTTGGCTTTTTAACTTGCGAGTCTTTACTATCCATGTGATTCACCACCGATGTGTTTTCTTCATCATACCAAGGAACTGTTCTAGTTTCAAAAGGTATATCTCGTGTCACTCAGTATAAGTCCATTCAAGTGATATTGTACATTCCCCTTCGAACCCTTCAGAACCCTTATTCGGAACCGAATTATATTAGTAAAGGTTAAATAGGGACGTCAATCAAACGTTTGATCTAATTTACTACGCCACTTATGGGCTTGCTCGCTCAACTCAAAAGTTAATTTTTTCGATTGTTTTTGCGAGATAAAATCTAGGCTAAATAGGACGATTTTTTAGTCTTGTTATAGCAAGAAAGCAAAAACTGACCTGCCAATCAAACGTTTGATCTAATTTGCCACGTCACCTATGGGCTAGCGCTTTCAACTCAAAAGTTAATTTTTCGAATTGTTTTGGCAAGATAGGATCTCGGCAAAAAAGGACGATTTTTTAGTCTTGTTATAGCAAGAAAGCAAAAACTGACCTGCCAATCAAACGTTTGATCTAATTTGCCACGTCGCTTATGGGCTGGCTCGTTCAACTTCAAAGTTAATTTTTTGCGTTACTTTCGTAAGATAGCAACCAGGGGAAAAATGACCAAAACTAGCTGTTTTAGCCGTTTCCTTATAGCAAAAAAGCAAAAAATCACCCGTCAATCAAACGTTTGATCTAATTTACCACGTCACTTATGGGCTGGCGTGTTCAACTCCAAAGTTGATTTTTCGAGTTGTTTTCGTGAGATAGGAATAATAGCGAATTTGAGGTAAAATTCCTTCGAATTCGTCTTATTATTGTAGGAAAGCAAAAAGTAACCTGCCAATCAAACGTTTGATCTAATTCTCCACGTCGCTTATGGCCTGGCTCGTTCAACTCCAAAGTTAATTTTTTGCGTTGTTTTCGTAAGATAGGTTTTCGGGTGTTTTTTGTGAAAAATCGGACAAAATTCATAAAATCAGCAATCTCTAAAGTAACATTACTTGTAGGGGTTCCGAAAGATTTTCATAGATACAAAATTCCTCATATAAAAACAAAAAGCTATCCTAGTGCGTAGCTAAAACGCCACTGGGACAGCTCCTCCAAAAAACTTTAGTTTCCTTGCACTAACTCACCTTTAAAAAACTGAGGCAAATATTCCTTGTGGGCTTCCATCATTTCATCGACAATTTCTTTTGCCAATTTATCAGAAGCCACCAATGGATTAATCGTTAGTGCTAATACAGCTAAATCATAGTCACCAGTAACAGCTGCTTCTGCTGCTACACGTTCAAATGATTTGATTTGCTGCACCAGTCCTCTTACAGCTACAGGCAGGTCTCCAATCGCAATCGGTTTTGGACCTTCTTTTGTAATGACACAACTAATTTCAACAGCTGAGTCATTTGGAATGCTTGCAATAGCCCCATTATTGATGGTATTTACCGGTTGGATATCTCGCTTATCATTATGAATACTTGAGATTAAGCGGACAGCAGCATCAGAGTAGTAAGCCCCTCCCCTTTTTTCTAATTGTGGAGGCTTAATATCAAGTTCTGGATCTTTGTAAAGCTCGAATAAATCCTTCTCTAATGCCTTTACTACTTCTGCACGAGTACCTTTTGTTTCCGCATCATGCTTCGTCTTTTCAAACATTTCTCGTGTTTTATAATAGTAATTATGGTAAGGACATGGAATTGCATTTAATGCTTTCAAAAATGCCGGTTCCCATGCAATACCTTGAATGTTTTTAACAAAGCTACTATCATCAAGCTCTGTCACCATTTTAATGACTTTGTCCTTCACGCTCTTGCCATCTAAGTACACTTCTAAACCGTAGACCATATGATTTAGTCCTGCAAAATCAATGCGAATGCGAGAATGTTCAACTTCTAATAAATGAGCAACAGCCATTTCCATTCCAATTGGTACATTGCATAGCCCAACTACTTTTTTGATATTGGAATAGCGCAGCACCGCTTCAGTTATCATACCAGCAGGATTCGCAAAGTTAATGAGCCAAGCATCCGGGCACAGTTCCTCCATGTCTTTACAAATATCTAGAATCACCGGAATGGTTCTCAAACCTTTAAATAATCCACCTGGGCCATTTGTCTCCTGACCTAATACACCATATTTCAAAGGAATGCTTTCATCTTTTGCACGAGCATCGAGCAACCCAACACGGAATTGGGTTGTGACAAAATCAGCATCCTTTAACGCTTCTCTTCGATCTAATGTTAAATGAACCTCAATTGGAAGACCTGCTTTTTCAACCATCCGTTTCGCAAGATTCCCGACAATTTCTAGCTTTTCTTTTCCTGCCTCAACATCGACAAGCCAAATTTCCGATACTGGCAATTCCTCATACCGCTTAATAAATCCTTCAATCAACTCTGGAGTATAGCTTGAACCTCCGCCAATCGTTGCAATTTTTAATCCCATTACGAACGCCTCCTCGATATTTTAAAATAGGTATTACACATTACCGTTCTTACTGATCAAATCCTTATACCAATAGAAGCTCTTCTTCTTCATTCTTCGTAAATCCTTATCTCCATCTTCATCCTGGTTCACATAGACTAAGCCGTAGCGTTTTTGGAAACCATTCAGCCAGCTTAGTAAGTCAGTAAATGACCAGACACAGTACCCTAAAACATCCACGCCATCCGTTACAGCTTCTCTAATTGCTCGAATATGAGCATGAATATACTCTATGCGGTAATCGTCATTGACCTCGCCATCTTCTACGGTGTCATATTCTCCTAGACCATTCTCTGAGATTAAAATCGGTAGACGATATCTGCTTTCTATTCTCCTCAGTGCAACTCTTAATCCAGTTGGGTCAATAGCCCAATCCCAATTCGTTGTCTCCACATATGGATTTTTTATAGATTTATAGAGACCAGGGATTCCTCGATCTTCTGTCGTCCCTTTTTTACCTGAAGTATTAAAATGACCAGACTCGGTAACACCATCCAACGGGTTATGCTCCACTGCACCTGTTTGATAGTAGTTCAAGCCCATAAAATCTGGCTTCCCCTCTTTTAACAAGTCCAGATCTCCATCTTCTAATTTTGGTGCAAGTCCCTTTGATTCAAGGTAGTTCCAGGCAACCTTTGGATATTCTCCCCAAGCATATACATCCATCCACCAATGCGCATTGAACTCTTCTACATTTTCAAATGCTAAAATATCTTCCGGTTTGGACGAATAAGGATACGCTGGACCATAGGCGAAACTTGGACCAATTTTTCCATCTGGAACATATTTACGGAAGGCCTTAATCGCACTTGCATTGGCTAAATTAGCATGATGGTTCACCTGGTAAAACAATTTATCATCCTTTACACCCGGTGGGTGTGATGCAAGCTTGTAGCCATGGGACGTAAATACGTTTTGCTCATTTAAGGAGACCCAATATTTGACCCGATCGCCAAACCTTTTGTATAAAAGAACACTGTAATTTGTGAAGTCTTCGACGATTTGACGTGATTCCCACCCGCCATATTCATCCTGCAGTGCTTGTGGCAAATCCCAATGATAAATTGTAAGAATGGGCTCAATTTGATTTTTAATGAGTTCATTGATGAGCTTGTCGTAAAACTCTAGACCTGCTTCATTGACTTCTTCTTTACCTGTTGGCAAAACACGTGTCCATGCAACAGAAAAACGATAAGCTTTCAAGCCCATTTCTTTCATCAATTGAACGTCTTCTTCAAATCGGTGATAATGGTCAACCGCTACATCACCATTTGTGCCTTTAAAGGTTTTTCCCGGAATGCGAACAAATTGATCCCAGTTGGATAAGCCTTTTCCATCTTCATTCCATGCCCCTTCAACTTGATAGGCTGCGGATGCTGCTCCCCATAAAAAGTCATCCGAGAAATTTGCTAGTTTCGTATGAATCATCTTTGTCAACTCCTTCTATTCGCTGGGTCCCCTGCATTTTTTTAAAATGATAAAACGCCCCTAACATTCCAGCGTCATTACGGAACTTACATGGTTCAACAGGCATCTTAAAGTATGACCAAAGCCCATACTCCTCTAGCTGTCTGTTAATTTCATCAAACAAGTAGCTTTGAGTACTGACTCCGCCACCGATTAAGATTTTTTCCGGATTAAAGGTGGTCGCAAGATTATAAATTCCTCTACTAATGTGGTTAATCCAATCATCTAAGATTGCCTTAATAGCTGGATCCGACTCTGCTTCTGTAAAAATGTCTTTCCCATCTATTTGGTCATCTATCTTTTTGTAATCTTCATATGCCTTAATAAGCGCAGTCATTGAAGCCGTTTCATGCATATCCTTGCGTTCACCATTTTGAAAAACGGTGAACATCCCACCATACTCTCCAGCACGATAGCTATGGCCACGATAAATGTCTCCGTTTAAAAAAATGCCTCCACCTACACCGGTTCCAATCGTCATGCAGATAAAATGCTCGCATCCTTGGGCATTCCCACTAACACGCTCAGCAAGAGCAGCACAATTACCGTCGTTTTCTATTTCAACTGGAAGGCCCGTACTCTCTTCCAGTAGGATTTTTAAATTTTGTCCATGAAGAGCAGATATTGCCCCTGCCAGTTCTGAATAGCCAGTCATGACATCGATATAACCTGGCAAACTGATCGCAATCCCGCTTACTTCACTGTTCTCTCTATAATCGTTTATTGTGTCTAACATATCTTTTAGAAAAATATCCAAAGAATTTCTTTCAGTTGGATACTCGGATTTCGTAACAAACTCTCCATTTCTTTTGATGAGAGCATGTTTTACTTTCATGCCACCTACGTCGAAGGTAATATATTTTTCCATACGATTCTCCCTCTCAAACAATTGATAGAGATGCTTTAACAAGGATGGGAGGCCTGATAATCAGGACTCCCATTCTCCAAAATCATTATTGTAATTTCACGGAAAAATGCAGAGCACTTCCCATTGGAGAATTTTTCAACAGTTCTTTCAAATACTTGACCGTATCTTCTCCCGATAATTCTGTTTCTACAGTGACGTTCATGTCGATTTTATTCAATTGCTCAACATTTACTCTCACTGTTTCATCACTAAAATTGTCGATAAATTCATGTAAAAATTTAATTTGCCCACAAAAAACGTTTACTCTATGTTGATTCATTGTAAATCATCCCTTTCAGGCGTTTAGCTCTGAGCTTTTTGTAGTAGTAATATTATCAGATTCAATTGCAGCCGCTTTATTAGCCGCCATAACAAATGGCATATAGATAAGAGTAGAGACAGCTAAACAAACAAACCCAAGAATCAAGGCCCACCAGTTACCACCTGTTCCTAAGAAGGCTAATATTGGTCCAGGTGTTGTCCATGGTACAGAATAAGCAATTGGTGGAATCCACTCAAAGTGAATCGCTGTCCATCCAATGATAATGTTTATTGCTGGAACTAAGATAAATGGAATAATCAAGATTGGATTTAATACAACCGGCAAACCGAAAATGATTGGTTCATTGATATTGAATAAACCTGGTGCGATTGATAGTTTACCGATATCTCGGTAATCCTTTCTTTTTGAAACTAGGAAAATCGCGATAAGAAGACCTAATGTCATCCCTGATCCACCATAGTTGGCAAATGCATCGTTGATTGCCCATGTTGTTGGATAAGGAGCTCCCCAAGCTGTACCATTCGCTGCAACAAAGTTTAAGTTTTCAATACCTGCTTCAGCAAACATCCCTTCACGAATCGCAGCAATTGTGTTTGGACCATGGATACCGAAGATCCATAATAAGTTTGAAACAACGGCTAAAATGACTAAGGAAATAACACTATCACCTATGTTTTTCAACGGAGTCTGTAACACCGTATAAATGAATTGGTGCAAACCATCTTCATAGAGTGCATTGATGATCGCGTTACCAATCGCAAAAATCAAAGTAATGATAATGATCGGGAATAATACCTTAAATGTTCTTGCAACTGCTGGCGGTACAGATGGAGGCATCTTAACCTGAAGTTTTTCAGATTTGGATAGTCTACTAAAGAGCTCTCCAACTAATAAACCGACGATAATTGCAACGAATAAACCTTGTGCCCCTACCCATTGTGTAGAAAGATAGTTTGCACCTTCCACGTTTAAATATTGAGGATAGATAATAAAGAAAGTAGATAGACCGGTAATCCCACTCAATAATTCATCCGCTTTTAATGCAATGGCTATATTCCTGGCAATCAGGAACACGATAAACATCGAGAGAATATTTGTCGAACCATTTAGAACTGGAGTAAATACTTGTTGATAATCAGCTAAATTAGGAAACAGTTTATGCAAGAATAATATTTTTGCAAGGAAACCATCTGGTGCTAAAATCGCAAAGTTTAATAGTAAAACTAATGAACCCGCCATCGTGATTGGAAATGCTAAAATGAATGCATCACGAATGGCAACAACATGTCTTTGTGAATTTAATTTTGCTGCGATAGGAACAAGAACTTTTTCCATTCCTCTTTCAAAGCCAGCCATAAACCCCATAGTTTTTCGCTCCTTTTTATCTAGGCATTTACCTAATTATTCTCCAATGAGTTCAAATGCTCTGTTTAGAACCTTTTCTCCATCCATCGTTCCATAGGCACGCATTTCGATTACTTCTACAGGAACACGTCCTTTTACCATAGAATCAACCTGTGCTTTTTGAAATCTCACTTGTGGTCCTAATAGCACGACATCTACTTCGTCAATCACTGAGCTTGATTCTGAAATTGGAAGTGCAAAAATATCGATTTCTTCTCCTCGTTTGTTTGCAGCATCCTTCATTTTGTTAACCAATAGGCTCGTTGACATTCCTGCAGCACATACTAATAGAATTTTTTTCATCGTTAACTCCCCCTTGATAATTTCTGCGACGTAAGAAAGCGGTTACAAAACAGATAAATTTTTCACTTTTTTTTAGGTGAACCACTCCTTTCAAAAAATATTGATCAACCTTTTTTCAAAATGACTTTATACATATCTACAAATTCTCTAGCTAAATCTTTAACAGTAATCGAGTTCATCAAATGGTCTTGAGCATGTACCATAAGAAGAGAGATTGTTGCGTTGTTCCCTCTAACTTCTTCTTGGATCAGAGAAGTTTGAATCCGGTGAGCCTGGTTAAGCGCCTCTTCTGCATTTTTTAATTTAGCTTCAGCACCTTCAATATCTCCGGTTTTGGCTAACGCAATTGCTTCCATAGCATGACTCTTTCCATCGCCACCGTGAAGAATGATTTGGAAAATAGTCTCTTCAGAAATTGTTGTCATTTTATTCATTCCTTCCACTCTTAATCTGATTTGCGAAATCTTTGTAGTTGATGAGCTGAATGTTTTTTTCTTCAAAAAATGAAGCAATTGACGGGTCTGTTAAGATATCTAGTTCATTAAGGCGTTCCTTACTATACGAACTACCCGCTGATAAAGCATTATCAATAAATGACGGATGACTCATAATTTCGACAGTCTCAAAATCTAATAAACTTTCAAAAAGAGTTAAAGTGTTTTCCACAGTCAAATGACTTCCATAGAAATCTGCACACAAATACTCAATTGGATGTAACTTCCGATCTGCATTCCCTGCACTTCTAATCGGCAGTTGATATGTTTCGGCTAACTCTTTCACAATTGGATAAAATGATTTCATTGTATGAATATGATGATGTGAATCAAGATGAGTAGGTGTCAAACCAAGAGAATAAAATAATTCGATTTGACTGGTCAGTTCTTTTTTCACATCCTCAAGAGATGCATGCTTCTCGATATCCGATAATTTGTGGAAGGTTCCTTCACTATTCACCAAAGATGGGACATCATCTCTTACTGGACTTCCGCAGGTTAATACTAAATGAATACCCACACCTAGCTCTTTACACTCTTTTGCAAGTTGAGCTGCGTGAAAGGCTCCCGGCATATTTGCCATTAAAGTCGCTGATGTAACGATTCCGTATTTATGGGCATCCAGAATTCCATAATTAACTGCCTTTGAATAACCAAAATCATCAGCGTTTACTACCCATTTTCTCAAACGTATCATCCCCGGTTCGTGAACTGTAGTTGCGATTTTGAACTGAAATATTATAAAGGATCCTATAATATTAGTTTAACATGTAAGCGCTTTACTTTAAGTTTTAGTTTTTCCGTTGCTCAACGGAAAAACTTAGGTCAATTTTCTCATTATTTATTTTATTCAGAACACAAGTGTAGAAGAACTCACTTCTATTTCTCTTTTAACAAGCTTATTACTTCGTTCTGGTTTTTGCTTTCGATCAGTCTTTGAATCAGCATTCGATTGTCTAAAATAGCAATCATGTTTTGATACATTTGATCAAGGTCACTGTTTGGGCCTTTTCTAATATTTAGTAAGCAAACAAATTGGACCATTTGATCTTCGTGCCATTGAATTGGCTTTTTTAATGTACAAATCGTCCAGAATGTTTCCTCTGTAACAGGCGTCATCGGATGAGGAATCGCTACTAGGTCCCCAAAACAAGTTGGTGCCAAAGATTCCCTTTCTAACACAAGGTTTACGTAATCAGCAGGAACAAGCCCCTGGTTATACAGCTCATTACATAGAAACTCGATAACACTTTCCTTATCTTGCAAATCCTGCTGTAAAAAGATTCTTGATGAATTCAAATAAGATTCGACTTGATATGAGCTCTTCTTTAAAAAACCATTGATTTTTTGTATATCCTTATCGTCTAAAAATGGATTTACGACTAGTACCGGAACCCGCAAAGTTTCTAGAATCGGAATGGTGCTAATGATTAAATCAACGGATGCAAGATTATAGGAAACTAAATTATAGTAATTAATCGTATCCACGATTTCGATACTATGATCAAAATGGTTTTTCAAACGATAGTAAAGAAGCCTTGCACTTCCTACGCCAGAAGCGCAAACCACTAGCACTTTTTTCAGCTCATTTTTTCTTGTTTTCATTCTTTCTAGAGCAACACCGATATGAAGGGCAATATAAGCAATCTCATGCTCGACAATTTCTAGATTTAAGTACTCTTCAATACATTTACTGGCAATTACTGCCCCGTCAAATGCAATCGGATATTTTGTTTTAATATCATTGAGCAATGGATTTCTAATATTCATTTTGTATTTCAATCGATTCATGGCAGGGCGAATATGAAGCGTTAGGGCTTGAATAAACTCGATATCATCCCTAAAATCCCAATTCAATTCATTCTTGAGCCTTTCGAGAATGAGATTGACAATTTTTCCAACCTCATCATGATCATTGATTTCCTGTAATTCTTTTTCATTTAGTAATTTCGTTCCTAATAAATGAATAATGATGTAATCCATTTCAGACGTAGGAAACGTAAGGCCAGTAAAACGCTCCACCTCTGCAATAATTTCCTTTGCTACCATCTGTTCAAATGGATATTGTTGAATGATCCAATCTTCAAGATGCTCAATGATCCAGCCTTCCTCAATCCTTTTACAAGCAATCGTAATATGGGTAACCAAATTGGTTAAGGAAATATCCGAAATATCAATTTTGTAGGTGATCAGTTTATCTATCAAAATCTTTTTTACATTTTCATAAACTTCTTGATCTAATAGCTGAAAAGAATCACTGTCCACAAAAGGGTCTTGCTTACGGTTCAAGACTGAATTGGACAGGCATTGCCTTTTCATATACTCGTCCCCTTCTACTTTTGTTCCATAGTAAGGTCGAGTCGTCAATTTTAAATTGTATTTCTTTAAGATCGAGCGCACGATTTTCAGATCGTTTTGAACGGTTGAAATCGATACAAACAGTTCATCGGAGAACTTTTCAATCTTTATAAAGTCTTTTACTAACAATAACCTCGTCAGCATATAGAGAACACGGTTTTCCTGATCGGCATAATTCACTATGGTCGTATCCGCTTCATCAGATACTTGACCAACGGCTGATGAAAATAGCTGTTGGTCCAATACTTTCATCGAATAGCCCTTACCCCTATAAGATTCTATTACGATTCCAAAAGAGGCAGATTTTTGCTGAATTAGCTTAATCTCATTTCGAACAGTCCGATCACTGACACCTATTTCTTTTGCAATCCATTCTGAGGTAATCGATTCATTTACCTTCGATAATACTGAAAATATATCCTTTTGACGTTTGGAAAACATAGAATGTATTCCTCCTTCTTCGGACGCCCTTCAAAACAAACTGAAAGACTGTCGACACGCGTTTATTTCAGTAATTTATTGACGAGAAAAGACTTTGTCTTTTAAGCATAATTCCTTGCCATTGGTTTCAATAACCTGTTTGTACCATTCAAACGATGTTTTCCTTTTTCTTTCTAGCGTCCCATGACCATTGTTGTCTTTGTCCACGTAGATGAAGCCATAGCGTTTTTCCATTTCACCTGTTCCGAAGCTGACGATATCAATACAGCCCCAAGGTGTGTATCCGATTAACTCTACACCATCAATATTGATGGCCTTCTCCATCTCCACTATATGCTGTTTTAAATATTGAATGCGATAGTCGTCTTGAATTGAGCCGTCCGCTTCAATCACATCTCGTGCCCCAAAACCATTTTCAACGATAAATAATGGTTTTTGATATCTTTCATATACGACACTTAATGTGTATCTAAGCCCGACAGGATCGATTTGCCAGCCCCATTCACTAGCCTTCACATGAGGGTTTCGAACAATATGTTTGAACTCACCTGATTGGCTGCTTCCCTCAACTTCACGAGAGCTGACAACACCGGACATATAATAACTAAAGCCGATATAATCAACAGTGCCTTCTTTCAATACCGCTTCATCCGCCTCTGTATATTCGATATCGTAGCCGTTACGCTCCCAATATTTTTTAATATACGTAGGGATCTCCCCTCTAGCATGAATATCACTAAAGAACCATCGGTTCCGCATCGCCACAACCGATTCCATCATATCCTCAGGATGACAAGAATAAGGGTATATTGGAACATAGGCCATCATACAGCCAATTTGAAATTCTGGGTTGATTTCGTGACCAAGCTTCACCACTTTTGCACTTGCGATGAGCTCATACAAAGCTGCTTGATACATCGTTTTTTCCCTGTTCTCCCCTTCTTGAAAAAGGATGCCAGAGTTCGTGAAAATATGTAAATCATGCGTTGTATCGGATTGATTATTGATTTCGTTAAAGGTCATCCAATACTTTACTTTATGCTTGTACCGTTTCATTACTGTTTCAGCATATATAACAAAGAAATCAATCAATTTGCGATTTCTGAAGCCACCATATGTTTTTACAAGATGATAAGGCATTTCAAAATGCGAAAGTGTAACAACGGGTTCAATATTATATTTTAATAGTTCGTCAAATAAATCATCATAGAATTGCAAGCCTTCTTCATTCGGCTGGTCATCATCCCCATTCGGGAAGATTCTTGACCAAGCAATGGAAGTCCGAAAACTCTTAAATCCCATTTCCGCAAATAGTTTAATATCTTCTTTATATCTTGAGTAAAAGTCGATCGCTTCATGATTCGGATAATTGTAGCCTTCCACTACTCCATCTGTAATTTGGCGAGGAACACCATGTCTGCCTGCAGTCATCACGTCTGCAATGCTGACCCCTTTTCCACCCTTATTCCAGCCGCCTTCAAGTTGATGAGCTGCTACCGCTCCACCCCATAAGAAATCCTTTGGAAAACCTACCATTTCTGTCTCCTCCTACATGCTCAATTGCGAAACCGCTTTCGTATATTGTAGAAAGAAAAAATACGTGAGTCACTACGTTGGATGGCGAAAAAAACTTGTTACGGTGTTTAAAAAATGTTACATAAAAAAAACAAGCAGTCATGGTTATTTGGTTTTTCTTTGTTCCAGTAGCCTTTGAACCTTTCTTCCAATCATTTCTAAAATATACACGACAGGAACCTGAGAAGTAATATTATATTCATTTTTCACTTTCATAAATTGCATATAATAGGCAATGTTCAAGTCAGATAGTTTCGCTAAGGTACACGTTTCATAGTTCGTAATGCTAATGATGGCTGAAGACATACTTTTAAAACGACTTACTTGCTTCAACGTCTCTTCTGTTTCTCCAAATACGGACAGGACAATCGTAACCGATGAATCATAGTAGCCATCAGGCACAGGATAAAACGGATCATCCAAATGCTGGGCAAACTTACCGACGTTTGAAAGAAATCTTGCCCCATATTTTCCTAGTGCTCCACTAGAACCGATACCTAAAAAGATTACTTTATTTTTATTGACGATCAGTTCGGCAGCCTGATTCAATAAACTATCGAATTCATCGTTATTAATCTTCTTAAAAAAGTCGATCATATGGGAAGCATCTTCAGTCGGAAAAGATTGCTCCTGGCTTTCTTTATACATTTTGAGTTTGAATTTAAATTCTGTAAATCCATCCGTATTCATCTTTTTACAAAAACGCAGAATTGTCGTGGTTGAGACATGCGTGACTTCTGATAATTCTCGAATACTCATATGATTGACTTTTTCAATATTGGAGATGACGTAATTATAAACAGCCAGCTCAAGCTCATTCAAGCTACGAATTTCTTGTAGAGAAAACATACGATCAATCCCTTTTCGTTTTTTCACTTTAAAGGCATTATCTCATTTTTTTAATGATTTGTAATTTCCTAGCTAAATAACCTAGAACTTGTCATGGAATGTCGAAGAGATGTGGTAGAGGCGTTTCTATGAAGGTAGCCGGTATTGAGGACAATAATCGCGGGATTTTTGTGAAAAATGTCCTCATGCAGCGAGCATGAGGACATTGACTACTGGGTACATATAAACAATGTCCCCATGAACTGGTCATGGAGACATTAATCACCGGATTTCTATAAAGAGTGTCCGCATGAAGCGGTCATGGAGACATTAATCACCGGATTCTTTCAAAAGTTGTCCCCATGAGCGCGTCATAAAGACATCTATCACTGGATTCCTATGATAAGTGTCCTCATGCAGCCAGCATGAGGACACTGAGCTCTAGACTCATAGAAAAGTTGTCTCCATGAACCAGGCTACTAAAATCTTACGCCTTAAATCTAGTCACCATCGACTGTAGCTCGTTCGCTAATTTGTTTAATTTTTGAGCCGCATCAGACAATTGGCTAATGGATTCCATTTGTTCCTGCGTGCTTGCTTCAATTTCTAGTGTGAACTCAGAATTGTTGCTTGCAATCGCCGTTAATTCCTTAGATGTTGCAGATACCTCTTCAGCGCCGGCTGAGATTTCCTGTGAAGAAGCAGAAATACTTTCGATTTTTGATGAGATTTGATCCGTGTACGCTTTAATCTTCTCAAAAAGTTGTCCTGTAGCATGTGCGTACTCTGTTCCTTTTTGTGTTTCTTTCGTACCGACTACCATTGCAGATACAGCTTTGCTTGTCTCTACTTGAATCTCCTCAATAATCTTAGAAATTCTTTCAGTTGATTTAGATGATTCCTCAGCCAATTTTCGAACCTCTTGTGCGACCACCGCAAATCCTTTTCCATGCTCACCAGCGCGAGCTGCTTCGATTGCTGCATTTAGCGCAAGTAAGTTGGTCTGTGCTGAAATTCCTGTAATGACATCTAGAATGCTGCTAATTTCATCTGAGCGCTCTTGTAAAGAACTCACAACCTGACTGGATTTTTCTACTGTCTCGTTAATCGTATCCATTTGCGCTACTACACTTCGAATAGACGTTAATCCATCGTGTGCAAATGATTCCATATCCTTTGATACTTGAGCAATATCTTGTGAGAAACTTGCGATTTCACCAATTCCAATTGCCATTTGTTCAATCGCTGCAGATGATTCCATGACAGAGGTTTCAAGGACCTGAGTTTCATTTGTCATTTGCTTAATGTTATCACTCACTTGAGTAGATGCATCCATCGATTGATCCGTCACTTGTTTTACAAGACCTGATGATTGTAAAACAGTTGTAGACGTTTCACCAATTTTGCTAATCATTTGTTTCAATTCTAAAGCCATATCGTTGAAGGCCTCGTTCATTTTTCCAAGATCATCTTCTCGAGTTGGTAAATTGATATCTAAGTTGCCATTTCTCATTTCGTCAATTCCTACACTTAAGTGCTTCAATGGCTGAGCATTTTTACGAATCGCAAAAATTTGCACTAGCACAAACACAATCAGTAAAGGAATTAGGATGAAAAGTGAATTCATTAGGAATCGACTTGTTCCCTCCGTTACCATGCTTGCATCTACATCAACACCGAAATAGGCATACACTTCACCTGAGCTGTTACTAATCGGGTAAAGTACTGTGATCCATGTTCCAAAGTCATCCTCATACACTTCCGTTGACGTTGGTTTCTTTGTTTCTACAAGCTTTTTGATTTCATCCACGATTAACGGTGGCTGTTCATACAGATCCCCAATATGGATATCAAATTCAGCTAACGCATCAATCATATGACGTGGTGTTGAAATAATGACCGATTGGTTTCCTTCTTGGAGATCAGTTCCAAGGACATACCCTTGCGCAACCATCGGGTTATTTTCTGAAATGGAATCAAAAAACTCAATAAGCTTCTTCTGATCAGGGCCATTCGTATTAGGGTTTTCTGCCGCTTTTTCAACTAAATCAAGCTTAATTTTTTCTCCCCATTGATTCGCGATAGTCATCGCTTGATTTTCCATTTCTTTTTCTAAGACGCTTTTTTGAATCTCGATACTACTAACAAGTAGAATAACTCCAATTAGTAGCATTAAAATGGTCGTTAAAAGAATCGTTTTTAGCGTAAATGATAGCTGTTTTAACTTTTTCATCACTTATCCCTCTTCCCTATCTAGTATACAAGCACTTGTTCTCGAGTTTTCAGGAAAAATTCTAGATGCTCTTTTAAGAAACCAACATAGCGGTCGACCTCTTCCATTGTTGTGTATGGTGAAATCGAGAAAAATTTGTGCGCATAAACAGATATTTGTTTGCTAGAATTTGCTGCTGCCACGAGACGTTGTTTTTTTGTATTTCCAAAAAAGACGGTATCGCGCTCAGCACCAATAACTTCTGCAAAGTCATCATTAAATTGATTAATCTCTGTTATTTCTTCAGCTGTTAAACGGCCATTCAATTCGTCATTCCATTTCACCGTTTCAGGATAAAAACGGAATGTGGTAATCGGAGAAACTTCGTTTGTTATGGCTACACTCGGCACCGCTTCTGTTAACTTCTCTCTAAAAGCCATATTGACGCGAATATAGTTCGCTAACAGCTCTTGATAGCCTTCCACACCAAATGCTAATAGTGAAGCATAAATCGCCATAGCACTACCCATTCGAGAACACTCGAGTGTGTACCCCGTATGATAGCTACCGTAGCCACGATTTCCAACATACGGAGTTTCATCCGCATCTAAATCCACATACTTCAGGTTTTCTCGATTTTTGATTAAAAATAGACTCGTGATATATGGTGTTTGTCCAAGCTTATGAAAATCGAATACCATACTATCTGCAAGATTGATATGTTTGAACTTCTGCTGATACGTTTTTAATACGTCACAAACACTGCCTTCTAGACTTAAAGGATTTCTTTCAAAGTCATACTCATTAAAGAAGGTATACATCCCACCCATAGCCGTGTCAGCATGGATATAGACTGGATCTAAGCCGTGCTTTCGTTCCAATTCCTCGGTTAAGCTCTTGATTCCAGCAAGATCGTCAATTCCAAATGTATCGGTTGTACCCATTGTCGCAAGGACATAAAGAGGAACTCCGCCTTTTGCGATGACAAGCTCCATTTTTTCCTTTAAATCTTCTAGATTCATAGAATGATCGTCATTAACCTTGACGCGAATCATGTGGTCGACGCCAATTCCAGTCGCTTCTACAGATTTATAAAGGCTGTAGTGTGAAAGCTCTGAACAGAAGCAATAGAGATTTTCAGGTACACCCGTTTGATTTGAAGCAGGTGCATAACGAGCAATCGCAAGGCGTAAGGAGTTAAAAACAGCCCCTTGTCCACCCCAAGTTGTGTAGCCTGTGCTGATATTTTCGTCGTAGCCGATCATTTTAGAAAGCATACTTGTTACTTCGACTTCTGCTGTTGCAGCCGCTGGGCCTTCTACATCCCACAGTCCATTGCCATTAACGAGCACCATAACTAGATTTCCGATAATACTTGCAATATTTGGTAGAGGAGCTGCATTGGCTACATAGTTTCGATTGACGTAACGATGTCCTTCTACCAATTTAAGAAGCTCTTGTATGACTTCCTCCATCGGCACGCCCATTTTCGGGACATTTGCTTTTTGAATCACACGATTATAGTAATCTTCCGTGTAGTCCGGCATTTTTCCTAACGTTAACTTGTTCGGATCCTTTAACGCATCGATTTTTGTTAAAATCGTCTTAAAGTGGGACAATACGTCCTCTCTTTGACCGTCATTTCCGTCCATGCTAGGAAATAATTTTTGTATATCGTTCATTGATGTCATGTTTATTCCCTCCTAGATGTTAAATAGAGCTAAAATCCAATCGGATATTCCTGCCGCATCGATAAAGACAACGATGATCGCAATTGGGACGATGTATTTTAAGGAAAAATAACAGATTGAAAAGAACGTGTATCCGACGTTCGAGCCCTGTTTTAATTCTGCAAACAATTCTGCTTTTGGTATTTTCCTTGAGACAAAAATTGAAATTAATAAGGCACCTAATGGCATTAAAATATTGCTTACAGCATAATCCATCAGGTCAAATATCGTCTTATCAAATAGTTTTGCGTCTGCTAACACGCCATAAGATAGACATGACGGGATTCCGACGATAAAAATAAGAATTCCAATTATCCAAGTTGTCTTTTTACGCTTACTCGCATCATTTTTCGTAACAGCCGCCACTATAATTTCGATCATCGAGAATGCTGATGTTAAGGCAGCAAATAAGAATAAGATTAAGAACGCCAAGAAGAACAGCATCCCAAATGGCATTTGGCTAAAGACTGCTGGTAAAACTGAGAAAATTAACACAGGTCCCGCATTTGGTTCGAGTCCAAACGAGAATACACCTGGAAAAATGGCCAAGCCTGCTAATAAAGCAATAACAACATTTAAGATAATGATAGAGATACCAGATTGAGGTAGGTTTTGCGTCTTTGGTAAGTAAGAGGCATATGTAAGCATGACCGAAACCCCTAATGAAAGGGTAAAAAACGCTTGTCCTAGTGCAAATAAAATACTCTCAGATGTCAGTTTTGAAAAATCAGGTACCAGTAGGAATTTCACACCCTCCATCGCACCATCTAAGCTCAACGAACGAATCACCAATGTGATAAAAAGAATAAGTAATGCTGGCATCATCACTTTACTTGCAAGCTCGATTCCTTTTTGCACCCCTTGGGCAACAACAAAAATCGTAATGAGCATGAATGCAAGCTGTGCAAAAATCGTTGAATATGGTTCAGAGATAATCTCCCCAAACATCTGCCCATACTGGTCCTGCGTCAAACCAGATAATCCACCGCTCAAAATCTTGAGAATATAAAGGATGATCCATCCACCGACAACACTATAAAATGATAAAAGTATGAAACTTGTAAAAACACCAATTTTTCCAATAAAGTTCCACTTCGGACTTGATGCTAGTTTGCTATAGGTTTGAATCGGATCACTTTGACCCATTCTTCCAATCATGAATTCTCCTAATAATAAAGGCATTCCTAAAACGAGTGTAAATGCTAAGAAAATTAGGAAGAAGGCTCCTCCTCCACCCGTTCCTGCGACGTAAGGGAATTTCCAGATGGCTCCCAAACCAATAGCTGACCCCGCTGCTGCTAAAACGAAGCCGATTTTTGATTTCCATTGTTCTTGTTGTGACATTTCTACTTCCTTTCCTTTTGAATACCATTCCTTCTAGTTGCTAGACAATTTTCGACAAAAAAAGTCCACACTAGGTGGACATAAAAAGGCAAAAATCAGCCTTATTAAGTAACTATCCAACCTTTTCGGCAACCCGGCTGCCATAGAATGATTTCATTAGGCCCGCAGCTTTGCGTCCCCATCTTTCAATGGGTTTGCTATTATCGAAGGAGTATTACAAAAATAAAATTATTATTCGATTCTTACCCCTACAAAACTCACCCATTTGGGTAAAAGATAGGAATAAAGCGTTATAAAAAGATGTTTACTTTTTCTACAACAGTATGATTTTACCATTATTATTATACTAATAAAAGGTGTAAATTGTCCTATAAAATTTCTTGTAGCCTTTTCCTTGCACAAAAAAGAGCCTCCCATAAGATCAACGATCCTATAGGAAACCCTTTAAAACCCAAGAAAATAAAAGAATTAGGTGTTAAACAAAGTACCATTTAATGCTGCAATATATCGAGCCGCTGACTTTTGTACAGCGTTTTTTGCATCTTCTTTTACAATTCGATGAAAAGCATTATATAGTCGGTCAAATTTCAATTCATTTACTCTCTTTGCTATTTCTTGTACTTTAGAGACAGGTAGTGGGATTAAATTAGGATAGCTATACATAAAACTAACCCACTCGCGGTCTGCAACAACTTGAATGATATCACCCGATAGCAAAATTCCCTTTTGCTCATTCCCATCTTTCCATTCTAAGACAGAACCACCCTTAAAATGCCCACCTAAACGATGTATAACTTTGCCTTTATCTAATTCGAGGGATTCCCCTGACCAAAAGATGATTTTATCACTTCGTCTTGTGACCCATTCTTTATCATCTTCATGAATATAGATAGGTGCATTGAATATTTCTGCCCATTCAACTTGTGTGGAATAATAATGTGGATGGGAAAGGGCAATCGCTTGGAGGCCACCTAAATCTTCTATCCTTTTTATCGTCGCCTCATCTATATATGTGATACAATCCCACATCATATTGAAACCTTCACTTTGTACTATGTACGCCGTTTGACCGATTCCGAAATCTGGAGTAGTTTTCAGGCTGTATAAGCCTGTTTCCTCCAAATTCAAGTTATTCTTATATCCGTTTTTACTCATTTCCCCTAAGGTTGTCCAAGACTGTCCATTAGGATTTACATATTGTCTTTCTTCATTACAAATCGTACATTGTTCTGGTGATTCAGTTGAACCTTCATATTGAACTCCACAGGTTGCACAAATATGGTAGTTCAAGATTTCCACCTCCGTGTTTTACAAATGAACTCTATTAAATGATACATTAAATGTATGAATATTTCTAAATATTCTGTCCTGCGCTCATTCCGAAGCGAGTACTCCAATCATTTCCCTATATATGTAAAAGACTACTTCCTTGTATTAGGAAGTAGTCCATTTTGCAGATAAAGTAAACGATATCAAATCAAATTCATATTGCTATATTCCATATTATGAGCTGCCATTAAATTCTTAACTGCATCTGCAGAGATATTAGTTTTGATTCCAAACAACAAGCTTTGTTTCGGTCATTTCATGAATCGCATATTTTAGTCCTTCTTTACCCGTGCCGCTTTCTTTCACGCCACCATATGGCATTTGGTCGACACGGTAGGTTGGAATATCATTAATCATGACACCGCCGACTTCTAACTCTTTTGAAGCTTTGAAGGCTGTTTGAATATCATTTGTGAAAATTCCTGCTTGGAGACCATAATTGGAATCATTAATGGCTGCAATTCCTTCTTCTACAGAAGAAATTCTGTTGACGACTACAATCGGAGCAAAAACTTCCTGACATGAAACCTTTAACGTCGCATCTACATTTGTTAAAATCGTTGGCATAAAGACGCCATCAGCGATATTGCCACCTGCTACAACCTCAGCACCGTTTTCCATTGCCTCTTGTACCCAGCTAAGAGCTCGATCTTGTTCAACTGGATTGATCATGGCAGAGATATCTGTTGTTTCATCAAGCGGACTACCGACCACTAACTGCTTCGTAGCAGCTGTAAATTGTTCAACAAATTCATCAAAAAGTTCATCCATGACATAGGTACGTTGTAACGAAATACAGACTTGCCCTTGGTTTGAAAAAGCACCTGTCACACATTTCGGAACGATTTGGGCTAAATCTACATTTTTATCAATAATTAAGCCCGCATTTGATCCAAGCTCAAGAGCCACTTTTTTCAAGCCCGCCTTGTTGCGAATATCAATTCCTACACCAGGGCTGCCGGTGAATGTAATCATTTTGACTTTGTCACTCTTTACCAATGCATCCCCAACGATTCTGCCACTACCTGTAATGACGTTAAAGGCACCTTTAGGCAATGCTGTCTGGTCAATTAATTCAGCTAAAAATAGAGCTGAAAGTGGCGTTTGGGAAGCTGGCTTCAGTACGATAGTATTCCCAGATGCAATAGCCGGTCCTACTTTATGTGCTACTAAGTTTTGCGGGAAGTTAAATGGCGTAATCGCACCAATCACTCCGAGTGGTTGCTCGATTGTGTAACCAAAGCGATTAGCACCGTTTTTTGCCGCGTCCATCGGGATCATTTCACCAGTTAAACGCTTTGCTTCTTCCGCAGCAAATTTATACGTTTCAATCGTACGATCGATTTCGCCTAACGCGAATTTCATTGGCTTTGCTGCTTCTAACGAGATAATCTCAGCAGCCTTTTGACGGTTCTCCATGAATAGTTGTGCAATATGTTCTAAAATCACTGCGCGCTCATAAGCAGTCAGTTCTTCCATTTGCTTTCTTGAATTATGGGCAATGTCAATTGCTTGTTCTACTTCTCCAAGAGTTGCTTGTGGAATTTGAGCAATGACTTCTTTAGAATAAGGGGAGTAGAGATCAGCATATTTCTCTGCAGTCTTCCATTCACCATTTACATAATATTGCTTTTTCATATTCATACCCTCTTTTGTGTTTTAGGTTGGTTCTATTCATCTATATTTTAACAGAGTATTCTTAATCCACAAAATCTTTCGACTTTTAAAAACTATTGCATTCTATCAATCTCCAATGAGAAAAAGCTTCCCACCAGTTTTTGAATAACTCATGAGAAGCCTTTTTAAATAATCTATTTCATTTTCACTTGTAGCAAAACGGATTTGCCGAATGTTACTAGGTTTGCTTCTGTTTTGGTTAAGGATTCTACCGCTTCAGAGTTGGTGATAACAATTGGTGATATTGTGCTTTCTGCTTTTTCTTTCACAAGGTCCAAATCAAAGGTAACAAGTGTGTCACCTGCTTTAACTTTGTCACCTTGTTTCACATGGCCTGTGAATCCTTCTCCACCCATGGCGACCGTTTCCATCCCAATATGAATTAAGACTTCTAACCCATCTTGGGTGCGAATCCCAACAGCATGATTGGTTGGAAAAATTTGTGCAATCTCTCCATCTACAGGAGCAACGACTACCCCTTCAACAGGCTCAATCGCAATGCCATCTCCTATCATTTTCTGACTAAACACTTGGTCTGGTACATCTTCAATTTTAACTACTTTTCCCGTAATTGGTGCAACAAGGTCTACCAATGTCTCTTTTTTTCCAAACAGTTTCTTCAACATCCTAATTATCTCCTTTTGATTTAGGCTCTTTACTTCTATCTTTTTTGTAAATGTCCTAATTTTTTTTCTTCGAAAAAAAATCTAAAGCCGACATTTACACATCTTATATGATTTAGAGGTACTTATTATTTATGTACAGCACTTTTCGCTACTACTTTTATTGTTTTTATTTAAAAAAACATCTTTGCGAAAAGTGCCTTATGAAAAGGGCGAAAAAGCACTATGCATTTTTCGCCCTTTCTCTCTATCTACTATTATTTTAATTCTGGCCAGTACCCTTTGTTTGCTTCGATTAAATCATCTAAAAGGTCTTTCGCCACTTTTGCACTTGGTACTGTTTTAGAAAGCGTTAATGCCTGCCATAACTTTTGGTAGCTGCCTTCAACATAAGCTTGAACAACTAATTTTTCGACCGTAACCTGTTGGTACATTAGAGCACGTTGGAATTCAGGAATCTTACCTTGGCTTAATGGTTCTGGACCATCCGTTCCAACGATACATGGAACCTCTACCATTGCATCATCGTCAAAGTTAGCAATTGCTCCGTTGTTTTCTACGATTAATAGCATTCTTTCATGTGTGTTAAAAGCAATCGCACGAGCTAAGTCGACAACAAAGGTTGCATGTGCGCCCATTTCGAATTCAGAGCCTTCTGCTGTTCCTTTTTCAACAATCGCTTTTGCTGTTGAGAAAACTGTTTTTTCGCGGCCATCGATGACTTCATTCGCTCTTGAATAGTTCGGATTTGAATGTTCAACCACATAATCAGGATACAAATAGTATTTTAAATACGTATTTGGTAAGAATCTTGGGTCAACTGCGAGTAAATCCTTCGCCTTTTTATGTGTTTCTTGCCAGCTAGCATCCATATGCTGCGTATCTACTTCTTTTTGCGTTAGGTAGCCATTCTCTGCTACATAGTCACGAATTTGTGGAAGATATTCGTTTCCTTCCTTGTCCTTAACACTTGTCCACCAACCAAAGTGGTTTAATCCGAAGTAACGTACTTCTAAATCTTTCGGTTCTTTGCCAATGATATGAGACATTCTGCGCAATGTTCCAACTGGCATATCACAAATGTTCAATACCTTTGAATTAGGACGTAAAACGCGGCATGCTTCTGCTACGATTGCTGCAGGGTTAGAATAGTTTAACATCCAGCAGTCCGGTGAATATTTTTCCATCAGGTCAATCATTTCGATCATGTCACCGATGCTTCGCATTCCATACGCAATTCCGCCTGGTCCGCATGTTTCTTGGCCAACTACTCCATATTTTAAAGGAATCTTTTCATCCTTTTCACGCATTTCGTATTTTCCAGTACGGATATGGGCGAAACAGAAGTCAACATCTGTGAACGCTTCTTCTGGGTTTGTCGTAAAAGTATACTCAATATCTGGAGCTTTTTCTTTTAAAACGATATCAAGTGCTTCACCTAAAACAGCCTGTCTTTGTTCGTCATTATCATATAATTTTAATTTACGAAGTGGAAAACGATCCAAGTTATCCAGTAACATCATCACGATTCCTGGTGTATAAGTGCTTCCTCCGCCTGCAATAACTACTGAGAATTTTTTCATGTTCTCCATTCCCTTCTACTGTTTTATATTTTTTATTCGTTTGCCGAAAATCCTAAATAACTGTCTACTGCTTTTCGAATGCTTGTTACCTGTAATCCATAAACAACTTGAACATTTTTATCTCGAATGATGACTCCACTAGCACCTGTTTGTTGCTTCAACACATCTTCATCAACAGCCTCTGGGTTATCTAGAGTTAATCGAAGTCTTGTGTAGCAGTTTGTGACTGTATTAATATTACTTGCTCCACCTAGTGCGCCAACAATAACTCCAGCAATGTCATCCTCAGCTTCTGGATTAGATACGCCAGCTTTTTTCTCGTTGTAATCTTTCTTTGAATATAATTTTGTTTCTTCGCCTGCATCTTCTCTTCCGACTGTTTTAAAGTTGAACTTTGTAATTAAGAAACGGAACACAAGATAATAGATACCGAAGTAGATTAGACCTACTAAAATGTACATTGGCCAATGTGTTTTTTCGATTCCTAACGGTAAGTTGAATAATAGGAAGTCAATCATTCCGTTTGGACCAATTGCTCTAACATCTAATAAATTCAATGTCACCATGCTTAGACCACTTAAAGCAGCGTGAACTACGAATAATAATGGAGCGACAAACATGAATGAGAATTCGATTGGTTCTGTTACACCTGCAATCATAGAAGTAACTGCAGCTGGTATTAAAATCGCTTTTACCTTACGCTTGTTCTCTGGCTTCGCACAATGGTACATCGCCAAACATGCTCCGATTAAACCGAACATTTTTGAAATACCACGAGCGTCCCATATAACACTTTCAGAAAGAACCTTTACAGCTGGGTCAGCGATTTCTGCGTAGTAAATGTTTCTCGCACCTTCATAGACTTGCCCACCAACATCTACTACACCACCCAATGTTGTGTATAAAAATGGTGTATAAACTAAATGATGTAGTCCAGTTGGAATTAACAAACGCTCCAACGCGCCATATAAGAAAATTCCGAAGCTTCCACTGTGATTAATCAGTGTTCCCAGTTGATTGATTCCACTTTGGAAGAACGGCCAGATATAAGTAAGTGCAATTGATAGTAAAACAACGACTGGTATCAGTACGATAAAGACAAATCGTGAGCCACCATAAATTTGAAAAGCACCTTTGAATTCCTTATCAATAAACTTGTTATGAACCATGGCTGTGATTGCTCCGAGAATCAATCCTAGGAACACACCCATGTCAAGAATTTGTACCCCTAATACTAGAGTTTGTCCGGTTCCCTGTAAGGACTCTCCTTCAAAAAGCACCCCGCTGAGACCCATGAATTTATTCATTGCATTTACAAACACTAAATATCCTAATAAAGCAGTGAATCCAGCAAACGCTTTCTCTTTATTCGCCAAACCGACCGCGATACCAACACAGAATATGAGTCCTAAGTTACCAAGAATAGATACTAAAGATCCGGTTAAAATGGTTCCGAATCCTGTCGTAATCGGATTATCTAAAAATGGCATTACTTCCATTAATCTTGCGTTTGTTAATAAATTTCCTAAGGCAATTAAAATACCAGCAATTGGTAGAATAAGTACTGGAATGAACATAGCTTTTGAAAAGCGCTGCATGCCATCCATGATTTTTGTTTTCATATTGCCTTCCCCCTATGCATTTTTTCTAACACGTTTAGATTACAATGTAACCGCTTTACTGTCGATAGATTCGAGAAGTTAAAAAACGTGTTTCACTCATAGAAACACGTTTCATGAATTCCTATTCTTTTTTTGAAAGAAACCCTTCAATATACTGTTTGAAAATGAATTCAAACATAAGAAGTAGACTTGGAAAGAAGCTGTTCGGTAACATGTTTCGGTCATCGAGCTTATTATGGTCAATTATTTTAAAGTTTAAATCAGATTGATTCGCAATCCGATTATTCGTTTCTTTTGTAAACGAGACAGTAAAAATACGATGTTCCTTAGCTGCCAGTAACTTATCAATGACCACCTGAGTTTCACCTGATTTCGAGATGACAACGAGTGCACCTATATCCTCAAGATTATTTTCGAAAACACCGATAGAATCTGTTCCACTGGCGAAAATCGTTTTTCTCCCTAAAACCAATAGCTTTTTATATAGATACTCTCCTGCAATCGCGGAAAAGCCAGTTGCATAAACAAAGATATATTTTTGGTTAAGCTTGAGCACTTTTTCAATAAACATTTCAATTTCCGCAATCGTATTATGGGTCAAGAGATCGTGCTGGCTACTTCCTAAAAAGTCTTCGTTCATTTCGTTATTCGGAGTATCCACTTTTTTCACGAGTGGTAATAGCTGATAATACATATCGATAAATCCGCTATAACCCAATTTTTTTGATAGACGAATCACCGTCGCTGGGGAAGTGAAATTTTCCTTCGCAATCGTACGTACACCTTTTTGCAATACATTATCAATGTTCGTGACAATATATTGGACAAGTTGAACGTCTAGTTCCGTTAAATTTTTCCCTTGAATCAACTTGCTAATATCAATCATCTATACATCACTCTCAATCTTGGGAGCATGCTCCTGTTACTGTTCAATTTATATTATCGGATTAGCAATTTATCTACACTAGCGAGAAGACTCCTTCCTCAACGACGTAGGGAGGAGATGAATCGCTTTTTGTGTCTAATTTCGGAATTAAATGAAATTTAAAGGACAACGTTTTGAGAATTTGATAAAATAAAATTAAGAACAGACGTTCCTTTAGGGGTGGTTGAGAAATGAGGAAAACCTATTTTTCTACTCGTGTATACAAAAATATGTTACCTGAAAAATATAACGACTCTATTTCTCATACCCTTCTTTTGTTCAGTCGTTCTAAACACTTCGCATTTCAAACACAAGTATTAGAAAAACGTTCGAATGAATCGAGGAGAAAAAAATCTCTGCATCTTACCGTAAAAGAACGTTTTCAATTGAATGATCATTATGCAGGTAGTGCTATTCAAGAAGCGAATGCCCTAATCCAATCTCAAAATGAACTTCGAAAAATGTATATAGAAAACAAAGAAGTTCAAATGACTTCAGTTAAAAAGAAAATAAAATCAACCAGACGCCATTTAACTACTCTTTTAAAAATCAAACAATCCTTTGTAAACGGAAATCCAAAATTTAATCAAAACTCTAGAGAACAACAAGTTGGACATTTTTTTGTCGTGAAATTCTATAAAAAAACAGACATTTACTATCACGCCTATCAGTTTGAACATGACTATTTAGATGTTCAAATCGCTCATTTCAAAAATAGATTAGGTAGATTGAAATTCAGATTAGATAGGTTGCAAAAACAAGTAAAAAGTTTGAAACATAATAGTAACAGTGTAGTTTTTGGCACGAAAAAATTATTTAAAGCACAACATACAATAGAAAACTATCAAAACGACCATCAACAGTGGCGAAAAGATTGGGAACAAGCTCGCTATCATCAAATGACGATTAGTGGGCGAAAAGATGCCAAGGTCGGCAATTTCGTGTTTTGTTATATTCCGGGGAAGCAAAAACTACAATTTATAACCCCGGATGGTACTAAGATAGAAATTGACAATCTTGTATTTCCGTATGGTCAAGAACAGGTTGACCACTCAATTGAAACACAGATGAGCTGCAAAAACAAAAAGAAATACGGAAAGCCAATTGCGTGGTCTGTCGAAGACCATGGGGACTACTATATTTTTAAGTGTATAGTGGATGTTCCAGAAAACCCTCAAAAAAATTTTAGTCGGGCAGACGGCTTATTAGGATTAGATTTAAATATAGACCACATCGCATGGTCCAATATCAATGCAAAAGGTCAACTGATAAAATCAGGTGTGTTTTCTTTTGATTTAGAAGGAAAAACGTCTGAACAAATAACCAAAGTCATTGAAAACAAAGCCGTAGTGATTGTTGATTTAGCGATGAAGTTAAATAAGCCAATTGCTTTGGAAAAATTAAATACCACCCAATCAAAAGTTTCTCATCCATACGGCAATAGAAAAGCCAATAAAATGATGAGTCAATTTGCATATAATAAAATGATTTCTGCCATTAAAAACCGGGCAGAGAAAATGGGGGTAGCCGTGTTTGATGTGAATCCCGCTTATACCTCCCAAATTGGAAAAATCAAATACATGAAGCGTTTGGGAATCTCGATTCACCAAGCTGCTTCTTATGTGATTGCACGTCGTGCAATGGGATTCAAAGAAACGCTTCCACCAGTGTTGCATTCCCTGTTACCGGAGAAGATAGCAGGTCTACATCACTGGGCGCAGTGGAAGTGGGTTTCATCATGCCTATCCTATGTTCGTAAACACTCGTTCTATCGGATAGAACTTTCTGCCTGCGACAAGATTGACTCGCTGAATCAACTCTTTCCTCAAGGGGCTCTCTCAGACTTGGAGGCAAAAGGTTTGTCAAAGGTGAGAAGTAGAAAACCCATTGCCTAGTTGAACGGGCGATGGTCTACTAAATTCTTTAGTAGCCTTTTTAGGAATCCCCTTCCTCAAAAATTCATTTGGATTTTAGGTAGGGGTAGTTCAACTACAATGCTTTTATTAATATTATACACAACGAACAAACAAGACTGAACAGGCTATCTGTTCAGTCTTTCTATCTTTATTTGGTACCCGCGACACTCTCAGGTGAGTTTTCCTTTTTATGTTGTGTAAAGGCCCTCCAAATGGCTACTAATGAATAGCCGAACAGTAGTAAGCCAGGGATTAAAAAAAGGAGCAAGCTTCCACCCTTTGACTTTGTAAATTCAATGAAATACCCGATGTATGGAATGGTGATATTCGTATATTCTCCGATGACATTCTGTGGTAAAACAAGGTTCATATCTTTCGTTTTATTACTATCGCCCTTCATCCTATACATTGTTTGCCCATTTTTTTGCACCACATCTACGATACGATGTGTAACAATTCTGTTTTCAGTTGCTTTAAAAGTGATGATGTCGTTTTCTTTAAAAGTTGTTGGGTCTCCACCTGTCTTTACGATAACAATAGAACCGGTTTTGATATTCGGCTCCATGGAACCAGATAGAACTGTTTTGATTTGATAGCCAAATAGGTTTGGTTCTCCACCTGAAAAAATGGCTGAACCAATGACAAAAAACATAAACAGAAGGGCTACATAAAATAGAAAGGCTAAGATTTTGCTAAGCAACCTAGTTATAGATTTTAGAATCATTAATATTCTCTCCTATTCCCTATCTAATCTGGCTATAAAACAGACCTACTCTTCTAGTTCATCCTGCTCCTCCTGAATGTGCTGTCCTTGATCACCTACTTGTTCTTCTAGTACTTCTTCTGCTTCTTGTACTTTTTGTTCTTCTTGTTCCTCTTTTACTTCTTGTTCTTCCACTATCTCTTGTTGTTCTTGGGCAATCTCTTCAACTTCTTGTTCTATTTGTTCTTTTTGTTCTTCATTTGTAGGAATCTGTTGTTCAATACCTTCTTGCACCCCTTTTTCTGGTGTTGCCTCTCCCTCTGCTGATTTATCAATACAAGTAACTTGAATTTTTTCACTCCATACGACTGAGCGTGATTCATAGTTTTCTTGATAGCCAGGTCGCTGAAAAACTTTAAAGGTGTAAAATCCAGGTTTATCAGCTTGATAGGTTAGATTCAATGTACTGTTTGACTTCACTTCCTCAATTATACCCTCAGCTATTTTTTGATTCGGCTGCAAGGAATCAGCGTAGTGTACTTCATATTCTGTGGTTCCTATCATAGAAAATCCTTTATTCACGATTCCAGCTTTGATCGTAACAGGAGTACATGAAACCACATTTTTGGGGTAATTCGTTGTAAATTGCAAATCGCTTTTATCCCACCAGGTGCCCACTTGGATGACAGAATCCCATTGCTCACTATCACTATAGTAAGCTTCAGTTCTAGAGGTAACCAATGAAGTAGTTAATAGAAATACATACACAAATGCAAGTAAGATGACTAAAATAAACATTTTACGAACGTTAAATAAATGTTTCATTCGTACCTCCCTTTCTTTAATTGTTATCTTAAATGTACACTTGGGTGTTGTAGACTTAAGATAGCAATCAAAAACTAGTAAACGAGATTGAGAATCTGATCAATCTCGTTTACGCTATACCTTACATCACTCTTTATGTTCTCCTTCACCTTGCTGCGCCTCTAATGAAAGTGTTAAGTTTAAGGAATCACCTTGGAATTGATTTTGATCCTCGCCATTGTCAACAAATTCGAATTGGACAAACATCAGATCACTAGTACCGGCTTCAAGACCACTCTGTTCAAAACCTTCAAGTACTCTCAACTCTACTAAGTCAGGAGTCAGATTTTGAAGATCGTATAAAGTAGTTGAGTAGACAATGTCGTTATATTCAAATGGGCTTTGCTTGTCCACATTCTCAAGGAAATTCACACGGATATGCTTTCCGAAGTCATCAGTGTTATCACCATTTGCATCATTCACGGTATAAGAGGTATTCAGTACGACTTCAGAAATATCAATGGAACCTAAATTATCAAGATAAAATACTCGGTTCATCCAATCCCCTGGCTTGATCCCATCTACATCAATAACGACTTCAGGATCAACGGCTAAATCTAGCGTTCCTGCTACAAACGAACCAGATGCCTCCGCAGTATCACTAAAGTACGAATAAGTCCCTCCGGCCAATAGCGACAATCCTAGTGCAGCTGATGCTAGACTTAGTCCAATTCTCTTTTTTACATTCATTCGTCCATCCTCCTTTTTTTACTTTAAAAAATAATAGATTCAACCCTCTAAATTTCATACTATTTAATTCTAGTTCGTTCTTATTAGAGAATCGTTACTGATATATATGACAAGCTTTCTCGTAAAATACTAAAATATTTTAATATTTTTCAAAAATCTACTAGAAAATAGAATTACTTATTTTCCACTTGAGTGAACCCTTTTTAATTTCCCTTGAAAGCCTGATACTTTTTCTAGTTCAGGTCTACCTAGGGCAGGTCTTTCAGGTCTCTCTTTTTGTTGTAGGGTTGGCCTATTTTCGACAATAGGAGCCGTGCTACCTACAGTTTCTTTTCTAGGAGATACCGTCTTCTCTATTTCCTTTGCTTCACGCTCATAGACTTGGCCTCTGGATGTGTTTTCTTTTGAAAAAGCTGAGATTGAAAAATAAGTTAGGGTAAAAACAAAAGTGACCGATATGATAATTGAAAGTAGAGTAGTCTTTCCTTTTCGTTTCAATTACTTCTCTTCCTTTCGGGAAAAAACAATTATTTTAGGAAGGATGTAAGTTGCCTTACATCCTCCCCGTACTATTTTTATCTTGGTAAATTTGGAAGATCTGGTCTGCCAGGTCTAGGTGCTACCGGTCTATCTTTATCACCAGGGCTCCAAACGTTAATATAAAGTTTACCTGCAGCTGTTGCTCGAGATACGTTACCATATGCATCTCTTGCAATGACTTCGATTTCTACTCCAGATGCACTAATGCTAGCAGGTGCAGTCCAAGTAGCTTCATAGTGACCTGGCTCCACTTCTGTGAATGGAAGCTCTGTTTCACTACTTTGAGTAGCGTTATTTGCAACTGGCAAGCGTAGCGCAAAGCTTGCGTCTAAATCTTCTTCACTTGTGAAAGAAATAGTGACCGTATCATTTTCACCAGTTCTCAGCGTTACGTCTTGAGCAGGTTGAATATTAGCAATCTCAATTTCATCATATTTAGCATCAATGACTACTTCTTGAGTTGTCGAGTTTCCAGCCTTATCCGTTGCAACGACGGCAATTGTGTTCTCGCCATTATCAAGGATAATTCGTTTAGAGTATGAACCATCAGTTACAGTCGCATTTTGTCCATTAACCGTTACTTTATCGATATTAGCATCCGCAACTGTACCTTCTACTGTGACTGTTTCTTTATTTGTTTTCGTTCCATCTGCCGGACTTGTAATTGTTAGTTCAGGCGCAGCTTGATCCAGTACAACAGTAACAGCTTCCGATGCATCCGTCATACCAGTTTCTGTTGCAGCCTTAGCTGTAAGGCTATTAGCTCCATCACTTAATGTGATAGGAAGAGAATACGTACCATCATCTGATGTGGCAACCGTTCCAGCTTCTTCACCATTATTGAAAACATGAACTGTAGTTGTAGGTGCAGCGCTACCTTCTACCGTTACTTCTGCTTCATTTGTAAATAAACCATCTACTGGAGAAGTAATAGTTGGTGCAGTAACCTCATAATTTACCGTAGCACGAATCATGTAGTTCCCTTCTTCTTCAGGAGCTGGATCCCACACTCCACCTACTAATTGGTAACTACGTCCTGCATATTCACCATCTTCGTCTGTAGCAAGACCTGGAGTATTTGGATTAGCATGATTTTGAATGTATACCATGTAGAAGTCACCTTCAACGATGATACCTTCTTCACTTAAGTCTACATGCGTCCAGTTTCCATCCCGAAGTGTCGTTGCATTAAACGGACCTGCAAGCTTCGTACCAGGTTTTCCATCCGCTCCATCTGCCGCATATACAGCCACCTGGAACTCATTTCCACCAGGAACTGGCCATTCAGTATCCCATGTACGGAATAATCCACCTGTAACTAATGCTTTTTCATGACCTTCAGCAAGTGACATCTTCACTCCCCAGCCATTACCTGCATCATAGAACGCTCTTGCATTTTCAGCAGTGCCATCGTCATAACCGATTTCCCCAGGGAAACCGATGAATGGCTTTAATTCGAAGTTCTGTTCAACATTTCCTTCTAAGGAAATAGAAACTTCTTGGCTATAATAACTTGGTGCAACAATTTTAAGTGTATAGTCGCCTTCATATCCAGTTAAGGAATATTGACCATCAGCACCCGTTGTTACTGGGGTAACTACAGCATCCTCTAGTAAATAAAGGGTAGCACCTTCAACTGGTTCACCTGTTTGTTCGTTAACGACTGTTCCAGTTACAGTACCTTCAGGTAATTCTTCTAAATTAAAGTTTGCAGTTGTTTCACTGTCTTGTGAAATCGATACAGTTTGTGTCTGCGAAGCATATCCATAGCTTTCAGCGATTACAGTATAATCTCCAGTTGCATGAGATAATACATAACTACCAGTTGCTGGATCTGTATTTACTGATCTGCCAGTTTCTACTACAGAAACTTTTGCTTGTAATGGCAATGCCATTGGAGAAGCAGCTTCTTCTTTCACTGTTTCTGTTTCTTTTGAAGATTGAGACATTTTTTGCTTTAACTTACTAATTTCGATTTTCTCGCCTTTCTTTGTCGTTGCTCTTTCTTTTTCAGGCTTAGCTGTTAGAGGAGAAGTTAGCTGTGTATCTGAGATTTTGAAGTCATCAATGTACCAGCCATCTCGCACAACACTTCCATCTGTTGCAACATCAAATGAGAAAATAACCGTTTCACCTGCATAGGCACTTAAATCAAATTCTGCATCGATCCAACCACCAGTTGTGCCAGTATATTCAGCGAGCGTTTCCCACGTAGTACCACCATCTGCTGTGACAAATACGCCTCCGAAATCCCAGTTATTTTCGAGGTTATACCATTGTTTAAATTGCAGATAAGCATTTCCATCTTCCGGAATACTAATTGGTAGAGTCTCTAGTGACTCATATGCATTATTGGCATATGTGCCATCTAGGTTTGTAGCAACAACTTTTTCACCAGAGAATGCTGCTCCTGGACCGCTTGTTGGAACACCCCATTCCCAAGCTTCTCCCATAGCAACTCTCCAGCCGCTAAAATTACTTTCAAAGTCTTGGAAATATCCAACAGTTGGTGATGCCTGTACAGTCATCGTATATTCGTCCGTTACAGTTTCATTTCCACCAAAGTCTACCGCTTTCCAGCGATACGTAAATGATCCTTCTGAAAACTCTTCACCAGGAATCGTCGCACTAAACGTTCCGTTTTTGTAATCACCACCAGTACGCCCAGCTTCTAACGATGCCCAAGAACCATCTTCTTTTTGATATTCTAACGAAACACTCGTGACACTAATGTTGTCTACTACTGTAGCTTCTAGAGTTAGAGGCATTCCAGCATAAACTTCAGCTGGGCCTGAATGCTCGATTACTGCCGCTTCAGTATCGTCACCATCTATCGTTACCTGACCTTTTAAAACTCCTAACCCGGAAACAACAGAAGAAACAGCATCAAACACGTTAATAATGCCGTGACCGAAACCGTTGTTTGGAGCTGTAGGATATTGAGCATTTGTTCTAGGTGTTGCTGTATCTTTTAAAATTTGTTCAACTTGATCTACTGTTAAACTACTATCTGCTTGAAGGATCAAGGCAGCCGCTCCTGCCACGTGCGGAGCAGACATCGAAGTTCCACTATTTCCACCGTATGAACTTCCTGGCATGGACGAACGAACTCCCACACCTGGAGCTGATACTTCTGGTTTCATTTCACCAGTTGGTGATGGACCTTGTAGTGAGAAGCTTGCTAATGCATCATTAATATCAGTTGCCCCTACTGCAATAGCCTCAGGGTAATTCCCTGGTGAGGATACAGAACCTGGTCCACCTGGATTTGTATCACGAACATTCCCTGCAGAGAAAATAGGTACGATACCTGCATTTCTCCACGCCGTAACAGCTGGACGATACCATTCATCTAATCCTGCCACAGTTGAGCCCCAAGAATTGTTAATGACATCTGGTGCCATTTCTGGATGTGGGTTACCTGCTTCATCCGTTGGAGCTAACATCCACTCTGCGATTTCTAAGAAGATAGCATCAGTTGCTCCTAATGGACCAAACGCTCTTGCTGCGATCCACTGTGCACCTGGTGCAACACCCACTTGGTTATTACCACTTGGGTCAGAACCTACCATTGTACCCATCGTATGAGTACCATGACCATCTGTATCAACCGGAGTAGAAGAACCATGAGGATCAAACCAACTAAAGGTGTGATCGACTTCTCCAGTTGCCGCGTTATAACCACGGTATTTTGCCATTAATGCTGGATGGTCCCATTGAACGCCTGTGTCGATATTGGCCACAACGACACCAGCACCATCAATTCCTAAGTTCCAAGTTGCTGGAGCACCGACACGGTCCACACCCCACTCAATCGCGTTTAGGACTTGTTCTTCAGTAGCTGTATCTGTATGAAGCTCATTTCTAACTTCATTCAGATTAATAGATTCTACTTCTGGAAAAGAAGCTAGTTTTTCCATGACCTCTTTCGTAGCAGTCACAGCAAGACCGTTAACAATATAGAAAGATTTAATATCCTTCGCATTTTTTTCATTTTCCAAATAAGATAGGACATTTGCTTGTGATTCTTTTGCAGTTGCTCTCAGTTCATTGACGATAGTAGAACGTTTTGCAATTTCTGTTTTAGCAGCTGTAAGTTTTTGAGAAGCTGCCTTCTTTTCAGCTTGCTTTGCTACACTTGCCGTATCCACTTGCTCTTTAAATTTGACGAGGAATGACACCTTGTCACTTTTATCAAATTTATCTATTACTTTTTTGTTAATCTTGTTTGCTGCTACTTCTTTGCTCCCATTGTAAGAAACCGACGTCCCCTTTTTCTCCGCTGCAAAAGCAGAGTTAATTGTAAAACCCGGGACCAATAAGAGCGCGCACATGATAATGCTGAAAACTCTAGCAAAATTTCTTTTTACTTTTCTCTTTACTCTCAATGAGCTTCCTCCTCTACATTTTTATAACGAACGTTTACCTCCTTTCTTAGATTCCTATATTCCATAGAAATAAAGATTTAAGTCACTAGCGCTACTTTGACACTTTTCTTGATTAAAGCAGCAAAATAGTAAACTATCTATGTAGGCATGGAGGAATATAGGTGTTACTAATATTTATTACGCACATGGGAAAAAGATAATAAAAAAGTGGACGATTTTTCCAAAAAGCCAAAAAGGGTAGATAAGTCCTATGCATACTTATTACTTTTGGATTTGATTGGTCAATCAACGCCAAATAAAAAAACTGCAGAGTCTAGTACCTCTACAGTTTTAAATCACTTAATATTATTTACAATTTAACTATCTATTAAAAATAGCCTATTTTTAACCTTTCACTGACCCTGCTAGTAACCCGCGCACGAAAAACTTACCTAAAATAATATAGACTAGCAAAGTTGGTAGCGCTGCCAATAACGCACCGGCCATTTGCACGTTCCACTGGACAATTTGACTACCCGATAAGTTTTGTAAGGCCACCATAATCGGATGATTATCTGAATTCGTAATCGTCACGGCAAACAAAAATTCATTCCAGATGTTCGTAAACTGCCAGATGGCTACGACCACAAATCCTGATATCGACAACGGCAACATGATATGCCGAAAAACACCTAAGAAATTCGCACCATCAATCTGTGCCGACTCGATCATGGAATCTGGAATATTGGCATAAAAGTTTCGAAACATCAGTGTCGTGATCGGCAAACCATACACCACATGAGTTATGATGAGCCCCCAAATTGTATTGTAGAGGCCGACCTTACTCAAAAACTGGATTAAAGGTATCAGAATGCTTTGATAAGGAATGAACATGCCGAATAGCATAACAGTAAAAATGACTTCTGACCCTTTAAAACGCCATTTAGATAATACATAGCCGTTCATCGCACCTAATACCGCTGATAGCAAGGTTGCCGGAACAACCAAGTAAATACTATTCATAAAATTCGGTGCCAGCTCTTGAAAAGCATGTGTATAGCTACTAAAGTCGAGAGAAGTCGGGAGGGACCACATTGTATTTAGTGATACTTCATCTAAAGGCTTTAAGCTCGTCACTAACATGACATAGACAGGTGTTAAAAAGAAGATTGCTAACACTACTAAGATGAAGTATTTTGCTATTGTACTAAATCTGAGCTGTGCCATCTATTGGTCCCCCCTTCTGCTCGAAATTAAATATGGAACGATAAACACTGCAACTAACAGCAACATGATAATGGCAATGGCTGCACCGTTGGCATAATAGTTCCCTCTAAATGTCGTTTCAAACATATACACACCAGGAACATCCGTCACAAAATTCGCCCCCGAGCCTGTCATAGCATAAATCAAGTCAAAGATTTTCAGTGAAATATGCGCCATAATGATGACGACACTTACGGTAATCGGCATGAGTATTGGCAAAATTACCTTTCGATAAATCTGAAACTCACTTGCCCCATCGATTCTCGCCGCTTCTCGCAATTCCTCTGGAATTCCACGTAATCCAGCAAGGTACATTGCTAACGAAAATCCTGTCATTTGCCAGACAGCTGCAATCACAACAGCAAATATAGCTACAGGTAATCCAAATTCTATTTGGCCCCATTCAAAACCAGCTAAAATTTTTGTATCTGTATACCATTTCGGTTGAATATTAAAGAATTGAAGAAATTTGTTATATCCAGTTGATGGATTTAATAACCATTGCCAAACCACACCCGTAACAACAAATGATAAGGCCATCGGAAATAAAAAGATATTCCTAAAAATGGATTCTCCCTTTAGTTTTTGATCAATCAGAATCGACAATCCTAATCCTAAAACAATGACCAATCCAATAAACAATATGGTAAAAAACACAGTATTGCGCAAATCTGCTTGAAAACGATAATCCCCAAATAAGTAAATATAATTTTTCAAGCCTGCAAATGAAAAATCTGGAACAAGCGTATTCCAATTACTCACTGAAACCCATCCTGTCCAGCCAATAAACCCATAAATAAAAATAAGGATCAGAATAAAAGAAGGCGCAAGAAAAGCTACTGCCATCGCTCGATCCTTGCTTAACCGAGTTTTCCTTTTTAGCTCCGTCTGTTGTTTCACCTCTAATTGCGGCTCCATTGCCATGTCCTCCTAACGAAAGAGGGAATTCCTCTAAAACTTACAAATGAGCCCCGTATCCAATGAAAGATACGGGGCATAATCTTGTTCACACCCCTGTTAGTTGAACAACTTACAGGTCAGATGCAGCATTTTTCAAAGCATTAATGAGATTGTCTACATCTTGTTGGGTAACAAAAATATTAACCGCTTGATTCACTTTTGTTAAAAAGCCTTCTGCAGCTGCTGAGCCGTGAGCTAAGCTTGCAGATAATTTAGCCGCTTTAAAGTCTTCCATTGTGTCTTTTCCATATTGATCGTATTTCGAAACATCAGCATCAACACGAGCAGGAATGGAACCTTTTAATGGGTTAAACGCATCTTGGCCCTCAACAGAACCTAGTACTGCTAAAAATTCCTTCACATCATCTGGATTTTCAATTCCTTTTGGCAAACCAAAAGTATCGGTAATTACCATGAAATGTCCATCTGTTTCAGGAGTTGTCGTATAACCGAAGTCCACATTTGTTTCTAATTTCAAGTCATTAGAGAAATAGCCCTTCGCCCAGTCACCCATAATGGTCATGGCTGCTTCCCCATTTCCAACTAGTTGAGCAGCATCCTGCCAGTTACGAGAAGCGTGATCCTCATTGACATAGCTTAAAGTCTTTTTAAACAACTCAGCTGCTTCAATCACACGTTCATCATCGAAAGCAACATCTCCACTGAATAAGCCTTTATAATCGTCTTGACCCAGTACACCTAGGAGAATATTTTCGAAAATCTGTGTAGCTGTCCAAGCTTCTTTATCTCCAAGCGCTAGAGGTGTTATACCAGCATCTTTGAGCTTATCTGCTGCAGCGAAAAATTCATCAAAAGTAGTTGGTACTTCAACACCGTTTTCTTCAAATACATGTTTGTTGTAGAAAATTACATTTCCACGGTGAATGTTCACAGGAACAGAATAAATATTTCCATCTTTACTAACCATATTAATTAAATATCCATCCACCCTTGTTCTTCATAAAAATCATTTAAAGTATCCATTTTATCCACTGCAACCCAGCCTTCATTCAACTCAGCACCGCCATGAACTTGGAACGTAGATGGTGGCTCATTCCCTTGCATACGAGTGGCTAGTACTGCTTTTGCATTTGTACCGGCACCACCAGCAACAGCCGCATTTTCTACTTTAATATCTGGATGTTTACTTTCGAATAAATCAATTAATGCAAGCAATCCATCCTCTTCACCAGCACCCGTCCACCAGCTGAAAATCTCGACAGCTCCATCGTTCTTTTCACCTGAAGTACCCTCATCAGAATCAGATGGCGTATCATTTGCAGAATCTGATGAGCATGCCCCAAGAAAAATGGCTAAAAACAGTACAAAAATTAGACTGAACAATTTCTTCACTTGCCTAAACCCCCTTTTATTCGTTATCTAATGATAACGCTTTCATATCAATTGTATGGGATTTTAATACCTATTCCGATCGTGAATATCTTCATTTTTTTACTAATTTCTTCACTATTTTACGATCGACTGTTTATATTGCTTAGGTGAGACTTGGAACTGCTTTTTAAATACCCGACTAAAATAATTCGGATCTTTATAGCCGACGAGAAAGCATATTTCTTTTAAACTAATATTTTGATCGACCAACAGCTCTTTCGCCTTATTCATTCGAAGCGTCGTTATGTAATCGATAAACGTTTCTCCGCAGCTCTCTTTAAATAGAGCTGAAAAATAGTTAGGGCTCAACTGGATCATTTGCGCAACTTCTTCTAGTGTAATCTGCTCCTGATAATGCTCATGAATATATCTCTTGGCCCGCTCGATTTTATCTTTTGATTTGTAATAAAGCTGGATGTTAAAACAACATAATTTAATAAAATCAATCCACTCTTGCTCTGTATGCATATGCACAAACGATTGGGACGGCATATTCACTTGCTTGTCATCCATTAGATGTTTCACTCTATAAAATAGTTCGTGTAGTAAATGCTCCTGTGGCTCTGTTCTAAAAAGCTCTGATAGAGCGTGTATCGCCTTTTCCTCGTTTCCTTCCATAACTCCTTGAATCATTTGTTCCACACTTTCCTCAAACTCCCGATCCACTTCTCCCCCAAATCCATATTGCCGATGGACCACATGCTTTAAATCCTGGATAGCTGTTAAGGCTTCATGAAATGAACGAGGTAAGTCGGTTATTTTTGTATAGGGCTGACCAATTCCAATGAGAGTGCGACTATCTAATAGAAGATGAAGATTTCTAGCAACCTTTAATAATTCTGTTTTTCTCCGCCTCACTTTTGAAATAAATAATAGAACAAGATGATGGTCATCTTCCTTTGTGATAACTGTATCTCCAGAGAGATGGCTCGCGTTTTCCACAAGTAACTCTACATCTTCTACCTTTTCACTCAAAATAAAAAAGTAACCGGATTGCATCTCTGGATATAAAGTTTTCTGCATAACCGCTAAGCTCTCGCTAGATTCATGCTTCATCAGTTTCGTCACCCATAATTCACTTGCGATTGAATGGGAATTCCTCATATTCTCTCGTTCTGTCTTTATCTCATGGATAATCCGCTTAAAAACTTCCAGCATCTCATCCTTTTTGCTCGGCTTAAGAATATAGTCTCTGACCCCTAAACCTATTGCCTGCTTAGCATAATGAAAAGAATCATAGGCTGAAATAATAATAAACTTACTATCTGAGTGATTCTTTTTAATGATTTCGATGGCCTCTAAACCATTAATTCCCGGCATCTTTATATCCATTAAAATAATATCTGGCTCCAGTTTTGCGGCTAGCTCAATCGCTTCACGACCATTCACCGCTTCACCAATGACAGAGGTGTCTTCAAAATTCTCCTCAATAAATTTCCTCATTGCTTTCCGTTCTAAAAATTCATCTTCAGCAATCAAGACTCTCATTCTCTGCCCTCCTCATAGGTAACAGTAAGCGAATCACGGTTCCTACATCAATCTCTGATTCTATTTCAACGATTTCATTTTCATGGTAAAAGAGTTGTAACCGCCGAATAACATTGTTAAGTCCTAGACCAGTAGAGTGACCGGTATGTGTTTTTGTGTCGGAAGACGATAAAACTTGCTTTATTTGTTCATCTGACATTCCTACCCCGTCGTCTGCAACTTCAACTACAATATGTTTTTCAGAAGCATACACCGACAGTCGAACCGTCCCACCTTTTTCATTCGACTCAATCCCATGGATAAAGACATTCTCGATTAGCGGCTGCAAGGTCAATCGAGGAATAGGAATATCTAAGCATCGCTCATCCAAATCAATCACAAACTTAATTCGCTCAAAAAAACGGCTTCTCTGGATATTCAAATATTCACAGGCTATTTTTACCTCATCTTTTAATGTCACTTCTTTATCAATATCACCTAAACTATGTCGTAAAATCGCCCCAACAGAATCTATCAAATCCGATGTAGACTTCGCGTCTTCTAAATAAGCCATTTTTGAGACAGTATTCAAGGTATTAAATAAAAAATGTGGATTGATTTGATTCTGTAAATGCTTTAATTCTAGTTCCTTCATCAATCTTTCCTGCTCAGACTTTTCCTTCATTTCTTCGATCAATTCGCGAATACTAAACTTCATTTTATTAAAAGAATCACCTAATAGCTTTAATTCATCATTGGTTTTAATGTTAATAGGCTCTGTATGAAAATTCCCCAGTGATACTTCCTTCGCTTCCTTAGAAAGGATTTGAATCGGCTTATTTATCCCTTGGGCAAAGCGAATCGCCATAAAGGCACCTAAAATAACGGTGGTCAAAAATAAAAATAAAATAAATAATTGAAAGGAACTATTTCGATGCTGTAAATCATTATAAAAAGATTGATAGTCTGATAGCTTCGTATTGATTAACTGAAGCGTGGTTTCTTGTATGTACGCAGCCATGCGTTGTTCTTCTTTCAAATGAGCCGTAGAGCTTTGGATGTCATCTAGTAAAACAAAACCGACAGCTAACTCCGTTTCCATCACAAACGCATCGATTAGGTTCAGATAATTTTTTGTTTGAATTTGCTCTCTTTCTCTACTATTTTCCTCTAGCTCTACTTTTTGTTTTTTCAATTCAGTTAACAACTGAAAGTATCGCTCTAAATCTTCATCTTTTCTTTCGATCACATAATCTCTCGTTGACTCAGAGAGACTAGTTGTTGTCTGTGATACTCCATTCAAAACAAGGAAGTGGTTAAAACTGTTATGATATTCATTCATTAGTCTACTAGAACTGAAATAGATCGAAATGGAAACGACTGTGAACAGGGCGGCGAATACGAAAAAATAGACAATTAACTTATCTCTTATTGACTTCATGATCAGCCTCTAATGGAATAATTTCTCCATTTTTAATATCACCCTTATGAATAACACTCGTTTCCGTGTATTGTAAGCGGTTTACTTTTTCCTTATTCAAAACCCTAATTAGACTAGACACCGCTTGTCTCCCCATTTCAGTTGGATTTTGCGCAATCGTTGCTTGAATTTTTCCTTGTTCGATTAAATCTAGTGTTTGGGGAAGTGTATCAAATGCGATTATATAGGGAGCATTTTTTGGCATCATTTCCTCGACTCCTTGAACAATACCAACTCCATCTAAAGCAGTAGCCCCAAAGAATGCATTCATTTGCGGGTATTTCTTCATTAAAGAATAGGTCGCGTCAATCGCACCGATTTCGGTAATATTGGATTCAACCACTTCCACTAAATGAATTCTAGTCTCTTTCTCAATGGCGTCTTTAAAGCCCTCTAATCGGAGTTTCTGATTAGGAGCATCAAACGTTCCCACAACCACTCCTACATATTGCTCACCCTTTGTTTCAGCCACTAAAGTTTGTCCAGCTAACACTCCTGCCAAATAATTATCTGTGCCAACATAGACATCTCGTTCACTAGTAGGCGCGTCCCCATCAATTGTAATAATAGGTATCCCAATATCAACAGCCTTTTTCACCAAATTATTAAATTGTTCTCCAGGTATTCCAGGTACAATAATGCCATCTACATGAGCAGAGATCATGCGATCTAATATTTCTAGCTTTTCCTCATTGTTCGACCTCGTTGGTCCCACATATTCCAAGTACACATTTTGTAATTCGGCTTCTTCCTGTGCTCCATTTTCAATGAGGTGCCAATAATCATTCCCAACCTCTTCAGTGATGAGGACAAAATGATATTGATATGAAAATGTAGATTCCATTTCACTTTTCACGTAAAAGGTCTCTTTCCCAAAATAGATCATGGATGAGAAACAAAAGAGAAATGTTATGAAGGAAAGCCCGTAAATAACGGCTCTTTTTATGTCTACTCCCCCTTTATTCGGAGATACCCAATATTTATTATATAATACAAAAATTGGTTATATATTTTATTTTTAGAATTTTTCGAGCAGATAGGTAGAATAGTGTTTTGGGGATGTTATTCAGAAATATAAAAAGGCGCTTATTAGTAAGCGCCCGAATCATAATTATTAATTTAAAATAGAAATTTTAACGACTTTACGTCCCCATTGTTTGGCTTGAGCAGCATTTGGCATTAATACATCGATTTTGTGACCTTTAATAGCACTTCCTGTATCACCAGCGATTGCCTCCCCATAACCTTCTACCCATACCTTAGAACCTAATGGAATAACAGATGGGTCTACCGCTATGATCTTCATGTTTGGATTCTTCTTGATGTTATGCCCCATATAGGTCAATCCAGTAGTTGAAGTCTCATGACTATAGGCTGTGGCTGTTACATACATTTCTTGTTTAACATTACTACTTTCTTTCGCCACCGTATTATTCGGTTGCGTTTTGTTCTCATTCACGACAGTTCGTGCCTTAGCCGCATTTTCTTGCTCTTGTTTTAATTTTGCTTGAGCCTGATTTAACTGATTCTGAATAGATGCCTTTTCATTTTCAGCCAAATTAATTTCCTTACTAATCGAATCATACTTTGCTTGAACCGTAGCTAACTCTTCTTGTCTTTTATGTAGACTATTTTCCAAGTTTGCTTGATTCGTAGCTAATTCAGTATATTGAACTTGTAATGATTGCTCTTGTTCATCAATGAGTTTTTTTTCTTCTTCAATTTTCGCCAGGTCGTTTTTCTGTTGTTCAAGTAAATCTTTATCTGCTCCAAGAATCGTAGAAACAGCCGTTACTCGTTCGAATAAATCGGTAATACTGTCCGAATTAATAAGAATAGATACGATTAAGTTCACTTGATCGTTATGCTGTAAAGAAACCAATCGTTCCTCCATCACACCTTTTCGGTTATGGACGTTATCTTCAAGGATAACGATTTCTTCTTTTTTATCTTCAATTAATTGTTTTGTTTCATTTATCTTTTCTTGAATAGCATTAATTGTTTCAGTCGTTTCAACGATTTCATCTTCTATTGCTGCTAAATCCTTTTGTACATTTTGAAGTTCCGCAGCTACTTGTTGTTTCTCGACTGTTTTTTCCTGTAGGATTTCATCCTTTTGCTGAAGCTTGTTTTTACTAGAATTGATAATTTCTTGACTTGTTTCTGCATTGGCCACGATACTTGTTGAAAGTAAAAAGATACTTGTAAAAGTGATGGCTACCCTTTTTAAGGAATGCATAAGACAACCCCTTTCTATAGATTATTTATATCACAGGAAGGAGTCGCTTTGATTACATTTATATTAAAATAGTAATACAAATCATTTCATATATTACAGTTGAATGTGCATGACGGTAGATATATAGAGTGCAAACATTGTAGGTATGAATCTATTTTATTTCAAAGTAATTTTACTGACATTGATGCCTCAGTTTATTGTAAAAATTGAAAAGAAGAGAAACAGATTAATTCCAAATAACGTCTAATTATTAATAAGGCTCTTTTCGCAAAAATTGTTGTTTTTAGATAAAAATTGATTTAAATGACTAGCAATTTGTCCTTCTAAAAATAGTAAATGGGCAGCGAAAAGTGCCGTGCAAAAATAATTTGTAGCACTAAACCTCGTAGGAGGTGTAAATGTCAGCTTTAGGACATTTACGAAATAAACAACAAGTTTTTTTCGCCAGAAAATAAACTATCAATTAGAAAACAGTTTTTAATAAGGCTCAGTGATAAAATTTTGAATTACAAATAGTGAAAACTGCTCTCCAATCTCATAATGAAGCGATCGATAAATGGCAAGGGAGGGGTATCAATGTCAAGATTACAACGATACAGGAGGAAAAGGATCAGAAAAACTTTAATCATTAATATCATTGCACTTTGTGCGATAGCAGTATTTACTTTTTATGTATCGGCCAGAGTTTTAAGGAGTCCTGAAAGCACTTCTTCTGTCAGCAATCCGGTGGACGGTTCAATTGAGGAATCTAATGTAGAGGATACCATTGATAACACGGACGATTCTAGCAAAGAAAAAGAGCGTGAAGAAAAAGTAAATCTAGTTATGAAACAAGCAGATACTTTAGCAGCTGGATATGACTTTGAAGGAGCTATTAACTTGCTTCAAGCTTTTACTAAGCAATTTGGAACAGATGATACCATATCTGAGAAACTAGCAAGCTATCAACTTGATCAAGATCGTCTAGTACCATTTGGTGCCTACAATTCCATTGATCAAATCAATCATGTGTTTTTTCATTCATTAATTGCTGACACACAAAAAGCCTTTGATGGCGATTATGATTCAAATGGCTACAATTATTATATGACGACGGTCTCTGAGTTTAAAAATATGATGACACAAATGTACAATGAAGGCTATGTGCTTGTTAGCATACACGATATAGTAAGACAAGAAACATTAGAGGATGGTTCAACACAATTTATTCCTGGAGATATTATGCTTCCTCCAGATAAAAAGCCTTTTGTCCTATCTCAAGATGATGTAAATTATTATAAATATATGGATGGGGACGGATTTGCATCAAGGATTGTTATTGACAAGAATGGCCGTCCGACTGCTGAAATGATCCTAAATGATGGAACAACATCTATTGGCGATTATGATTTAATACCTGTGCTAGAAACATTTATAGCAGAGCACCCTGATTTTTCTTATAAAGGGGCGAGAGGAATAATCGCTTTAACCGGGTATGAAGGTGCTCTAGGTTATAGAACACAAGATCCGAGTTCACCAACCTACCAACAGGATAAAGAAGCTGTAAAGGGAGTTGTCAAAGTACTAAAGGAATGGGGCTGGGAATTTGCCTCTCATAGTTATGGTCATCGTGATATGAACGCCTATACTTATTCATTCCTAGTCCATGATACCAAAAGGTGGCAAGAGGAAGTTGGGTCTTTAATTGGACCTACGGATCTCTATATTTTTCCATTTGGAGTTGATATTGAAGATCAAGATATTTATGATGGTGAAAAATATCATTATTTAAAAGATAGTGGATTTGATTACTTTTTTGGTGTGTATAAAAGCCCTTGGATGCAAGTAGGGAAAGAGTATGTCAGAATGACTAGAAGACCACTAGATGGTCAGGCCATGCTACAGTTCCCAGAAAGACTAGAAGATTTGTTTGATCTAAGTAAGGTAATCGACCAAGCTAGACCTCCGCTTCAATAACAGGATATACACTATAGTGCAAATTTCATTGATGATGACATGTCATTATAAATAGAAATTTTACCATTTTACTTCGCCATTGAATGCATAAATAAAAAAGCTATCTCAGGAGAAATCCCCCTAAGATAGCCTATTCACAGAATCCCGATAAACAATTTGATACGGAATAATTATTCGCTTTGCGGGTTCGTTTTTATTCTTTGTTTTTTCAATCAGAACTTTAGCAGATTGGGCACCAAGTTCATAGATTTGAATATCTACCGTTGTCAGTGCTGGTTTAGTAATCTCAGAAAGATAGACATTGTTAAAGCTTACTAAGGAAATATCCTGTGGCACTCGAATACCATAGCTCTCTAACATACTTAAAATCCCGAGACTAATTAGGTCATCACTGACTACTAAGCCGGTTGGTTTTGTATCTAAAGACATGAGATGTTCTACAGCCTCTCGCCCACCTGATTTGAGAAATTCCGTATGAATCCTATACGCATCGCACTCTTCTATGCCTGCCTCGTTTAAAGCAGCCACATATCCACTTTCACGATCACGTGTCACAAACAATTCCCTTGAGCCACCAATAAAAGCAATTTTCTCATGCCCCATATCGATTAAATGATTGGTTATTTCTTTCCCTGCTCTAAAATTATCATTGTCCACGTGATTGATTTCTGTATCAAAATCATAGGGCTTCCCAACGATGACAAATGGAAAACCTTGTTCTCTCAAGAAATTGGTAACCTTATCATTAATTCGTGAGTAAAGAAGAATGACGCCATCCACATAGCTTCCATATACGATGCGTTGCACTTCACTTAAAATCTCTTTTTCCGTTTCCCCTGTTGATAGATACATGGAATACTCAGCATCATGAAGGACCGAACCGATCCCTCGTAAAATTTCTGGGAAAAATGGATTTTGTAAAGCCACATTCGTAGATGATGGCATAATGACGCCAATTGCTTTTGTCGACTTGGCGACTAGATTACGCGCATTAATATTCGGATGGTATCCTAAATCTTTCATGGCTTTCCGTACTTTTTTTTTCGTGTCTTCACTTATTCTTGGGTTATTCGCAATGACTCGAGAAACTGTAGAGGGGGAAACCCCACTTATTTTTGCTACATCTTTTATCGTTACCATATTCCCACCTCTACCTTTTTCCAGCTAAGATTATAGATTAATTATACTACTATTTTTCCCATTGACTAGAACAGTTTTGTCTAAACAAAATAATTCGATCCTAATTTCCTTATATGCAGGTTGATAATTTCCTTCTTTTGATACTACATTGATTTCTACTTTATCAGCAGAGGATTGAATATCAAAAGCCATTTTGAGATATTCCCCGTTCTCATAGGCAAAGGTTTCTCCATCATCATCATAGAATGTAAACGAGTAGTTCTCATTATCAGAAGCAAAAACTTTCATCGTAAGTGTTTTGGTTTCTTTATCTTGATTTGATGTCCACTCAGTTTGCATAAGTGCAGTCCCTTTGCGCACAAAAATCGGTAAATCTTCTAATTCTGCATGTACGAGATGAGCTTGTTCCCCTTCATAGGTTGTTCCCGTTGTATATTCCACCCAATCTCCTTTAGGTAAATACACCGCTCGATCAGTGACAGAAGGATTTAAAATCGGCGCGAAGATTACATTATCCCCAAGCATAAATTGATCGTTTAAATTATACGTTTTAGCATCGTCTGGATACTCCATTAATAATGGACGCATAACTGACAGACCTTGTTCACTAGCTTGATAGAATAGCGAATACAGCTGCGGCATCCATTGATAACGCATTTGGATATATTTTTTCATAATCGCTTCGTATTTTTCACCGAACTGCCATGGTTCTTGATAACGGAAACCAATCGCCGAATGGTTTCGGAAAAATGGAGTAAATGCTCCGACCTGCATCCAACGTGTTAATAGTTCCGCGTTTGTATCATGCGCAAAACCACCAACATCTGGACCGGTAAATGGAACCCCAGACAGACCTAGGTTCATCACCATTGGAAGAGACATTTGCAAATGCTCCCAGAAACTACGGTTGTCCCCTGTCCATACAGAACCATAACGTTGGACGCCAGCATAACCTGCACGAGTCAGTAAAAATGGACGTTTTCCTTGAAGGTTTTCCTTCATTCCTTCATAGGTCGCTTGCCCCATTAACAACCCGTACACATTATGCAATTCGCGATGGGTCGTTGGATGACCATCATTTCGGTGCATGACTTCTAAATCCATTGTTTTCGATTCATTGAAAACAGCTGGCTCATTCATGTCATTCCAAATGCCTTCAATTCCCATTGAAGTGTAGAATGCATGCTTCTCGCCCCACCATTTGCGTACCTTTTCCTCTGTAAAATCAGGAAATGCACTCACACCTGGCCAAACTTCACCGTTGTAAATATCACCCTCAATATATTTACAGAAATGATCCCCAAGAACTCCTTCTTGATAAATCGGATATTCTGCATCCTTTTTCACACCAGGGTCTACAATTGGGACAATACGGATTCCCATTTCTTTCAAATCAGCAATGAGTTGATCTGGATTCGGGAATTTTTCTTTGTCAAACGTAAATACGCGATAGCCATTCATATAGTGAATATCTAAATGAATCACATCAACCGGGATATCTTTTTCAATAAAGTTCTGTGCAAGCTCTCTTACTTCCGCTTCTGTTTCATAGCTATAACGAGACTGATGATAGCCGAGAGACCATTTTGGTGGGAGTGGCATTCTACCAGTTAGATACGTGTATTGCTCCAACACCTTTTTCGGGTGAGGTCCAGCTAACACATAGTAATCCAACTGTCCGCCCTCAGCCGAGAAGGAATAATGCGCTTCAGATGATTGCAGATCAAAGTAAGTTTTAAACGTATTATCGAAAAAGATTCCGTGTGCCTTTCCATCACGTAATGTCATGAAATAAGGAATCGACTCATACAGTGCTTTTGTTTCCGGGTTATGTGGGGCATATACATCGGTATTCCACATCTCCAATTTCTCGCCGCGCTTATCTAAATGACCAGATTTTTCACCAAAGCCATAGAAGTGATCGTTTTCGTGCATTTGCTTGAATGCGATCACTTCTCCGTTTTCACGATAAGCCATCCCGTGCCCGTCCTCATTTACAAGGACTCTCCCATGCGTATCTGCAACCGTCACACGGAATGGTTCTTTTTGTAAAGTCAGAACAAGCGCTTTCGTTTTTAGGGTTAGAGCATGCTCTGTGTTAATTTCTTCTATTTCTACAGGCTCCGGACGAACCATCACTGCTTTAGATTTATCCAATACAGGTTTGTTGGTCGGATTCATTGTTAATCGAACGATCGAATCTGTAAATACCTGTAAGGCAACAAATCCGTTTGTACAGTTAAACATATAACCAGCTGCATCCTTTTCATAACCAACTAAATTACCGATATCAGTGTAGGTGATTGCTCCATCCCTTTTTTCTTTTCCTGGGTGTATAGCAAAACTTGTATCTTCAAGCATAGATGTACCTCCTGTTAACAAAAAATGTACAACTGTCCGTATCCATTTTCATTTATTTTTTATTAGTGTTCATTTGATTAACCACGTCATCACTAAAACGAGTTTTGGTAAATACCACTAAAAGCAAGATAACGAAACCAAACGTTTGCGTCATAATCATCGTAATAATATCGAATTGAATAAAACCTAATATCATTGCGATAATCGTTGGCAACCCAAGTGTATTAACAACTAAATTAACTGATTCCTTATACGTACGAATCGTTGATAGCTGTCCTTTCTTGCTTAAGTATACAAATAAAGATGAACCCAAAGTTATCAAAACAATACTAACGAGCAATAGAATAAATAAAGATACTAGTAAGCTTCCAACAATGAAGCTTTTATTTTGGATAAACCATTGTCTAGACAGCTCCGACTTCAGTTCCTCAACAGAGGATACTTCTTCTATTGAAAAATCTTTCGTATAGGTGACTGAAGTAACCGGATTTTCGCCATCTTTGATAATCAATTCATTTTCTTGAAATAAAAGTGTATTTGGAGCCTCTAAAGCTTGCTCCTTTTGTGCTGTTGATACATTTCCACCAACAATTCCAGCATCATATTCTTCAATAAAGGGCTCTGATAATGACAGAGTTCCTTCTGAAAACTCCGCACCATCCAAGAATTCGACTACGGATTCATCTAACATGGCAAAAGCATTAGGATACGTTTCTTCTACCGGATAAGAATCCATTTTTGCCATATTCACAGATAATGGAATCATCATTAATCCATTTAAAAATAACAGCACAATAACCATTTGAAACCAATTCAATTGTTTTCTACCTGTAAACACACGTTTTGGTGTTATTATGCTCTTAAAAAAATTGAGTGGAAATATATCCGTTTTCATGTTGGTCACTTCATTTCTTTAAAAATAGAATTCATGTATTATCCTTTAGTACCACCTGAAGTTAATCCTGCAACAAAGTGTTTTTGAAGCATAAAGAATAATAGCGTGATTGGTATTGCGATTAAAATGGCACCCGCAGAGAATAATGCAACCTTTTGGTTCTGTGGGTTATTGATAAATGTTTGTAATCCTATGGCAACCGTATATTTTTCCGGTGTACGTAATAGGAATTTTGCTAGCATATACTCGCCAAATGGTGTCATAAACGCCCATAAGGATTGTACGGCAATCATAGGTTTTACTAATGGTAGAACAATCTGTATGAAAATTCGGAAGTGACCAGCACCATCTAGTTTAGCCGATTCATCTAAATCATATGGCACTGTATCGAAATATCCCTTCATTAGCCATGTATTCATTGGAATACCACCACCAATGTATAGGAACATTAGGAACCAGGTTTGATTTAAAGCCCCCATTAATAATGCCATAACATAGAATGCTGTTAATGCTGCAGTAGTTGGTACCATTTGTACAATTAGGAAAAACATTAAGCTTTTCTTACGACCTACAAAACGATAACGACTATACGTATAACCTGCTAGTGTAATAACAGTTACTTGGACAACCATCGTAACTAAAGCAATAATAAGTGTATTCCAGTACCACTCACCAAATAAAGTTTCGCCAAATAGCCTCTTAAAGTTATCTAAAGTCCACTCTGTATCAAAGCTCAGGTCAAACGCTGCTACGTTTCCTGCTTTAAACGCCGAACTCGCTGTAATCAGCAGTGGGTAGATGATGATAGCTGCTAATATCAGTAGATAGAAATACGTAAAAAATTTACCAACGAACTGGGAGGTTTTTTGGGATTTCATTATTTTGTTCATCATTAATCCTCCATTTCAAATGCTTTCGTTTTCTTAAAGACAATCAACGAAATAGCTATGATAAATAAGGAAATAAATAATGTCACGGCAGATGCAACTGAATACTGAGGTGACGTTCCTGTTGTCAATTTATAAATCCACGAGATTAAGATATCGGTTGAACCTGCTCCAGCCCCAATACTTCCTGGACCACCTTCATTAAATAGGTAAATCATAGAGAAGTTATTGAAGTTACCAGTATATTGCGTAATGAAAATTGGTGCTGCAATCGTGAAGATTGCCGGCATGGTAACGTGTCTAAAACGCTGTAAGACCCCAGCACCATCAATGCGAGCAGCTTCATATTGTTCCTCTGGAATAGATTGCAGGATACCAGATACAAGTACATAAATGAATGGAAATCCTAGCCACCCTTGAATCAAAATAATGGCGATTTTTGTAAATGTCGGATCTGTCTTCCACGGCATACTTCCAATATCCACAAACGGTATTAACGCATCAATTAACGGAATGACCTGTGTGTTAATCGCACCAATACTATCATTAAACATATTAGAGAAACTCATAATTGTAATAAAAGCAGGTACTGCCCAAGGTAAAAGGAAAATAATTCCGAATACTCGCTTGAACTTAATAAACTTTTGGTTTAATACGATAGCCGTAAAAATACCAATTGTTATTTGAAGAGTTGTTGCTGCTACAGTCCAAATCACCGTCCAACCAAAAACAGCTAAGAACGTATCACGATAAGAACTTAAGAAGAATATATTTGTAAAGTTTTCAAATCCCGCCCAGTCAATAAGCTTTGCTGGTGGAATATGATAAAAATCATAATTGGTGAATGCAATAAATATTGTTACTAATACTGGGAATACAATTGCAAATACCATTGCTACATATGCTGGAATTGTAAATAAATATGGGAATCCATGCTCAACCATATTAAATAGAATGGACTTGATAGAGGTATTTACTTTTTTACCTTCCGCCCATAATTTAGCAACTTTTCTAGCGTCATTTAAATTAATCGCGTAAAAAAGTATAAATAATAGAAGAATTAGTAGTTGTAAGGAACCTTCAATTAGTATGAAAAGTGAATGGTCCATGCCAGGAGTACTTCCAAGTGTGATTAAACCAATCAATGCTTCTGCTCCAAAGTTAATCATTTCGATTACAAATAAAGCGAAAACAATTAGAAATGCAATACCCTTAAAAAGCTGCTTATTATAAATTTGTCCTAAACCAGGAACTATAGAGAGCAATGTTGCTGTTCTCATACGTTTTTTGTCAGTTTCTATATATTCCACATTATCTCACTCCCTTATAAGAAAAGCTGAAGGCGCCCGACTATCGGCGACAAGCATAAGACAAGCCGGCGTAAAGGTTGTTCTTTACCTTCCCGATGGATTGGCTTATGACCAAGGAAAAAGTGTATTTTCTTTTTCACTCGACCCGATGGCGCCTGAAGCTGGACAATTCTCAAGTTCAAAAATTATACTTTCTTATCTATAAATAAACTGAGGCAGAGAAAAAATCTCTGCCAAAGTCTATTATCCCATTATTAGTATTTTTGATCGATATTTTCACTAATAACGTCAACTGCATCATTTGCTGATTGTTCTGGAGTTTTATTTCCAGAAGCCGCATCAAACATTAATGTAGCAGCACCTGTCCAAACTTCAGCCATTTGAGGAATATTTGGCATAGGAATTGCATTATTATATTGGTTGATAACCGCAGTTGTTAGCTCATCACCTGCTTCAGCGACTGTTTTTCTTGTCATTTGGTTAGCAGGTACTTCGCCTTTAGCTTCATACAATTTTTGTTGATTTGCTTCGTTTGTTACAAAATCTAACCATTTGTTTGCAGCTTCTTTATCTTTTGCATAATTACTTGCAATCCAAGCTTTACCACCAGCAAATGGTTGATATTCTTCACCATTTGGTAGTGTAGGAATCATAGATACGCCATAGTTAACACCAGCTTCTTTGTAGTTAGAAGCAGACCATGGTCCACCAATGATAGCTGCTGCTTTACCAGATGTAAATTGCTCATCAATAAAGCTTCCAGCAGTAGTTGAATCTAACATACCTTGTGGCCATTTACCGAACCATTCAGTAGCATATTTAATGCCTTCAATAGCACCTTCATTATTTAGACCGATTTCTGATGGGTTAGTCCCATTTTCACCAAATACATAACCACCGTAAGCAGACAGTAATCCGTATGTGCTATAGAAATCTAACCAGTTAGCTAGGAACGCTGTGCTTCTTCCTTTTTCTGATTCAAATGCAAAACGCTCATCTTCTGTTAACGCTTCTAATTCTGCGAAAGTAGCAGGAGCTTTATCAATTAAATCTTTATTATAGTAAAGAATTAGAGATTCAATAACAAATGGCGCACCATAAATCTTACCATCAATTGTTACTTGTTGTTTATCTAAATCATCAAAACGACCATCATCTGGGAAAGCATATTCAGCAAGATGTCCTTGTTGACCTAAGTTACCAACTCTATCATAAGGAGCAATCATAACGTCTGGAGCAATGCCAGCAGGTCCATCTAATGGAAGTGCTTCCAAAGTTTCAAATAAATCTCTTTCTGTAACTGTTACGTCAATACCAGTTTCTTCTTCAAAAGCAGGTACAATAGAATTTACATAATCAATATAACCAGCCTCAACACCGATTTCTAAAGTTCCAGCACTTTTTTCTCCACCTTTAGTGGATTCTCCGCCTTCTTCTTTATCTGCGCATGCTGTTAATGTTAGTAAGCTAGTTACCATTGCTACTGAAGCGAATTTTTTCCAAGTAAATTTCATAACTTGTTTTTCCCCTCTTTCTTTTTTAGTTATTACCTAACAAAAACTTTTTATTTTGTAAGGCTTCAATCTAATAACTCGTAAGCTGAATGCTTGATGACAATATTAATCTTACACATTCGAAAAAGCTCTCTATCTATTTCTCGTCTGTAAGTTTAATGTTTGTCATTAACCATTTTGCCCCCTTTTAGTTCGCTAACATTTTTGCGAAAACGTTTGCGCAACCTTACAAAAACATTGTACCCTGTTTTATTTCTTTGTGCAACCGTTTTCATTATTTTTTTCAATTTTAAGTTGATAAAAATATTAGTTGTTTAGATAGTTGACAACTTAAAACGCTTACAGTAGATTAAGATTATAAAAATTTGAGGGCAATGCTTTGTTCAAAAACAACCCCGTTTACATTTGTAAACGGGGTTGTTTTCATTTAAAGGCGGGTTCTATTAAGGTAACAATTCCCCCTATTAAAGCTTGCATTCCCTTTCTATAAAACAAAATAAAAGGAGAATTTCTATGATAAAAGAAGCGATTTTTCACCGACCAAAAAATAACTTTGCCTATGCCTATGACAAAGACACCTTACACATTATGCTACAAACGAAGAAAGACGATGTTGTAGATGTTCAGCTAATTGCTGGTGATCCGTATGATTGGGTAGACGGTACTTGGCAAACCACATCAAGTCCTATGACTAAATCTGGTACTACTTCACTTTATGATTATTGGATTATTGAAATAGAACCAACATTCCATCGTATGCGCTACGGGTTTAAATGCTCAGATGAAAAGGAAACATTATATTTCACGGAGGGTGGTTTCTTCTCCAATAAACCAACTGAAATTGCAAACTATTTTTGTTTCCCATATCTCAATAATATCGATGTCTTTCAAGCACCAGATTGGGTAAAGGACACGGTTTGGTATCAAATTTTCCCAGAGCGCTTTGGGAATGGAGATTCTTCAATTAATCCAAAAGGGACGCTAGAATGGGGAAGCACTGTTCCTACTCCTAGTAACTTTTTCGGTGGGGATTTTCAAGGAGTCATCGACCACTTAGATCATCTCGTTGAACTAGGAATTAGCGGTATCTATTTCACCCCTATTTTTAAAGCATATTCGAATCACAAATATGACACGATTGACTATATAGAAATTGACCCTCAGTTTGGGGATAAAGAAACTTTTCGCCGACTCGTAAAGGAATGTCATAAACGTGGAATTCGTGTCATGTTAGATGCGGTGTTTAACCATAGTGGCTTCTATTTCCCTGCATTCCAGGATCTATTAGAAAACCAGGAAAAATCATCGTATAAAGATTGGTTCCATTTATGGGAGTTCCCTGTCGTTACGGAGCCAAAGCCTAATTTTGATACATTTGCATTTACTTCTCAAATGCCGAAGCTGAATACAGAGAATCCGGAAGTAAAGGAATATTTATTAAATGTTGCTCGTTATTGGGTAGAGGAATTTGATATTGATGGCTGGCGTTTGGATGTTGCCAATGAAGTCGACCATGCGTTTTGGAGAGAATTCCGTAAAGTAGTTAAAGCTGCTAAACATGATGCCTATATATTGGGAGAAATTTGGCATGACTCAATGCCTTGGTTACAAGGAGATCAATTTGATGCTGTTATGAACTATCCTTTTACCAATAGTGCAATCGATTTCTTTGCGAAGGACACGATCTCAGCACAAGATTTCACTGATTCCATTGTTAAAGTACTTCATATGTATCCAAAAAATGTGAATGAAGTAGCCTTTAACCTATTGGATAGTCATGATACACCTCGTATCTTAACACTTGCTAACGATAATCCTGAACGCGTTAAGCTGTTGTACCTATTCCAATTAAGCTTTATAGGGTCACCTTGTATTTACTATGGGGATGAAATTGGGATGGCAGGCGGTCAGGATCCGGGTTGCCGTGCTTGTATGGAATGGGATGAAAGTAAGCAGGACCGCGAGCTATTTAACTATGTGAAGACACTAATCGCATGGCGTAAGGAAGATCCACTCGTTGGCAATGGTGGAGATTTCCGCTTTATCCATGCGGATGTGGAAAAGAGCTATGTCGTCTATGAAAAATCGGATGAGCAACGTAGATTATTGTTCGTGCTGAATAATAGCGATGAAGAGATAGAAGTATCGAGAGAGCAACTATCTTGTGGGAAAACGATTCATGAGTTAGCGATGGAAGATGGTTCGGTTAAAAAGACATCTATCACGCTTGAAAATTCAATTCAGGTAGATGGATTAGGATTCCGAGTGTTTGAGGAAATAATAGGATAAATGGGAAAGGGACTGAGAAAGCACTTTATATGCTATTTCAGTCCTTTTATTATGTAATTTTGCTCCTGTAAGGATGCAATCTCAGTCTCCTTTAAATTTTCTATTTTCATCAGGGGTTCTTTGACAATACAAAAATACATTGATTTTCGTATTAAACCCTTGTGCAATATAACTTACCTAATTTAACAAGTCGGTATTTCGTGACAATCAAACTCAAGAAATAATTAATAAATAGACCCTCTCGATTGAGAGGGCAGAAAAGTTTTATGAAAAGCTATAAGTCAAGGGTTGTGGATTGTTTATTTCATAGGATAATTTAGTTAACTCTTGGATATTTTCAGAATTTTTTTCAATAACCTTGTAAATAAATTCTACCTCATTTTTTTCTTTAAGTTCATCTAATTTTCTGAAAATAACTTCATATTTTTCCATGATATATTCCTCCCTCTATAAATTATACTATAGGTATTCCAGTTTGAGACTCAATTTGTTGCCTAGCTTGGGATAAATTTATTTCAAACCTGCATTTAGGACATATCAGTATGTTATCGGAAGGAAACTCTAGATGGCCTTTTTCTATTGGTTTCTCTACTCCTAGGTTTGCTTGTATTTTATACAGGCTCCTGCAATTTGGACAATTGACATCAAATACAGCTATATTTCCTTGGTCCGGCTTATGAGCTGGTGGTTGGTTTGGTTCATGTAAAGACTTAAAAATTTGTGATTCAACAGTTTCGTAGACCTTATAAATATTTGTATCTAAGGTCATCTTTAATAACGTATAATATCTCCGGATGGCATCTGCTAATTCTACATCTTTAGAATAGTCATTAATTTTTAGTTTCATTCTTTCTAAATCAGTAATTTTTATTGATCTACCGTGAGTTAACCATTTACTATGTTCAGCTAAATCTGAAGCAATTTCTTCTGCACGTTGCTCTTTCTCCTGCACAGTCACCGGAAGACCTGATGTTGAATGATGATTCCAATCTTTAAATTTATACTTTATTAACCATTCTTTTACAAGAACCTTTGCAAAATCTAGAGCATTTTTAGCTCCTTGTAGCTCACCGGGTGAAATCCCCTGAAGAATTGGTATGTATGCCATGTTTAAATTATTTGTAGATGTAACCTCCGCCTTGATTTCGTCCATGCCTTTCAATAAGGCTTCAGCAGAAAAAGTTTTTCCGTTCCTAGTTATCTGTGCATCAATAGGACCTAATGCAGAAGCCGGTTCCATTAGAATTTCATCACAGGACATAGCTATTATTGTTCCAGCACTTTTCGCCCAACCAGGGATTATTATAGCAACATCATCATATTTTTCTCGGATAAGCTTTACAATATCTTCTGCGACTTCGCCGGATCCTCCGGGAGTTTCAATTATAATATCTAATGCATTACCGTTTAAATTACTTAATTGATCATTGATAGCAAGAAGATCATCAAAAATAATTGATATTGGTGCATTGCCTTTATTATAATCGGCAGCATAAACTAGAATGTCTCTTCCTGACCTCAAACTAGATATTCTTTGTAATTGCTTTTTTCGTTCAATGTTTAACTCCTCAAAGTTAAAAGTTCTTTCCAAGTATTCGGTGAATATCCCCATAACATCGCCTCCATACAACCTTAGTTCTCTATTTGTCTGAAAATTCCTTCTGTTATATAGTAATATATTTGACAAATATTCGTAAATTCCTTGTGAACAAAATGTTAACAACAAAAAATCTACCTAAAGTTAAGGAGTACAACAACTACATTAATGCCAGAAAAATTGGAAAACGCGTTAATTGACTCGTGTATTCACTGTATTAGTATATATGTTGTTTACATGTTAACCCCCGAATTAAACAGAATAAAATTAGTTATACAGTGGCCTAATTATCAGAATAACGAATTTTTTCGTGAGGATGGATATCTACAATTAAGAAAAGTAGTTGAGAGTCGATTTAAACGACTTTTAAAAAATGGAAAAGAACAAGACTCCACATTCCTTCTAACATACCTACATTTCACTTACAATTGAAGTTGGAATCGGTAATAACGATACAACAGCGACTTAGATGTACAGATATAATACTACAATGAATAATTTTCCTCGTAAGACACATATATGGAAAAAGGCCTCCCAACAGTTTAGCAAACTGATGAAAGACCTTCTCCTATAGATAGCTTTTTAGTCATAGGTTGCCCTGTTTCTTATAAAAACGAGGACAAATCCGAAGACAAGAAAAGCATATTATCATTTTAGACGTTGATATAACAAGATTTTAAAACCCTTATTACATCATTCCGCCCATTCCACCCATACCGCTCATGTCAGGCATTGAAGCGGAACCTGGTGGTTCTGGCTTGTCAGCAACTACAGCCTCAGTAGTTAAGAACATAGCCGCTACAGATGCAGCGTTTTGAAGAGCTGAACGCGTTACCTTAGTTGGGTCCACGATTCCAGCTTCGATCATGTTTACCCATTGGTTAGTAGCAGCGTTGAAGCCCATACCGATTTCTTCGTGCTTTAAGCGCTCAACAACGACAGATCCTTCAAGACCAGCGTTTGCAGCGATTGTACGAACTGGCTCTTCGATTGCACGAAGTACAATGTTGATACCAGTTTGCTCGTCGCCTTCAGCTTGAAGAGCAGCCACTTTGTTGTAAACGTTAAGTAGGGCAACTCCCCCACCAGAAACGATTCCTTCCTCAACAGCAGCGCGAGTTGAGTTAAGAGCGTCTTCGATACGAAGCTTGCGTTCTTTAAGCTCAGTTTCAGTAGCAGCACCAACTTTAACAACTGCCACACCACCAGCTAATTTAGCAAGGCGTTCTTGTAATTTTTCACGGTCAAATTCAGAAGAAGTCTCTTCCATTTGGCCACGGATTTGATTTACACGAGCTGCGATTTGATCAGCATCTCCAGCACCTTCAACGATTGTTGTATTTTCTTTTGTTACAACAATTTTTGCAGCGCGACCAAGATGTGATACGTTCGCAGACTTAAGTTCTAAACCTAGGTCTTCAGTGATTACTGTACCACCAGTAAGAACTGCGATATCTTCAAGCATTGCTTTACGACGGTCACCAAATCCAGGAGCTTTAACAGCAACTGCATTGAATGTTCCGCGTAATTTGTTTAATACTAATGTTGGAAGAGCTTCCCCTTCAACATCTTCAGCAATGATTAATAGTGGCTTACCTTGTTGTACCACTTGCTCAAGAACTGGAAGAATCTCTTGAACACTGCTGATTTTCTTGTCAGTGATTAACACGTATGGGTTATCAAGGACAGCTTCCATTTTATCAGAATCCGTAACCATGTAAGGAGATGCATATCCACGGTCGAATTGCATACCTTCTACTACATCAAGTTCTGTAGTGAAGCCTTTAGATTCTTCAATTGTGATAACGCCGTCGTTTCCAACGCGCTCCATAGCTTCAGCGATTAATTGACCAACTTCTTCGTCAGCAGAAGAGATTGCAGCAACTTGTGCAATTGATTCTTTGCTTTCAACTGGCTTAGAAATTGCTTTTAATTCTTCAATAGCAGTAATAACCGCTTTTTCGATACCTTTACGGATAACCATTGGGTTAGCACCAGCAGTTACGTTCTTTAAGCCTTCGCGAATCATCGCTTGAGCAAGAACTGTAGCAGTAGTTGTTCCGTCCCCAGCTACATCGTTTGTTTTGCTAGCAACTTCAGCAACTAGCTTTGCACCCATGTTTTCAAAAGCATCTTCTAATTCGATTTCTTTTGCGATAGTTACACCATCATTTGTAATTAATGGAGAACCGAATTTCTTCTCAAGAACCACGTTACGACCTTTTGGTCCAAGAGTTACTTTTACTGCATCTGCAAGAGCATCTACACCGCGAAGCATCGCGCGACGTGCGTCTTCACTGAATTTAATCTCTTTTGCCATTTGTAAAAAACCTCCTTGGATTGATTATCTTTTAAAAATTGATTCACAAGCGACTAGACGTGTCCTTATGAAATGAATTCAACTCTACTTTATTTATTCGCCAACAATAGCTAAGATGTCATTTTCACGTAAAATTAAGTATTCTGCACCTTGGTACTTCACTTCTGTACCAGAGTATTTTGAGAAGATAATTCTTTCGCCTACTGCAACTTCTAGAGCTACACGCTCACCGTTGTCTAGTACGCGACCAGTACCTACAGCTACAACTTTTCCTTCTTGAGGCTTTTCTTTAGCTGAGTCAGGTAACACGATTCCGCTAGCAGTTTTTTCTTCAGTTTCAACAAGCTCGATAACAATGCGATCACCTAGTGGCTTTAACAAGTGAAACAACCTCCTCAATTTGACTATGTTTTATTTATTAGCACTCTATCTACTCGAGTGCTAACACAATTATTATATTAATGAATTCAAATAATTTTTGCAAGCGTCAAGGATGATTTTTTACATAAAATTTAACAACTTTTTTTAAGTACAACCTTTAGAGTATATACAAGTTTTGAGAAAATATCCGAACTTTTTCCTACTTCTAATTGTATCTTTCTCCTTTTTCTTAGTAGAATGGTTTATAGTGTAGGATGAGTCGTAAATTAGAGATTCTTTATAAATATTGATACATAAGAAAAAAGCCTATATCAAAGGGGAATCATAATTTGAAAAAAGAATATTGGTATATTCTAATTACTTATATTGGGATGCAGCTATCAAGCTTTGTTGGCGTTCCCGCGATTACTTTTGGCGGCGTCTTGCTTGGTCAAAATCTAGAAGATATGGCCGTCTTAGCCGGCGTAATCTGGATTGTATTCAGCTTTGCCTTAGCGCTTCTGATCGTTCTATTACTACTCCGAAATGAAATGAAAAGTAATCAACTCGATCGAAATGCTTCATCTGTAGGGGCATCCGTCGTTTGGGCTGTATGTGGAATTTTTCTTGCCTTAATCGCACAAAGCTTAGCTGCCACAGTGGAAAGCTGGCTTGGAATTGAAATGGGGTCAGAGAATACGCAGCAAATCATCTCACTGATCGAATCTTTTCCGATTGTGATTATCGTTAGCTCCATTATTGGACCAATTTTAGAGGAAATCGTCTTTCGAAAAATCATTTTCGGTACATTCTATAAGCGATTTAACTTTTTCCTGTCAGCCCTTTTCAGCTCGGTTATTTTCGCCTTAGCCCATATGGAAGTTGAACATGTCCTATTATATTCGGCGATGGGATTCACATTTGCTTATCTTTATGTAAAAACAAAACGAATTCTCGTACCGATTTTCGCACACGTCGCGATGAATACATTCGTTGTTTTAGTTCAATCTGTATTTAAAGAAGATCTCGAAAAAATCATCGAGCAATCAGAAAAAATTCAAAGCTTCATCGGAGGTCTTTTCATATGAGACAAACACCATTGTTTTCAGGCATTCTTTATATAGTTCTCGGACTATTTTTTACCTATTTCGCGGTTCAAGACTTACAGAAAAATGGCGAGTGGGGAATCTTTACATACTTGCTTGTTATCCTAGCTACCTTTGATTTCGGAAACGGCATTCGGATGATCCTCTTCCATTTTAAAATTAAAACAATCCAGAAAAACAAAAAATGAGCCGCGATGGCTCATTTTTTTATTCTTCGACTTCCTCTAACTCCTCAACCTCATTGACCCCATAATGCTTCAAGAAATACACCAATGACTGAAGCTCTACCGCGAGATCAATATGGTGAACACGCATCGTCGCTGGAACCGTTAGTCGAGCTGGTGTGAAGTTCAATATCCCTTTTACATTCGCTTGTGCTAAGCGATCCGTAATCGATTGAGCAAAAGGAGCTGGAACGGTGAGAATCGCAATTGTTATTCCTAATTCCGTTAACACCTTTTCCATATCATCCATATGATAAATCGTCACGCCACTCATCGTTGAGCCGATTTTGGCCTCATCAATATCGAAAGCAACAGAGATTTTTGTATTGTTATTCTTTAAGAAATTATAATTTAATAGTGCTGTCCCAAGATTCCCGACTCCAACTAAAGCAACCTTCGTTAGCTCATCCTGGTCAAGCGTCTTACGGAAAAAGGACAATAAATAATCAACATTGTAACCATAGCCTTTTTTCCCGAGGGCTCCAAAATAAGAGAAATCTCTGCGAATTGTAGCCGAATCTACCTTTACCGCCTCACTCAATTCAGCTGAGGATACTCTTAGCTTCCCTGCGGAATGTAGATTTTTTAAAAAACGATAATATAAAGGCAATCTTTTTGCTGTTGCTTGAGGAATCTTTAACGTTTCGCTGCTCATTTTATTTCCTCCACCCCTGTTAAATATGTCCGTATTAGATTGTAAATCTTATCGCACTCTATTTTCTCTTTTAAAATCCCCGTTCTTTCCACCTGTCTTCTCGACAAGATACGTCTCTCCAATAACCATGCCTTTGTCCACAGCCTTACACATATCATAGACAGTTAAAGCCGTAACAGAAGCCGCTGTTAACGCTTCCATTTCTACACCTGTATTTCCTTTTGTTTTGGCAGATGCAGTGATCATCAGTCGATAGTCATCATTCTCGATTTCCCATTCGAATGAAATATTCACACCTGTTAGTGGAATCGGATGACACATCGGAATAATGTCAGCTGTTTTTTTGCAAGCCATGATTCCAGCAACCTGCGCTACTGCCAATACATCGCCTTTTTTGTTGTGATTGTTCGTAATTTGATCGTATATTGCTTTGTTCACTGTTATACTTGAGTTAGCAACAGCTGTCCGTACGGTTTCCTGCTTGTCACTAACGTCCACCATTTTGGCTCTGCCTTCTTCATTAAAATGTGTAAATTCTGCCATTAAGAAAACACCTCATTCCAAATATACACCATTTCGACAAATTTGTGAAAACATTGTTATCCATTTCACATAAAACTATTCGAGTTTATTCGAGAAACTCCTCTTTTATTGCCCTTACCCATTGATTAGGATACACTATTTTTAGACATATAGAGGTGAATATAAATGATTTTATTACAGGTGAATCAACTCTCAAAATCGTTTGGGGCTGACCCCATTTTAACGAATATAAAGCTTGAAATTCAAACGCGTGATCGAATCGCCCTTGTTGGTCGTAATGGAGCCGGAAAATCGACGCTTCTTAAAATTATTGCCGGACAACTCTCGTATGAATCTGGTGAAATAGTGAAGCCAAAGGGTGTTGAAATTGGCTATCTAGCGCAAAATACTGGCTTGGAATCAGATTCTTCTATTTGGGATGAAATGCTGACTGTTTTCGAAGATTTACAAAAACAAGAGAAGCTCCTTCGTAAGTTAGAAGAGCAAATGTCTGATCCTGCTGTCTTCAATGATTCTCGTGAATATGAGCGGATTTTAAAAGAGTATGACTATCTCCAGGTTTCTTTTAAAGAAAATGGGGGTTACCAATACGAATCGGATATTCGTTCCGTATTACATGGCTTGAACTTTCATTCCTTTGATTACTCTACAAAGATTTCGAGCTTAAGTGGAGGGCAAAAAACTAGACTTGCCCTAGCTAAGCTACTTTTAACAAAGCCTGATATCCTTATTTTGGACGAGCCAACAAACCACTTAGACATTGATACTCTATCTTGGTTAGAAGGCTATCTTCAAGGCTATGATGGAGCGATTTTAATCGTTTCCCATGACCGTTACTTTTTAGATAAGGTCGTTAACCAGGTGTACGAAATCTCAAGACTGCATATTAGCAAGTACACCGGCAACTACAGTGCCTATTTGGATCAAAAAGCTGCCAATTATGAGCGTGAAATGAAGCAGTATGAGAAGCAACAAGAGGAAATTGCAAAGCTTCAGGATTTTATCCAACGGAATTTAGCACGCGCCTCCACGACGAAAAGAGCGCAAAGTCGTAGAAAACAGCTTGATCGCATTCAAGTGATGGACAGGCCACTTGGGGATGAAAAATCAGCTTCCTTTGGCTTTGACATCGAGCGTCAAAGTGGAAATGATGTTTTGAAAATCGAATCTTTAGCTGTCGGATATAATGGGGAAAAGGTTAGTGAAAATCTCTCTTTCCGTATTACTCGAGGAGATAGTATTGCCCTTGTTGGTCCGAACGGAATTGGTAAATCGACGCTATTAAAAACACTGATTGACCAGCTATCCCCAATCGCTGGAGAGATCCACTTCGGTTCAAACGTCACGATTGGATACTATGATCAGGAGCAAACTCAGCTCTCATCTAATAAAAGGGTATTAAACGAATTGTGGGATGAGTATCCTCTTAAAAATGAAAAGGATATTCGCACGGTACTAGGAAACTTCCTATTTTCTGGTGATGATGTTCTGAAGACTGTTTCAACCCTCTCAGGTGGGGAAAAGGCTCGACTCGTTTTAGCGAAACTGATGATGAAAAAAGCAAACTTTTTAATCCTGGATGAGCCAACGAACCATCTGGATTTAGACAGTAAGGAAGTGTTGGAGAACTCTCTCATCGATTATCCAGGAACGATTCTGTTCGTATCCCACGATCGATACTTCATCAATCGAATCGCAACGAAAGTTGTCGAGCTTGAGCCTCAAAAGGCAAATGAATTCCTTGGTGATTATGATTATTATATTGAGAAGAAGTTAGAGATTGAAGAACTAAAGGCCTTAGAGTCTACAAAAATATCCACAGCTCCTCAGGCAGAGCAGCAAGAAAAAACGAGTTATCAACAGGATAAAGAAGCAAAGAAACTTGAAAGACAACGGAAAAGAAGATTGGAAGAAATCGAAGAGCTCATTGAAAAGCTTGAAGCTACGATCGAAACGAATGAACAATTGCTTTGTGAGCCTGAAGTTTTTCAGGACCATGAACGCGTTTTGGCCATTACAAGAGACAATGATCAAGCAAAAGAAGAGCTTGAAAATCTGATGGAAGAATGGTCTGAATTAGCTGAATAATTCGTTACTGAAGAACCGGGATAGAAGATCTATGCCCGGTTCTTTTTTTCCACAAAATTATTCACATTAAGGAGTCCATAATATAAGCCTTCCACAGACTTTTCCACATTATCCACAAAATAAGTCGTTTTTATCCACATTATCAACAGTGTATCAACATTTATCCACAAAAAAATCCCCTTCTAAGCGGGGATTTTGTCATAGTTCAAATTATTGGTTGTGGATGGTGATATCCAATCCAGGATTAGCGTTTAAATTTAGGCCAGCTCTCTGTCCTTTTTCAAAGAAAATGCTCCCTGCTGCGGCAATCATAGCCGCATTATCAGTACATAGAGACAATGGTGGTATAACTAGCTCCACATTGCTCTCTCCAAAAGCTTCTTCTAATCGATTGCGAAGTCCTTTATTCGCAGCTACTCCTCCAGCAAGCAATACTTGGTTTACCTTATATTCTTCCGTAGCCTTTAGTGTTTTTGTTACGAGAACGTCAATGACACTCTCTTGGAAGCTTGCAGCAAGATCTTCTGGCTTGATGGTTTCTCCTCTTTGCTCAGCATTGTGGACTGTGTTAATAACAGCTGATTTCAATCCACTAAAACTAAAATCATAAGAACCCTCTTCTAGCCATGCTCTTGGTAAATTAATGCTCGGCTCCCCAACCTGTGCTAAGCGATCAATATGAGGACCACCAGGGTAAGGCATATTCAACGTCCGTGCTACCTTATCATAAGCCTCACCGGCAGCATCGTCTCTCGTCTCCCCGATCACTTCAAAATGACCATGCTCCTTCATATACACAAGCTCCGTATGTCCACCTGATACGACGAGAGAAAGAAGAGGAAACTTCATTTCTGTCACCAAACGATTCGCATAAATATGACCTGCAATATGATGCACCGGTACTAACGGAATTTGATGCGCAAACGACAAAGCTTTCGCAGCATTTACACCAATTAGTAACGCTCCTACTAACCCTGGACCTTCCGTCACAGCAATTCCATCTATATCCTTAAATTCAAGTTTGGCCTGGCTCATTGCTTCTTCTAACACAATCGTAAGCTGTTCAACATGATGGCGAGAGGCAATTTCCGGAACAACTCCACCAAATCGTTTATGGCTTTCAATTTGAGATGCAACAACATTGGCAACAATTTCACGCCCATTTTTAATAATTGCCACAGCTGTTTCGTCACAGCTTGTCTCAATCCCGAGTATATATTGATCTTTTTCCATTATAAATTCACCCACATTACTAAAGCATCCTCTTGATTGTCCGTATAATAATTCTTTCTAATGCCACCATCTCGGAAACCCAATTTACGATAAAGAGATTGAGCAACGTGATTGGACACTCTAACCTCTAACGTCATCGATTTCGCTCCCTTTTCTTTGGCAACCTTCATAATCTCAGTTAATAAAGTCTCTCCAAGTTTTTTACCTCGATAGTTTGGCAAAAGGGCAATATTTGTGACATGGGCCTCATCGACAATAATCCACACACCACAATAGCCAAAAATGACTTCTTCATCCTCTAGAACTAAGTATAGAGCAAAGCGATTCTTCGTTAATTCATTTTCAAAAGATTCTCTGCTCCAAGTAGTTGCAAAAGATTCATTCTCGATAATGAGAATTTGATCAATATCTGCTTTTACCATTTTTCGAAGTGTTATTTGTTTATTCATATCCTGGTTCGTCCTTAATTAGAGTCTTTTGCTTGATTCGCCTCAATCCATTTGGTTTCGGCTTCAGCTAATCGAATATAGTTTGGAACAAAGTTATGTACTTCTTCTCCATCCCTATTCATTCCTAGAAACGCTAATTCTGATGGTCGTGGGTTCAGCTCAGTTAACTCAGCAAACCTCGCCTGCTCTCCCATTTCTTCTACAATAATCTCTCGATGTAACGGAAGGTCGTTTCCGACAAATAGAACTGGCTGTGAAAGATTAGTCAGTTGCTTCGCCCAATCCTTTGATTGTAAAATCTGATCCTTCTCTACTGTCTTGATCTTCCCATTTTCATATTGATACAAACCTGTATAGATCTGCCCTCTTCTCGCGTCAAAAAGAGGCGACACTGCACCTGGGAAGTATCTTCCGACGGCTGCTGCTAAAATCTCTAGACTCGATACACCGACAAGTGGAATCTTTAATGTCCATGCTAACGTTTTTGCAATCGTGACACCAATTCTTACTCCTGTGTAGGAGCCTGGTCCTTCCGCGACAACAATCTTTGTTAAATCATTTGGGGTTAAATTACAATCTTTAAGCAGCATTTCGATTGCTGGCATAACGCGAATCGAATGGTTTTTCTTAACGTTCGTTATGTACTCGCCAATAACCTTCTCTTCATCAATGATCGCAATCCCTAAAGTATAATTTGATGTATCAATAGCTAATACCTTCATGAAAATAACTCCTTACATAGTTCCTCATAACGAGCACCCTTAGGCTCTAAGCTAATCGTCCTCGTATCATTCTCTCCGTGCTTCAACTGAATCGTCAACAGCTCGTCCGGTAGTTGATCCTCAATTAAATGAGCCCACTCCACGACTGTAACGCCACTTCCTTCAAAATATTCATCAAAGCCTAAATCCTCGTATGAATCCTCTACGCGATAGACATCCATATGATAAAGAGGCAGTCTTCCATGATACTCTTTAATAATCGTAAAGGTCGGACTATTGACCGTTTTCTTTATCTCTAATCCTTCAGCCAATCCTTTTGTAAAAGTTGTCTTTCCTGCTCCCAGATCCCCTTCTAATGCAATGACATCCGAAGGTTGTAAAAGCTGACCAAGACGCTTCGCAAAATCCATCGTCTCGGAAGGCTGAGTTGTCGTAAATGTATATTCACTCATCTATAACTATCCTTTATTATTTTGACGTAATAAAATTACTCCTCATTAGATATGAAAAAACCTTAGGATTTCTCCTAAGGAATCAATCTCTTCTATATGTAGTTTACCTTAATTTGCTTAGATGAGCAAAAGGCAAAATTGGGCATAAAAAAAACGAAACTTCGTTTCGCTAACTTTTTATAAAAATGGCGGTCCGGACGGGACTCGAACCCGCGACCTCCTGCGTGACAGGCAGGCATTCTAACCAACTGAACTACCGGACCAAAGTTTTTTCGACGTAAGGAGAAAATAACTTACCTTAAAAAAACCGATTGCGGGGACAGGATTTGAACCTGCGACCTTCGGGTTATGAGCCCGACGAGCTACCAGACTGCTCCACCCCGCGATAATATTATATGAACTTATTTCAGTTCGTGCTCCTATAAAGTAGAAGACTTTTAAAAATTGGTTCGCCCGGCAACGTCCTACTCTCACAAGGGGACAGCCCCTAACTACCATCGGCGCTGAGAAGCTTAACTTCCGTGTTCGGTATGGGAACGGGTGTGACCTTCTCGCTATCGCCACCGGACTATTTTATTGAAGGTTTATTCCCTCAAAACTAGATAATGTTGAAGAAGAAGAATTACGTTGTAATCTATTTGGTTAAGTCCTCGAACGATTAGTATCAGTCAGCTCCACACGTCACCGCGCTTCCACCTCTGACCTATCAACCTGATCATCTTTCAGGGTT